>CALRXC020000024.1:0-55522 GCA_943372025.1 Synechococcus sp. UW140 | reverse complement strand
GGGCCTCCGTTCCGTAAAGCTGCAGAAACTCAGGCACAGAGAGCCCTTTCTGGAACTGAATGGCATTGCGGCCCATGACTTGGATGGTATCTGTGTACCACTCTACGACCTGACTGGGCCGGTTGCGGAGCCTGCTGCGTAATCAAGTTCTGCCTTGATAATCGACACCAGATCAGGCGGGGGTGAAGTGGGTGCCTGCTCGAATCGGCGGCCGGAGCGAGCCACGCGAGGCAGACCAGCAGCAGGGGCCAGATCCGGCAGCTCCACCACCCTCAGCTGCTCCAACGGGTGCACGGAGGGCAATCAATTATCGCACGGTGCTGGGGTATCAGAATCTAAAACCGATTGAACCTTGAATACCGCGGAGTGAATGATACCCAACCCCTAGCTCTAAATTCGGTGCAACTTTTACACGAATACCGCCTCCACCAGCAAAAACCACTTCAGTGGTAGTTCCATTTTCGTAGTACCAGCCAGTGACGTTTGACTGGATCACCTCGGTTGTGCTTTGCGCATAGAGGCCTGGCCCTCCATAGATGGCCACATTGCCCCTGCGATCAAGATTTAAAAAACCCAGTATATCTCCACCGTAGGCATTGCCAGTGTAGTCACCATTCACGGTAAAATCATTGTGAGGAATCGTGTAGTCGAGCGTTCCATCAGGCAATGCAGTACCACCACCAACCACACCAAACTCTGCACCGATGCCAAACATTGAACCGATAAAGCCTTTGCGCGCACCTATAGCCCCTGAAATGTTGCCACTGGGAGAAGCTCCAACACTTATCCAGACAGATCCAACCGATTCTGCACGGGCCCCGTTCACAGTGGTGGAGGTGGGGTCGGCGGGGTAGGTGGGGTAGACGCTGTAGCCTTGGGCCACCTTCATAGGGGCGGAGATGGAGGCCTCGGGGGCGGCCATCGCAGGGGCAGGGATAAGGGCGCAGTTGGCGGCGGCAAAGCCTAAGCCGGGAATCAGTATCGTCCGAACAATACTAGTCATTGTGGAAAGGGTCCTCGTGCTAATGCATGTGTATCATAAGGATAACAGTAGACGTAATTTTTGGATGGACACTGATCGTCGTGGCACAGGTGAGAGGCCGGTCAACTGCTGATCCCTTTGTTCCTGATGAGGTGGCAGCAGGGATTCGGCAGTACCCGGTCGCATTACGAATCCCAAACTGGGCAGCCCCGGTTGTGTGGAGGTGTTCTGTTGGCGACTGTTGAAACCCAACAGTGCCCTCGCTCGCAACGCCACTGGAACTTTTTTCCACTTTTCCCGGTAACTGTTGAAGGGTCCCAGCCGTCAGCTTGCTGAGCGACTTGGGGAAATAGCGTGGCAAGGTCGTTGAAACCTGCCAGGGTCTGTTTGCCTGCACAAACCGGGCAACCAGTTTTGTGACCTGCAGTTCTGGCTACGACAGGTGTTTCGTAAGCATGACCCTTCTCGCACCGCCATGTCAGCTTTCTGTTGCTTCCTCCCAGAACAGTGCTTGGATCCCATCCATCAGCCTCCTTCGCCACCTCTGGGTAGAGGGTGGCAAGGTCGTTGACGCCAGGAACGAGTTTGGCCAGGGCCGCGGTAGCTCCAATCCAGGCCAATCATGGGGCAGGAAGGGGTAGTCGCCATGGGCCCCAGAGCTTCGAGCACGGCACCACCCCCCGCAGGCGGGGCAGGCGGCGGTGAGGGTGTGGCAGCCAAGCGGGACGGGGGCGCACGATGCCAGACCGGAAGCGGGGCGGGCCCGGCTTGAACAGGGCCAGCAGCAGGGCATCAGAGGGCCACGGGGGAAGGGTGGACACAGGGCAAGCAGCAGGGCACTAGGAGATCAATCGCCACACCTAGCCTTCAGTCCCCGTAACCAAGAAAACTCCTTCACATCGATCCAGCAATACAAGTTGCTGCCAAATGGATTTAAGCAAAGACTTGTCATCGATCCCTTCTATGCCTATCGTGGGCCTCGAAATAGACCATGGCCTAGCTCTGGGCCATAAAAGCATGCAGGTTCATGATGAAGGAAGAAGCTTAAGCCCCCAAGAGTTTGACTTGGCGATCGCCTATGCACGGTCCTATGGGAAAGACCTGGAGAGGCAAGTGCCTTCGCTGGGGAATTCAATTGCTACTCAAAATGCGATCATCCTCAGAGACACCGGCGGGAATGATATTTACAGAATCAACAGGAGTCTCTTTGATCAACCGGCTACGCCAAGAACTGATCAAGCCATGGCGTCAAAAACTGATCAAGCCAGGGCTATCGCTTGGGCTCGATCCTTAGGTTATCCAGTGCCAAGCGAGCCCAATGGATGCCTTGGCGTTATCCTTATTATGATTGGCTTGCTTATATTCGTGATACCTGGGGTGGCCATTATTGTTTGGGTTGCATATTAAAGTCATACATATCAGCGGGACATAAATGCACTTGTGGCTCGCTGGGTTGATGCAGGCAAGCCAGAGCCAGGGGTGAAATCGAACGTCGCGGCTAAATTAGAAATGATTCGAGCTTCCGATTCAACAACTACAAAGCTTGAAGACTATGCAAAAATGCTTAAGCGTGGTCTCATATCGCCTGAGGAGCATGAAGCCTTGCGCAAGAAAGCACTAGGGCTTTGAGTTTTCTCAGCCGGTGCCTTATGCCGAAGCGGTGCCCTCTGGCCCAGGCCTCTCAGGCAGCTCTCTAGCGGACGCTAGGGAGCGCGGCGGCTGGGCACCCAGCTGGGCGGCATCGGCCGGTCGCGTCGTAACCAGCCCAGGCCGATTTGGCGATCTGCAGTAGTTCAGCCGCAAGCAGGGCCAGGGCTTCAGATATGTCGTTGTGGCGGGTCATGGCTTGTGGTGTTAGTGGTTAGGGGTGGTCATGGGTCAGGCGCCGGGGGTCAGGAGACCGTCAAGTCAGTATTCGAGACGTTCGCCCACATAGCGCCCGCACCAATAATCGGCCGAATTTTCGAACATTTCCCTGAGGACCGATTGTGCCCCGGCTGGATAGCAGGAGTATCCCTCCTCCACCGCTTGGACAGCCGTTGCCCATTCCTCATGGTGCGAGGGATCCAGGCCAGGCGGGTATGTGCGGTTGGTGATGCGGGCAGGGAATTTGATGGGCTTACTCACGGACCGATAGCGGGTGATGCCGGCTTTTGTGATGAGGCTGATGGTCTTGGTGATTTCGTTGACCGTCGTGATGGTTTCGAAGCTGAGCGTGCGCTGGTCACGGTGGGGGTTCTCGGGGTCGTAAGGGTCGGGGCTGCAGTCGGCGGGGTCGTAGTAGATGGTCATGGCTTGTGGTGTTGGTGGGGCTTCGGAGTGGTCGCGGGGACGGGCCAGGGGGGGGAGGGCGTAGCCAATGGCCTTGCATGGCTGGCGAGGCAACGGCCCTTCAGGTGGCTTCTACGGGGCGGCGATCAGGGAGAGGTCTGGCACGCGGAGGTTCATGGGGTCAGGCTGCAGACGGGTGGTTGTCTGGCTGGCGTGGGGTGGTTGGGGTCATGCCTTGCACATGGCGATCCGTCGCCGTTCGATCGACCGCGACTGACGATCTGGACTGACGCAGAGGACCTTCACGGTCGGGCCGCTGCCTGACGGCATGGCACCCGGCAGGGACCAGCCGGGTTCGCCGTCAACGGTTATCGGCTTGCCGGGTGAGGGGGTGGACGTTGAGGACGCCGAATTGGCGCATCCCAAACCTTTCCCCCTTAGATCCCCGGGTTTGCCCCCTGCGGCCTCTTGGAACCCCTCTCTGGCTTGCCCTTCTTTTTTCCCTGATAAGTCAGTGTCCATCTGGGGGGGAATCCTGTTGGGGGCTGGGGTCTGATGGACGTTGCCCTGGACGTTCTCTGGACGTTGAGTGGACGCGGGCTCAGGGGGTCGACGTCCACCCATCTCGGAGTCGACGTCCACCTGCGGCGAGTCGGCGTCCACCGCCTCGGCGGGCACAAGGCCCAGGTGGGCGGCGTAATCGAATCCGTCCATTGCCGGAATGTCGTAGACGGTCTGCTTCGCCTGCCCCACACGCTTCGGCCTGCCGGTCACCTTCTGGATGTCGGCGCTGAAGCGGGCCTGATTCCCGTGGTGGTGACCTTGCTCCTCACACCACTGCTTCCATTCCTTAAACAGCTTCCCGGCCTCGATCTCAGATCGGCCGTCGGGGAACATCTCTGCCAGGAATCGGAGCTTCGGGTTCCGGGCCCATGCCGCCTCGATGGCGGCCTCACGGATGCCTTCGTCCTGGCCCGCGGTGGCCAAGGCCTGTAGGGCCTCCTCCAGCGGCATCGACCAGGCCCAGGCGAAGATGCCGGGGAGCTCAGCCAGCAGGGCGGCCTTAAGTGTGCGGTCTCGGGCGCCGGTGGGGTTGCTGAACGTGAGGGGGATGGATCGCCTGCCGATGCCCTCCTCACTGCCGCCAGAAACGGTGATCTGATCGTTGAAGAATCGCCAGACCACAACACCGAGGCGGGTGCTGTGTTCGTTGACGTAGAGCTTCTTCACGTTGATCGGTTCGTTTGAGACGATCGCGTTGAAGATGCCCGCGTTGGCCATGTGGCCGGAGGCGTCAGGGTCGAAGGCCATACGCTTCCCGACCAGTTGGAACAGGGCGGCGGGGTTGTCGAGGGACGCCATGTCGAGCCGTGCGGCGCCTCCTTCGGTGCCACCGACCAGGGCCCCGACCACCTCGGAGGCGGTTCCCTTGCCGCTGCCCTTGTGCCCGCCCACGTCGAAGCAGTATTCGACCGGGAAGGGGCGAGTGCGGTCCTTCGGCTCAATGGTCCAGCGGATGGCAGCGCGGAGCACCTTGACGGCGGCTTCACTGTTACCGAGCGCCTGCGGCAGGAAGTGCATCCACCTGGGGCACTGCGCGGTGGGGTCGTACCGGTAGGGGTGGAGGATCGTGATGTTGTCCTCCCGCTGGTGGCCCGGGTGGAACTGGCCGGTCCCGGTGTCGAGGGTGCCGTTGATAAAACCGAGCCGCCCCGGTGGGTTCCAGTGGCGCTCCTCGCGCAGCTCCTCAATAAGCTGGCTGGGGACTGCGCCGAGGCAGGTGTCCTGCCATCCCATGGCGTCGCACCAGTGGAGGAAGGGTCGGGCGAGGCGCTGCTCGGGCTTGCCGTCGAGGATCTGCCAATGGGTGCTGCACCAGTGGAGTGCGCCCAGGTTGGGGTCGACGGTGAACGCCTCCTTGAATACACACCGGGCCAGCAGCGCCTTCTCTCTGGTGGAGCCGCGGCCGGCCGGCTCAGGCTCCCAGATCCACTCCAGCTTGAGTTTGCCTTCTTCGTCCCTCGACTTCTTGACGCATTCGCGGGCTCGTGACCGGATGATGCGGTAGGCATCGGCTCCATGCCGGGCGATGAAGTCATCGAGCCCGTTCTTCCATAGCTCGGGCGTGGGGTTGCCCGGGCCTGAGGGAATCTCGCAGGGGATGGTCGCCACCAGCACCTTTGCCCCGCGATGGGTGAGGGCGAAGGCCAGACGTCGCAGGGCGGACTGGACTCCGGCCTTGATCGCTACGTCGGAATCGAATACCAGGCGGACGGTGCGGTCGGCCCAGTTGATTGCCTCCAACTCGGGAAGGATGGCGTCGGTGCTGCAGCGCCTGTCCCGGAAGCAGTCGACCCCGCTGAGGCCGATGGTGTCGAAACCGTGGGAGCAGGCGGCGTCGGCCTTTCGCTCGCCTTCGGTGAAGTCCTTGTCGCCGCGACCCTCGGGTTTACGGGCCTTGGGCGACAACAGGGGGGAAAAGTAGGGGCGGCAGCCTGCGTCGGGGGCGGTGAGGTACTTCGGGTACTTCCCGTCGGTGAGGCGGCCCCGGACGAACGGGGCACTGCCGGGCCCGTCCACCAGCAGCAGGCCGTCCCCGTCGAGGGTTGGGAAGCGGACCAGCCAGCCGGGGCGTGCGACGCCGAGGGTCTGCTGTATCTCGTTGGGCGAGGCGTCGCGGTAGTGGTCGGAGGCGACCAGCTGGCGGGCTGCCGGCTCGGGGAGGCCAGACGCCAGCAGATCAGTCAGGGCGGTCCGGGCCATCACAGCTCGCCCCCAGACACGCCGGAAGGATTGGCGCAAAGCTGTTTCTTCTTGCCCGACCCGCCTCCCTCCCGTGCCCGCGGGGGTGGGGTCTTTTCGTGGCTCATGGTGCTCAGCCCTGGCCGCGGCCAGTGAGCAGACGTCGGGACCGCTTGGCCAGTTCCGCATCGACCGCTTCGGGGTTCCAGAGGAGGGGCGGGCGCTTTTCACCGGTGCCAATGGCGCGGTAATGGATGCCGGGACGCAGCACGCCATCCCGGCGAAGTCGGCGCAGCGTCTGATCACTGACGCGCAGCGATTCGACCACCTCAGAGGTGTTCATTGTGAAGGCCATTTGGGCGCGTGTAGGTGTTCTTGTGTGGCGATGGAGCAGCCACGAACAGAACCTATCCGGCTAAGTCTGCCCAGGCAAGGCAATTAATGGAACGGTTCCAGGCGTTCATTTACCAATACTTTTTGCCGCATCAGTTGCTGTATCTTTTCGTGCAGTTTCGGAGTATCAAGCCGGCGGCCGTAGGTCTGTAAATGCACCTGAGGCGAATGGCCCATCAGCTCGGCGGCCTCCCTGACGTGGAGACCCAGGTCGATGCCAAGCCGCAGGGCGAAGGCGTGGCGCGTGGCGTAGCTGCTGAGGTCTGGGGGCATGTGGAGGCGACGGAGCTGCTTCGTCATCCGCTCACCGGGGGAGGCTGCCGTCTGGCTCCACGGCGGTAGGCCGTGCTCCCTCCACCGCCCCAGCAGCGCATGGCAGTCCAGGGGCCAGCCAGCAGGGGGCACTGCCGGCACCTGCCGCGGCCGGGTCGCCCCCTTGCTCGACACCTTGGTGCGGGTCACCACCGCCACCGGATGCCCTCCAGTACCTCCGGTGAGATCTAGTCCGATCAGCTCCTGGGGGCGCAGCCCGAACACGATCAGGCAGTCCCAGGCCACCAGGTCGGCGGCGGTGAGCTTGCTCGCTTGGATCGCCTCGCGCAGTTGCTCAATCTCTTGATCAGTGATCGATCGCACCCCCCGGGGATCGACCGCGGCCTTCCCGTTGCCGCGCAGCAGGGCCAGCTCCTCGGGCCATGACCAGCCAGCCTCGCGCCAGAGGCGGCGCATCCGGTCGTGAGCCATCTGCCGCGCTCGGCTGTTCGCTGGCCAGCGGCGGAGGGTGGCGGACAGCAGCGGTGCATCCTCCTGCCATGCCTCCGCCCCAGCGATTTCGATGAGCGGAGCCAGGAAGGGGAGGTACATCCGCTGCCAGGTGCGGGCGGCCAGCTTCTCCCCCACCAGCTGCTTCTCCAGGTCGCCCACAAGGCGGGTGAGGTTGTGACGGCTCAACCGGTTGGAGTCGCCTCCCTGCCCCCCGCGCTCAGCCCATCGCCAGGTGCCCGCCATCACCGCGTCGAAGATGGAGCAGGCCTCAGAAAGGGCATGGGCGGCGGTGGCCGGCCCGGGCGGTGTGGTGAGGGTGACGGCCTGCCTGGTGCTTGTGCTGCCAGGTCGCGGCGGCAGCTCATCCGAGCGCAGCCTGAGGCGGTCGCGGTGCTCTTCGATGAACCAGCCTGGGCGCCCCTGGCGGTGGCGCTTGAAGGAGCGGCTCAGGTCCACCAGCCAGATAGGTCGGGCGGGAGCCATCCGTCCCCCGGGGGAAATCTGGGGGAAATCATGGCAGAGGCTGACGGTTCTAGGGCGTTCTTGGCCTGTCTCATGAGACGAGCCAGAGGCGGCGATCCTTTGTTGTAATTGGTTTGATTCCTGTCTGCGACTGGGATAACTGCAACGCCCCCTGTGTGATTCGAACACACGACCGGCTGCTTAGAAGGCAGCTGCTCTATCCAGCTGAGCTAAGGGAGCATGGCCGAATTGTGCCAGTCCTTGGCCATGAGCGTCGAAGCGGCAATGGATCACAGACTTTGCGCTGGGCCATCTAGAGTGGAGGGCTGTGAGAATCACCGCTCCATGCCAGCCGCCCGGCTCAGCGACAGCCAGAAAGCCGAGGTGGTGGAGAGGTTCCGCGCCGGTGAGGGCCTGCAGCCGCTCGCTGAGGCCTATGGCTGCAGTCCCAACACCGTGAGCCGGGCGGTGAAGGCGGCGCTGGATCCCGGCGAGTACGACCGTATCAAGGAGCGGAATCGGCGCAGCGCCATCCCCCGTAGGGAGCCAGCGGATCCGGGGGTGGCCGAGCTCACCGCTGCCCATGACGAAGAACCTGCTGGCGATGGCGATAGGGATGAAGAGGGCGATGGCAGCGGCCGGGCGGAAGCCGCAGCGTTCGAGTTCGATCGTCCCTCCGTTCCCACCGAGGCCGTTGTTGCCCCCATTGGGACAAGGCTCCCCGCACCGATCACGGCCCACGACCCTCCCCCCCATCACCCCGTCCGCCGGGCGGGCCAGCCGACCCCTGCCCATGCCCCAGCAGCGGACCGGGAGAACGGCCCGGCTGAACTCGCGATCGATGACGCCGATGACTTCGGCGACGACGAGACCGACGATGACCTGGCTTTTGATGCTGATGCAGACGACAGCGAGGGCCAGAGCTTCGTGCCGGTACCGCTGCTGGAGTTAGTGGATGACCACACCGAGATCCGCCCCCTGCCGCTCACGGCCGCCGATCTGCGTGGCAGCGCCTGGATGTTGGTCGACAAGACCGTGGAGCTCCAGGCCAAGCCCCTCAGCGAGTTCACCGAGCTCGGCCGCCTGCCGGTGGAGGAGCAGGACCGGCAGGCCCTGATGGTGTTCGTGAACCCCCGCCAAGCGAAGCGGCACTGTGGTCGCACCCAGCGGGTGATCAAGATTCCCGATCCGGCGGTCTTCACCCGCACCGCCCCCTACCTGCTGGCCCAAGGCATCAGCAGGGTGGTGATCGAGGGAGCGCTGTTCGCGTTGCCGGGGAGTTGAGCCCGCTCGGACGAGCGGTGCGGAAGGTGGGTTCGGCGCGCCGACAATCTGCCGAACTCGGTTTCCACGATCAGCCTTCGGGGGCTTGGCTACGGCGGGAATCTGTTCCCAGAGGCTGCGGAACAACCTTGTTGGCTTCACACCTCAACGCACTGAGCCTTCAGCAGTGTTGGCCTGGAATTGGCTGGAGTTCCTGATGGTTTGAGCAGCCTCCCCCAGCAGCCGGTGTTACCGGGCTTCGGGCAGCCCTTAGGCCCTGTCGTCCCGCCGCCCTGGCAGCAGCAGGGCGGCGGTGCTTCCCCCACTGATCACGCCCACCGCTAGGGCCAACCCCACCAGGAAACCGCTGGGCAGGGGGGCGGTCTGGCCGAAGCCCAGGTTGAGGCGCTCCCGCTGATCGAGGTTCTGGGCGCCGAGACACAGCATTGCCAGCAGCAGGGAGCCGCCCAGCAGGCTGCCCAGCAGCAGGCGCAGTCGCAACAGCATCACAAGGAGAAGAGGTGAAACAATTCTGCCGGGTGCCCGTGGGCCGCACCGCGCCCATAGGCGAAGGTCAGGGGTCTGCTTCCGGGTCTGGGGGCACCGTGCCGGGCTCCGCGTGCAGCAAGGCGTAGAGCTCACGCCGGCTGTGGCCGCTTCGTTCTGCCAGGGTCCGGGCTGCCTCCCGCCGGCTGAGGCCCCCGGCCACCAGCGCGGCCAGTTCTTGGCCCAGGGCGATCGGATCCCAGCATGGTGACACCGGTTCGGCACCCCCCACCACCAGCGTGCATTCCCCCAGGGGTGGAGTGGCGCGGAAGTGCGCCAGGGCGGCTTCCACGGTGGGGCCCACCTGTTGCTCGTGGCGCTTGGTGAGTTCCCGCGCCACCTGCAGTGGCCGATTCCCCAGCTGGGAGAGCAGATCCTCGAGCAGGGCCACCAGCCGGTGGGGCGCCTCGTAGAACACCAGGGTGCGTTCCTCCCTGGCCAGGGCCCCCAGCCGCTCGCGCCTCGGCCCGCCCCTGGCCGGCAGAAACCCCTCGAAGCAGAAGCGCCCCGAGGGAAGGCCACTGCTCACCAAGGCGGTGGTGAGGGCACAGGGACCCGGGATGCAGATCACCGGATGGCCATTGCGGCGGGCCGCTGCCACCAGGCCCTCCCCCGGATCGGCGATGCCCGGTAGGCCGGCGTCGCTGATCACGGCCACCGCCTCACCGGACGCGAGGGCCTCCAGCAGCTGCGGCATCCGGGCCGCCTCGTTGTGGGCGTGGAAGCTCAGTAGGCGACGCCCGCGGATGCCCAGCCGATTCAGCAGCAGGCCGCTGTGGCGGGTGTCCTCGCAGGCGATGCAATCGGCCTGCTCCAGCACCCGCCGGGACCGCGGCGAGAGGTCTTCGAGGTTGCCGATCGGAGTTCCCACCACATAGAGCGTGCCGCCGTTCGGTTCAGCGGCATCCGGGCCCTTCCCGCCCGTGGCCGGTCGTGGCTCCGGGGGGGGCTGATGCTCCTGACTGCCGCCCGTCATGGCTTCGTTGGGGGCGTCGGTGGCCTTGGCCGGAGGCTCCACTGGCTCCATAGGCTCCGCAGGCGGCCCCGACTTCCGCACGGTCACGGCTCCTGCACAATGTCCCTTTACCTCCCCATGATGCCCCCCAGCTCCCCGCCGGCAGCGGCCCCCAGCCTGCCGGCGGGGATCACCCTGGAAATGCTCCTGAGCGAACTCAGGCGGCTGGCCTGGGGTGCCGCCGACATCCTGCGGGCCTATAGCCGGGGCCTCCAGCCACCCTTTGGTTTCCCGCCGGTCCTGGCGGTCGTGGAAGGGGGAGATGGTCCGGTTTCGGCCGCCGATCTGTCAGTCAACCAGTGGCTGCTCCAGGGGCTGGCCGCTGCCTTCCCCGATGCCCCCTGGACGGTGCTGAGTGAGGAGACGGCCAAGCAACAACTCCGGCCCGGCGAACCGCTGCCGGCGGAGTGGCTGTGGATCCTCGATCCCCTCGATGGCACCCGCGACTTCCTGCAGGGCACTGGGGAGTACGCGGTGCACCTGGCCCTGGTGCGGCAGGGCCGGCCCGTGCTGGGGGTGGTGCTGCTGCCGGAGGTCGAGGAGCTCTGGTTCGGGCTGCTCGGGGAGGCGGGGCAGCCGGCAGGGGCCTGGCGGGAGGATCGCCTGGGCACACGCACCCCACCGGAGTTGAGTGCACGCCACCGGTGCGAGGAGATGGTGCTAGTGGCCAGCCGCAACCACCGGGATCCCCGGCTGGAGTGCCTGCTGGAGGCGATCGCTCCCGCCTCCAGTCGGGCCATGGGCAGCGTGGGCGGAAAGGTGGCCACGATCCTGCGTGGGGAGGCCGATCTCTATGTGTCGCTTTCGGGGCGCACGGCTCCAAAGGACTGGGATATGGCCGCCCCCGAGGCGGTGCTGCGCGCCGCCGGCGGCGCCTTCAGCCATGCCGACGGCCGCCCCCTGACCTACAACACGGGCGACCTGAATCAGGCGGGCTGTCTGATCGCCAGCCATGGGGTGGTCCATGGCGAGGTGTGCGGTCGGGCCCTAGCGGCCCTGGCCGAGAAGCCGAAAGGGCAACAATGAGCTGCTGGCCTCGAACCTGATGCCTTCAGGCACAGCTTGTTCGATGCAGATGGCGAAATCAGCTAAACCTAGGCAGGGTAAGTTTTGACTTGTAGATTGGGCTGTTTTCAACAAAAAAAGCGGCCCGCAAGGGCCGCTTTGCAATGCTGAGCAACCCAGCGGTCAGCTGGCCGATTGGTCCTGCTGTGGCACCCCCCGCAGGGTGAGGTTGATGCGGCCGCGGTTGTCGATCTCACGAACCCGCACCGTCACCTGATCGCCCACGTTCACCACGTCCTCCACCTTCTCCACGCGGGATTCGGAGAGTTGGGAGATGTGGATCATCCCCTCCTTACCCGGCAGGATCTCCACGAAGGCGCCGATCGGGATCACGCGGGTCACCGAGCCGCTGAACACCTCGCCCTCGCTCACTCGGCGGGTGAGGCCCTCAATGATGCGTTGTGCTTCCTCGGCGGCGGCGCCATCGTGACTGGCGATCGTCACGATGCCGCCATCTTCGATGTCGATCTTGGTGTTGGTTCGCTCGGTGATGCCCTTGATCGTGCGGCCTCCGGGGCCGATCACGGTGCCGATCAGTTCGGGGTCGATCCGGAAGCTGAGCAGGCGCGGTGCGTGAGGAGAAAGGGTCTCGCGGGGCTTATCAATGGCCTCAAGCATCTTCTCGAGGATGTGAAGCCGGGCAGGGCGGGCCTGGTTGACCGCCTCGGCGACGGTCTTGACCGCCAGGCCGGTGATCTTCATGTCCATCTGCAGAGCGGTGATTCCCTTCTCGGTGCCGGCCACCTTGAAGTCCATGTCGCCGAGGAAGTCCTCAATGCCCTGGATGTCGGTGAGGATGCGCACCTCCTCACCCTCCTTGATCAGGCCCATGGCGGCGCCGCTCACCGGGGCCTTGAGTGGTACACCAGCATCCATCAGGGCCAGGGTGCTGCCGCACACCGATCCCATCGAGGTGGAGCCGTTGGAGCTGAGGCACTCCGACACCACCCGCAGCACGTAAGGGAAGCTCTCCTTGCTGGGCAGCACCGGCACCAAGGCCCGCTCGGCCAGGGCACCGTGGCCGATTTCGCGGCGGCCGGGGCTGCGCATCGGCTTCGTCTCGCCGGTGGAGTAGGGCGGGAAGTTGTAGTGGTGCAGGTAGGTCTTCTCGGTGGACGGGTTGAGGTCGTCGAGCTCCTGGGCATCGCTGGGCGTGCCGAGGGTGGCGCAGGAGAGCACCTGGGTGAGGCCCCGCTGGAACAGGCCCGAGCCATGCACCCGCTTGGGCAGCACGCCAACGGCCGCCTGGATGGGACGGACCTCATCGAGGCTGCGCCCATCGACGCGCTTGCCCTCCTTGAGGATCTGCTCGCGCATCAACGTCTTGGTGAGGCTCTTGAAGCTGTTGCCCAGCACCTTGCTGTTGCCGCTCACCACCAGTTTGATGGAGTCGTCGTCTTTGAGGCCGGCGATCTTCTCGCCCACGGCGGCCTTGATGGCATCGAGCTTGCTATCACGCTCGGCCTTGGTCTGGGTGAACTGCTTGAGCACCTCACCGATCGGCTTGGAACATTCCTTCTCCAGGAAGGAGGGCAGGGCTGGATCTTCCACCTTGGGCTCGGGAATCACCTGCTCGATACCGAGATCGCTCAGCAATTGGAGCTGGGCCTTGATCAATTCGCCCACGGCCTCGTAGCCGAAGTCGATCGCCTCGATCACGTCCTGCTCGGGCAACTGGTTGGCGCCTGCCTCGACCATCACCACACCGGTGGGAGTGCCGGCCACCACCAAATCAAGATCGCTGCGCTCAATTTCTCGGTAGCTGGGGTTGAGCACGAAGTCGTCGCCCAGAAGGGCCACCCGCACCGCCGCCATCGGGCCGGCGAAGGGGATCTTGGCCAGGAGGGTGGCAATGGAGGCCCCTGTCACGGCAAGCACGTCAGGGGGAACGCGATCATCGAGCGACAGCACGGTGGCAACCACCTGGATGTCGTCCCTCAGCCAGGAGGGGAAGAGGGGCCGCAGGGGGCGATCGATCAGCCGGGTGGTGAGGATGGCACGCTCGGGGGGGCGCGCTTCGCGGCGGAAGAAGCTGCCGGGGATCCGCCCGGCTGCATAGAGCCTCTCCTCGTAGTCGCAGGTGAGGGGGAGGAAATCGATGCCTTCGCGGCTGCCGGAGCGGGTGGCGGTCACGAGAACCGCGGTATCTCCGCATTCAACCAACACCGAACCCCCAGCCTGGGGGGCGAAACGACCGGTGGTCAGTCGGATCTCCCGACCATCGAAGGAGACCGACTGCGTTTGTCCTTGCACTGGGCTTTATGTCCTTTTGTTGTCCAACTCATTCTCGCATCCAGCCCTCACAGTGGACTTCCGACTCACCCAGCCGCAGGGTCGTAGGCCGCGACCGGGCCTGGCGCAGCAGGGTCGTGTAGGCCTGATCACCGATCTCACGGCAGCCGAAGCGCTCCAGGTGCTGGTTGCTCAGCTGCACATCAAACAGGCTGAAGCCACTGTCCCGCAGGGCTTCCACGAGACGCACCAGCATCACATTGCCGGCTTGGTCCCGGAGATGCATCATCGATTCTCCGATCCAGCAGCTGCCGATTCCCATGGCCAGGAGCCCCGCGGCCAACTCCCGCCCCTCCCACACCTCCACACTGTGGGCCCATCCGGCCCGATGCAGATGGCGATAGATCCGGGCCAGCTCGCCGCTGATCCAGGTGTCCTGTCGCCCGGCGCAGCCGCGAAGCACCGCATCGAAGGATCGATTCAGACTCAGCTGGAAACCATCGCGACCCAGGATGCGCCGCACGGACCGAGGCACGCGAAAGTCTTGATCCAGGGGGATGAGGGCCCTGGATTGGCTGCGCCATAGGTCGAGTCCGCCGTGAGTGGGGTGGGCCATGGGAAACCAGCCCTTGGCGTATGCCTGAATCCACCACTCAACCGGCCAGTGTTCGGAAGGTTGGCGGGGATCCGCACCAGCCGCTCCGCCAAGCCCTGCCGTCATCAGCCGGGAGCACCCCCTGCCGCAACGATCACCAGCTGGACTTCACCACACCGGGCAGTTCACCCTTGTGGGCCCGTTCCCGCAGCTGGTTGCGGCAGAGGCCGAAATCGCTATACACACCACGGGGCTTGCCGGTGGCCCAGCAGCGATTGCGCAAGCGCACCCGGGCGCTGTTGCGGGGCAGGGCCTGGATTTTGCGGTGGATTTCGAGCCGCTCCATCGGGTCGGCGGCGGCCTCAAAGGCGGCCTTCAGGGCCGTGCGCTTGGCGGCGAAGCGATCCACCAGCTTTTGGCGCTTGACATCGCGCGCGATCATCGACTTCTTCGCCATGCGGCAGGGTGCTCGGGTCGTAGAGATGAATTCAACCTTAGCGCGTGGCTAGGAAGCCTCCCGGCGCTCACCGAGCCGGCGGTGGATGGTTGCCAGTGGGTGCGAGCCCTATTGGGCGGGCATCGTGACGAGGGGGGGCGTTGCGGGCTGGTTTTGGGTTGGTTTCAGTGACCGAGCAACTGCTGGATGGCAGGGAGCTGGCTGGTGTCTTTGACAATCAGCACCAGGCTTAGCCCCATCAGGAGCACAAAGCCCGACTGCATGAAGGCCATCTGGAAGCGCTGGGGCAGGGGCCGCCCGCGCAGGCCCTCGATCAGCAGCAGGGCGAACTGGCCGCCATCCAACATCGGCAGCGGCAGGGCATTGAGCACCGCCAGGTTGATCGAGATCAGGGCGGTGTAGAGGAACAGGCTGGCCCCTCCTTGGTGAGCTAGGGACGCGCCCATCTCCAGGATCTTCACCGGGCCCGACACCTGGCCGGCCGTTTCCCCGAAGTGGGTGATCAGGCTGCCGAAGCCCTCCAGGGTGCGGCGGGTGAGGGCCAGCACGTCGTGGTTGGCCTGGCGGATGGGCTCAAGGGGTCCGCTGGGGCGGCGGAACAACTCGCTGCCATTGGGTTGGAGCTGGGCTCCCACCCGGCCGATGCCGCCGAGGTCGACGGGGGTGAGGCTGAGATTCAACCGTTGCTGGCCCCGTTCGGCCTGGATGGTGAGGCTGCGGCCGGAAGCGGAGCGGATCGTCTCCACCAGATTGGCCACAGCCTGCTGGCCGCCCGCCAATGGCGCATCTCCCACCTGCACGATCCGATCGCCCGCCTTCAGGCCGGCAAGGGCGGCGGGCTGACCGGCCTGAACGCCGGCCACCAAGACGCCCGGGGTGGTGCTGAAGCCCGCCGGGATCCCCACCACCACCCCTTGGGCCACGAGCACGGCCCAGGCCAGCAGCAGGTTGGCGATCACGCCGGCGGCAATCACCAGGGCCCGCTGGCGCAGGGGCCGGTTGCGCAGCAGGTTGGGGTCGTCGGCGGGGAAGGGGCTGTCCTCGTCGTCGTCGGGGAAGGCCACGTAGCCGCCCAGGGGGATAGCCCGCAGGGCATACACCACACCGCGCCGCGTGCGCTGCAGCAGGGCCGGGCCGAAGCCCACCGAGAAGCCGCTTACCCGGATTCCCTGCCAGGTGGCCGCCAGAAAGTGGCCCGCTTCATGGACCACGATCAACCCCGCCAGGATCGCCAGTGCGGTGAGAACACCCATCAGATCATCAGCAAGTGGCCTCATTGTGGAGCCCCTCGGTTCCCGTCGGCCGATCGGGTGGGCCGGGTTCCCGCGCCTAGCGATGGCCGCAGGGCAAGGCGTCCCGATTCAGGTCCGCGTGAAGTTCACGCCGATTGGGACCCACAGGGGTGCGCGACCCAATTGCCGGCTGCCCTCGCACGCTTGCCAGCAAGTCGTTGGCGAAAAGCTTGCTGGCCAACGTTGAGAGTCTGCCGGGTGGTGCCTGCCAAAGCCATGCTCCACCGGGTTCCGGCGGTCCTGCTGGGCAGGAGAATCTGCCGATCTCTGGGTCACGCTCCCGTCCTTACTGATCTCCGGCCTTGTCTCCGGCCTTGTCTCCCGATTTATCTCCCGGGTTGAGGAAGAGTCTTGTAATCTCTAGGCTAGTTGGGTCTCAACCGTTAGATATTGACAGCCGTAGTACCGCATCAGTGCCTCGGGAAGCCGCACCCGGCCATCCTCCTGTTGTCCGTGCTCCAGAAGGGCAGCCATGGTGCGGCCGATCGCCAGGCCGCTGCCGTTGAGGGTGTGCACCAGCCGGGTCTTCTTGCCGTCGCGAAAGCGGATATCGGAGCGGCGTGCTTGGAAATCGGCGCAGGTGCTGCAGCTGGAGATCTCGCGGTAGGCGCCGGCGCCTGCCAGCCACACCTCGAGGTCATAGGTGCGGGCGGCGGAGAAGCCCAGATCGCCGCAGCAGAGCTCAATGCGCCGATAGGGCAACTCCAGGGCCTCCAGAACGCCTTCCGCATCGCGGGTCAGTTGCTCGTGGGCCGCTTCAGACTGGTCCGGATGGCAGAACCAGTAGAGCTCCACTTTGTTGAACTGGTGCAGGCGGATCAGGCCGCGGGTGTCGCGCCCGTAGGAGCCGGCTTCGCGGCGAAAGCAGGGGGTGTAGGCCGTGTAGCGCAGCGGTAACTGCTCGGCGGCGATCACCTCGCTGCGGTGCAATGAGGTGAGCGGCACTTCGGCGGTGGGTGTGAGCCAGAGGTCGTCGTCCGCGCACTTGAAGCTCTCCTCGGCGAATTTGGGCAGCTGGCCGGAGCCCCTGAGACTGGCCGTATTCACAAGGATCGGCGGCATCACCTCGCGGTAGCCGGCGGCGCTGTGGCGATCGAGCATGAAGTTGATCAGGGCCCGCTCCAGGCGGGCGCCCTGGCCCAGGAGCGTCACGAAGCGGCTCTGGGCGATGCGCACGGAGCGCTCCGTGTCCACCAGGCCGAGGCGTTCGGCGATCTGCCAGTGCTCTTCCAAGGGGGAGCCATCGGCCCGCAGCCCACTGCGCGGATCTCCCCAGGTTTTGACCTTCACATTGTCGGCTTCGCTTCGACCTTCAGGGCAGTGGGCGGAGGGCAGGTTGGGGAGGACCTCAAGCTGCTCGCGAAGGTGGTTTTCGGCTTCCTTTTCGAGCTTTTCACTCTCGGCCACCAGCAATTTGGTCTGGTTACCTTGCTCCCTCAGCTTGGCTAGCTCGAGACAATCTTCTTGGGCGCCGGAACGCATCAGCTGGCCCACCTCGCGACTGATTTGGTTGCCTTGGGCCTGCAGGACGCTGCGCTTCTCCTCTAGATCCCGTACTTTTCGTGCCAAAAATTGGAGCTTGGGGTCGACCTCCAGGCCCCGGCGGCTCAGCTGCCGGCGGATCAGCTCCGGGTCATCGCGCAGCAGGCGCTGGTCCAGCACGGTGGGAAGGCGGCTTAGCGGCAGCCTAGGGGCCGATAGTGTTTGAGCAGATTCAAGGCCCTCTGCTGGGCTCTATCCGGCTCCTCCGCTTGTCATCCGAGACGCACGCCGCCGACCTTCCCCCCGGGGCAGAGGAGCCCGTGAGGCAGCCGGATCAGGGCCTGAAGGATCTGGTTCGGCGCTGCCTTGGCGACCGCTCTGGGGAGAGCCGGCTGGAGCTTGCGGATCGGCTTGCGGCGATGGGGCTGCAGCGGGTGGCGGCCCGTCAGGTGGGTCGGGCCCTGATCGAGCTGGAGGCGCAGGGGGGAGAGACGCTGGTGCGGGATCGCCTGAGGCGCTGGCTGGCCCGCTGGCCCGCCGATCACGTCAGCCGGTTAGCCCTGGCGAAACGGCTGGCCGCCGCACTGGATTTCAAGGCCGCCATCCTCTGCCTGCAGGAAGGGCTGCAGCTCGATCCCGAGGATGGGGAGCTCTGGAGCACGCTCGCCAGGCTGCTGCAGGCGGCTGGCCGCTACGGCGATGCGATTTCATCCCTGATCCGGCTGGCCGAACTCGAACCTGACAACGTTGCCTGCCGCACGGAACTGGGACACCTGTTCCGCAACGTTGGCTATGTCGGCGACGCCATCCACTGGCACGGCGAGGCTCTGGCGCTGCAGCCCGATTCCGTGGTGCTGCGGCTGAATCATCTCTTTGTGCTGCCGCTGGTGGCGGAATCCGAGCAGCTGATCGCCCGCTGCCGGCAGAGGTGTGAGGAGGGATTGCGCCAGCTTGAGGAGGATCTGGCGCATCTGCCTAAGGATCGACTTCCAGGGGCATTGGATACAAAATCGGCGATTGTCTGCCATCCCTTCTATCTCATCTACCACAATCACGATGACCGTGATTTATTGGAGCGTTATGGCCGTCTGATTGCGAGTGCGATCACGCGCACCTACCCCGCCCCTCAACCGACACCACCACGCCATCTTTCGCCCAGGCTTGATCGGTCCAGGCCGTTGAACCCGACCGCCAGGGCTCCACGCATCCGGATTGGCTTGGTGTCGGGGTTCTTTCACCAACACAGTAACGCCAAGGCTTTTGAGGGTCTGATTCGCCATCTTGATCGCCTCAAATTTGAACTGGTGCTGGTTCACCTCGCCACCACCCCCAAGGATGCGGTGAGCAGCAAGCTAGAGAGCTGGTGCGCGCGAACGGTGACTCTTCCTCCATCACTTCAGGCCGCCAGCGACACCCTGAAGGGCCTCAATCTCGACATTTTATTTTATACCGATATCGGCATGCATCCCTTCATCACCATGCTGGCTAGTCAGCGGCTAGCGGCGGTACAGGCCACCGGCTGGGGTGTGCCGCAGACCTCAGGTCTGCCGGAGATTGATTATTACGTTTCCGGCGATCTCGTGGAGCCTCCACAGGCCCAGAATCATTACAGCGAAACCCTGGTACAACTTCCAGGTCTACCTTGCTGTTATCTCTCCGAGTCGCTTGATCCGGTGGAGCGCAGCCGCGATTATTACGTGCTGCCGCCCGAACTCTCCCTCTGGGGTTGCCTGCACCGGATCGAAAAATTTCATCCCGAATTCGATCTAGCCCTGGAGGCGATTGCCAGGGCAGTGCCAGATTCCCTGTTCGTGTTCGTGGAGGAGAATCTCCCTGCACTCACGGCCTCGTACCTCGAACGCCTGGCCCTGACGGCTCCCACGGCTCGGGAGCGAGTGGTGATGCTCGCCCGCATGGATGGCCGCGACTTTCTGGCCTTGGCGGGTTGCCTGGATGTGCTGCTGGATCCTTTTCATTTCGGCAGCGGCATCACCCTCTACGAAACGATCCATTCCGGCACCCCGGTGGTGACGCTGGAGGGCCGATTCCTGCGTTCCCGCTTCGTGGCAGCCGCCTACAGGCTGATGGAGGTGGAGGATCCACCGGTGGCGGCCACCCCCGCGGAGTATGTGGAGCGGGCCGTTGCCCTGATGCAGGATCCCCACCGCCGCGAGCTTCTGCGGCAGGAGATTGCCGCCAAGGCGAAGGCTCGCCTTTATGACCGGCTCGACTACGTGCGGGGCTTCGAGGAATTCGCCATTCACGCCGTGGCCCAGGCCAGGGACCGCCAGGGCCAGGCGAGCTGAGGGGGGGCTGCCCCGCTCCCCGCCTGGATCGGCGGCGACCTCGGATCCAGCTGGCTCCTCAGAGCACCTGCACCACTTCGCTCACCTCGGGGATGGCCTCCCGCAGCTTGCGCTCGATGCCCATCTTCAGGGTCATGGTGCTGCTGGGGCAGGAGCCGCAGGCGCCCTGCAGCCGCACCTTCACAACCGGTCCGTCGATCTCCACGATCTCCACATTGCCGCCATCGGCCATCAGATAGGGGCGCAGCTCATCGAGCACCCGCTCGACGTTGGGGATGGTGAGGGCGCGGGGATCAGAGGCCTCGGGGGGGGGTGCGAGCTGCTGTGGGGTCTCGAGGGAGGTTTCCGTGCTCATGGGGGGCGACGTCAAGGGATGAACAAAGCTTAGGGAGCCCTTCCGGTCCTGGGGCGTCGGCCCTGCCCCTCTCACCCGGGAGCTGTCGGTGCTCTCCAGTGGGGGACGGTCCCTAGGATCCTCCCTATCGCCTGCCGCCCAAGCCCGGCCCCGCATGACCGACGTACCCGCAGCGCGGATCCGCAATTTCTGCATCATTGCCCATATCGATCACGGCAAGTCGACCCTGGCTGATCGGTTGCTGCAGGAAACCGGCACCGTCGCCGCCCGCGACATGCAGGCGCAATTTCTCGACAACATGGAGCTCGAGCGCGAGCGCGGCATCACGATCAAGCTGCAGGCGGCGCGGATGGAATACAAGGCCGCCGATGGCCTCACCTACATCCTCAACTTGATCGATACCCCCGGCCATGTGGATTTCTCCTATGAGGTGAGCCGCTCCCTGCAGGCCTGCGAAGGGGCCCTGCTGGTGGTGGATGCCAGCCAGGGCGTGGAGGCCCAGACCCTGGCCAATGTGTACCTGGCCCTGGCCAATGATCTAGAGATCATCCCGGTGCTGAATAAAATTGATCTGCCCGGGGCTGACCCGGCTCGCATCAGTGAGGAGATCGAGGCGATCATCGGGCTTGATACCAGCAACGCCATTGCCTGTTCCGCCAAGACTGGTCTAGGGGTGCCTGAGATCCTGCAGGCGGTGGTCGATCGCGTGCCGCCGCCGCCGGATCGGATCGAGGAGCCGCTGCGCGCCCTGATCTTCGACTCTTACTACGACGCTTACCGCGGCGTGATCGTGTATTTCCGCGTCATCAGCGGCACGATCGCCCGCCGCGACAAGGTGCTGCTGATGGCCAGCGGCAAGACCTACGAACTCGATGAGGTGGGGGTGATGGCCCCGGACCAGCGGCAGGTGGAGAGCCTCCATGCCGGCGAGGTGGGTTACCTGGCCGCTTCGATCAAGGCGGTGGCCGATGCCCGGGTGGGCGACACCATCACCCTGCTGGCCAACCCCGCATCCGAGGCGCTGCCGGGCTACACCGAGGCCAAGCCGATGGTGTTCTGCGGCCTCTTCCCCACCGACGCCGACCAGTACCCCGACCTGCGCGAAGCCCTCGACAAGCTCAAGCTCTCCGACGCCGCCCTGCAGTACGAACCGGAAACGAGCAGCGCCATGGGCTTCGGTTTCCGCTGCGGCTTTCTGGGACTGCTGCACATGGAGATCGTGCAGGAACGCCTGGAGCGCGAGTACGACCTCGACCTGATCGTGACGGCGCCCTCGGTGATCTACAAGGTGAACATGATCGATGGCAGCGAGATGCTGGTGGACAACCCGGCCACCTTGCCCGATCCCCAGAAACGCGAATCGATCGAGGAGCCCTATGTGAAGCTCGAAATCTACACTCCGAACACCTACAATGGTGCTCTGATGGAGCTCTGCCAGGAGCGGCGCGGTGAATTCATTGATATGAAATATATCACCACTGATCGGGTGACGCTTCACTATGAGATGCCCCTCGCCGAAGTGGTCACCGATTTCTTCGATCAGATGAAAAGCCGCACCAAAGGCTACGCCTCAATGGAGTACAGCCTGATCGGTTATCGCAAGAATGAACTGGTGCGGCTCGATGTACTTATTAATGCTGAGAAGGCTGATCCTCTCACCACAATTGTGCATCGTGACAAAGCCTACAATGTGGGCAAGGGCCTGGTGGAAAAATTGAAAGAACTCATCCCCCGCCAGCAGTTTAAGATCCCGATTCAGGCCTCGATCGGCAGCCGCGTGATCGCCTCCGAGAGCATCAGCGCGATTCGCAAGGATGTGCTCGCCAAGTGCTACGGCGGCGACATCAGCCGTAAAAAGAAACTGCTGCAGAAGCAGGCCAAGGGAAAGAAGCGCATGAAGGCGATGGGCAAGGTGGAGGTACCCCAGGAGGCCTTCATGGCGGTGCTGAAGCTGAACCAGTAGGCCCCAGGCTCAACCCGAGGCTCAACCTCACAAGTCGGCCAGATCGACCACCGCCGGCAGGCCCGAGCCCGGCTCGTTGAGTTTGCGCAACAGCAGTTGATTCGCCGCGATCAAGGTGGCCCGTTCCCGTTCGGCCAGGGCCACATACAGGCAGTCGTAGGCAGGGTGATCCAGTTCCCGGCACCAGTGAGCGGCCCAGGCCAACAGCGCCGAGGCGGGGAACAGGCGGCTTGAAGGGTTCCGAGGCCCGGCTGGCCAGCATCTGGAACTGTTCGCTGGTGATCGCCCCCAGCCGCCGACTCTTCCAGGCCGCGTTCAGCAGCTCCACCAGCACCAGATCGGGGGCCAGCAGCAGGGTGCCGGGTGCCGCCGCCAGGAGTAGTGCGGCCTGCTCGGCGTTGGGCACCGCCACAAACCAGGCAAAGGCCACCGAGGCGTCCACCACCCAGGTGCGCGCTTCAGCGCTCACTGCGACCCTCGCGGATCAGGGTTGCCACATCCAAGTGGCGGCCTGGGGCCGAAGTGGTGGCCCGCAGGCGTGCCAACTCATGGCGCAGGGAATCGTCGGTGCGCACGGCATCGCTGAGCAGATCGCGCAGGCTCTGCTCCAGGGAGAGGCCCTGGGCCACGGTGTCGCCATCTGATGGCGGTGTTGACAGCGCCCATGGCTCGCCAGCGGCCATGGCGGCGACCGCCAGGGTCCGCCTGTCCGCAGGCGGGAACCCTCAGCTAGCGCTCGCAACCCATTGCCATGGGATCCTTCGTTCCCCGGAAACCTCCAGTCCCGCCCTCCCCGGAGAGCGGCTTCGTGCTCCCCCTGGCCCTGGGGGTTTCCATGCTCATGCTGCTCAGCAGCCTCTCACTCCAGACCGTGGCCCTGCAGGGCCGTTTCGACCAGGTGAACCAGGCAGGAAGAGGTCGCGATGAGGATGCCCTTGTGGGTGTCGCCCAGCGGCTGGTGGGTGAGCTCAATCGCCGTCATGCCTGTCTCCTCTCGTTGCCCCTCAGCCGTTGGCCTCAGGAGGGCCAGAGTTGTGCCAGCCTCCCCCAGCAGCAAGCCCTGTTGGTGGAGCCTGGATCCTTCGGCGGACGCCTGCTCACCTGGTCCCCGGGGGCTACGGAAGCCGAGGCTCTGATCGAGGCAGCTCCCGCGGTTCCTGGCGGCATCGCCCGCCGGGCTGTCTTCAAAGTGTTTCTCCAGGCCGATCCGCTCCAGCGGGCCCAGTCGCCTCGCCTGCTGGGCCTGCGGGGGGTGGCGCCATGAACCTGGTGGAACTGATTTTGGCCTCGGGGCTGCTGCTCGGCTCCAGCGCGGCATCGCTGGGCGTGTGGAACCGGGTTTCCACCACCCTGCTGGAGCAACGGGTGGAGCTGATCCAGCTCGAGAGCCTGGAGGCGGAGGTGCAGGCGCTGGAGGCCCGGCTGCGGGATCCGCGCCAGGATCCTCTCGGGCAGCAGCTCTCCTGTGAGGAGCAGCTGCAGCGTCTGGTGTCACGGCTGGAGACCCAGCCTCCCCAGAACGGTGTGGTGCGAACTCTGGAAATGACGGCGGAGGGGGAACTTCTGCTGATCCACCTTCAGGCTGGTGATCAGGAGCGGCGGCGGATCTA
Organism: Synechococcus sp. UW140; assembly: GCA_943372025.1. Classification (GTDB taxonomy): domain Bacteria; phylum Cyanobacteriota; class Cyanobacteriia; order PCC-6307; family Cyanobiaceae; genus Cyanobium. Next base: position 31,726 of record CALRXC020000024.1, on the reverse strand, counting down.
CAGCCCTGCGGCCTTCGGAGGCTGCGGCGGCAATCCAGCGGGGCTCCCGGCGGTGGCTCCAGGCCAGGCTGAGGCTCCAGCCCAGGCGTTGGCGCAGGGAGGCGGCAATGGCGCGATCTGACGCCTTCACCCTGATGGAACTGCTCCTCACGGTGGCGATCCTGGCTCTGATAGGGGTGATTTCCCTGGGGACCGGAGCGGAGAGTGTGGGCAGGCTCCAGGTGGAGGCCGCCACGCGCAGGGTTCTGGTGGGGCTGGAGCAGGGCCGAACCGCCGCAGAACGCCGTGGGCGCCCCTGCGCCCTCAGCCTGGATGCCGCTGGATGGGGGCCACCTCGAGCTGGCGATCTACCCGCCTGCGTGGGCGTGGCCCTGGCCCTAGGGGAGGGCCTGGGGTCCCAGGAGGGGCTCCGCTTGGAGCACAACCTGCCGCAAGCCGTGCGCTTCAGCAGCAATGGCCTGGTGCTCGATGCCGGAACGGTGCTAGTGGCTCACCGGGCTACGGCTCTCAACCGCTGCGTGGTGGTCTCCCTGCCCCTGGGGGTGACCCGGGTTGGGCTCCATGGCAACGGCATCTGCCGTCCGGATCCGAACCTCTGACGATGGCGGCTGTCTTCCGAGCCAGTTCTGTGGAGTCCCGATCCGGCGGTGGGCCGTGCAGGCCTGTTCAAGCTTTCACCCTGGTGGAGCTGTTGCTGGCCCTGGGGATGGGGCTCGCGCTGAGCGCTGTGCTGGTACAACTGCTCGTTGCCGAGAGCCGTCTTGGGGCCGTGATGGTGCGGCAGTGGCGCGAGCGGACACTGCAGCGACGCACCCTGGATCTGGTACGGGACGATCTGCGGCGGGCTGTGGCGATCCGGGTGGGTTCCGCCGGCAGCTCCCCCTGTCCGCTCGCCGGTCGCGAGCCCGTGCTTCAGATCAGCACGGCTGAGGGACCGATCACCTACACGCTGGGGCTGCCCCCAAGCCCGATCTGGAGGGGCCGGGTGCTCATGCGCTGCGGACCCGCCTTCGGACTGGATGGGGAGCCCAGCCTGGGGGCGAGTCAGAATCGTGTGGTGATCGATGCCTTGGTGCCGGCGGGATTCCGGGCGGAGATCCAGGGCCTCGGCCAGGTCCGCCTGGGGATCGAGCAGGAGTTGCCCCTGGTTCAGGGGGGCGTGCAGCGGCTGGCCAGCGGTGTTGTCGTGGCGGCTGAGACCCGGAATCCCTGATCGAGGGGATGTTGGCCTTGAAGCGGGGAGCAATCCCGACTAGGTTAATTACTCCATGCACCGCCGTCCGCATGATCGTCGGCCCAGGCCGCATCAAGGTCCTAGGGTTCGGCTCCTCGGGACCTCGCTCCTCCAACCAAGGGCTTGTGGTTCAGGCTGTTCTGGTCATGGCCTTGGTTTCCACGATCGGCGTTTTGATCATTGCGGCCCGGGTCGCCGGATCGAGGCAATCGTCTGCCTCGGCGTCGCTGAGTCAGGCGGCACGGCAGGCGGCTGAGTACGGTTACGCCGAAATCGTGGCCGAGATGAATCGGGATCCGAAATCCTATCTTTGGGTCCTCAATTCCAGCAATTGGAGCAACGTCTCTGCTGAGGATCTCAAAACTTGTGGTGTAGCTGCCAGCGCCGACCCTAGTGCGGATCCAATCCCCGCCTTAACGTCCAGCCAGGCCCTGTCCCGTTCTCCCGAACTTTCCTACAAGCTCGAAAAGTACGAGGCGCCTCTCAATAGATCGTCCTCAGATCCAAACAACTGCGGCGATAAATTCGGCAATCTGCTGGGCGGATCAGGCATATTGACCATTGTTGGCACTGTGAATCGTGGTTCTGGTTATACCAGCACGTACACCATGAAGCGCAACGTATCGGTGAATCGAGCCGCGCCGATCTTTAACAATCCGATCACGGCTCCCCCCTCACCTTCATTTCGCAGCTTTGATGCCGCCGATAGCCGCTTTCCGCCCTTTCGTGTTCCTGATCCGCCCGGAACCCTATACGCGATCAGCTGTGAGCCTGAGGGCGCGCCAAATGTGATCAAATGCACAGCGGATCCCGGTTCATTAACTGCCACTTTCAAGAGTGGAACTGCTCCCGTAGGATTAGTCCCAGATTCAACAGGATCAAACGTTGATTATTTCCCATACATTTACACCAGTGGTCTGCCTTGGGCCCCTATTTGTCAGCAGGTTGGAGACAAAGTGCAATGTTTGGTCAAAGCCATGACAGTGAAACCCAACACCAATATGCTGGTCGCAACCAAGAGGGGTGCGGCCGATGCACCGGTTGAGATCTTTCTCAGCGAAAACATGACCATCGAGCCTCTCGCAAAGCTTTCCGGTGAAGATTCTGGGAATAATAAAGGTTGGTCTAAGTTCCGTATTTTTGGCGTTACATCCGGCGCGAGCTGCGGCAGCCAAACGATCACGATCAATCCCTATTTCAACACTCCCACACCCCCAACGATTCCAGCCACCTTCACAGAGACCAATTTACAAAACGCCTTCCTGTGGCTGAATAAAGGTAAGTTGAAATACCAAACCTCAACCGCCTTGGACCGCATTCCCGCCTTGGTGGGCTCCGTTTGCCAGTTCGAAAGCGCCGTGGAAGCCCCAGCCTATTTATCCACTCTATCGAACCGCAGTTTCTTTGAAGGCCTCGGAGGAGCCTACGGTTTTCGCGGCGTGTTCGGCGGTACAACTCCAATTCGCTTTTTCTATCGTGGATTTGGATTTAATGAACAACGTCTATCCTCCTGACATGATCCGATCCCCATCTTGCCACTCTCCCAACACCGCCAGGCTGGACAGCTGCGGATTCACCCTCCTGGAGGTATTGATGGCAGTAATTATCTCTGCTGGAGTGATTAGTGTGATTGTTCCTACCCTGATGCGACAAGTGGCTCTCGGGGAACAGACCAATCGTTTAACAGCGGTGGAGGCGGTGGTGTCTGCCGATTTTGATTTCTTCAGCAACTATGCGAGGCTCTGGAAAGCGAATACAGGCAGTTATTCTGTCAACACTGACATAACCATGTCATCTTCTTACAAAGTCATAGGTGCGACGCGATACGAACCAACCGCTGCCGACTGCACCTCTGGCCTGGCAGCGGCACTATTGGCCGATAGCCAGAAGCTGAAAAATTCCTCATCTGACCTAAGGACATATCTCCCACCTTATGAAATAAAGATCGGCGACACGGTTTCAATACCGGTTTCAGGCGGTAGAGTTAGCGATGTCAATGTAAACCGCAGAGTTGATGCCGTGGGAAACAAGATTCGGATTTTTTATAGTCTTGACGGCGCCAACGCCGATGGTCTTAGCTTCACTCGTGAGGCTTCGTTGCTGGTTGAGGCAGCTGCTTGGTGTGATCAGTTGCCATGAGGTTGTGATGAGATTGATTTCGCGCCAGGCATTCACTCTGGTTGAATTGATGGTCACCGTCGCCGTGATCGGGATCCTTTCTTCTTTGGTGATTCGTAGTACCTATACCTACCTTCAGGAGCAGCATCTTCGTCAGGCTGCCAATGAATTGGTCAGTTTTCTCCTCACCGCAAGGGGTAGGGCCCTCCGCGAGGCCAATGTTTCCGGTAAGGCCTGTGAGGTGCAGTTGAACGCCTCCACAAACAGCGTGGAGGCGTCCAGCCATGCCGCCAACATCTGCAACGACTCCCCTGACTTGCCCAGACTCGATCTCCTGGCGGCCAGCGGTGGTGATGCTCTAACCATCACTGCCAGTGAGGGAAGTTCGCCTTACTACATCACCTTCACCCGGCTGGGAACTGTTGCTTCTTCGAATCTCTCCTCCAGCAGCACAATCACGCTTCCTCGTATATTTTATCTCTCAAACAGTCCCGCTACCCAAATGCAGCGATGTGTGATGGTCGATCTCAACTCCATTCGAATCGGCTGGCGCAACTCGCCGACTACAGCACTCTGCACTTACAATGCAAACTGATGCTTCAAGGTGTAAGGGCGTGATTTTGCTCAAGGCTTTGACCCCCACACGACGATCCGCTGCCAGCATCTCAGCGGCGCAGCATGGCTACACGTTGGTTGAACTGTTGATTGGTGTCTCCCTAGGCTCGCTTGTATTGTCTTCATTGGGTGTTGTTCTCATGCTATCGGAGGTGAAGGTTTCAGCAAGCATTCAACGCAATCTTGATTCCAAAGATGCTGTCAATAGGGCGACTGATCTCATGCGCCGCGAGGCGACCTTTTCGAGTTTCATTTCAGCAGGAAGTCCTTTTCTCCCGAGAGGGGCCAGCTCGCTTAGCAATTGCGTGAGTGCCACTCTGATACGCTATCCTCAGCATAATAAAATCAATGATATCTGTTATAAGTCTGTTGATCCCGCCAATCTATCTGCTGTTTACCGCTCCGTTTATCAAGGGCCTTGCGTGCTTGTTCGCATAGGTCCTCCCTATAAGCCCAATGGTGACCTCGACAATTCTGCTGCGCCAATCGTTCAGGTCTTGCTTGATGGGCTTGCAAAATCGTCAACATCATGCACCTCGCCAAGGGGATTAGAGGTGAAGCTTGGATCGCAGAACTTAGCCCGCCAAAGCTTAACGACCCCAATCCATCGTAACGCCGACTTGATGATCAGGATGGCTTCCGGCTCAAGCTACAGCTTTAGTGTGCGGTCGCCCAACAATCCCGCCTATGATGGCAATGCTTTGTACGACCTATGTACAGCGACTTCTGATTTGGGGTGTGGACAAACAGACAAGGAAGTGACCTATCACTACAGGCCTTTTATGAATTCCACGAACGAGGAGAAAGTTGGACAGTATAACAAAGAAAATTTATTTTACTTCCCATATCAAAGGCGTGAGTATGTGTTGAGCCAAACCTCTGGTGCCGGAGACTGCAAATATAGTCAATGCCATGTGAGTCGCGGCGGTGCGGCTGTGCAATTGTCCAACGTTGATGGCTTGATCTTCTCTGACCAGGAGATTCGTGTTGTTGATGAACCTTGATCAAGCCGTCGAGGGGCCTCGTCCACCACTGATCGACCTCGAATCCTGGATGGCCCAGGCCCGTTCGGCAGCGGAGGCGGGGGATCGGGCCCGGGCAGAACACCTCTATCGCGAGATGCTGGCGGCCGGCGTGAACGATGTGCGCGTCCATTGCAATCTCGGTGTGATTTCCCTCCTGGAGCAGCGCTCCGATGCAGCGTTGGGCTGGTTGGAGCAGGCCGTGGAGGTGGACCCTGAGCACGCCCGATCCCATCTCAATCTGGGCATGGCCCTGCAGCTTGAGCAGCGCACCGCCGAGGCGATCACGGTGCTGCAGCGGGCCGTGGGCCTCGACCCCCAGCTCGCGGAGGCTTGGAACAACCTGGGCTTCGTGCTGGCGGTGGATAACCAGCCGGAAGCAGCCATGGCGGCTTATGAGCGCGCCCTCGATCTCCAACCCGGTTATGCCGTGGCGGCCAAGAACCTGAGCGTGCTACTGGCCAACCATGGCAACCCCCAGGAGGGTGAGCAGTTGTTGCGGCAGTTGCCGGTGGAGGCCGCCCAGGAGAGCGGGATTCTGTTTCATCTTGGCGAAATGCTTCGCCTGCAGGGGAAGCTGGAGGCGGCCCAGGCGGCCTACGGCGAATGCCTGGAGCGGGCCCCGGAGGATGCCGAGTTGCGAATGGGGGTGGGTCTTGCCCTTCTGAGCGCCGGTCAGGCCGACCATTCCCTCATGGTGCTGCTGCCCCTGCTGGCCATGCGCCCGGATGATGCAACAGGCCTCGTGGCCGTGGGCTGGTGCCTGCAGGAGTTGGGTGAGGTCGCTCAGGCGATCGATCTCTACCAGCGCGCCATCGCGCTCGATCCAGCCAACATCCGGGCCCGCAACCTGTTGGGCATCTGCTACAGCGGCCAGGGGGTTCATGGTGAAGCCATCCGCCAATTCCGCGCCGCCCTGGAGCAGGAGCCGAAGGATTTTGAAATCCGCGCCAACATGGCGGATTCGCTACGCAGTCAGGGTTTCCTTGATGCTGCGATGGCCGAGCTCAACCGCTTGCTGGTGGATGACCCCGACTGCTGCCACGCCCTTGCGATTCAGTTGTTCAGCTGCTCGATTGGCTCGGAACAGCTGGCTCCCCTGGCCTTAGAACTCAGCCAGCGATTCTGGACCTTGGTGCGTCGCCGGTCCAATGTTGTGGTTCATTCCTCGGCGACGGCAGCCGCCATCTCGGCCAAGCCGACGGCTGCTTCCTCGCTCTCCCTGCGCCAGGGGTTGCTGCCATCGCGTGAGCAACCGGAGGTGCGCCGCGATCAGCGGCTGAGGATCGGTTTTCTCTCGGCGGAGATCGGCCATCACGTTGTGGCCTCGTTTCTGCTCTCGTTCCTTGAAAACCACGATCGCGAGCACTTTGCGGTGGAATTGTTCGCAGCCTCGCGACGCTTCGATGCCACCGCCTCGGAGCTGGCCGGTCTCGCCGATCAGCATTGGTTGCTGGACGGCATGGAGATGGGCCGCGCCCGGGATCTGATCCGCAGCCGCCAGCTCGACATCCTGGTGGAAACCTCCGGCTTCACCGCCGATTCCGCGATCGAGCTGCTAGCTGAACGCTGCGCCCCGGTTCAGTGCCATTACATCGGCTACCACGCCACAACAGGGCTGGACACGATTGATTGGTTCATCGGTGATGCCGAAACGGTTCCGGAAGAATTTTCTCCTCAGTTCGTGGAGAGGCTCTGGCGCCTGCCACGGCCTTGGCTGGCGCGCCAGCCCGACTCCACGCTGCCGCCTGCCTGCAGCGCGAGCCGGGATCCGGTGGCCGTGCTGGGATCCTTCAATCAGCTGGCCAAGGTGAGGGAGGAGACCCTGCGCTACTGGGCCGCGGCCCTGCATGCCGTGCCCTCCAGCCGGCTGGTGCTGAAGGATCGCTCCGTGGCGGATGCTGAAACTCGCGAGCGCATTGTGCTCACCCTGGCCGGCCATGGGGTGGCCCCCGAGCGGATCAGCTTTCTGGGCTATATCGGCGGCTGGGTGAACCACATGGCCGCCTACAACCGGCTAGACGTGGCCCTGGACACCACCCCATGGAGCAGTGCCACCACCGGCTTCGATACCCTGGCGATGGGGGTGCCGCTGGTGGCGATCCGGGGGGGCTGCACGGCGGCCCGCATGAGTGCCTCCATCCTCAAGGGCCTGGGCAGGCCCGACTGGATCGCCGAAACACCCGAGCAGTTCGCCGCGATCGTGGCCGGGCTCTGCGCCGATCTTCCTGCCCTGCGGGCTTCCAAGCCGGAGCTGCGTCGCCGGGTGCTCTCCAGCCCACTCTTTGATGGCTTGGATCTAACTCGCCAGCTGGAGCAGGCGTTCCTGGCCATGCGCAGCGCCCCTGGTCTCGGCGTCTGATTTCCGTGGCAGAAAAAGAACCCCCCGGCACTAGGGCCGGAGGGCTTCCAAGGGAGGGATTCAGTGAAATCCGCGATCAGCTGCCGTTGGCGAAGGCGCAAGTCATGGTTCCATCGGTGGCAACCGAGACGGTGGCGCTTGTGGCGTTGGTAGATAGGGCAGCGGTGAGGCACTTCAGGTTGGCCACGGTGCCGCTCCAGGACTTGGAGAAGGAGGCGGCTACTCCAACAGTGCAGTCATCGGGAGCATTACCCGACGCACCACCTGTGTTGAGGTAAACAGCACACTCCTTGGCCAAGCCAACGATTTCACCGACCTTAGAACCGGCTTCGGCTGACGTCCGGGTGCCGAGGAACGCGGGAAGGGCCACGGCGGACAGAATGGCGATGATGGCCACCACGATCATCAGTTCGATCAGGGTGAAGCCCTTGGCGGTGCCTTTGCGCTGGCGCAGGGTGCGGAGCAGCTCGAGTTGAAGTTTGGTGCGCACGAAACCTAGAACACGGTTACGCATCCGATTATAGGTGGAAGATCCGGGCTTGCCGATGCGGAGACGTTGGCATGCAGCCCCCATGATTTCGCCTCGGATGCCTTGCAGCAGCTGGGTTTTGCCCGCCATTGGCGCTGTGGCTGCCGCTTGATTCACCCCTGCCTGGGAAATCGCTCATCGATTCCTTCAGAAGCACAAATGGGGTTCTCACCCAGCGCTCAGAACTTTTTCACTCGGCGGGTTTGGCGGCCGTGGCCCTCGGCCTGCCTGTCGCCAGGCCGCTGCGACTAGGTTGACGAGAGACCGTGTTGGGCTTGCCCGTTTCCCTGCTCGCCCGCCCCCAAGGCTCCCTGCGGCAGTGGTTGCTGGGAGCGAGTGTGATCGCGGTTCTGGCGGGCTATGGGGTGCTCCTGATCGCCTATGGCTGGCTGGCGGACCTCGACCGCAAGGAGGCCCACCGGCAGGTGGCCAGCCAATTGCGGGCCTTGGTGGAACAGGAGGGAGTCCTGCCTGCGGATCCCTCCTTGAGCGGGGTGAATGCCTGGGTCGAGGCCTCCGGTCGCAGCCGGCCCCTGTTCCGCGCCATGGACCGCAGTCATCAGCTGCCCCCCCTGGTGCTGGTGCGGCGCCAACAGCGGAACCTGCCGGTGGCTGGCCCCTGGCTTTATCAGGGCCACCGGTATCTCTCGAGCACCATGCCCGTGGGACCCAGTCAGGATGGGGTCTCCCTGCATCTGTTTCAGGATGTGACCCTCGACATCCGCAGGCAGCAGCGCAACTCCCTGCTGCTGCTGGTGTTCGCGGGAATCTCCACCCTGGTGAGCTCTGCCCTGCTGAGGCCGGTGCTGAAAGCCGGACTCCGCCCCCTGGAGGAGCTCAGTGATCGCCTTGAGCAGATCGAAACCGAAACCCTCGGCCGCAATCGCCTACCCCTGGCCCCCCAGCCCCGGGAATTGCAGCGGATCGCCGGCACCTTCAACGATCTGCTGGATCGCCTGGCGGTGTCGTGGGAGAGGCAGCGGGCCTTCGTGAATGCCGTGAGCCATGAATTGCGCACGCCGATCACCCTGGTGGCCGGCTATGCGGCCCGCCTGCGGCGCCGGGGCCTCCACCTCAGCACTGCGGAGCGGGAACAGCTCCATCTGATTGAGGAGGAAGCGGCCCGGATGGGCCGTATGGTGAGCGATCTGCTCGATATCGCCCGCAGCGACTACGGTCAGCTGACCCTGCGGCGCCAACCGTTCGATGTGGGCAGCGCGTGCCTTCAGGTGGTCGACCGCCTGCGGCCCGTGGCCGCCGGCCGGCTGACTTTGGAGCCGGAATCGGCGCAGCGTGAGCATGGCGTGCACGCGGTGGGGGATCCGGAGCGCCTCGAGCAGTGCCTGCTCAATCTGATCGAAAATGCTCTCAAGTACAGCCCACCCACCGGCCTGGTGCACCTGGCCTGGGACCGCTGCGGCGATGGGGTGGTGGTGCACGTGCGCGACCAGGGGCCTGGCGTGCCGGCAGAGGACCGGGCCCGCCTGCTAAAGCGTTTCCAGCGGGGAAGAAGCACCGGTGATGTGCCCGGCAGCGGGATCGGCCTGGCGGTGGTGGACACCCTGATGCAGGCCATGGGGGGACGGGTGGAGATCGGCGATGCTCCCGGGGGAGGGGCTGATTTCCAGTTGCTGTTGCCCGCGGCCTCTGGCCCGGCGCAGAAGCTCAGGGAGCCTGTTCCATCAGCTCCGCGAGCAGTGCAGGAAGCCCAGTCTTGACCACGTAGCCATCGGCTCCGGCGGCCCTCACCTCCTGCTCATCGAGGGGATCCCAGTGGCCGCTCATCAGCAGCACCTTGGTGGCCAGCCCCTGTTGGCGCAGCAGCTGCAGGCAGGTGATGCCATCCATCTCCGGCAGGCCCACATCCAACAACACCAGATCGACGCTGTCGTTGCGGATGCCATCGAGGGCCTCCTCGGCCGAGCTGAAGCAAACCACCAGAGCGCCCAGATCCTCCAATTCGAGCCGCAGCAGGGTGCGGATCCTCACATCGTCATCCACAATCGCCACAGAGCGGGGAGAAACGAGGTTGACGTTGGTGTCAGCCACGCACATCACCCACCCGCAGCATGAACCCAACGCCGCGCACCGTCTGGATCAGGGTGGGTCGACCGGCCTGCTCGAGTTTGCGGCGCAAATAGCGCACGTAGACATCCAAGAGGTTGTGATCACCGCAGTGGTTCTCCCCCCACACGGCCCGCAGGATGGCCTGCCGCTCGAGAACCCGGCCGGGTGATTCCAGCAGGTGTCTGAGCAGCTCAAATTCCCTCACCGATAGGTTGATGGGCGCACCGGCACGGCTCACCTCCCGGGTGGCCATGTCGAGGATCAGATCGGCGTAGATCAAGCGTTCGCCGTTGTCCTCCTCCTGGCTGTAAGAGCTGCGGCGCAGGTGGGCCCGCAGCCGGGCCAGCAGCTCCTCAACGGAGAAGGGCTTGAGCATGAAGTCGTCGGCGCCCGAATCGAGGGCCTCCACCCGCTCCTGCACCCCATCCCGGCCGGTGAGCATCACGATCGGGGTGATGATGCCGCTGGCCCGGATCCGGCGGCACACCTCCACGCCGCTGAAATCAGGCAACTGCCAGTCGAGCAGTATCAGGTCGCCGGGGTTCTCGCGCAGGGCGATCAAGGCACTCTGGCCATCGGCGGCCTCCCGCACCCCGTAGCCTTCCACCTCCAGCTCACCGCAGAGGAACAGGCGCAGCCGGGGATCGTCGTCGACGATCACCACCTCCAGGGGCGTGCTGCGAGGGGGCTGGGTGGGGACGGGGTTCGGGGCCAACGGTGGGGACACTCTCTCTCTGGCGTTGACTCCCGCAGTGGGGAGGATCGCCAATCCAGATTACGGGCGACGCAAACTGTTGCAGCCTTCGGCTTCAGGCCTGGCTGACGTGCCCATGCTGGCCAACGGGTGGGGCAGGGATCTGGAGTGGGTGGTACTTGTAAACCAACAACAGATGGGTGATGATCAGCCAATGCGAAGGGATACTGATGATCTGGAGCTTGGCTGACCTCATGCCGGCTGGAGATAAACTACATGTCTTAGATGTCGGTGCCGCCTTCCTTGATGACCCCCCCTACCAAGCACTTGTCGATGCTGGTAGGGCCAGGATTTCGGGTTTTGAACCAGATCAAGCAGAATGCGAGAAGCTGCAGCGAAGATACGGTAACTCTCATGTTTTCTATCCTCATTTCGTTGGTGCGGGTGGGCCGGCCACATTTCATCAAACCAATTGGACCCTGACGGGATCTCTCTTCGAGCCCAACACTCCCCTGCTGGAAAAATTCAACAATCTAGACGAGCTGGTGCGGCTGGTCTCCACCGAGCCAGTGATGACCGTGCGACTGGATGATATGCCGGAAATCCGCGACGTTGACTTCATCAAGATCGATGTGCAGGGTGCCGAACTGGCGGTGTTGCAGAATGCGACTCGGATTTTGCCTGAAGTCTTGTTAGTTCAGGCGGAGGTGGAGTTTGTGCCTCTTTATCGGGATCAGCCGATGTTTGCTGATGTTGATATCTTTTTGCGTGCCTCTGGATTTCAGTTCCACGCCTTTGACGGGCTTTGTGGTCGGGCCGCTGATCTCTACGTGATGATGCACGCCGAGCACGGAGCCGCATCCCCTGACTGATCGCGCCTTGTTTAAGAGTGTATGGTTCGACACTGTATTTTCCATTCCTGATCTCCGGTGCTGCCTTTCCTAGCCTCCGCCAGAAGGGTTACCCTCTCGGCGCAGATGGCCCGCTGGGGGGTGGCCATCGTGCTCGCCTACGGGCTGGTGGCCCTGCTCACGCCGCTGCTGATTCATCTGGGTGTGCTGGCTGATCCCAATGCCGGCCTGGCCAATCCCATCTATGCACCACCTTCGCCGGCCCACTGGTGCGGCACGGATCGGCTGGGGCGGGATGTGTGCGTGCGCACCCTGGCCGGCAGCGGCGTAGCCCTGCAGGTGGTGGCGATCGCCCTGGTGCTGGCCCTGCTGATCGGGGTTCCCCTCGGCATGGTGAGCGGCTATCTCGGCGGCTGGGTGGACCGGGTGCTGGTGCTGCTGATGGATACGCTGTACACACTGCCGGTGCTGCTGCTCTCGGTGGTGCTGGCTTTTCTGCTGGGGCGCGGGCTGCCCAATGCGGCAGCCGCCCTGTGCGTGGTGTATGTGCCCCAGTACTTCCGGGTGGTGCGCAACCAGAGTGCCCAGGTGAAGGCCGAACTGTTCGTGGAGGCGGCCCGCTCGCTCGGGGCGGGCCCCCTTTGGATCCTGCGGCGCTACCTGCTGCGCAATGTGATCACCTCGGTGCCGGTGCTGCTCACCCTCAACGCCGCCGATGCGGTGCTGGTGCTGGGCGGTCTGGGCTTCCTCGGCCTGGGCCTGCCGGAAACCATTCCCGAATGGGGCGGCGATCTTCAGCAGGCGCTCACGGCGGTGCCCACGGGCATCTGGTGGACTGCCCTCTATCCAGGGTTGGCCATGTTTGTGCTGGTGCTGGGGCTTTCGTTTCTGGGGGAGGGCCTGGAACAGTGGCTGAGCGGCGATACGCAGCGCAGTTCATGAGGCATCCGTGGATGGTGAGAAGCGCCGGTTGATCAGGTCAAGCCGGCGCTGGAGCGGTGGACTGTCGAATCCCAGGCTCAATGCAAATTGCAGCAGATCCCGTTGCTTGAATTGAGTGAAGAAACTTGAATAATTGCTCGCCATTTCATGGGCTTCTATTGCTGCAGCCATCAGCCATCTTTGGATAGAATCATTGGGCGAGAGGGTGTCAAAACGCTTGCACGGAGCAAGGAAGGGCTGTGCAAAATCAACATCTTCCATGTAAGGAATAGCCTGGATCAGGCTCCTCAGTGCTTCGCATGCCAGATCACGTTGGCCTATCTCCCGCGCACATCGGGCCAGGGAGGCCAGATGAATGGGACCTTGATAGGTGCTGCAAAGTTCCTTCAGGAGCTCCACGCTTTCCGCCAGAGCTTGGATGCGTCTTGAAGGGGGTTGCCGAGCATCAGTACTGAGGGCGTGTAAGGCAAGGGCTCGTTCTGCAGGTTCGGATCCACGCTCGATGTTCCGATCGGTCCAGCTCTGGCGGAGACACCTCACATAGGGCAGATCCACCAGACGGGATGTCCACTTTTCGTGTTCGGCGGGTTGAAGCGGTACTTGGGATGACCAGTGTTTAGCCAGTATCCCGTCCTGCTCCATTTGCTTGGCTGTATCTGCTTTGCAACAGAATATGTTTAAAGTGAATCCATCCAGTAGGTCTGCATTCCAAGGCATCAGCAAAAGAGGTCCCGGTGCAAGGCAGTAACTTGCATAGCCCAAGTCAGCAAACGCATCCACGAGCTCGGTGTTGACATTCTCGCCATGCTTGATCTCATAAAGAATCAACGGTGAATGAGCATGGAGCAGTTTGTGTGCACCGGCTATCACGTTCAGCTCCTGGCCCTCAGCATCGATCTTGATCAAACTGATCTCCGTGCATGGGCCGTGCTCAGCAGCCCAATCATCCAGGCTCGTCAGGATGATTGTTTCGAAACCATCGGTGGCATCCGGGTCTGAGATCATGTCCTCAATCCGATTCAACTCCGGGTTCAAATCCAGCGTGATGCGGGCTGTGCCGCTGCGGACTCCCACACCCCTGGCATCCACCTCAATTTGACTGAAGCCATTCAGATCAGCACTCTGTTGCAGCAAGGAGGCAGTGCCGCTGGCAGGCTCAAAAGCGATCACCCGCCCTTCCCGGCCCACGACCCTGGCCATGGAAAGAGCGTACATCCCTAAGTTGGCTCCAATATCCAGCACAGTCTGTCCGGGCTTGAGGATTTTGCGCACGGCATTGAGTTCGTCCTCAAACCAATCCAGCTGCTCCTCCAGCACATAGGTCGTGATCTGCTCCAGCGAGTCGATGACTACCACCTTGATGGCATCATCCATGGTGAGGATTTTGGTTGCAGTCATCGAGTCAAGGATGGAGGACACGCAAAGAAATGAGGTTAACCGATGTTGCCATACAAGGTGCTTTGAGCCGGAAGGTTAAGTTCTGGGCCTATTGTGAGCTATGGCAGCCGTATTGCAAGTGGCTTGCCTGATCGTGACCATGAATCCCGAGCAGCTCGCCCATCTCGACAGGATCGGGGGGTTTAGTCGATTCCCTGGGCTCGCTTCCCTGGATGGAGACTCCCGAGCTCGAACAGATCTCGCTTCGGCTGCCCGATTTTGATTCCAGTCGCTGGTCGTTTCTGCGGGGGCTTTCGTTTCCCCTCTATGCCGAACTCGCGGCCCTCTTGGCGAGTGGGGAGGCGCTACCCCACCTCAAGGGCCGCCCCCGCATCGCTGTGGTGATGCCGGTGTATCTTCCCCGCCGCGATCTGCTGAAGGCGGCCCTCGCCAACCTGCGCGGCCAGTGGGGGTGGCAATCGACTGCATGATCAGCGTGGATGGCCGTGTTGAGGATCACCAGCTGGTGGAGGAGGTGGTGGTAGCTGAGCTTGAGGCCGACGCCGAGGACTCCCATTGGCGGGTTTCGGTGTTGCTGCTGGAGCGGAATCGCGGTGTGGGGCTGTGCCGCAACCGGGCTTTTCAGGAGGTCACGGCGCCGTTTTTCACCTGCCTTGATGCCGATGACATCTTCGATCCGCTGCGCTGCCTGCATGCCCTGCTGGCGCTGCAGAGGCGGGACTCCGTCATTTTGAGGATACTGAATTGATACTGAGGCAACCATTTTTTGGTGTATCCATGCAGGATTCGTCATCGGCCACCCCTATCTCTGTGGAACGGTGATTGCCGAGCAACCAGAGAGTTGTCTGTGGCCGCCGGTTTGATGGGCTTCCATGCCGATTGCCGGAAGCGCTACAGCCAGCAGCGTTCAGCACCGCAGCCGCAGGCTCCGCGGCAGCTCTTCGCTGATCGCCCCCGCCCCATCCAGAGCTGGATAGGGCCGCCCTTCACGGCGGCACCAGGCGGCCACCTGGGGGTAGGCCCATTCGAACAGCAGCTTGTTGTAAAGCCCGGGCGGCAGTCCCTCGCCGTGCTCGGGCAGCAGCCCGGCTAGCTGCCGCTGCCGCACCGCCTCGAACAGCAGGGTGGCCGTGGCCACCGACACATTCAGCGACTGCACCATGCCCTGCATCGGGATGAAGATCGCCTGGTCCACCAGGGCGGCCGTGGACTCACTGAGCCCCCATTTTTCGGCACCCAGCACGAAGGCGGTGGGGCCAGTGAAGTCGCACTGGCGATAATCCACGGCCTCCTGGGCCAGGTGGGTGCCGTAGATCAGGAAGCCCTGGTCGCGCAGCTGGGCCAGGACTGTGGCCGAATCGGGATGCACATGCAGCGGCACCCACTTCTGGCTGCCCAGGGCGGTGTCATTGAAGGTGGGCATCCGCCCCTTCAGGCAAACGGCGTGGGCCTCGAGCACCCCCACCGCATCACAGGTGCGCAGGATCGCCGAGAGGTTATGGGGTTTATCCACCTGCTCCAGCAGCACCGTGAGGTTCGCCATGCGCCGGTCGAGCACGCTGCGGAGGCGCTGGTATCGGCGAGGCAGCAGGGGCATAGCGAAGGGCCTCGCCAGCTCAGTGAGGTACCCGGTTCCGCTGGCGGGATGATCCTTTCTTCTTGCGCCGGAACCGCTTGCGCCAGGACTGCCACTGGCGGTGGATCTTCAGCTGCAGGGGGCGGAATCTGGCCAGCTTTTGCGGTTTCGAGATCGGCCGGATGGCGCTGCGTTTGGGCAGATTGAGCCGTTGTTTGATCCACTGAAACGGATTGGGGAGTCCCTTGAGACGACGGCCCTTGGCGGGCTTGTTGCTGGCTCTGCGAAGCAGCAGTTTGAGCGATTCCAGCAGGGAGGCCTGGCCGAACAGTCCCTCAGCGCCACTGGCGAAGCCCAAGGCAAGCATCAGGCTGGCCACGGCTCCGCGCGCGATTTGACCCCACAGCTGAAGAGCGCTGGGGCCCGGCCGGACGGTCTGCACCTGCTGGCGGAATCGGGTTTCGGCCTGCTCGAGTTGCTCAAGCAGCCGCTCCCTCACCACTTGGTAGGGAACCAGGGAGGCCTGCTCAGGAAGGGGCGGGGCGCCCGGGATCGCCCCCAAGCGGGCCTTCAGATCGGTGAGATTGGCGGCGCCCATCAGGGCCTCGCGGTAAGACCTCAGCTGGGTCTCGCTTTTGCTGATCACCCGTTCGCGCGTGTTGCGCGAGGCATCCACCCCGATCCAGGTGATCGCCACCTGCAGCGGAACGATCAGCAGGTAGCCCACAGCGGCCAGGGCCGCCAGGCGCCGCCACAGCATCAGCCGCTGGCTCAGCGCTCGATTCATCGGCTGCAGCATGCTGGCTAGATGCAGCAGCACCAATCCGACCAGGATCCAGCTGCCATTGGCCACCAGATTGTTCAGCACCCCCAGCTGCCATTGCCGGTCGGCCAGCCTGAGAGGAAACAGGGCCAGCACCACGGCCGCCACCCCCCCGATCAGGAAGGTGGTGGCTGCCCCGCTGGCCAGATTGGCCAGGCGGTCGGCCTGGGAGAGGGCAAAGCGGGTGTTCTCGGGAATCACCGCGGCTGGGGCGCCGGATTCTGGCTTCGATTCGCCACTGATAGCGGCTGGGGCCGGACCTTCGGCGGAGCTCATCAGGGCCAGGAGGCGAAGTTGGTCAGCAGGTGGAAGGGAGTCGGCCTGGGCGGCGGCGCCTCGTCCGGTAGGGCTCAACCCTGGTCAGTGGCGTCAAGTTACCGCCAGCGCGGCACCACCGCAGCGCCATGGGATGCAGGATTGTGTGCTGGGGGCAAGTCCCCGGCCTGAAACCTGGTCCACCTGGGAGTGATCGGTTTGGAATCTTGGCTGCTGGATGGCGGGGGCCTGACGCAACCCTGGGGTGATGCCCCTCCTGCTCTAGGGCGACCGGACGCGGGCGGTTTGCCGGTTGGGCCGTGGGATCAGCGGGTCTGGCGGCTGGTGGCCCGGATTCCCAGGGCCCGCCTGGCCACCTACGGCCAGGTGGCCGAGCTTCTCGGGGCCTGGGGGCGGGCCCGCCAGGTGGGCTGGGCCCTGCGGCGACTGCCGCTTCCCTCCGCCATCCCTTGGCACCGGGTGGTGAATGCCCGCGGCTGCATCAGCATGACCCCCAGTCGCGAGGGGAGTGACTGGATCCAGCGGGATCTGCTGGTTGCCGAGGGCATTCCCGTGGATGCGCGGGGCCGGGTTTCCCTGGCCTGCTTCCGCTGGGATCCACCCCTGCCTCTTGTGTTCTGATGGCGAAAGCGGATGGGCTGGGCCCCGATGTCCCGGGCCTCGAATCGCGCCATCGCGCCTGGCGGGTGCTTCAGGCGGTGGCTGCTGGTGCCTATGCCGATGCGGCGCTGGAGCGGGAGCTGGCCCAGGGATCGCTCTCGCCCCTGGACCGGGGGCTGGTGACCGAGTTGGCCTATGGCGCCATTCGCCAACGGCGCCTGCTGGATGCCTGGATCAACGCCCATGCCCGGATGGTCGCCGAGCGCCAGCCCCCACCCCTGCGCTGGCTGCTCCATGTGGGCCTCTACCAGATCCTCTTCAGCGAGCGGGTGCCCGTGTCGGCGGCCGTGAGCACCAGCGTCGCCCTGGCGCGGCGCATCGGACTGGCCCGGCTGGCTCCCACAGTGAATGCCATCCTCCGGGCGGTGCTGCGGCGGCGGGAGGCCTTAGCCGGCCCCCTGGCGCCCTGGGATGGCCTCATCCTGCCCACCGACCCCGCCGAGCGCCTGGGGCTGTGCCATTCGCTCCCCCCCTGGTTGGCCACGGCCCTGCTCGGTTGGCTGCCGGCGGAGGCGGCCGAGGCCTTCGCTCGGGCCGCTGCCACGGCGCCCCCTCTCGACCTGCGGATCAACCCCTGCCGCACCGACCGGGCCACCCAGCAGGCGGCCTTCGCCGCGGCAGGGGTGACCGCCGAACCGCTGCCGGATCAGCCCCTGGCGTTGACGCTGCCGGGCCGTTCCGGGGATCTCCGCGCCCTGCCCGGCTTCCGGGAAGGCCACTGGTGCGTGCAGGATCGCCATGCCCAGACCGTGGTGCCCCTCCTGGCCCCTAGGCCTGGGGAGCGGATCCTCGATGCCTGCGCCGCGCCGGGTGGCAAGTCCACCCAGATCGCCGAATGCCTGCGGGGCCAGGGGGAGCTCTGGGCGGTGGATCGCTCCGAGGCCCGCTTGCGCCGGGTACGGGCCAACGCCGAGCGGCTGGGGCAGCTCAAGGGCATCGGTTGTCTCGCGGCGGATGCCGGCGATCTGGAGACCCTGCGGCCCGACTGGGTCGGCCACTTCGACGCCATCCTGCTGGATGCGCCCTGTTCAGGCCTGGGCACGCTGGCCCGCCATGCCGATGCCCGCTGGCGGGTCACGCCGGCCTTGATCGAGGAGCTCCTGCCTGTGCAGAGCCGTCTGCTGGAGGCGATCGCCCCCTTGCTGCGTCCCGGGGGTCGGGTGGTGTACGCCACCTGCACGGTGCATCCCCAGGAGAACCGGGGGCGGATCGACGCTTTCCTCCAAAGCCATCCCACCTGGCAACTCGTGCAGGAACAGCTGTGCTGGCCTGGTGAGGGGGGCGGCGACGGTTTCTATGCCGCCCGTCTTGCGGCCCCGACCCTCAACGGGGTGTAGCGGCAGGCACCGGCGGGGGTGGGGGCACCGGCAGGCTCGGGGCAGGCCCGGCCGCTGACGGTGGCAGGGGCGGCGGCGGGCTGGGCGGCCCAGGCGGTGGTGCCTCGACAGGTGATGGGGCCACTGCAGGAGCTGGAGCAGCCTGGGGCGGTGCCGCTGCAGGAGCGGATTCGGCGCTGCGCCGTGGGGTTTCCCATTGGCGGGGTTGGACCGGCGCTTCCCAGCGGGGGCGCTCCTTCTCGGGCTCGGGGGGAGTCCAGCGGCCCTCCTGGCTGGTGGGATCTCTGTCCTCGGTGTTGTCAGCCCAGCGGGAGCGGCCGCGATCCAGATCATCCACAGTGGTCTGCCAGCTGCGGCCGCTAGGGCCCACCTCCGTGGGGGGAACCTTGCCGCTTGTCGGGCTCTTGGGCGGAACGTAAGGGATGAAGGAGCCGGTGAGCACCGGCCTGGGTGGGAAGCTCTGGACCGGGATGTCCTTGAGCAGCCCGAGCATGTAGCTATACCAGGTGGCTGCCGCCGTGGCGCTGCTGCTGCCCGTCTTCCAGTTTTCGTCGTAGCCGAACCAGATCGCCGTAGTGAGCTGGGGAATCGAGCCGATGTACCAGAGGTCGCGGGCACCCTCGGCGGTGCCCGTCTTGCCGGCAGCGGCGCGGTCGGGGAGGCTGGCGGGGCGGCCGGTGCCGGCATTCACCACGTTCTGCAGCATCCACATCACCGTGTCGGCCACATCACTGGGCACCGCCCGGCGCGGCGGTTTGGCATCGACGCGGCGGCTCCAGAGCAGTTCGCCATCGGGCCCATAGATCTCATCGAAGGCTGTGGGCTCCACATAGACCCCTCGATTGTTGATGGCGGCGTAGGCGGCCACCATCTCCAACATCGTCTTCTCATTGGAGCCGAGCACCATGGCGGGGTATTCGCCGATCTCGCCGGTGATGCCCAGCTGGCGGGCCACACCGATCACCCGGGGATAGCCCACTTTCTCGGCCAGCCCCACGGCGGCGGGGTTGATCGAGTTGGTGAGGGCACTGAGCATCGACATGCTCGTGCCTGAGCCAGGGATGCAGAAGCGCTTGTAGCCATCGCGGTAGCAGCGCTCCCGGGAGGTCACGGAGTCCTCCGGGCGCATGCCGAATTGGATGGCCGCCGTGTAGGCAAACAGCTTGAAGGTGGAACCGGGGGATCGCACCGCCTGGGTGGCGCGGTTGAACTGGCTCTTTTGCCAGTCGGTGCCGCCCACCATCGCCCGCACCAGGCCCGTGCCGGGCTCCATCGACACCAGTGCACCCTGCAGGCCACCCCCGCCGGCCACCTGGTTCACAACGAACTGGGCCCGCTCCTGCCAGGCCTTGTTGAGGCCGGTGCGGATCGTGAGACCACCCACTTCGAGTTCTTCCTTGCTGAGCACCTTGGGCAGCTGCTGTTCCATCCAGCTGATGAACCAGGGCGCCGGATTGGCGTAATACTTCGGTTCGGCCGGCTTCAGGGCAAGGGGCGCGGCCTGGGCCCGATCCAGCTGGGCATCATCGATGAAGCCCGCCTCCCGCATTCTCCGCAGCACGATGGCGCGACGCTTGAGGGCCAGGTCGGGATTGATCAGCGGCGAGTACACCGAGGGGGCCGGTGGCAGGCCGGCGATCATGGCGGCCTCCGGGAGGGTGAGTTGATCGGGGGTCTTGGAGAAATACACCCAGGCGGCGTCGGCCACGCCGTAGGCGCTGGAGCCGAGATACACGAAGTTGAGGTATTGCTCAAGG
The DNA here is from genome assembly GCA_943372025.1 of Synechococcus sp. UW140. Taxonomy (GTDB): domain Bacteria; phylum Cyanobacteriota; class Cyanobacteriia; order PCC-6307; family Cyanobiaceae; genus Cyanobium. The sequence continues at coordinate 11,465 of CALRXC020000024.1, read as the reverse complement.
ATCTGCTGCTTGCTGAGCTGGCGCTCAATCTTGCTGGCGAGGGCGGCCTCCTTGATCTTGCGCCAGAGGGTGCGGTCCTGGTCGAGGTAGACGGTGCGGGCCAGCTGCTGGGTGATGGTGCTGGCCCCCTCCTCCACCGAACGCTCTTTCAGGTTGCGCACCATCGCGCGGACAATGCCCACGGTGTCCACGCCGCCGTGCTGGTAGAAGCGCCGATCCTCAGCGGCCACGAAGGCCTTCTCGATCAGTTTCGGCATCTTGCCGCTCGGCAGCCGGTCCCGCGTCGCCGGTCCGTCCTTGAACAGCACGGCCCCATTGGCATCCAGCACGGTGAGGGTGCCGGGCCGGTTGTAGCCACTCAGCCGCCGAGCATCGGGCAGCAGGGAGTCGATGCCGGCCACAAGGGCGGTCTGGCCGAAGGCCGCCCCTACCCCCAAGCCGGCGGCCAGCAGACCAGGCAGCAGAAGGCGTCGGGCTCTCTGAGAGCGATGTTTCCGGGAGCTTACCTGGGCGGTACTCCTGGACTGCCGGGGTGCTCGCAGCTGGGTCAAAGCGGGATGGGCGGCGTCACCGCAAGCTGGCTAAGGCCGCTGTGGCCGATGGCCAGGGCGGTCACCAGCATCCCAAGCACGAGGAAGGGTTGGGCGCTCGCCTGGTACTTCACATCAAAGGCCACGGGATCACGCAGCAGCCAGATGTCCTGAAACGTGATCTGGGGGACGATCAACAGCACCAGGAGCACGGCGGCGAAGTGCTGGCCGATTGCCACGAGTACCGCCACCATCGCCAGCTGGAACAGATCGATCATGGCGGCACTGATCCAGCTGGCCTTCTCGATGCCGAAGGCCACCGGCAGGGATTGGAGTCCGAGGGCCCTGTCGCCTTCGACGCTCTTGAAGTCGTTCACCACGGCGATACCGAGCCCGGCCAGGCTGTAGGCAAGGGTGAGCAGGGCGGTGGTCCAGGTGAGCTGGCCGAAGAGAGCCTGGCCGGCCCACCAGGGCAGGGCGATGTAGCTGGCACCGAGGGCATAGTTGCCGAGCCAGCCGTTCTGTTTGAGCTTCAGGGGTGGAGCTGAATAGATGTAGCTCACGAAGGAGCCCCCGAGGGCGAGCAGCAGCAGCACCGGGGTGGTGTGGCCGGCCCACAGGTCGAGACCCCAGGCCACGGCCAGACCGCTGATCAGCAGCACCCAGATCTGCGCCTTCACCTGCTTGAGGGGAATGGCGCCCGAGGGGATCGGCCGATAAGGCTCGTTGATCGCGTCGATCTCGCGGTCGTAGTAATCGTTGAGGGTCTGGGTGTAGCCGGCTAGCAGGGGACCGCTCATCACCATGCAGGCCAGGGAGGCGAGCACATCCGGCAGACGCCACTGAAAATGGCCCGAAGCGGCCGCTCCGCACAGCACTCCCCAGATCAGCGGGATCCAGGTGACCGGCTTCATCAGCTGCAGCCGGATCTTCCAGAGGGTGGTCGTGCTGCTCGCCCCCTTCATCCCGAGCATCTGGCGGGTGGCGCTGCCTTCAGAGGCGTTCGGCGGGGCGGGAGAGGGGCTGTCGCTCACGGTGGCAGGGCTGGGCGGCCGGGGTAGGGGGCCGGCTCAGGCGGCAATGATCTCGTCGTCGAAGAACCAACTGGTGGTGCCGTCAGCCAGTTCCACCACCACACCCACACCGGTGCCGTCGGTCATGCGGTAGCCCGTCACCGTTCCGGTGGGATCGGCCTTGAGAGAGGCGACCAGCCCGGCGGGAATGCGGTCCCGAACCCGGGTCACCCGCACTTTCGTACCGATGGAGATGGCGGCTTCGGCCATGGCGCCCGGCATTGCAAAAGTGATGCAACCCTAACAGGGAAGCCGGATTGGTCCCTTCACTCCGAAGCCTGGACAGGGGAGCCCCACAGGGTGTTCTGCCATTGTTGAAGCCCAAGGGCTCGGGTCGCCGGAGCGATGGTTGCCAGGCGCATCATTCCCTGTCTTGACGTGGCCGAGGGCCGGGTTGTGAAGGGGATCAACTTCGTGGGCCTGCGCGACGCCGGCGATCCAGTGGAACTCGCCTGCCGCTACTCCGCCTCCGGTGCGGATGAACTCGTGTTCCTGGATATCGCCGCCAGCCACCAGGGCCGCTCCACCCTGGTGGACCTGGTGCGTCGCACCGCCGAGGCGGTGACGATTCCCTTCACCGTGGGTGGCGGCATCAGCAGCGTGGAGGGCATCACCGGATTGCTTCGCGCCGGAGCCGACAAGGTGAGCCTCAATTCCTCGGCAGTGCGCGACCCCGATCTGGTGAGCCGCGGGGCCGAACGCTTCGGCTGTCAATGCATCGTGGTGGCCATCGACGCCCGGCGGCGCAACGGCGAGGCGGCGGCTTCCCGGGGTGAGGGCTGGGACGTTTATGTGAAGGGGGGACGCGAGAACACTGGCCTCGATGCGGTGGCTTGGGCACGGCGGGTGGTGGCGCTGGGCGCCGGCGAGATCCTGCTCACCTCCATGGATGGCGATGGCACCCAGGCCGGCTACGACCTGCCGCTCACCCGGGCGGTGGCCGAAGCGGTGGAGGTGCCGGTGATCGCTTCGGGAGGCGCAGGCTGCATCGACCACATCGCCCAGGCCTTCGGGGAAGGGAAGGCCTCCGCCGCCCTGCTCGCCTCCCTGCTCCATGACGGGCTGCTCACCGTGGAGGCGATCAAAACGGATCTGCTCCAGCGCGGATTGCCCCTGCGGCCCTTGCTGGCCCCGCCAGCCCCAGCGATCTCGTTACATTAGGAAATATGGATGTTTCGGTCGACCGCGCCCCCTTGTCCTCCCTGGTCGTGCTTCCCGCTCCGCTCCTCACGCTCTTCGCCATTGTCATGATGGTCGCGGTCGTGGCCCTCGTGGCCTGGGCCCTGCACCTCATGCAGGCCGCTAATGATCGGCGAGAATTTTCAATGATGCTTGCCGGCTGCATGGTGTGCTCCGCCGCCGTCGGTCTGGCCACCGTGATGGTGCTCACCCTCACCGGTGCGAACCGGCTCGAGGCCCGCGGCCTGGGGTCACCGATTCCCCAGTTGGAGAGCGGTGTGAGCCTTGATGCCATCGTTCTCCCCTGGGAGGGGTCGCCCCAATCCCGCCCCGTTTCTCCCGGATGAAGCCCGGCGATCCCGCCGCGGTGCGCGATCTGTTCGAGGCGATCGCCCCCCGCTACGACCTGCTCAACGACCTGCTCAGCTTCGGACTGCATCGTTTCTGGAAGCGGCAGGCGATCGCCTGGATGGGGCCTTCCCCTGGCCAGCGGCTTCTGGATCTCTGCTGTGGCACCGGTGACCTAGCCCTGCTGCTGGCCGAGCGGGTGCGACCCTCCGGCACGGTGCTCGGGCTCGATGTGGCCGAGGCGCCCCTCACCGAAGCCCGTCGCCGGGCAGCCGAACGGCCCTGGTTGCCCCTCAGCTTTCGCAGCGCCGATGCCCTGGCCACGGGCCTGGGGGATGGCTGGGCTGATGGGGCCGCCATGGCCTACGGCCTGCGCAACCTGGCCGATCCGGCGGCGGGCCTGCGGGAACTGCACCGGCTGCTGCGCCCGGGCGGGCGAGCTGCCGTGCTCGATTTCAACCGGCCGGAGGGGTCTCCCGGGCTGGTCGCAGCCAGTCAGCTGGCCGCTTTTCAGCGTGTTTACCTGAGGCAGCTGGTGGTGCCTGCTGCCAGGGCCTTCGGCTTGCCGGAGCAGTACGCCTACCTGGAGGCGAGTCTGCGGCAGTTCCCCACCGGGCCGGAGCAGGAAGCCCTGGCTTGGGGCGCCGGCTTCCGGCGGGTGCGGCACCGGCCCCTGGCGGCCGGCCTGATGGGCCTGCTGGAGCTGGTGGCCTGAGGGCGGCTGGCCATTTCAGGCAGCCCGCATAGGCTGAAGCGTCGTTTCCCATCGATCATGGGCGTTCCACTTTTCGACTTCGCCGCCAACATCGGCAAAAAGGTGTTCAACCGCGGCGAGGACAAAGCCGCCGAGAAACTCAAGAAGCACATCGAGGCCAACAACCCCGGCATCAGTGGCCTGAATGTGGCGATCGACGGCGACACCGCCGTGATCAGCGGCACCGCCAAGGACCAGGCCGCCTATGAAAAGGCCGTGCTTCTGGCCGGCAACGTGGAGGGCGTGGGCAAGGTGGAGGCCGCTGCCCTGGCCGGCGCCGGTGGCAAGGAGGCCGAATTCGTGTTGATCCAGTCGGGTGACACCCTCTGGGGCATCGCCGAGCGCGCCTACGGCAACGGCGCCCGCTATCAGGAGATCTTCGAGGCCAACCGCGAGGTGATCGAGAACCCTGATCTCATTTATCCCGGCCAGAAGATTCGTATTCCTCGCTGAATTGTTGCCTTTCATTGCTAGCCCGCCATCGGCGGGCTGTTTCTTGACCTTCCGAGACGCTTCGCCCACATAGGACCAGTTCAGCTCTGATTACTTTGATTTCCGCTAATCGCTAGCCGGAAGATCTCTTCACCACATGTTCCACCCTTGGACTTTCTCTTGATCGGTTGATGTCGATCAAGGCTTGCAGGCCAACAAGCGAGACGGAGCTTGATATAGTCTATCGAAGCGTTGTCGAGTTCCTGAATTCTCGCGGCTTGCCCGAGGTCTTTAATGCCGCGATTGATGCTCGACTTGCAGCTGGGCCTTTGTTGGTAGGTGAGCAGACTCATGATAAAATTCTTGTTCTTGTTTATGACGATATTTGGCTAGATGATGCCCAAATTGGCGAACATCTCTTGTCGGATTTGGGTCAGTTTGATCTCATTAGCGTGGCTGGAAGTGTTGGCCGAGTCGCTGGTCAGCTCTCCTGGTTCGATCTGAATTCAAACCCCGATATCCCTCTTCGTGCAATGAGTGGCATGATCTGCCACGGTGGCAATAATCCCTGTGGCGAGATCAGTTTCTTCGGCCCATGGCATCAGTCGTGTGAGTTGCTGGATGGTGTGTTGATGGCGGTTCGCCTCAGTACCATTGCACGCACAGGCCTTCGCTTTGATCCCCGGTTTCGTTTCCATTTTTTCGACTTGGACTTTTGCCGCACTGCGCGATCGCTGGGATTGCGTCTTGGTACCTAGCCGATCGCCCTGACCCATCAGAGTGAGGCAGGTTTTGGAGATGAATGGCGGCGTTGCTACCCCGAATACCTGGCCAAGTGGGGGGATTGAATCGGTCCACTCACTAAAGTTGTTTCAATCCGATTGTGGCCCGTGAACTTCCAGGACATCATCGCCACCCTCAATCACTTCTGGGCCGAGCAGGGCTGCCTGCTCCTCCAGCCCTACGACACGGAGAAGGGGGCCGGCACGATGAGTCCCCACACAGTGCTGCGGGCGATCGGGCCGGAACCCTGGGCCGTGGCCTATCCGGAACCCTGTCGCCGCCCCTCCGACGGCCGCTACGGCGACAACCCCAACCGGGCCCAGCACTACTTCCAGTACCAGGTGCTGATCAAGCCCTCACCGAACGGCATTCAGGAAACCTACCTGGCTTCGCTGGAGGCCCTGGGCATCCGCCAAGCCGACCACGACATCCGCTTTGTGGAGGACAACTGGGAATCCCCCACCCTCGGCGCCTGGGGCGTGGGCTGGGAGGTGTGGCTCGATGGCATGGAGGTGACCCAGTTCACCTACTTCCAGCAGTGCGGCGGCCTCGACTGCCGGCCGGTGTCGATCGAGATCACCTACGGCCTGGAGCGCCTGGCCATGTATCTTCAGGACGTGGAGAGCATCTGGGATCTCAGCTGGAACGGCGAGCGCTCCTACGGCGACATCTGGCTGCCGATTGAGAAGGGTCAGTGCACCTACAACTTCGAGGCCTCCAATCCGGGGCGCCTGCAGCAGCTCTTCGCCATCTATGAGGCGGAGGCCAGTGATCTTGTGGCGGCGGGACTGCCGGCGCCGGCCCTCGATTTCGTGCTCAAGTGCAGCCACACCTTCAACCTGCTGGAGGCCCGCGGCGTGATCTCGGTGACGGAGCGCACCGCCACGATCGGCCGCATTCGTGCCCTGGCCCGGCAGGTGGCCGAGGCCTGGCTGGCGGAGCGGCGCGCCCTCGGGTTCCCGTTGCTGGAGGGGGAGAGGCGCGAGGCCTGGCTGGCCGCCGAGGCCGTGGGTGAGGCAGCCGCTGCAGGGGTTGCCGGCTGATCACTGCAACTAGTCAGCACAATGAATCAGGGTGATGAATCAGGGCAATGAATTAGCATGATAAATTATTCCGGTTGGTTATCACAGTTGGTCATCACAGTTGGTTGTCATAGTTGGTCGTCCCGGTTGGTCATCGCACTAAATCAGCCCAATGAATCAGTGCGGCTAATTAGCAGAACCAATCGGTACAACCAATCTGCACAGCCAACCAGTACGACGAAACAGTCCGTCTGATCAGTCCATCTGATCAACGTGATCAGTTCGTGATCTGTACAACAGTGGCCTGCAGAGACAGCGGCCTGCAGAGGCCGCCTGCACCTGCGCTTCCCGCCATCACCCGGCTGGGACCTCCAGGCACGATTCCTGCAGCTTCGCTGAACTCCATCCCCCGCTCCTCTGGCAGCCAGGACGCCAGGCCCCGGACGGCTCGCGGGAACGCTGGAACATCCGCTTGCGACCCGCTGGCTTCCCTTCCCTGGACACGATCACCGGGTTGCCCAGCTCCGGCGGCCCTCTTCCCCCATGGGGCGCCATCCCTGACCCGGGAGACCCTCCCCCCGCCCGCGATGGCGGGAGGAGCAGACCCCCTGGATTCTCAGGGCCGTCATCCGGCCCGGCTCCGGGCCATCCCGGGCTGGGCCCCCCTACCGGTGCTGCTGGCTCTGGCCGGCCTGCTGCTCCTGCTCGCCTTCCGCGCGGCTGCCCCTGGCCCCCGCGACCCGCTGCGCCTGTTGCTCCCACCCGATGCCCGCCGCACCGTGCGCCTGCACGGCCGCCTCCAGGCCGATCTACGCCCCGGAGCCGGCCCCTGCCGGGGGGTGCTTCAGCTTGAGGGTGAGCACAAAGGAGCCACCGCCCTGCGCTTCTCCAGTTGCCCCGCCCTCCAGGAGGGTTGGCGTCTGGAGGTGAATGGCCTCCTGCGGCGCCCCCGGCTGGCCCCCCATCCCCTGCTGGCCGGCGCTGCCGAGCGGCTGGCCCAGCGGGGCATTCACACGGAGCTGCGGGTGGATCAGGTGAGGGTTCTCGAGCGCCCTGCCACCCCCGTTGCCGACCTGCGGCGCCGCATCGCTGAGCATTTCCTGGCGGTGGCCGGGCCTGAGGTGGGCGGGCTGCTCGCGGCCCTGGTGCTGGGCAGTGCCGTGGTGCCTCTGCCCGAGGCGCTAACTGCCGATTTTCGGGCGGCGGGTCTGTCTCATGCGCTGGCCGCCTCGGGCTTCCACCTCACGGTGCTGTTGGGCGCCGTGCTGGCCCTGGCCCGACCCTTCGATCGCAGCGTGCGGCTGCCCCTGGCGGCGGCGGCGATTGTGCTGTTCCTCCTGTTGGCGGGCCCCCAGGCCTCGGTGGTGCGGGCCGTGGTGAGCGGCTCGCTGGCCCTGCTGATCCTCGAGAGCGGGCGGCGGGGCCGGCCGATCGGGCTGCTGGGCCTCACGGTGGTGGTGATGCTGCTACTCCAGCCCCTCTGGTGGGCCGACCTGGGCTTTCAGCTCTCGGTGGCGGCCACCGCCGGGTTGCTGGTGAGTGCGGCTCCGCTGGAGGGGTGGCTGGCCGGGCCGGATCCGGGCCGCTGGCGGCGGCTGCTGGCGGCGTCGGTGGCGGTTCCCCTGGCCGCTTCGCTCTGGACCCTGCCTCTGCAACTGCTGCACTTCGGCGTGGTGCCCCTCTATGCGGTACCCGCCAACCTAGTGGCCGAACCCTTCCTGACCCCCCTCACCCTGGGGGCGATGGCGATGGCTCTGGTGGCCCTGCTGGTGCCTCCCCTGCTGGCGCCGTTGGCCTGGCTGCTGGCCTGGCCTTCACGGCTGCTGCTGTTAGTGGCCCACGGCTTCGCCGCCCTGCCGATGGCCCAGTGGCAGACCGGCCGGCCCCAGCCCTTGCTGGTTCTCCTCTTCACCCTGGCGCTGTTGGTGCTGCTGGTGCCGCCCCTGGCCCGTCGCTGGCGCTGGCCGGCCCTGGCGCTGCTGCTGCTGGTGGGAGTGCTGCACACAGCGGCCCTGCGGGCCGATTCTCTGCTGCTGGTGCATCAGGGAGGCGGCGATCTTCTGGTGGCCCGCCACCAGGGTCGGGCCGCCCTGGTGGCCACTCGCGCCGATCCCTTTCTCTGTCAGCAGTCTCGCCGCCTGGCCCAGGGCCTGGGGGTGACACGCTTCGACTGGCTGCTGCTGCTCGATCCGGTGGCTCCCGCGGAACCGGCCTGCTGGAGTGAGCAGGCGGGGCTGAGCCTGTTGGGTGGCGAGGCCACGGAGCCGCTGGCCAGCGGCCAGCGGCTCGCCAGTCCGGGTCTGGAGGCCCGGGCCCTGGCCATGGACAGCCAGGCCTTGGCGCTGGTGGTGGGGCGCCAGCGCTGGCTGTTGCTGCCGGATCTCCAGGCCCTGCGCTCGCTGGAGTCCCTGGCAGGGGAAGGATCCCCCCCACGATCCAGCCAGGGGATCGGAGCACTCCATGTCGATCCGGATCCCTTTGGCCGGCCCGCGGGAGCTCAGGCGATCTGGGCCCAAGGGTCCGGGGTCTGGCTTGGTTTCGTCCCCCGGCATTCCGAGCGCCGCCTGCTGCGCTCCGATGGGATCCGCTCGGTCTGGATCAGCGGAGCGCCCCCCGCTTCCGGCTCGCCGCTTCCCGCCGGCTGGAGCGCCACAGGTGCCAGTGGTTCCCTGGCCCGGGCCGGGGGGTGATGGCTGCGTACGATGCCGGGGTGGTCGGGCCCTGACTCGCATGGCGGGCTGGGTGGATCGCCTGGAGAGGTGGCTGAGTGGTCGAAAGCGAACGACTCGAAATCGTTTGAAGGGAAACCTTCCGTGGGTTCGAATCCCACCCTCTCCGTTTTTATAGGATCCGAAGGGATCCGCAGAAATCCCAAAACCACTGCAGTGCAGCCGATCTGCGCTTTGGGTCGTCCGGGTAGATCCGCTGAGAGCCCGCTACAGCCGCTGCGGATGACGGTATTTTTGACGGAATAGCCAGCCGGGTCCGGGTCTATACCGTCACCCTGCTTGCTGAACCGCCGACATCCACTCCCGCGCCAGCGTTCCGGCGCTGTCCGCCATGCTCAGTGACAAGGCGATCCGGGCCCTACGGCCCGACCCGGACAGGCCGGGCACCAAGCACCACGACCGGGATGGCCTCTACCTCTGGGTGGCGCGCTCCGGCTCCAAGACCTGGCGCAAGGACTACCGCTGGCAGGGAGCACGCCGCACCTTCACCATTGGCGCCTACCCGGCTATGCGGCTCGCCGATGCCCGCAAGCAGGCCCTGGAGCTGAACACCTGGATCAAAACCGGGATCGATCCACGCACCCAGGCCCCAGGCCAGCAGCGCAAGCAGGTGCAGAACAGCCGCCGTCCGTTTGCCCAGATCGCTCAAGCCTGGTTTGAGCACCACAGCGCCAGCTGGAGCAACGGCACCTTTCGGGTGTGGCCGCTGCAGCTCCTCTTCCACAACATCGGCTGATATCTGGTGTTTGAGGAAGACGCGATCGGCACCGGCGTGGGCCTGATCCGCAGCGAACGGATCGACCGTCTGGCCCTGCGCCGCAGCGAACGGGGCAACCGGCGCAGCGACGAGGCCCACAGCCAGGCCCTGCGGCGCCTGGAGGTGCTGTTGCACCACAGCGGCGGCATCTATTTCGGCCATGACCTCAAGAGTCAGCTGCGACTGGCCAGCCCCAATGCCCGGATCCGCGCCAAGCAGCTGGTGACGCTGCGCTTCTGCTGCCAGGGCTGGTGCTTTGCCTTCATCCGCGAAGGCCTGCAGCGCTACCCGATCGAACACACCCGCTTCTCCAAGCCCCTGGCCGGTGAGCACTGGTGGCATCACCCCAACGCGCCGCACGTGCTGGAGCCCGGCAGCCCCAGCGACACCCACCCCTATCCGGTGGAACTCGATCTGCCCCCCTGGACCGTGGAGCGCGACATCGACCTGCGCAACTGGTTGTTCGGCTTCGGGGCCGGCATCCGCATCGACAGCCCTGAGGCCCTGAGGTACGAGCACCGTCAGAAACTGGGGACGGCCCTAGCGGTGTATCATGCCGCCTGAAACGGCTGGATGCTCAGTTGAGCGAACGGGTCCGGCGCTGCTTGCGGGAGGCCTGCTCGATGGTTTTGAGCTCCTCGGCCTCCTGCTGCAGCTCACCGGCGACGGCCTCCAGGTCGTCTGCGGCGTCGCGCAGCTGGCTGCTCAGCTTGAGGCCCTGCTCAATCGAGGCGCTGTAGGCCGCTGCCGCCTGATCAATCTCAGCGAACAGCTCTTTGTATTCCTCCGGTGGGTTCCGGTCCCACTCGTCCATGGCGACCGCCGCCTGCTCCAGGACCCCCAAGGCGGAGCGCCAGCTGGCCTTGAGGCGGAAATCGAGATGGCGCAGATCCACGTTGGTTCGCTTGAGCTCCTGGGTGCTGGAGACCTTTGCCAGGGCCAGGACCTGGCCCTTGAGGTCAGCCAGCGAGGGCTCTTTCTGCCGCGCAGACCTGGCTTGAGCCGGCGCCTTGGCGGTTGCCTTGGCCGCTGCCCTGGCTTTGGCGACTGGCTTGGCTCCTTTCACTGCAGGGGAAGACTTGCGGGGCATCGTGCTCACTCAGCGAGGTCCAGCCCCAGCTGCTCACCGCCGCGCAGTTGCTCCAGCTCCCGCCGCAGGGCATGGCTGGTCTGCCGTTCGATCCTGAGGGCTTCGCTCAGCTCATCGCGCTCCCGCCGGTAGCGGTTGGTGTGGGCGACGCGGCCGCCAAGGCTCTGGTTGTTCTTGGCCAGTTGCTTGCGGCGCTCCACCTCCGCTTCGAAAGCGCGCTGCAGCGCATCAAGCTCTTTGCGCAACTGGCTTTCAGCCTTGGATTGCTGCTGCTCCGTTCGCAGAGCCTCGTTCTCTGCTTGTAGGGATTCGATCCGCGACTCCAGTCGCAGGATCTTGACATCCCTCCCTTTGAGGATGTCTTTGAGCTTGCTGATGAGAGCCAGCAACCCTCTCTCCTTCTGGCGGTGATCGAGAGCCTGTTCCTCACATTGGCGGGCGTAGTCACGCAACAGCCCTGTGCGGCGCTGCAGCACCTTGGCTGTGCACTCGTATTTGATGATCGCGATGACGCGGCAGCGCTCCAGTTCATCAAGCTCCTGAACAGGTTTCAGCCGCCGCAGTTCGTCGTAGTTGGTGCACTCATGCCGTAGCTCCTGGGTGGTGACATGCTCGCGCGCCCCTAGGAGCGTGTTGCGCATAGATCACCCAGCTCCGAACACCACACCTCTCCACAGACGCCCGTAAATCTGCCCAGATCCCAGTGACAGCAATGGATCTGCCTGGGAGAATGGGACATGCAAAAGCTCAAAACCTTCCGTCCCTGGG
>CALRXC020000023.1:0-55714 GCA_943372025.1 Synechococcus sp. UW140 | reverse complement strand
TTCGGTAATTTCCTTGTAGTGAATAGGGCCAGTGGATTCGGCAAGAATCTTCTGGATCGCTTTCTGCCAAGTGAGCTCAGCCATTTGAAAAAGCCTTCATCTGTCCCAGGATCTATCGATCATAGAAGCTATTGGTGGATCCTCCGAACGCTAAGATCAGCGGCGGGCGGAAGCTGTGAATCAACCAAGCTAATCGCTGCTCCCGTCCGCTGGATCTTGATGTTAGATCCTTCTTCAGGCTAGTCGAGAAGCTTCTGACGCGATGTGGCCGGCTAGTGAAGTTATGAATGTCTTGAGGCTAGTCATTGGAGAGAGTTCTGAGAACTCTCCTGAAAGGGCAGCCTCGCGGGGTGAGGCTAGTAGACAAGCAGAACTGTATAATCCTTCCCTCATTAGTTTCTGACATAGGAGATCATATCTACTGAGATAAGAAGCACCTTGGAACTCTGCAAGAACAGGAAAGTGAGGCGAGGCGTCTCGCACAGCTCTCCGTGAACCAGGGGCATCTTCGACCATCATGAGCCACCCTACGAAAGGTCTTGGCTGGTTACCAAGCGCCCCTTCCCTGTATGCGGTCCAAAGATCATGAGCAGTACCAATAGCTTCTTCTGTTCGATTGTTAAAGTTGTTGCCGAAGGATCCAACTTGGCTCTTCAGTTCAACAGCAGCAATGAGCTCACCTCTATGTAGAACCAACAAATCCCAAAGCTTCGTAGGCCGGAAGAATCCAGGCAGAGTAAGCATTGCTCGATTCATATGAATATCTGCATGTGATAGGCCGTTTAAATTGACGATGTCAATAATCAGCGAGAGGAAGCCGTCCATATTCTTCCCTGATGTAACACCAGCTCGCTCCCCTTGATCTGCTTTGCCCAAGGCGAGTTGGCGTTCTTTGGCTGCATCGCGATTGCCCCAAAATTCCTTAACCGCCTTGTGAGCCTTCTGTTTGTAGTCTGCTAAGTCTAACGTCATCTGGTTGCAGTCTTCTCCAGGGAACGCAAATCATCAAGAGTTAATCCAAAAAGGCTGCAAACGACTTCATCGCAGGCAGCTATATCCCTAGAAACGGCTGCATCGGCGAGCGCCACCTTCATTGGTTCAGATAAGGAGCTCCATTCTGGTATCCGAATTCGCCGCAAGTATTGGGCCTGGAATCGAAGGAAGCCACCTCTCATCTTTGTAGAATATGCAGAAATAAAGGCACGTGATAGCGAAGACAAAAGGATGGCCTGAAGACTACGCAGATCCCACTCTTCTGAAACGATATAGTACAGGTTGTGGTGAGGATAGAATCTACCATCTTCGAAGACAATATGAGATTGGCCTTTGATGTCTGGCACTAGAAGCTTGGGCTTGCTTAAAAGAGAGGGGGTAATTCTATCAATGGTGCGATACCAGTTCCTGGGATTCTTCTGTGCGCAATGACGTCCAGAAATGATTGTCCTTCGGGCTTCAAGATAGCGGTTTAGCTTTGGATACTCTGATAAGTCAACCAACCCCCCGTCATCTCTGAACGGATTGATAATTCCCTTGCCCAGCCAATTAACCTCCCCACTTGCTATGTCTCTAGTCCTTACAAGCGGCAGTTTGCGATCATCTTCAACATCAAGTTTCTCATAATCAGCAATAAAAGCCCGATCAGCACCAGTTGCAACGCCAATTCCAACCTTGCAGCCTGCCTCTTCGAGCGTTGGAAACTCTTCCTCTAGGCGTCTGATTAGTTCAATCTGACTGGAACCGCTCAGAAGCCATGGATCAGAATCATTCGTAATACCAGAGGAGAAGCGGACCCTCTCCTTTGTGCCATGATTGCCAGTAGTAAGTTCCACCGCAAGGGCTTCTAGGGCCTCTTGAGTAATGACAGGATGCCGTGCGATATGGGTAGGCCCAGGAGCTCCTCTTTCAATAATTGTTATGGCAGGATAAGCGATTACATCAGACTGGAATGCCTGAGTGTTAGACATGTCGACATAGATTTTTAAGTGATAATCCCCAGATATCATTTTTCTCAAAGGCCCTCCATATCTATTTTTCATCCAGCGATCTGCACATATCAAACCAAGTGCACCACTTGGTCCAAGTAGGCCTAGAGACCGCTCAATAAATGGAATATAGATATCTGCTCGATCGTAAAGTGTACTGAACCTGCTTCGGTATTCGCTGAGTAGCGGCGCAGGGATTAGCTCTTGACGAACATACGGAGGATTCCCGACTACGAAATCAAAGCTTCCATCGATAGGCGCAAGGAGATAATCATCATTCTGCAACCACTTGTCTACTAGAGACCCTGCGTCCTTCTCTGTAATACCTTCCTGGGTCAGAAGTTCACGTATTGCGTTTCGTGTGTCTTCGAATGTCTTCTTGTGAAGCTCAAATGCAACTATTGAATCTTGAAGTTCATTGCTAGTCGGATTCCGCGACTTATGTGTTCGCCAAGAGCCCAAGAGCCTCTTTATTGCGGGAAACAGGAAGTCTCCTCCGCCAAAGGAAGGCTCTAGCAACCTCAGTTGTGAGAGATCAGATGTAGCCTTGTAGCCAGATAAATCCAGAATAAAGTTAACTACTTCTGGCTTGGTGAAAACCGCCCCTCTGGCCTCAATTCCACCTCCGGCCGCCAAGTGGTTAATCGCTTCTCGCACCTTGGGGGAGCGGCTAGCGGGAGGTATGGAAGGGAAAGAAAGCTTCAGCTCGCCTTGCCGTGCTTGCGTCACTACTGAGCCCCGTGGTAGTCCAAGCGTACCATCGCCTCGTGATGTGGATTCATTTTGCGATGGTAACCATCCAAGTTCTTTTTGGACTGAGGTGGTAGCTCATCAAGCTCGGTTCCGACCCACCCGTTCAGAATGGATCTAACGCTCGCCATCACCTGGCCGCAAGGTGTGCGCCGCGAAGAAGACAGCTTGGCGGAGGCGGCTCAGGTGAATGGCGGTGTTAGAGAGTGGCAGGAGTATCGGGTTCAAGAAGCGGTAACACCCTGGCAGTAACCATCGCCATTACATCTGGGCTGACCCGCTCGATAAACTTCACCTTCCTCGACCGCCAGTCAAGGCTCTTGAGTTGGTCGGAAAGAACAACTCCACTCACGGTGTATCCATCAGGAGGTTCCACCTCAAATGGGTACCCCTTGACCTTTGAAGTCAAGGGACAGAATAAGGCTAGTCCGACTTTGCCATTGTAGGACTTTGGAGATAAGACGAGTGCTGGTCTTCTCCCGCGCTGTTCACTTCCGGCTTGCGGTGTGAATTCCAGCCACACCAGATCGCCATGATCGGGTACGTAGAACGACATCAAAATGCCTCGGCTCCTACAGCATCCCCTGTATCAACTGAGGCATGGATGTTCTCTGGCGTGACCCCCGCAAGGAGATCGGCAAGCCTGAGCCGGCTTGGTACGGCGGGCCTCAAGGCCAGTTCACCATCCTTCGCGGTGAGGCTGACCTCAGTACCAGCGCCCAATCCCACCTCTTCAGCCAAGCCGCGTGGAATCCTCACGCCAAGGCTGTTTCCCCACTTCTGGACCTTCGTATGCATGCCCCAGCCTCGGCTATACCCTGACTATACCACTCTTGGCTACTGCGAACTGCCCTCCCATCTCTCTAACGCTGTATGGGCGGGTCCGGTATCCGCTCTGCGGTGGGTGCCGTTGTCGGCCTATGCAGCCGATGGGAGGCCTGCAGCTTGCTCTAAAGGGCATGCGGTGCAATGGGTCTGGGGGATTGTACGGTGGGGACGTAGGGATTTTATACGGACCCGGTATCGCCGGAAGCTCTTTTCGACTTCTTTACAGGAAATCTGCCGGGCTGGCGACACCCATTGGCCCGCGATTGAGAACATGCGTATAGATCATTGTTGTTTTTAGGTCCTTGTGGCCCATCAATTCCTGAATCGTGCGAATGTCCTGTCCTCTCTCGAGCAGGTGGGTAGCAAACGAATGGCGCAAGCTATGGCAACTGGCTGGCTTGCTGATGCCAGCTGCCAGCACTGCGCTCCGCACCGATTTCTGAATTAAACTCGGATCGAGATGATGGCGTCCCTGTTGTTCTGAAGTTGGATCCTGCCAGCGCCGATGCTGAGGAAACACCCATTGCCAGCCCCACTCCGTTGCGGCATTCCGATACTTTCGAGCCAAGGCATAGGGAAGTCGTACCTGACCCCATCCATCCATCAAATCCCGTTTGTGTATACTCCTAACCTCTTCAAGATGGTTTCGCAGCTTCTTCGATAACCGTTTCGGAAGCATTGTACGTCTGTCACTTCCGCCCTTTCCGTTACGTACGGTCAGTTCCTGCCGGTTGAAATCCAGGTCATGCACCCTCAGCCGCAGGGCCTCCATCAATCGCAGCCCACTTCCATACAGCAGTCCAGCTACCAACGCTTCGCTCCCTTCGAGCCGCTGCAATACCGAACGCACCTCCTCTTCTGTCAGTACCACCGGCAAGCGTCGAGGCTTTCGGGCTCGCACCACCCCCTCCAGATCCAGATCCCGCTCCAGCAGCACCCGATACAGAAACAGCAGCGCCGCCAGGGCCTGGTTCTGGGTAGAGGCACTCACCTGACCCTCCACTGCCAGGTGCGTGAGAAAGGCATTCACCTCCGCGCTCCCCATCTCCCGCGGATGGCGCAGCTGGTGAAACCGCAGAAACCGCCGCAGCCATTGCTCGTAGGTTTTAACTGTGCGACGGGCGTAGTGGCGGGCCTGCAGTTCCTCTCGATACCGCTGGATCAGACCTGGCGGACGGACGCCAACAGGTGGCGGGCCTGGTGGGGGTTCAGGTGTGGCCATCGTCATCCGTTCGGATCTTTCCCCTCAGCATTCCCAGCCGCGGCCGCGGCGCCATGCTGAGAGCACCCATCAGCCACCGCCGCTAGGGGCACCCACCACCCATGGACCAACCCTTTGCCCACACCCTGAGTTTTGACGACCTCGAGGTGCTCGTGCTGGTGGAAGACGGCGGCGCCACGCCCCGCGAGGTGGCCGACTCCCTCGGCATGGTCCTTCACTACCGCAGCCTTCGCCGCTTCGCTTGGTGTGGCGGCGCCGAACACCAAGGCCTGAGAGCAAACGGCTCTGCCCTCAGGCCATCCCCCGCACCCTCGCCCCGTCCCTGCCATGTGCCTCGACTGCTCCTGCGGCCAGCCCACCCCCACCCTCGCCCCGGTTGCCGCCCCCAGCGCTCGGCGCACCCTTGAGCTGCACCACAACCTCCTGCACCGGAACGACACCCTGGCGGCGGCCAACCGCGAGCGCTTCGCCGCCGCCGGGCTGCTGGTGCTCAACGTGCTCTCGGCGCCCGGGGCTGGCAAGACTGCCCTGCTGGAACGGATCGCCCGCCAGTGGAGCGGCGGCCCGGTGGGGGTGATCGTGGGCGATCTCGCCACCGACAACGACGCCCGCCGTCTGCAGGCCGCCGGCGCCCGGGCCGTGCAGATTCAGACCGGCGATCTCTGCCACCTGGAGGCCTCCTTGGTGGGACGGGCCTTTGATCAGCTCGATACAACCGGCATGACGCTGCTGCTGATCGAGAACGTGGGCAACCTGGTGTGCCCCACCGCCTTTGATCTGGGCGAAAGGCTGCGGTTGGTGCTGCTCTCGGTGACCGAGGGAGAAGACAAGCCGCTGAAATACCCGGCCATGTTCCACTCGGCCGATGCGGTGGTGATCCACAAAGTCGACCTGGCTGAGGCCGTGGGCTTTGATCGCCGCGCCGCCCTGGCCGCCCTGGCCGCCGTCGCGCCTCAGGCGCGGATCTTCGAGGTGTCGGCCCGCACAGGGGAAGGGGTGGACGCCCTGCTGCATTGGTTCAGCCATCACCGCCAGCCCCTGCCCGCATGAGCACCGCCGGGCACCGGCGGCTGCGGCTCCACATCGAGGGGCTGGTGCAGGGGGTGGGCTTTCGTCCCTTCGTGCACCGCCTGGCGTCGGCCCTGGAGCTGGCGGGCTGGGTGGAGAACACCGCCGCTGGCGTCTGCCTGGAGCTGGAGGGTCCAGCCGCCGCGCTTGAGGCCTTCCTGGCGCGCCTGCCCCGCGAGCGGCCGCCCCACAGCCGCCTCGATCGGCTCCAGCAGCAGTGGCTACCCCCCCAGGCCAGCGCCGGCTTCCGCATCCTCACCACGGCTGCCCAAAGCGCCCCCGGTCGCCCCCAGGCCGCCGCCACCGCCCTCCAGTTGCCCGATCTGGCCCCCTGCGCCGCCTGCCTGGCGGAGCTCACCGATCCCGACAGCCGGCGCTGCGGCTACGCCTTCACCAGCTGCGCCCACTGCGGGCCCCGCTTCAGCATCCTGCGGGCCCTGCCCTTCGAGCGACGCCACACCGCGCTGGCCTCCTTTCCCCTCTGCGCCGCCTGCGCCTCTGAATACGCCGACCCCAGCAACCGCCGCTTCCACGCCCAGACCAGCGGCTGCCCCGCCTGCGGGCCGCGGCTGAGCTGGTTCACCCCCGGCGGCCCCCGCCTCCGGGATCCAGCGCGCCCCAGCGGCCCGATCAGCCCCTGCCTGGCCGCGGCGGCCGCAGCCCTGCGGGCCGGGCAGATCGTGGCCCTGCAGAGCGTGGGGGGCTTCCAGCTGCTCTGCCTGGCCGGTTCGGAGGCGGCCGTGGCCGAGTTGCGGCGGCGCAAGGGGCGTCCCGAGAAGCCCTTTGCCCTGCTGGCGCCCGATCTTGCCTGGGTGCGGCGCCACTGCCTGCTGGGCCCCGCCGAGGAAAGGCTGCTCACCGCCCCGGCCGCCCCGATCGTGTTGCTGCGCCGGCGGCCGCCGGAGCTTGTCGGGCCGGACCCCGAAGCCAGCGCCACCAGCCCTATTGCCCCTAACGACGCCGCTGGCGTCGCCCTTGGTGTTGCCCCGCACAACCCCTGGCTGGGGGTGATGCTGGCGGCCAGCCCCCTGCACGCCCTGCTGCTGCGTGAGCTGGGCGAACCGCTGCTGGCCACCAGCGGCAACCGTTCCGGCGAACCCCTCTGCGCCGATCCGGAGCGGGTGGAGGAGGAACTGGGCACCATCGCTGACGGCTTTCTTTGCCATAACCGCCCGATCGCCAACCCCGTCGATGACGGCCTCATCCAGCTGGCGGCGGGGGCCCCGATGCTGCTACGCCACGCCCGCGGCCAGGCCCCCAGCGTGCATGCGCTCACCCCCCTGCTCCCCCACCCCGACCGGCTCGCCGGTGTGGTGGCCATGGGCGGCCAGCTCAAGGGCAGCCTGGCGATCGGCGTTGCCGGCGGCCGCGCCTGGCTGGGCCCCCACCTGGGCGATCTCGATAGCCTCGCCGCCGAGCAGCGCCTGCGCGAGGTTCTCAGCGATGCCCTGGAGCGCTTCGGCCTCCGCCCCCGCTGTTTCGTGGTGGACGGCCATCCCGCCTACGCCTCGCGCCGCATCGGCGCCGAGCTGGCGGCGGCGGCCGGGGTGCCCCTGCTGGAGGTGCAGCACCACCAGGCCCACCTGCTGGCCTGCATGGCCGAGCACGGCCTGCCCCCGCCCGCCGTGGGGGTGGCCTGGGACGGAGCCGGCCATGGCGGCGATGGCACCCTCTGGGGCGGCGAGTGCCTGCGGTTGGAAGAGCCCGGGGGAGCGGCCTCGTTCACCCGCCTCGCCCGCCTGCGGCCCTTTCCCCTGCCCGGCGGGGAGCGGGCGATGCGGGAGCCGCGCCGCGCCGCCCTCGGCCTGCTGTATGCCGGCTTCGGCCCAGCCGCCTTCGACGGCGTCACCCGGCTGCTGCCTTCCCTGGCGGCCTTCCAGAGCGAAGAGCGGCCGGTGCTCGCCCGCATGCTCCAGCAGCACCTGCAGTCTCCCCTGTGCTCATCGGTTGGTCGCCTGTTCGATGCGATCGCCTCGCTGCTGGGATTGGCGCAGCGCTGCAGCTTCGAGGGACAGGCGGCCCTGCGGCTGGAGGCCGCCGCCAGGGCGGCCCTGCCCGCACTGCCAGGGCGGCTGGCGCCGGCGGCGGCTGGTTACACCGTGGCGATCGGCCCAGGGGGCCACGGTGAGCCCTGGCTGCTCGACTGGCAGCCCCTGCTGGAGGCCCTGCTCCACGACCTCGCCGCCGATCGGCCGGTGGAGGTGATCGCCCTGGCCTTCCACCAGGCCTTGGCCCAGCTGCTGCCCGCCCTGGCCGGTCAGCTTGGGGTGAAGCGCCTGCTGCTCTCCGGTGGCTGTTTCCAGAACCGCCTGCTGCTGGAGCTGGCGGTGGAGTGTCTGGCCGATGCCGGCATCGAGGCGCTCTGGCCCCAGCGGATCCCCTGCAACGACGGTGGTCTGGCCCTCGGCCAGCTGCTGGCGGCCGGCTGGCGGCTGGGTCCACTGGCGGGACCAGTGGCTGGCCCAGCGGCTGGCCCAGCGGCGAGCCCGGATGAAGTCCAGTAACAGTCCGCTCGGTTGGTGTCCCGCTGCCCCTCCGTGCCCCTAAGACGGGACTAGGGCCGGGGCGGGTTCTGCAGTCGGGTCCGGATGGTTTCCATGTGTCTGGCCATCACGGGTGAACTGATCGCCATTGAAGAGCGCCCGCCTGCCGGGGCGCCGGCGGATGACGCGGCGCTCTGGCGGGTGGGGCTGGTGAGCTTTGCCGGGGTGCAGCGCGAGGTGAGCCTGGCCTGCGTGCCTGCAGCCCGCCTCGGCGATCAGCTGCTGGTGCATGTGGGCTTTGCCCTCGGCGTGGTTGAGGACACCACCGCTGACGATGCGACTGACAGCCCCGCCGACGACCCTGCTGACGCCGCTGCTCAGGACCCCGCTGGAGTTGGCCGATGAGCCGCGCCTGCCTGGATGGCAACGAGGCGGTGGCCCGGGTCGCCTACCGGCTCAACGAGGTGATGGCGATCTACCCGATCACCCCCGCCACACCGATGGGCGAATGGGCCGACAGCTGGGCGGCGGCCGGACGGCCCAACCTCTGGGGCACGGTGCCGACCGTGGTGGAGATGCAGAGCGAAGCCGGTGTGGCTGGTGTGGTGCACGGCGCCCTGCAGGCGGGGGCGCTGTCCACCACCTTCACGGCGTCGCAGGGGTTGCTGTTGATGCTCCCCAACCTCTACAAGATCGCCGGTGAACTCACTGCCACGGTGATCCACGTGGCCTCTCGCGCCCTCGCCACGGGGGCGCTGTCGATCTTCGGCGACCACAGCGATGTGATGGCCACCCGCGGCAGCGGCTGCGCCCTGCTCTGCTCGGCCTCGGTGCAGGAGGCCGGCGATTTCGCCGCCATCGCCAGCCTGGCCACGCTGCGCTCGCGCCTGCCCTTTCTGCATTTCTTCGATGGCTTCCGCACCTCCCACGAAATCCAGGCGGTCGAGCTGATCGCCGATGACGACCTGCGGGCCTTGATCCCGGAGTCGCTGCTGGAGGCCCATCGGCGTCGCGGCCTCAGCCCCGATCAACCGGTGATCCGGGGCACCAGCCAGAACCAGGATGTGGCGTTCCAGGCGCGGGAAGCGGTGAACGGCTTCTACGCCGCCGCCCCGGAGCTGGTGCAGCAGGCGATGGACGCCTTCGCCGCCCTCACCGGCCGCGCCTACCACCTGTTCGAATACCACGGCGATCCCGCCGCCGAGCGGGTGGTGGTGCTGATGGGATCGGGCTGTGAAACCGCCCATGAAGCGGTGGATGCCCTCTGCGCCGCTGGGGAGCGGGTGGGGGTGCTCAAGGTGCGGCTGTTTCGCCCCTTCAGCGCCGAGCGCTTGGTGGCCGCCCTGCCGGCCAGCGTGCGGGCGATCGCTGTTCTCGACCGCTGCAAGGAACCGGGCAGCGGCGGCGAACCGCTCTACCTCGATCTGGTGAACGCGGTGCAGGAGGCCTGGCCGGATCGAACGGCGGCGGCGGCAGTCCCGCCGCGGCTGATCGGTGGGCGTTTCGGGCTGGCCTCCAAGGAGTTCACCCCGGCGATGGTGAAGGCCGTGCTCGATGAACTGCGCCAGGCGAAGCCGCGCAACCATTTCACGGTCGGCATCCACGACGACGTCAGCCATAGCTCCCTGGAGATCGACGAGGCCTTCTGCACCGAGCCGGACGACGACTTCCGCGCGATCGTCTACGGACTCGGCTCCGATGGCACCGTCGGGGCCAACAAGAACGCCATCCACATCATCGGGGAGGGCACTGCCCTACATGCCCAGGGCTACTTCGTCTACGACTCGAAGAAATCAGGCTCCGTCACCGTCTCGCATCTGCGCTTCGGCCCCAGGCCGATCCGCTCCACCTACCAGGTGCAGCGGGCCCACCTGGTGGCCTGCCACCAGTGGGACTTCATCGGCCGCTTCGATCTGCTCGAGGCGGCCCTGCCCGGCGGCACCCTGCTGCTGAACAGTCCCTGGGAGGCCGCCGAGATCTGGGAGCGCCTGCCCGAAGCGATGCGGCGGCAGATCGGGGCGAAGCAGCTGCGGGTCTTTGCCATCAATGCCTCAGCCCTGGCCCGGGAGCTGGGGCTGGGGGGCCGGATCAACACGATCATGCAGACCTGCTTCTTCTCCCTGGCGGCGGTGCTGCCCCTGGAGCAGGCCCTCGCTGCCATCCGCAGCGCCATCCGCCACAGCTATGCCAACAAAGGCGAACGGGTGGTGGCGTTGAACCTGCAGGCGGTGGAGGCCGCCCTGGCCCGGCTGGCCCCCGTCACCGCGAGCACCGTCACCGCCGGCCCTGTCTCGGCCGGCTCCGTCGCGGACGGCCCTGTCGCGCTCGATTCCGCGGGCATGGCGGCAGGGGTCCCGGATCCGCTCGCCACCGCACCCGCCTTCGTCCGCCAGGTGATCGCCACCCAGCTGGCCCGTCAGGGTGATCGGCTGCCGGTCAGTGCCCTGCCGGTGGATGGCACCTTTCCCTGCGGCACGGCCCGCTGGGAGAAGCGCAACATCGCCGCGGCCATCCCGGTCTGGGATCCAGAGGTGTGCGTGCAGTGCGGCAAGTGCGTGATGGTCTGCCCCCATGCCGTGATCCGCGCCAAGGTGGTGGAGCCCCAGGAGCTGCAGGCCGCCCCCTCCGGCTTCCTGAGCGCCCCGGCGCGGGATCAGCACTGGGCCGGCCAGAGCTTCACCCTCCAGGTGGCCGCCGAAGATTGCACCGGCTGCAGCCTCTGCGTTGAGATCTGCCCGGTGCGCCACCGGGGCGAACCCCGCCGCAAGGCCATCAACATGGAGCCGCAGCGGCCCCTGCGCGACCAGCAGCGGCGCAACTGGGACTTTTTCCTGGGCCTGCCGAATCCCGATCGGCTTTCCCTCAACGCCCACCACATCAACCAGCAGCAGCTGCAGCAGCCCCTGTTCGAGTTCTCCGGCGCCTGCGCCGGCTGCGGCGAAACGCCCTACATCAAGCTCGCCAGCCAGCTCTTCGGTGATCGGATGGTGGTGGCCAATGCCACCGGCTGCTCCTCGATCTACGGCGGCAGCTTGCCGACCACCCCCTGGAGCGCCAACGACGAGGGCCGTGGCCCTGCCTGGTCCAATTCCCTGTTCGAGGACAACGCCGAATTCGGCCTCGGCTTTCGCCTCGCCTACGACCAGCGCCACCACCAGGCCGAGCGGTTGGTGCGGCAGCTCTCCAGCCGGGCCGATCCGGCCGGGCCCATTCCCCTCGCCCTGGCCGAGGCCCTGGTGGGTGCCGATCAAGGCGATGAGGCGGGCATCTACGAGCAGCGCCAGCGCGTCTCGGCCTTGAAGGCAACGCTCTTGGCCGCTCTTGAGGCTTCAGCCCCAGGCGCCGGGAACCCCGCTGGAACCGGCGACGCCGACCGAATCAGCGCGGCGGCCCGCAGCCTGCTCAGCCTGACCGACGACCTGGTGAAACGCAGCGTCTGGATGATCGGCGGCGATGGCTGGGCCTACGACATCGGCTTCGGCGGCATCGATCACCTCTTCGCCAGCGATCACAACGTCAACATCCTGGTGCTGGATACGGAGGTTTACTCCAACACCGGCGGCCAGATGTCGAAGGCCACGCCCCTGGGAGCGGTGGCGAAGTTCGCCAGCGAAGGCAAGGCCAGCGCCAAGAAAGACCTCGGCATGATCGCGATGACCTACGGCAACGTCTATGTGGCCAGCGTGGCGATGGGTGCCCGCGATGAGCACACCCTGCGGGCGTTCCTCGAAGCCGAGTCCTACGACGGCCCCTCCCTGATCCTGGCCTATTCCCACTGCATCGCCCACGGCATCGACATGGCCAAGGGGATGCAGCATCAACGGCAGGCGGTGGACTCCGGCCGCTGGCTGCTCTACCGCCACGACCCGCGCCGGGCCGCCCGTGGGGAGAACCCTCTGGTGGTTGATTCGCACGCCCCCACCATGCCCGTCGCCGAGGCGATGGCCGCCGAGAACCGCTTTCGCATGCTCAGCTACAGCCAGCCCGACCAGGCCCGCCTTCTGTCGCGGCTGGCCCAGGGCGGCGTCGACGAGCGCTGGGCGCACTACCAGCGGCTGGCTGCTCCCCTGGCCCCACCAGCCAAGCCTGGCCCGAGCCCGGCTCCACAGCCATGAGTGGCGTCGACCTCCGCAGCCCCTATCTCGGGCTACCGCTGGCTTCGCCCCTGGTGGTGGGAGCCGCGGCACCGCTCAGCGCCGACCCCGACCACATCCCCCGGCTGGCGGATGCGGGAGCGGCGGCCGTTGTGCTCCATTCCCTCTTTCTGGAACAGGTCGAGAGGGACTGGCAGGAATGGAATCACCACCAGGAGCACGGCAGCGAGAGCGTCGCGGAATCCCTCAGCTACCTGCCCCGCACCGCTCCGGGCCACCTCGGCGCCCAGGGGTACCTGCGGGAGATCGAAGCCGCCCGCCGCAGGGTGGAGATCCCGATCATCGCCAGTCTCAACGGCAGCCAGGCCGGGCCCTGGGCCGCCACCGCCCGGGCCCTGGAGCAGGCCGGTGCCAGCGCCATCGAGCTGAACCTCTATGCGGTGCCCACCGACTACAACCTCAGCGGCGCCGAGCTGGAGACCGGTCAGGTGGATGTTGTGCGCGAGGTCTGCGCGGCGGTGACCCTGCCCGTGGCCGTGAAGCTCAGCCCCTACTACACCAACCTCACCCACCTGGCCCATCGCCTCCAGGCTGCCGGGGCTCGTGGACTGGTGCTCTTCAACCGCTTCTACCAGCCCGATATCGACATCGAAACCCTGGAGCAACGGCCCAACCTGCTGCTCAGCACGGCGGCGGACCAGCGGCTGCCGCTGCGTTGGATTGCCCTGCTCCATGGCCGGGTTGGGCTCGACTTCGCCGCCAGCGGTGGTGTCAGCCACGGCACCGATGTGGTGCGGATGCTGATGGTGGGCGCCAGCGTCACGATGGTGGTGGCGGCCCTGCTGCGCCATGGGCCCGAGCATCTGCGCAGCTTGGAGTCGGAGCTGCGCCAATGGCTTGAGCAGCACGACTACAGCTCCCTCGACGAGTTGCGGGGTTGCCTCTGCCAGCAGCGCGGCCCCGACCCCGGCGCCTTTGAGCGGGCCCAGTACATGCGGGCCCTCTCCAGCTACCCCACCCCGGTGTGGGAGCAGCCCCAGGAGGCGCCAAGCCGATGAGCCGGCCCAGCCGCTTCCGCAGGCCGGAGCTGGTGCATCAGCTGGCGGCTGAATTGAGGCGGGAGATCACCCGGCCCTGGACGCTGATGGAGATCTGCGGCGGCCAGACCCACGCGATCCTGCGCCATGGCCTCGATCAGTTGTTGCCGGAGCAGCTGGAGCTGATCCATGGGCCCGGCTGCCCTGTGTGCATCACGGCCGAGGCGGCGATCGATCGGGCCCAGGAGCTGGCCGGGCGGCCGGAGGTGATCCTCTGCTCCTACGGCGACATGCTGCGGGTGCCGGGTTCCAGCGCCCGCACCCTGCTCGATCTGCGCGCCGCCGGGGGTGATGTCCGGATCGTCATCTCACCGTCCGACGTCCTGGCCATTGCCCAGGCCCACCCGGCGCGAACGGTGGTGTTCTTCGCGGTGGGCTTTGAAACCACCGCACCCGCCACGGCCCTGCTGGCCCATCAGGCCCTGGGCCTGGGTCTTGGCAATCTTGCCCTGCTGGTCTGCCATGGGCGGGTGCCGCCGGCGATGGAGGCGATCCTCGCCGCGCCGGAGTGCCGCGTGCAGGGGTTCCTGGCGGCGGGCCATGTCTGCACGGTGATGGGGGTGGAGGAATACCGGCCGATCGCCCAGCGCCATGGCGTGCCGATCGTGGTCACCGGCTTTGAACCGGTGGATCTGCTCGAGGGCCTGCTCCAGGGCGTTCGCCAATTGGAGCGAGGCGAGAGCCGGGTGATCAACGCCTACCCACGGGCCAGCCAGGCCGCCGGAAATGGTGCGGCGCGGGCGTTGATGGAGCGCGTGTTCACGCCGGTCGACCAGCACTGGCGCGGTCTCGGGGTGCTCAGCGGCAGTGGCTTGCAGCTCCGCCCGCCCTACGACGCCCTCGACGTCGAACGCCACTTTGGGGCGACCATGCCCCGGTCGGCCGCTGGCAACGGGACCGCTCCGGGCGAACCAGCCAGCCCCTGCATCAGCGGGCGGGTGTTGCAGGGGCTGGCGCGTCCCACCGATTGTCCGGCCTTCGGCGGTCGCTGCACGCCGGAGCGGCCACTCGGTGCGCCGATGGTTTCCGCGGAAGGGGCCTGCGCCGCCTATCACCGCTACCGCGCCTGAGCCATGGACTCCTTTGCCTGTCCCCTGCCCCCTGCTGGGGATGCCATGGTGCTGCTGGGCCACGGCGGTGGCGGCAGCCTCAGCCAGCGGTTGATCGACCAGCTGCTGCTGCCGGCCTTCGGCCCTGCCGATGGGGTGCTTCGCGATGCGGCCGTGTTGCCCGCCGAAGCTGGGCCGCTTGCCTTCACCACCGACTCCTATGTGGTGCGCCCCCTGTTCTTCCCGGGCGGGGACATCGGCAGCCTGGCGGTGTTTGGCACCGTCAATGATCTGGCCATGGTGGGGGCCAGCGCGCTTGCCCTCAGCCTCAGTCTGATCCTGGAGGAGGGTTTGCCGATGCCCCTGCTGCAGCAGGTGGTGGCCTCGATCCGCCGTGCCGCCCAACGCTGCGGTGTGCCGGTGGTGACCGGTGACACCAAGGTGGTGGAGCGGGGCAAGGGGGATGGGATCTACATCAACACCGCCGGGATCGGCCGCGTCGACCATGGGCTGCAGATCGGCCCCAAGGCGGTGCGAAGCGGTGACGCCATCCTGGTGAGCGGCGACCTGGGCCGCCATGGCGTGGCGATCCTGGCGGCCCGCCAGGAGCTGGGATTCCGCACGGAGCTGCGCAGCGATCTAGCCCCCCTGCAGGAGCCGGTGCGGGCCCTGCTGGCGGCCGGCCTGGAGTTGCACTGCCTGCGGGATCTCACCCGAGGCGGCCTGGCCAGTGCCCTGCATGAGATTTCCAGGGGCGCCGGCTTGGGCGTTCTGGTGCGGGAGAACGCCATTCCGATCGCCCCCGAGGTGGATGCCGCCTGCGAACTCCTGGGCCTCGATCCCCTGGCCATGGCCAACGAGGGCCGCTTCGTGCTGTTCCTGCCTGCCCACCAGGCGGATCGGGCTCTGGCGGTGCTGCAACGCTTCCAGCCCTCGGCCGCCAGCATCGGCTGCGTGCGGGGTGAGGCCGTGCTGCTGGAGACCAGCCTGGGACTGCAGCGCCGGCTGGAACTGGGGCGGGGTGAGTCATTGCCGCGCATCTGCTGAACAGGTGGTCGATTCGCGAGGCGCTCTGTCATGGCAGCCATCGAGAAGCGCCGGATGAAGCGGAAGCCGCAGCCACCGAAGTTGCGCCTGGCGTCGTTCTCGTTGCCGTAGGTCCGGGCGTTCCGCAAGCGCTTCCAGGTACCCGAGATCACGGTGACCATCGCCGATCGGATCCGCCACAAGTGTTACCACGACTGGATCGAAGCCATCGGCATCCCGCTGCTCATCTGTCATCTCTGCTTTTTGGTAGTTGTGCCAGCAGCGGCCTCTCCTGCAAGCTGGTGAGGTCTGATTGACCCCCTGGCCTGCATGCTCCCCTGGCTGCTGGCCGCCATCACCTTGGCGGCCGTTGCGCTCACGGCGCCCTCCCTGGGGCGTTACTTGTTTGACGTGTTTGATGAGCGACCGCAGCCGGCCTGGGACCGCTGGCTGAACCCGATCGAAGCCGGCCTGCTCCGCTGGATCGGTGACAACGGCCGCAGCGCCGACTCCGCGATGGGCTACCTGCTGCCCTTGCTGATCAGCAATGCCCTGTTCGGGGCCGTGGCGCTGCTGCTGCTGCTGGGTCAACCGGCCTGGTTGAACCCCCTGGGTTTTGCTGGCCTGCGCTGGGATCTGGCGCTCCACACCACGATCTCCTTTCTCACCAACACCGATCAGCAGCACCTGGTTCCCGAGCAAAGCCTGGGCAACCTGGCCCAGCTGGGGGCGATGCAGTTTCTGATGTTCGTGTCAGCCGCCACCGGCCTGGCGGTGGGCTTCGCGGTGATCCGCGGCTTCAGTGGCCGGGCGATCGGCAACGTCCACCGAGATCTGCTGCGCGCGCTCACCCGGGTGTTGATCCCGGCTTCGCTGTTGCTGGCTTTGTTCTTTCTGGTGTGCGGCGTGCCGATGACGCTGGCCCCGCCGCTGCAGATCACCACCCTGGAGGGCGGCCAGCAGCTACTGCCACGGGGCCCGATCGCGTTGTTTGCGGCGATCAAGCAGCTTGGCGAGAACGGCGGCGGCTTTGTGAGCGCCAACTCGGCCCACCCCTACGAGAACCCCACCCTGCTCACCAACCTGGTGAGCACCTGGGCGATGCTGATCATCCCGGCCGCCACAATCGATGCCTTCGGGCGCTTCGTGGGCAACCGCCGCCAGAGCAACTTGTTGCTGGTGTTGGTGTTCGCTCTGCTGCTGATCGGGGCCGGGGTGGCCATGGGGGCGGAGCAGGCCGGCAACCCGGTGCTGGAGCGCTGGCTGAGCGGCGGCAACCTGCAGGGAAAGGAGCTGCGCTTCGGGGCCGGGCTCACCGGCCTGTGGACGGTCGTGACCACCGGCACCATGACCGGGGCGGTGAATGGCGCGATCGATGCGGCGATGCCGCTCACGATCCTCGTGACCCTGTTCAACCTGTTTCTGCAGGTGGTGTTCGGCGGCCAGGGCACCGGCATCGCCTATCTGCTGGTGTTCGTGCTGCTGGCGGTGTTCCTCACCGGCCTGATGGTGGGGCGCACACCGGAATTCCTGGGCCGCAAGGTGGAGAAGCCCCAGGTGGTGTGGGCCAGCCTGATCCTGCTGATCCACCCACTCTTCGTGCTCATCCCGGCCGCCCTCACCCTGGCGGGTGGAGCCTCGCTGGCGGGCATCAGCAATCCGGGCTCCCATGGCATCAGCCAGGTGGTGGTCGAGTACGCCTCGGCGGCGGCCAACAACGGCAGCGGCCTTGAGGGGCTGGGGGATGGCACGCGCTGGTGGAACCTCAGCACCAGCCTCAGCCTGCTGGGCGGCCGCTTTCTACCGATCGCCGCCCTGCTGGCGCTGGCCGATAGCTTCCGCCGCAAGCCGGCCCTTGAGCCCAGTCCCGGCACCCTGCGCACCGACACCGGCCTGTTCACCGGCGTCACAGCCGTGGTGCTCGTGATCCTCGGTGCCCTCACCTTCTTCCCGGTGCTGGCCCTCGGGCCGATCGCCGAAGCCCTCACCCTCACCTCCTGAATCCGCCGCCATGACGACAACAGCGCGCATTCAGTTCCCCCGTATGCCGCGGGGTCCGCGCCAGGAGCGGCGCTACACCGAGCGGCCCCGCCAGCAGGGACTGGTGCAGCGGGCGATCGTGGAGTCGTTCCGCAAGCTCGATCCCCGGCTTTCGGTGGCCAACCCGGTGATGTTTGTGGTGTGGTGCGGCACGGTGCTCTGCCTGCTGCTCACCCTGGTCCCGAACCTGCTCGATGCGCGGGCCGCAGCGGCGGATCGGGGCTTCAACGCCCTGATCAGCCTCACCCTGCTGGCCACCCTGCTGTTCGCCAACTTCGCCGAGGCCTTGGCAGAAGGCCGTGGCAAAGCCCAGGCCGATGCCCTGCGCCGCACCCAGGCCCGCACCCAGGCGCGGCGCCAGTTGGCCGATGGCTCGATCGAGCTGGTGGACTCCTCCACCCTGCGCAAGGGCGATCTGGTGCTGGTGCAGGCCGGCGATGTGATTCCCGCCGATGGCGAGGTGATCGACGGGGTGGCCTCGGTGGATGAATCGGCGATCACCGGTGAATCGGCTCCCGTGCTCAAGGAGGCCGGATCCGATGTGGCCGGCTCGGTGACAGGTGGCACCCGCATTCTTTCCGACCAGCTCACCCTGCGGATCAGCGCCGATCCTGGCAAGGGCTTCATCGACCGCATGATCGCCCTGGTGGAGGGGGCTGAGCGCAGCAAAACACCGAATGAGATCGCCCTCACGGTGCTGCTGGCGGTGCTCACCCAGGTGTTCCTGATCGCCGTGGCCACCCTCTCGCCGGTTGCTGGTTTTCTCGATCAGGCCCCCTCGGCGGTGACCCTGGTGGCCCTGCTGGTGGCGTTGATCCCCACCACGATCGGCGGCCTGCTCAGCGCCATCGGCATCGCCGGCATGGACCGGGTGGCCCAGTTCAACGTGATCGCCACCTCCGGAAGAGCCGTGGAGGCCTGCGGCGATGTGAACACCCTGATCCTCGACAAGACCGGCACGATCACGCTCGGCAACCGCCTGGCGGAGGAGTTTCTGCCGGTGGGCGGCCACAGCAGCGCCGAACTGGCGACAGCGGCCCTGGGGGCGAGCTGCTTCGATCAGACGCCGGAGGGGCGCTCGATCGTGCGGCTGGCCGAGAAACTGGGTGCTGTTTTGCCCTTCGCTGCCGCCAACGCCAGCGGCATCGAGTTCTCGGCCCGCACCCGCATGAGCGGAACCGACACGCCCGAGGGGCTGGAATTCCGCAAAGGGGCCGTGGATTCCATCAAGGGCTTCGTGCGCTCCCGCGGCGGCTCTGTGCCCGAGGGGCTCGATGGCCAATTCGAGCAGGTGTCGCGGCTGGGGGGCACGCCCCTGGCGGTGTGCCGGGGCGCCGAGGTGCTTGGCGTGATCTACCTCAAGGACATCATCAAGCCGGGCATCCGCGAGCGCTTCGATCAGCTGCGCCGCATGGGCATCCGCACCGTGATGCTCACCGGCGACAACCCGATCACCGCCAGTGTGATCGCCCGCGAGGCCGGCGTGGATGACTTCATCGCCGAGGCCACCCCCGAGGACAAGATCGCCGTGATTGAGCAGGAGCAGAAGCTCGGCAAGTTGGTGGCGATGACCGGCGATGGCTCCAACGACGCCCCGGCCCTGGCCCAGGCCAATGTGGGTGTGGCGATGAACTCCGGCACCCAGGCCGCCAAGGAGGCAGCCAACATGGTGGATCTCGACAGCGATCCCACCAAGCTGATCGACATCGTGACGATCGGCAAACAGCTGCTGATCACCCGCGGCGCACTCACCACCTTCTCGATCGCCAACGACATCGCCAAGTATTTCGCGATCCTGCCGGCTCTGTTCGCCGGGGCCGGTCTGCAGACGCTGAATGTGATGAGGCTGGCCTCACCAAAATCGGCGATTCTTTCGGCAATGGTGTTCAACGCCTTGATCATTCCCGCCCTGGTGCCCCTAGCGCTCAAGGGGGTGCAGTTCCGGCCTCTGAGCGCCGAGCAGCTGCTGCGGCGCAACCTCGTGGTGTTCGGCGCCGGCGGCGTGGTGGCTCCGTTTGTGGGCATCAAGTTGATCGATCTGGCACTGGGCGCCCTGCGGCTGGTCTAACTCCTGCCGGCTGCTCAACCAGCCCTGTTCTCTGCGATCCCTGTTCTTCCCACTACCCGTTTTCAACGATCCCGCTTGCAACGATCCCCCACTCCACGAACCGCTCTCACCTTGATCTCCTCTCTCTCCTCGATGTCCGCTCTCCACGATTCCCGTCTTCCGTGATTCCCATGGCCCGCGTTCTACACATCCGCTTCTGGCTGCCGCTGCTGCTTGTGGCCGGCACCGTGGTGATCGCCCCCCAGTTCCGCAAGAGCCAACCACCGCTCCAGAGCCACGCCCTGGCGCTGCTGCTCTGCGGCACCGTGGCCCTATCGGGCTACCTGTTCGCCGTGATCGCCCAACCGGAGAAGTTCTGATGTCCATCGCAGCCCAACTGTTCCGAGGCTTGCGCCTCACCCTGGTGCTCTGGTTGCTCACCGTGGTGGTGATCACCTTGCCGCTGCTCGGCCTGGCCCGGCTGGTGGCACCCGATGCCGCGAGTGGCAGCCTGATCCGCCGCGATGGCCAGGTGGTGGGCTCCCGCCTGATCGGTCAAGGCTTCAGCTCGGCGCGCTACTTGCAGGGCCGCCCAGCCGGTGCCCCCAACCTGGCCGCCAGCAATCCTGAGCTGGCCACTCGCGTGGCCGCTGCCGCCAGCTGCTGGCAGGGGGCCGGAATCCCACGTCCTGCTGCCGATCTCCTGCAAGATTCCGGTTCCGGCGTTGATCCCCATCTCTCGGTGGCGGCGGCGCGCCAGCAGCTGCCCCGCCTGGCCCGCGAACGCCAGCTGCCGCTGGCTGAGCTGGAGCGCCTGCTCCGTCAGAACCAGTCGGGGCCTCAGGCCCTGCAGGCGATCGAGCCGGTGGTGAACGTGCTCGGCTTCAACCTGGCCCTCGACCGACTGGCGGCTTCAAGCCGGCTGGAGACCGTGCCGGTCATCACGGGGCCATGATCCGCTCCACCCAACGGCGCGGCCGCCACAAGGTGTTCATCGGCATGGCGCCGGGGGTGGGCAAGACCTGCCGCATGCTCCAGGAGGGCAAGGAGGCGCTGCGGGAAGGCACCGATGTGGTGATCGGCCTGCTCGAAACCCACGGCCGCCCGGATACCGCCCGCGAGGCGGAAGGTCTGGAGCAGATTCCCCGCAAGCGCCTCCGCTACCAGGGTGTGGACCTCGAGGAGATGGATGTGGCCGCGGTGCTGGCCCGCCATCCGCAGCTGGTGCTCGTCGATGAGTTGGCCCACACCAACGTGCCGGGCAGCGAACGGCAGAAACGCTGGCAGGACGTGGAGATGCTGTTGCTCTCCGGCATTGATGTCCATTCAACTCTCAACATCCAGCACATGGAGAGTCTCAACGACCTAGTGGCCGAGCTCACCGGTGTGGTGGTGCGCGAGCGCATCCCCAACCGCGTGCTGGAGCTGGCCGATGAGGTGGTGCTCGTGGATGTCACGCCGGAAACGCTGCAGGAACGGCTTCGCGAAGGCAAGGTCTATGGCCCGGAGAAGGTGGGCCAGGCGCTGACACACTTCTTTCAGCGGCGCCATCTGGTGGCTCTGCGGGAGCTGTCGCTGCGGGAGGTGGCCGATCGGGTCGAGAACGACATGGCCCCCTCGATCACGCCCCTGCGCGAGCGAGTGATGGGCTGCCTCGGCCACCACCACACCAGCAAGCGCCTTCTGCGCCGCGCTGCCCGTCTGGCCGCCGCCATGGACGCGCCGCTCCTGGTCCTGACGGTTCACGATCCCAATCGTTTTCTCAGCCGCGAGGAGTCTCTGATCCGGGAGGAATGCCGCCAGCTGTGTGAGGACGTGGGTGGGACCTTCCTGCGGGAGGACAGCGCCGAGATCCTGCCCACGATTGCCCGGGTGGCCCAGGAACACCGGATCACCCAGATCGTGCTGGGTCAAACGATGCGTTCACGCCTCAAAGCCCTGTTGCGCCGGCCCCTGTCGGAGCGGTTGCAGCACCAGATCCGAGGCCAATGCATCGATCTGCACCTGATCTCCGATGGGATTCCGACGCAGGCCCAAGAGGACCCCAGGCCGTGAGGCTCGCCAGGGCACCGGTTGCCCCGGCTGTCGATCCCCTGAACCATTGGCGAGCTGGAAGTCACGGTGGGGGAGCTGCTGCCGGATCAGCCGGTGCCGCTGCTTGAGGCGCAGCCTTCGGCGCAGCGGTAGCGGCGCCTCGAGCTCAGCCGGGAGGAGGCGATCAAGCTCTGGAGCGAGAAGCGCAAGCA
Source organism: Synechococcus sp. UW140 (assembly GCA_943372025.1). Lineage (GTDB taxonomy): Bacteria > Cyanobacteriota > Cyanobacteriia > PCC-6307 > Cyanobiaceae > Cyanobium. The sequence continues at coordinate 33,782 of CALRXC020000023.1, read as the reverse complement.
GGGTTGGCAACCCACGGCTCAGTTCTGCAGCGCGATGTTCAAGGTCATCGGCACCGCAGCGGGCTGATTGCGCGGCACCGGGCTGTGCTGCATCCGCTCCCGCATGGCACCGATCGCTTCCTCAGAGGCGCGAGCCCGTGCCTCGGGCGAGGCGCCTGGATCCAGCTGCAGCTGGAAACTGGCCACCACGGCCTCCAGATCCCAGCTGTTGGAGACGGTCACGCTCAGATCAGCCACCACCTGCTGCAGGGGGATCTGCCGTTCGCGAGCCTCGCTGACCAGATGCAAGTGCAGACACAGCAGCAGAGCGATCAGGTGAAGACGAAACGGCGGTGTGTTGAGGGTGGGGTTCTGGGGTTGCCAGTCCCCCTCCTCGCTCCGTCGCTCCACCACGACGGACTGGCTGGTGAGGTCGGGGCCAGCGTGGCTGCTGCGCAGCCGGTAGTGGAAGGTGCGGGAGGTCATGGGGCCGATCAGTCCACCGCCGGCGGTGAGCAAAGCAAGGGTTGCGGGGTCCATCAGCGGTTCTCCCGGTTCCAGGGCATCAGCGCCAGCAGCTGGGCCATGCCGCAGAAGCCGCTCACACCCGCGAACACCAGGCCGGCGCCGACGAACCAGCTGAGCAGGATCCAGGCCGGGCCCGCGACGTGGCTGAGGATCAGGCCGAGCAGCACCAGCGAACCGGCGGCGATCTGCACCTGGCGCATCAATGGCAGGGGCGCGTTCTTGAGCTTGTGCACCGGCAGGCCGGCCTGCTGCCAACTGGGAATCCCGCCCTCTAGATCGGTGATGGGGTGGGGATGGCTCTGCCGCAGCAGGGTCTGCACCCCCTTGGCGCTGCGGTTGCCGCTCTGGCAGACGAGCACCAGCGGGCACTGGGGCAGGTCGGCCTGGTGCAGGCGCGCCAGGGGCACGTTGAGGCTGCCGGCGATGTGGCCGGAGGCGTATTCCATCGGTTCACGCACGTCGATCACGCTGACGCGCTTGCTTTCGAGCTGCTCGGCCAGGTCCTGGGCGCTGATGCATTCAGGACTGGTGCTGCTCTTGCTGTGGAGGTCGGGTCGATTCAGGGAGTGGTTGGCCATGGTGAGAACAGAAGGAAAGGGCGTTGGCTGGGCTGTAATCAGCTGGCGGACGCGCTCTCGAGCGGATAGCCCTCGTCGCCCCAGCGGCTGAGGCCGCCGCGCAGGTTGGCCACCTGATCGCGGCCAGCCTTGAGCAACTGCTGGGTGGCGAGCGCCGAGCGGCTGCCGGAATGGCAGACCACCACCAGCGGCCGATCGCTGGCGATCTCCTCGCGGCGGGCCTCCAGTTCCGGCAGGGGGATGAGCAGCGACCCGCCGATGCGGCCGTCGGGCCCCTCAAACTCCTCGGCGGAGCGCACATCGAGGATGGTGAGGCCTCCGAGGTGTTCGGCCACCCAGTCGGGCAGCAGCTCGGGCAGGCCGGCATAACTGCGCTGCAGCGGCGCCCAGGTCACAGGCGCGACCCCGTTACGCGGCTTACCCGAGCGCAGGTTGCCGGGCAGGGCCTCGGCGATCTTGTGCGGGTGCGGCAGCTTCATGTTCTCCATGTGGCCCACGAAATCGCGTTCGGTGGCGCTGCCGCCGAGGCGGGCGTTGAAGGCCTTCTCCTCCGCCACCGAGGTGACGCTGCGGCCGGTGTAGTCGTGGCCGGGATAGAGCAGGCAGGAGTCCGGCAGCGAGAAGATCTGCTCGGTGATCGATCGCCAAAGGGTGTGGGCATTGCCCTGCTGGAAGTCGCAGCGGCCGCAGCCGCGCACCAGCAGGGCGTCGCCGCTGAAGGCCATCGATTGGTCGTCGAGCACGAAGCTCACGCAGCCATCGGTGTGGCCAGGAGTGCTGCGCACCTCCAGATGGCGATCGCCGAAGCTGAGGCGGTCTCCGTGCTGCAGCGGCTGGGTGACGTTCTCGGCGCGGGCGGCGGCGGCCAGGGCGATGGCCGATCCGGTGGCCTCGTGCATCAGCCAGCTGCCGGTGACGTGGTCTGCATGGGCGTGGGTGTCGAGGCAGGCCACCAGGTGGATGCCCAGCTCGCGGATCAGCGAGAGATCGCGCTCGTGCTGCTCGAACACCGGATCGATCAGCACCCCTTTGCCGGAGGACACATCGGCTAACAAGTAGGTGAAGGTGCCGGTGGGGGCGTCGAAGAGCTGGCGGAAGAGCAGGGCTCCGCCCCCGGCGGCCGCCAGCAACAGAGGAGAAGCGGAGGTGGCGACCATGGACGTGCCTGTACAGCTTTTATGAGTGTATGCGCATATTGACGAGATGGCAAGCGGCGGGGTTCTGGCCGCGGCGACAGCCCGCCCACGGCGATGGAGCGCGCGTTGATGGGCTGCCCGCCGGCCTGCTCAGCCGGGTTTGCGGATCCAGCGCGTGGCGTGTGCCGTCAATGGGCTGGCCACGCCGGCGCGTCCCGTCAGCGGCTCAGAGAACGCATAATGCTTCCATCGTCATACACCACTCACCATGGGTGCCGCAGGTTCGATGCCCAGTCCACAGCTGCTGGAGGAATTCAGCCAGTTCTTCCGCCTACTGAGTGAGCCGGCGCGCCTGCAGCTGCTCTGTCAGCTCAAGCACAGCGGCTCCATGGATGTCGCCGGCTTGATCGAGGCCACCGGGTTCTCCCAGTCCCACATCAGCCGTCAGCTGGGCCAGCTGCAGCGTGCCGGCCTGGTGAGCTGTGAGCGCGATGGCGTGCGCACCATCTGGAGCGCCGACAACGATCTCGTCGACGATCTCTGCAACTTGGTACAGAACCGGCTTCGTCAGCGCCTGGAGGCACAGCTGCAGAGCCTCGCGGCCGGTTGAGGTCGCGCGGACGACACCACCAACGCCCCATCTGCGGATGCCCCCACCCTCCCACCAGGAGTTGCGCTCGGATCTCGGAACCCTGGCCGGGCGACACCGGCCTGTAGGGCGGCACTGGCAACGGTCCGCCGCGCCGCATACTGGGGGGCCTTCGACCGGATCCGCCTCTGTCGCAACGCGAGGCCCCTTCTGAACCAGCCCTAATCCCCTGTTCAGTGGCGATGGCGGTGATGGGCGTCGCTCACATGCGGGTGGGCATGCTCCAGCTCCCGGTGACGGTGCTCATGGGCATGCCAGAAGGGGTGATCGCTGGGCAGACCCAGCAGCTCTTCAGGGGCGTGGTCGTGTTCGTGATGGGGATCGGCACCGCGGGGATCGTGGCGGTGGCGATGGGCATGGTGCAGGGGGGCGTGGCGATGCCAGTGGCTGTGCTGCTCCAGCAACAGCAGCACCACCCCAGCGCCCATCAGCCCCATCGCCAGAAGCAGGGGCGTTGAGAGGGACTCGCGCAGAACGACGACCGAAAACAGCGCTCCCACGAACGGAGCGGTGGAGAACAGCACGGCCTCACGGGCGGCTCCAAGATCGCGTATGGCCAGCAGATCCAGCCAGATCGAGATGCCGTAACCCAGGGCTCCGATGCCGAGCAGTGCCAGGGTGACCGTCACGGGCGGAAAGGGGTGTCCCAGCAGGAGCGCTAGGGCAAGCATCGGCAGGGACGCCCCCGCCGCTTTGGCCGTGGCGATCTGGATCGGATCGCGCAAGCTCAGGCGCTGGCTGAGGTTGTTGTCGATGCCCCAGGCGAGGGTGGCCAGGGCGATCAGGGAACCGCCGAGGGCATTGGCGCCTCTGAGTGATCCCTGCGAAAGCACCACAGCACCAACGATCGTGAGCAGGGCCGAGACCAGGCCCCGTCGGCCCAGGTGCTCGCGGCCGAGCAGCACGGCGATCGCCAGGGTGAACACCGCCTCGAGGTTGAGCAGCAGCGAACTGGTGCCAGCCGGCAAACGGGCCAGCCCCAGCACGAGCGCGACTGGACCCACCATCCCACCAAGCAAGATCAGGGCACCCAACGCCGGCCAGTCTTCACGGCGGATCGGGGTTTCCGCCCGGGTCCCGCGAACCAGCCGCACCACCAGCAAGGCCAGGGTGGCGCCGCCATAGAGCAGGCCCGCGATGCTCAGGGCTGAGCCCGAGGGGGTGAGCGTGCTGACCAGAGGCGCGCTGCAGCCGAACAGCACCGCAGCACCGAGGCCGGCGAACTGCCCTTGACGCTCGGTTCTCATGCCTCAGCGGTGGCCCTGGGCAGCAACCAGCGGCCGAAACGGGCGTAGAGCGCAGGGAGAACCAACAGGGTCAGCAGGGTGGAGGTGATCAGACCGCCCAGCACCACGATCGCCAGCGGCTGCAGGATCTCGTTTCCGGCCCCGAAGGCCAAAGCCAGGGGCAGCGTGCCGAGGGCAGAGGTGAGGGCCGTCATCAGGATCGCATTGAGGCGCTGCAGACTGCCGGCGCGGATCACCTCCTTGAGCTCCATGCCTTCCGCATGGCGGCGGTTGTAGTTATCCACCAGCAGCAGGCCATTGCGGACCGCCACCCCGAACAGGGTGATGAAGCCGATCAGGGAGGCCACCGAAAGAACCCCTCCGGTGAGCAGGATGGCCACCAGACCCCCGACAAGGGCCAGCGGCAGATTGATCAGGATCGCGAGCGTGGCCGGCAGTGATTTCACGGCCACGAACATCAACACGGCGATCACCACCGAGGAGATCGAGCAGATGGCCCGCTGGTACCAGCAGTGGTTCGGCACAGCGAACCGCTGAAGCCGCCAAGGGTTTCCCCAGACCGTCCCAGCCAAGTGGCCAACGCCCAGCTCACCCGTCGGCGGCGACCAGCACGGCAGTGGGAGCAGCCGGCGCACGGCCCCCACAGGCTTCCCAGCTGTTGAGCAGGGCAAACAGCTCAGATTGCAGGCTTTGCATCGCTGCGATCTTCTCGCCAACTTCACCGGCCTTGCTGCGGATCCGCGCCTTCAGATCGCGGCAGCTGCAGACACCCGAGCGCCGCGCCTCGAGGATCTGGCGCACATCCGGCAGCGGGATCTCCATGGCCCGCAGGGTGCGGATCAGGGCCAGTTCCGAAAACAGCCCGTCATCGAAGAGCCGGTAGCCACCAACGCTGCGGCTGATCGGCTGGATCAGCCCTTCATCGCAGTAGAAGCGGATCGTCTTAACGGTGAGGCCAGAGCGGTTGGCCACCTCGCCGATCTTGAGGGGCGGCTTCACAGGCGGGGATGCACCACTTGACTCTCCGCCAAGGGGAGAGTCCATGGTAGAGCTGATCCGTTGGCTGCGTTGCCTTGATGCGCCTTGCTCCCGCCGTTCTGGCGCTGTTCGGCCTGCTGGCGGCCACAGTCCCGGCACTGGCCCAGCTGGATCCCCACCACGGCCACCATCAGCACCACCAGATGGGGGCTCCAGCCCCCGCGTCATCGCCGGCCGCCGCACCCGTCGATCACGGCGCCCACAACCACGAGGTCGGTCCAGCCAGGCGCACCTACGACCTGCGCTGGCTCGACGCGATGGTGCAGCACCACACGGGCGCCCTGCGGATGAGTGCGTTCGTGTTCGACATCGGCCAGCCAGGCGTGGGTGCGCTGGCCAAGACGATCTGGCGCGACCAGGCCCAGGAGATCAAGGCGATGGGGCAATGGCGCAAAGCCTGGTATCCCGAAGCGCCCGTCTACCCCGTGGCCATGAAGACCGGTGGCGATCCCAACAGCATGGACAGCCTGGAGCCCATGAGCGCCGCTCACATCCAGGCGATGCAGATGATGGGCTCCACGCCCACACGGGAGAACCGTGTCACCTGGTTTCTCGAGGGAATGATCGCCCACCATGGCGGTGCGCTGGTGATGGCCCACGACGCGCTCAGTAAGAGCACCAACCCCACCATCCGGCGTCTTGCCCGCGACATCATCGTGGCCCAGCGGCGCGAAATCCTCGAGCTGCGCCGCATGCTCAGCCATGACAGACTCAACAAAACCGAGTACCACCAATTCGATGCCCTGTTCTCGTTCTGATCAACGCCTGGCGGTGGCAGCGGTGGTGCTGCTCTGCGTGCTGCAGCTGCCCAACCAGGTTCTCGCTCACGCGAAGGGTCTCTACAAGACCCAGGCCGAGGCAGAGCAGCGTGCCAAGGAGCTGGGCTGCAAGGGCACCCATCAGAACAATGGGCTGTGGATGCCCTGCAGCGGTGAGGCGATGCTGCACAAGGAGCTGAGGCAACAGTGATGCCGATGCCACGAACTCTCAGCGCCCGGTTCCGCCGGGCCCATCGCGTCGTGGTTTCCCTGGCTGCGGCGCCGCTGCTACTGACGGCGGCCAGTGGCTCCCTTTACAGCCTGCTGCTGGAGCGCGGCATCGATGCTTTTTGGCTGCTCAAGCTCCACACCGGCACGTTCGGCCCCATCAACCTGCAGCCCTACTACTCGCTGCTGCTCGGCGTGCTCACCCTGGTGGTGATCGCTTCCGGACTGGCCCTGCTGGTCACCAGCGGCCGGGCCCGGGCCTGAGGGCCGCTCAGCCGCCGACGAGCAGCGCCGCGCCCATGGCGGCCATGATCAGGTTCTCGGCGAAGCTCACCACGCCGAGGGGCGTCTTGGAGTTGCCGCCCACGCAGGCGCAGTTGATGGCAAGCTGATCGATGAACACCGCCTTGCGCCGGGCGTGGTCGTCACCCCGTGGGTCGCCTTGAAGGCGTCCACCTCCTCGCTTCAAGCTCTGGACCAGCAAACGTAAGGAGGGTTGGCACCTGCCACAACGCCTCTGTGGCAGCCGCCGCAGCTGATTACAGCTGTTTAGATGCAGTCGTTTACCCATAACCGAGCAGACTGTTAACACAGGCAACCAGAACCGCCATGAAGACCAACGGATCGATCAGCACAGCCTGCTGCCTGGGCCCACCCCAGCTGTGCGGTTCACGGCGGCATTGTTGACGGGCCCTGCCAGGCATCACACCTGAATATGGTTATCGCCGTGGTTTCTGTCCTCTTGCGTCTGATCAGCGGTCGTCGTGTCTGAGTCATCCGTTGTGATCAGAGATGATGCGATCAACCCTGCAAAGCATCCTCCCACTGCCGTTGATCCCTGGGAACTCCACCTGCTTCTCGTGGAGCTCCAGGACTGGGAGCTCACTGGAGATCACCATATGCACAAGAGCCAGCAATTCCAAACCTGCCAGCAGGCGTTGCGATGGCATGGCTTAGCCCAGGTTCTCAGTGAGCATCACGAGCGCCATTGCCTATTTTATCTGGGCAGCGTGGGTAGCGGCAGAATTGGGACAGATATCCTCAGCCCGATTCAAGGGCATCTCAGTAGAGCTGATCTGGATCTAGCTGTCAAGCTAAATGCTCTTGAAAAAACTGTGAGAAGTCAGCATCTGTTGCTGTGATAGACCAGCCGCCTCACCCCTGACGAACAACTCAATTTCGGCCTGCATGCGGGCTGTGTTTGCGGCACGCATTTGGGATGCAGAAGCGCTGTATTGCCCATCTGAGACAACAGCCCACTCACCTGGATCCACTGAAAAGGAGCAGGAAAGCTGACGCCGTGCATCATTTCGCAGCGAATCGATGATCGTGTTCCTGAGCAGACTTACAGGACACATCCTTATCGCTTGGATGTGCACACCCGCAAAGGAGTCAATCATGGGTTTGGTAGATGACATGAAAGCCACCGCCAAGAATATCGAAGGCAAGTCTCAGGAGACCACTGGCAACATCACCGGTGACAAGAAGGATCAGCTGGCCGGCAAGGCCAAGCAAGCCCAGGCCAGCGGAGAGCATGCCGTGGAAGACCTGAAAGATGCAGTGCACGACGCTACCAACTAGCAGTCAGTCTATGACTGGATCGGCTCTTTATTCAGGGGTCTGAATTGGGCGCCCCATGAGAACTGGGGCACTTTTTTGTTGCAGGCGGACCATCAGTTCCAAGACTTAGCGAGCAAGAACATTTCTTCTCTGCACTGATCACGTCTTTTGCTGAACATCCTGAGCTTTTGGGAAATGCTGGTGAGGGTCCTGGCACTGATGCTGTTGCCGATCCAAACGGGCTAACGCATGCCCTGTTTTCGGCAGCATCAATGTAAGCTACTGTTCGACGACGAGCACCGCTCGATCCGCCTGGAGTTCCAGCGCCGCACCCCCGAGGCGAAGATGAACATCCGCCAGGAGGCTCAGCTCGCCAGGTTCTGAGCAAGCCGGGTTCGCGATTGCCCCTGTTTGGGGGCATCGCCATTCGGCCCGTCCAAGGAGACTCAATCCAGCGACAACCCTGTGGTCTGCCATGCCGGACTCCATCCAAACGCCCACCGCCCCTGCATCCGTTGCCACGGATTGGCTAGGCAGAACCTGCCTGGGCCGCACCTGCCTGAAGTGGAGCGCCGACGGCGAGCTCACGGCTCTGGATCTCGGCCTGGTGCTGGAGCGCCTGGCCCAGGTCGACCCAGAGGTGACGGGCCTGCGCACCGGCAGCCTCGATGGCCAGCCATGTCCCTCGATCAGCTGAAGGCCTGGGCGGAGGCAGGAAGAGACGCCTGGGAGGCTGCCGGCTGGGCAACGCCTCAATAGACGCCTCGCTGATCAGCCTGTTGCGGCAGGGTGCCGCAAGCCCAGTCCCCATCTGGGGAGACCGGGCATGCCGATGGAGACAATGCTGAGTGAGCCATCAGGCCATGGGACCAGATCTCGATGCGGCTCTGGGCCACCGGCCTGGAGGCGAAAACGATCCACAGGCTGCTGGAGTTCGACCCCGCTGCCTACGGCTTCCGTCGCGGCCCCGAGCTGCCGCTGGAGTGCGACCTGCTGGTGGTGGATGAGACCTCGATGGTGGATGTGCCGCTGATGGCCTCCCTGCTGGCCGCTATCCCCCCCGAGGCGGCCCTGCTGCTGGTGGGCGATGTGGACCAGCTGCCCTCGGTGGGCCCGGGCGAGGTGCTCGCGGACGTGATCGCCAGCGGCGCCCTGCCGGTGGCGCGGCTGACGGAGGTGTTCCGCCAGGCCGCCAGTAGCCGGATCATCACCACCGCCCACGCCATCAACGCCGGCACGATCCCTGATCCTCAAGGTGGTGGGTGAGCGCATCCCGGCCCGCTTTGGCTTTGATCCAATCGGTCAGGTGCAGGTGCTTTGCCCGACCCCGTTGAGCAGGTGGAGCGCTTCGGTTGGCGATTTGCCCCGGGCGACAAGGTGATGCAGATCGCCAACGACTACGAGAAGGAGGTGTTCAACGGTGATGTCGGCACCATCGACGCCATCGACGCCATCGACGCCGATAACAGTGAGCTGGGCGTGCTGTTCCCCACCAGTGAGGCTGGGGTTTAGGGCAGCCGGGTCGTGGTCTACGGCTGGGGCGAGCTCGATCACCTGGTGCCGGCCTATGCCTGCACAATCCACAAGAGCCAGGGCAGTGAATATCCCGCTGTGGTGATCCCGCTGCTCACCCAGCACTACGCGATGCTCCAGCGCAATCTGGTGTACACCGGCCTCACCCGCGGCAAGCAGCTGGTGGTGCTGGTGGGCCAGAAGAAAGCCCTGGCGATGGCCGTGAAGAACCACCTGGGCCGCCGGCGCTACACCAAGCTGGCGGAATGGCTGGGGCCGGCGGAGGCCATAACAGGAGCGGTCTCCTTCTTGCCGGCATCGCTGTGATCAGCTCCGGCGAAGAGGTTGTCATGGTTGGCTTCGCCAGGACAGTTGTGCATTAGAGTTAGTCAATCAACCCAGGCCATTCACCATGCTCACCGGAACCGAACTGCTCGCCAAGGTCAAGGAACTCGGCGATGTCTCCAAGTCTGATCTGGTCCGCTCCGCCGGTTATGTCAGCACCAAGAAGGACGGCACCGAGCGTCTCAACTTCACCGCCTTCTATGAGGCCCTTCTGGAAGCCAAGGGCATGCACTTCGGTGCCGGCAGCAACGGCGGCAAGGGGAAGCCAGGCCGCAGCCTCAGCTATGCCACCAAAATCCAGTTTAACGGCAACCTGATGGTGGGCAAGGCCTACACCGCCCAGCTGGGCCTGGAGCCTGGCGATGAGTTTGAGATCAAGCTCGGCCGCAAGCAGATCCAGCTCATCCCCCTGGGGGCTGCTGAGGAGGAGTGAAGGTCGCTGGCTGGATCACCAGCGCTGATCACGACTTCAAGCTCAGGGCGCGGTGCTCCACGCCCTGAGCCAGCACCAGCTCGGCTGCTTGCACGATGGAGCCGGTTCGGGATGTTTGACCATGAAGTTGATCGTCGATCTCGATCTGGTGCCGTTCATCCTGAGCTGCAGAAGGGCGCTGCGCAAAGCACCGATGCCTGTGGGTAGGTTGCTGAGCTGGACCGGCTTGCTGGCGCTCGGCTACGTCGCTGTCTCCCTGCTGGTGTTTCTGAGCCAGCGCTCGTTCATTTATTTCCCCAAGCCCGCCGCCGATTCATCCGGCCGGCTGGAGCTGCAGGTGCAGGGAAAGCGGGTGCTGGTGGCCCATCGGCCCCACCCCGGTCCCCGGGCGCTGATCTACTTCGGCGGCAATGCCGAGGACGTGTCCCTCTCGCGCGCCGAGCTGGCCGTCCTGCTACCGGACACCGCCCTCTATCTGCTCCACTACCGCGGCTACGGGGGCAGCGAGGGCAGACCGAGCGAAGCGGCCCTGCGCGCCGACGCCCAAGCCCTGTATGCCCACGTGGCCGAGCGCCACAGCGCGGTGACGGTGGCGGGACGCAGCCTTGGTACAGGGCCGGCGGTGCATCTGGCCGCCACGCAGCCGGTGAAGCGGCTGGTGCTGCTGGTGCCGTTCGACAGCCTGCTGGCGGTTGCCCGCGGCACCATGCCGTGGCTGCCGGTGGATCTGCTGTTGCTCGATCGCTGGGATGCGGCCGCCGAGGCCCCCCTGGTGCGCGCCCCCACCACGATCGTGGCGGCTGCCGTCGATCGGGTCGTGCCCACGCGCCACGCCGTGGCCCTGCACCGCGCCTTCCAGCCCGGCGTGGCAGAGCTGGTTCTGGTGCCCGACCTCGACCACAACTCGCCGATCCTCAGCTCGGCGGCCTTCCGCGCTGCCCTGCAAGACCAGGAACCTGGCCGTTCCCACAGCCGCTAGTAGGTGCTGGCGCCACCGTGGGGTTGCGCTCGCGCTCCTCAGGCTTCACGTGTCGGGTTTCCAGGCTGACTCTCGTGGTTGGCCACGTTCACCTGGGTGGGGATGCCATCGGCCCAGCTCACGGTCGCCAGCAGCAGGGAGCTGCCAGGGCTCAACGGGGCGATGGCGGTCACGGTGCCGCGGGCAAACGGACCCACGCTGGTGGGTGCGGCGTGGCCGCTGAGCATCGCCAGCGACTGCAGGAAGCTTCCCGGGCCGGATGGGGATGAGCCCTATGTGCTGTTCGTGAACCAGACCGAGTACGGCAACGCCCGCTACCGCTTCGCGGGCCTGCGGCTACCTGCGCACCAACGTGCTCTCGGCCCGGCCCGACCTCAAGAAGTACACGGCCCTGCGGTTCAGGCAGGAGGTCAAGCGCCATGCCGATGCCGCCGGGCCGGGCGAGGACGTGGTGCTGGTGTTCATGGAGGCCCTGGGCCTGGAGCCACCGCTGACCCTGGTCTGCAGCGACCTGCACCTGCAGATGGAGGGCTACCCGATCGAGCAGGGGGCGGAGATCGAGATCCCGCTGCTGCCGCTCAGCGCCCGCGGGCCGGCCAAGGGTTTCGGCTGAGGCCGCGGGGCCTGCCCGCTGGCGCCGATACCGTGGGGGCCCCTGCCCCTTTACGTCTCGGCGATGCCTGCACATGCGCTCCTGCCGGCCGTGAACCGTCTGCTCCAGCAGGTGGAGGAGGCCAGTGGGCTGCCGGTGATGGTCGTTCAGCAGGACGACCTTGAGGATCTGGCCACAGTGCGATTGGCCACACGAGAACAACGGACGCACCGGATCATCTACCGCGACGCCGGTGAGCCGAGCAGCTACCACGTGGCCTTTGAGGCCGCCCTGCTGCTGCGCATGGTCCAGGTGCAAGCCGAGCAGCAGGTGATCCTCCACGAGACACGCCAGGCCAGAGAGAAGGTGATCTCGCAGGTGGAGAGGATGTTCAAGGGCCAGATCAGCCTGGCTCAGGCGCGGAGTGCTGGGCTTCAGTACTACGACGGGGTGCTGTTGCGGTTGCGCTCGACAGGACCAGGGCTTTGGGCGGACCGCTGGCTGTTCGAGCAGGCGCCCGAGCTGCGGGGTCTGCAGGCTGCGCTGCTGCAAAGCCAGGTGCAGGAGAACCTGTTCTGCCTCGAGAGCGAGGTTGAGAGGTTGACACCCATCGCCGTGTTGCAGGCCACCCGGGCGATCAATGCGGCCTGTGCCTTCCATAGCGCCGGCCTGCTGGGCATCCCGCAACTCGCGATCCCGTACCAGGCGGCAGGGTTTGAGGCTCTGGCCAGGGAGCTGATCGCCATCACCCGTGCCGAGCCCACCACGGCGGATCCGGATCGGGAGATCGTCGATGGCTGGGCCGAGAAGCTGGGCCTCTCACGCTGGTACGTCTGGAAAGCAGCCGCACCCCTGGCACGGTGGCATTCCACCGGGCGGTGACCGACTACTTCCAGAAGTCCTATGCCTCCATGGGCGGCCAGCTGTCGGTGGTGTTAGCCGCCGGCCGTATCGAGGTGGCCTGGGAGCCGGCGACACCGGAACCGGCAGGGCCGGAACCGGCAGGGCCGGGAGCACCGGCGATGGCCTCCATCGGCCCGCTCCTGCAGCAACGCCGCTTCGATGAGGCCAGGCCGCTGCTGGAAACCCTGCTGCAACTCGAGCCCGAACACCCTGAGGCCCTCCACAACCTTGGCGTGCTCGCCAGCGAAGAGGGCCGGCTGGAGGAAGCCCGGCTGCTGCTGCGCCGGGCGGTGATCGCCAACGCGGGCGATGCCCATGCCCAGGCCAACGCGCAGGTGGCGCTGGGATTGGCCGCCCTCCGGCAGGAGGACCGCTCAGAAGCAAGGCAGGCCCTGGAGGCGGCCATCGAGCTGGAGCCGCGGAACGCCTTTGCCCTCCGCAGCCTCGGCAGCCTGCTGGTGATCGCCGGAGCTCTTGCCGCCGGCATCGAACGCTTTCGCCAGGCACTGGCGGTGGCACCGGATGACCTGGTTACCACCTTCAACCTGGCCCAGGCGTTGCTGGAGCTGGATCCAGAGGAACACCGCAACGAGGCCAAGGACCTGCGGGGCAGCATCGCCGCCCGCGACCTGCGTATTGATCAGCCGGAAGGCCTCCGGCAGGACGCCGTGAGCTACTGCCTCCAGGCCCTGCAACTGTTCGAGGGGATGGACCAGAGGCAGTTCATGACAGTGCTCACCGAGGTGGCGGCCATGGGTCAGGGCGGGCTGCAGATCAACGAGCCCGACACCTCCCGCAGTCTCAAGACCCTGCCCGGCAGCTGGAGCGCCCTGGCCCTGGCCTGCCTGATCCACGTGGGCATGTAGCCGCAGGCCCGCGCAGCGGTAACGGCTGATGCCTGGTGAGGACTCAGGGTTGGGGATCGGGGCGGAGTATGAGGAGGCGCTGCGGTTGTTTATCCGGGCTTGATGAGTCAGAGTGCCAAAGTAGATGAAGGATGCCTACCGTCTCGATGGCCACCCTTTGTATGGGAAGCAACCAAGGTTCGTGAGGTTCAACTTCTCCCACCTCCGTATCGCTTCGGTTAGTTGCCGCTTTTCGGGACAGCAGCAGGAGCCACAGGTGCGGCAGGAGTTGGATTGAAGATGCCAAGCTCGCAACGCAGCTTGGCTTCCTCAAGGCTGTAGGGCTGTTCAAGCTCGATACTGCTCTTCTGGCACCATCCCTGCCGGAACCATTCATAGGATCGCTCAGAACTCCAGAAGGTGGTGTTCTTATCGCTTTGGCGCTTGTAGGGCCCTTGAGTAAAAGCAGCGCATCCTTTTTCCTGCCACTGCTTGCCTTCAAGCCAGCGGCTCTCGGTGTTGCCGATATCGATCAGATAGCCTCTCTCAGTGGGTTTCGCAGTGGGATCATCACCGGAAACAAACTTGATCGAGCTGGCCACGAACTTGGATTGAAGCAGCTTTTGGACGCAGCCAACCATGCTTGTTTTCTGACATTGAGCTAAGGCCGCATCGGCTGAGATGCCCATGGCTGTGTACTGTTTGATGCAGGCGAAGACTTGCTGGTCATCGGCCCTGGCCGCAGATGCTGAGGCCATCAAGGCTAGTAAGCATACCCCGAAGAGAGGGTAGCCACGCCGAAAGGTCACCATGGACTGAGCTCAGGTTGTTCTGCTGACTATACACACCTACTCAAGTACCCACAATATCCTTGGCGTTCTGTATGGGTTTTCTTGCAAGGCGCATCCGTTCGGCCCTTGGCTTCTGGATGCTCTTGCTAAGGCTTCGGGAGCCGTACAGGGCGTCGCTATGCAGTATTTGCATACTTTCGGCTCTGCCAAAACGTTTCTGGTGGATCCCTTTCCAATCCAGCCGAGTCAGGAGCATGATGAGATCAGCTGATGTAGCACTGTGCTCCGACCTGGGGTGCCGATACCGCTAACCCGCTACCCCACCCAGGACTGCAGGCTGCCCATTCGATGACGGCTCCACCTTCACGCCAGCGGATCAAGCTCAAGCCCGGTGCGGTGGTGCGCTGCCGCACCCGGCGCTATCTGGTGGAAGAGGTGCAGGCCCCCCAGGAGCCCGGCGCCGACACGGTGGTGGCGCTGGCCTGCATGGAGGACGACGCCATCGGGTCGCGGCTCACGGTGTTCCGGGAGCGGGAGATCGACTTCGAGGTGCTGGGGGAGAGCAGCTGGGAGGCTGTGGCCCAGCGTGGCTTTGATCAGCCCCGGCAGTTTTCGGCCTACCTCAACACCCTGCGTTGGAACTGCGTCACCGCCACCGACGCCGAGCTGTTCCAAGCCCCGTACCGGGCTGGCATCGATGTGAAGGCCTACCAGCTGGAACCGCTGCGCAAGGCCCTTCTCATGCCCCGCGTGGGCCTGTTCATCGCTGATGACGTGGGCCTAGGCAAGACGATCGAGGCGGGGCTGATCCTGAGGGAGATGCTGCTGCGCCAACGGATCCGCCGGGTGGTGATCAGCTGTCCACCTTCAGTGCTTCGTCAGTGGCAGGAGGAGATGGCCAGCCGCTTTGGCCTCGCCTTCACCGTGATGGACCGGGCCTATGTGGCCAAGGTGCGGCAGGAGCGTGGCTACGGCACCAACCCTTGGAGCACCGCCAGCCGCTTCCTGATTTCCCACGCGTTGCTGCGCAATCCGGAGTATTCCTCCCTGCTGCGGGTGTGGCTGGAGGAGGGCAAGGGAGGCGAAGACCAGGCACCGCTGCAGTCGTTGCTGATCCTCGATGAGGCCCATAACGCTGCCCCGGCCAGCAACAGCCTTCGTTACGCGATCGATTCCGGCCTCACCCGCAGCCTGCGCGATCTGGCGCCGCTGTTTGAGCACCGCATCTTTCTCTCCGCCACGCCCCACAACGGCCACAGCAACAGCTTTACGGCCCTGCTCGAACTGCTGGATCCGGCCCGCTTCGTGCGGGGTGTGCCTTTCGATCCCAAGGATCTGGACACGGTGTTGGTGCGTCGCCTCAAGGATGATCTGCGCCGCATTGGCGAGGAGTTTCCCGAGCGGATCGTTGAACCGCTGGCCATCCCCAGAGGCAGCCTGCCGCCGGACACACCGGAGCTCAAGCTCTCACGGCTACTGCAGCACTACCGGAAGCAGCGGGAAGAGCGGTTAATCCGCGAAGGCGCCGGCAAGCGGGAGCTCAACGCCGAGCGTCTGGTGATCACCAATCTTCAGAAGCGGCTGCTCAGCTCGATCGAGGCCTTTGCCCGCACCCTCAAGGTGCACCAGCGGAGCCTGGCCGAGAAGCAGGAGCAGCGGCGTGGCGCCCCGGCCAATCGTGGGGCCCAGCTGGATCTGCTGCTGGGTGGCGCTGACCGCGACAGCGATCTCTCCGAACTCAGCGAAGAAGACCTCCTCAACCTGGAAGAAGCCCAGACGCGGGCCGCCCTGCGGCAGACCGTGCAGGCCGACCAGGGCGAGTTGGAGCTGCTGAAGCAGATGGGGGAGATTGCCGAAGCCAATCGCCACCGGCCCGATCCCCGCATCATCAGGTTGGAGGCCTTTCTCCGCAGCAATCTCTGCCCCAACCTCGGAGAAGCGGGCGCCCGCTGGCAGCCCACCCGACTGCTGATCTTTACCGATTACGTGGACACCAAGCGCTATCTGGAGCGCCAGCTACGGCTCCTGCTTGGCGAGGACGACCCCGATTGCCGCATCGCCTCCTTCACCGGTGGCATGGGCGAAGACAACCGCGAGCGGCTCAAGGCCCAGTTCAATGCCGATCCCGATGAAGAGCCGCTGCGGATCCTGATCGCCACCGATGCCGCCCGGGAGGGGGTGAACCTGCAGAACCACTGCAAGCACCTGATCCACTTCGACATTCCCTGGAACCCCAGCAAGCTGGAGCAGCGCAACGGCCGCATCGACCGCAAGCTGCAGCGGGCTCCCCAGGTGTGGTGCCATTACTTCGTGCTGGAAGACCGCCCGGAAGATCGGGTGATGGCTGTCCTGGTGAAGAAGACCGAGGTGATCCGCCAGGAGCTCGGTTCCCTCTCACCCCTGGTGCAGCGCCAGGTGGATGCGGTGCTCGAAGCCGGGATCGACCTCGACAAGGCCGAGCTGTTGCAGCAGCAGTTGCTGACGATGGACCAGGGCGACAGCGACCGCGGCGCCCTGCTCAACCGGGCCCGGGAGGAACTGGAAGCCAGCCGCCGGGTGGAGACGTTGCAGGAGGAACAGGACCAGCTGCGGCACCTGCTGGCCAAATCCCACGCCTGGCTGGGGTTCGACGACGACCCGTTCCGCGAAGCCCTCAACTGCTCGCTCGATCTGTTGGGTGTGAGCGGCCTGAAGCAGGGCCGTGATGGCAAGGGCCAGCCCTGCTGGCGCCTCGACAACGCCGAGGCCCTGGTGAGCAGCAGCAACGACCGCAGCTGGGAGCACAGCCTCGACAGCCTGCGGGGCGTGTGGGATCGCCGCACGCCGCTGTGGCAATGGCGCCAGGAGAACCCGGTGCGGCCGGTGATCTTCTCCGATCCGGGCCGGCTCAACGCTGAGGCCGTGCATCTCCATCTGGAGCACCGCCTGGTGCAACGGCTGCTGAGTCGCTTCCTGAGCCAAGGCTTCCTGCACCATGAACTGAGCCGGGCCTGTGTGCTCGCCAGCCGTGATCCCCAACCCCGGGTGCTGGTGCTGGGCCGGCTGTCGCTGTTCGGCCAGGGGGCCACGCGGCTGCACGATGAGCTGATCAGCGTGATCGCCGACTGGCATCCCGGCGCCGATCGCACGACAGCGCTCCAACCGCTGATCGATAGCGAACGGGAGCACGCCTGGAATGTGCTCCGACAGGCCCTGGAGGCCGGCGCCACCGAGGGAATTTCCGAAACCCTGCGCCAACAGCTCCAGGCCCAGGCTCCCCACGATGTGGCGGTCCTCAAGCCCGCCCTGGATCAAGCCGCCGAGCAGGCCCAGGCTGTTGCCGCCGCCCTGCTGAAGCAAAGGGGCGATGCCGAGGCCGCCGCCCTCAAGGAGGTGTTGCGGGCCCAGCGCAGCCGCATCAATGCCACCGTGAAGCAACGCAACCGGGATCTGGCGAAGCTCGATCGCCAGGCCGCCGCCGCCGAGCCCACCGCCCTGATCCCGGGGCTGGAGGAGCAGCTCGATGTTCCAGCCCTGGACCTGCAGAAGCTCACCACCCAGGAGCGCAAGCAGCTGGCGGCGGATCAAAAGCACTGGCAACGGCGCCTGGAAACGATCGAAGCCGAACTGAGCAGCGAACCAAAGCGCATCCAGGAGAGCTATCGGGTGATCACCCATCGCCTGGAGCCGGCCGGGCTTGTGTACCTCTGGCCGATCAGCGGCTGAGACCAATGTCAGCTGATCAATGCCAAACCTGGATTGCTCGCTGCACCAATGCCATACGGGGGTTGCTGAAAGCCTGTCGTTGCAGTGGTCTGCATACCCTTCGGGCGATGATCACGCTGATGCCGGTGCTGATTGGCGTACCTGTTGGGCTGGCAACAATGATTGGGCTCGGGGGGTTGGTACCCCATTCCAATGCCCTCAAAGCATTGGCGGGCTTGTTGGCCGCCGGCCTGCTTGCGCAATGGCTCCTTCACTGGTGGATCCATCGCCCAGAGCCATGGAAGCTGCAGCTGCTCGAGGCATGGGAATCGAAGGTCAGGTGGCTCCTGCTTCAACCAACCCTTGGCCTGTGGCCCGTCGCTTTTGCTGTGCTGACCTCGCTTCTGGGGATCGCTGAGTGGTTCCCCACAAACGGCCCGGATCGTCCTATTCTGCTTGGATCGGGCATAGTGGTTGCTTTTTATGGCTACATCCGAACCCAGGCAGAGAAAAAGGCCGACCTTGTGGCTTTCGCCATTAGAGCGAAGGACGAATTTGCTGAGGCAACAAAACAGATTCTTAACGAGCGAGATCGTGAGGCTCAAATCGATCGACTCATCAAAGATATCGTCGATAGTTTCAGCGGCCTCAAATCCGATTGCAAGGCGTTTGGAGTCGATTTCCGATCCGCAGTAAACGTGCCGCGTCTAAAGGATGAATGCAAAGAGATAGGAATTGCCGGCAAATATTTCGCCAAGCCCCTCAAAGAGCTTGGATTAAATTGAATACGCCCTTCCCAAGCGAAATTGCCGCTTCCGAGGAAGGTCTTTGGTGCATTGATACAAATCTAAGATTTGATTGTCCATCCATAAGGCCCTGCTGGAATTGCTGCGGCGTGAGGCCGGTCCAAGCGTCGGGCCAGCGAATCTTCATGCCTATGGCCCTGGGCAAGCTGGGTCTTAAGCCAACCGCAGCGGCAGGAATAAGCCAAGTGAATCCTGAGCTTTCCACCCGGTATCAACCCAGAATCCAAGCTTTTACGGAACCATGAGCCACTCAATAAGACAAGTGACCCGCCGATCCCTTCGCCCATTTCCCTGACCCATGAGCCGCCGCACGCCCACCTTTAACCCCGAACTGAGAGCCCACCAGGAGTGGCTGGGCTATCTGCAGCCCGTGGGCCTGGTGGTGGCGCCGGCGGCGATGGTGGATGCCGGCTGGGTGGTGACCCGCAGCGGCAGCGAGCTGATCGAGCGGCAAGAGCGCTACCGCGAAGCCATTCAAGGCCTCTCCAGCGCAAGTGATTGCGCCGATCCAGAGCCGGAATTTGACGGCGACACCAGAACCCGCGGCTTCCCGCAGCTGCAAACCTTTCTGGTGGAACAACTGGGCTGGAGTGCCGATCAGATCCAAAGCGAGCCCGCCCTGATCGAGAGCTACAGCCGCCACCTTCCAGAGCTGGGCGAAACGCTGCGGCCCACGGCCCTGGTGCCGGCCGCCCATGGAGAAGGGATTCAGTTGCTGCTGCAGGCCCTGCCATCACTGGCGCCCCTGGACCAGAAGGGCACCAGCGGTGAGCACCTCTGGCGGGCCACCAGCCAGGAACGTTTTGAGCGGCTGCTACGCGAAACCGGAGTGGAGGCGGGGCTGCTGTTCAATGGCGAACAGCTGCGGCTGGTGGTGGCGCCGAAGGGCGAAAGCTCCGGCCACCTCACCTTCCCCCTGGCCGAGCTGGGCGAAGTGGGTGGCCGCTTGATGTTCGCCGGGCTGGAGCTGCTGCTGGGCCAGAGCCCGGTGTTCCTCGATCCAGACGGCTACCGCCTGACCGATGTGCTGAAGAAGAGCCGCAGCTTCCAGGCGGTGGTGAGCAATGCCCTGGCCGATCAGGTGTTGGCGGCCCTGTGGGATCTGCTGCGCGGCTTCCAACGGGCCGATGAGCTGAGCCAACGGCAAGACATCGAGCTGCTGGCCGACCTCCCGGAACGCGACCCGCAGCAGCTCTATGGCGGCCTGATCACGGTGCTGATGCGGCTGGTGTTCCTGCTCTACGCCGAAGACGAAGCCTTGATGCCCGCCGATGCGGTGTACGAGCAGAACTACAAGGTGAGTGGCATCTTCGAGCGGCTGCGGCAGGACGCCGCCGACTACCCCGACACCATGGAGCAACGCTATGGCGCCTGGGCGGGACTGATGAGCCTCTGCAGGTTGGTGTATGCGGGCGGCGGGGCCACCACGGGCTACCTGCCGGCGCGCAAGGGGCAGCTCTTTGATCACGAGGCCTATCCCTGGCTGGAAACGCCCTGGATCAGCGATGGGGTGGTGCTCTCCGTGCTCAGCAACTTGCTGGTGGTGAAGGGGGAGCGGATCAGCTACCGAGCCCTCGATGTCGAGCAGATCGGCTCGGTGTACGAGGGGATCATGGGCTATGCGGTGCGGCGCATCCCCGGCCGTTGCATCGGCCTGAAGAGCAAGCCCCAAGGGGCGAAGAAGCAACTCACCACGGCGGTGGATCTCGATGCCTTGCTGGAGCTGCCCGGTGCAAAGCGCAAGACCTGGCTGGAGGAGGAAGCGGGCACCACCCTGCCGCCTAAGGCGGCCACCGCCCTGAAGGACGCCGGCAGCGAAGCCGAGTTGCTCGAAGCCCTCGCCACCCGCATCGACCAAGCCCTCTTCGATGGGCCCCAAGCGGCCGGCAGCTTGGTGTTCCAACCCACCGAGGAGCGGCGCCGCAGCGGCAGCCACTACACGCCGCGGGCATTGACCCGGCCGATCGTGGAGGAGGCGCTGCGGCCCTGGCTGGAGCGTTGCAACCTTCAGCCCACAGCGGCACAAATTCTCGACCTGAAGATCTGCGATCCGGCCATGGGCTCCGGTGCCTTCCTTGTGGAGTGCTGCCGCTACCTGGCGGAACTCCTGGAGCTGGCCTGGAGCCGGGAGGGATTGCCGGAGGCTCTGAAGCCTGATGGCAGCGCCCATGGCGAGGAGCCATTGCTGTATGCGCGCCGCCTGATCGCCCAGGGCTGCCTCTACGGCGTCGACAAGAACCCGTTTGCGGTGAACCTGGCCCGGCTCAGCCTCTGGCTGGTGAGCCTGAGCAAGGACGCGCCGTTCACGTTTGTGGATCACGCCCTCAAGTGCGGCGATTCGCTGGTGGGGTATGGCGTGCGGCAGATCCAAACAACCATCCAGGAGGTGCAGCTCGGTTTTCTTAATCAGCAGAACCAGGTCTTCGCCCAGATGGGTCTAGACCGGCGCGAAAGCTTCTCCAACGACAGCCGCAATGACGAGGCCTACGACCGCAAGCAAAAGCAGCTGGATCAACAGATCAAGGCCAGCGAGGGCCTGCGCACGGCGGGCGATCTGATGGTGGCGGCCTTCTTTGCTGGCTCCAAACCAAAGGAGCGAGCCGATAAACAGGAGGTGTACCTGGCCATGCTCAGCGGCACCTTCGGCGACGACGGCCTGGCGGATTCGGTGCAAGAGATCCGCACACGGCTCGCCGCAGGCGAGCGGGGCATTCGCCCCTTTCATTGGGATCTTGAGTTTCCTGAAGTGTTCGGCGACGAGGGCGGCGGCTTTGACGTGTTTGTGGGCAACCCACCCTTCGCTGGCAAGAACACCATCGCCGACGGCAGCCCCGACGGCATCCTCGACTGGTTCAAGCAGCAGCACCCCGAAAGCCACGGCAACGCCGATCTAGTGGCCCACTTCTTCCGCCGCTGTTTTTCGCTGTTGCGGCCCGGGGGCACCCTGGGCCTGATCGCCACCAACACCATCGCCCAGGGCGACACCCGCAGCACCGGCCTGCGCTGGATTTGTCTCAATGGCGGCACGATTTATGCGGCACGCAAGCGCTACAAGTGGCCGGGCGTGGCGGCCGTGGTGGTGAGCGTGGTGCACCTGTTTAAAGGGGCCTACGCAGGCGTGAAGTTGCTGGAGAAGCGACCGGTGGGGCAGATCACAGCCTTTCTGTTCGCCAACGGCGGACACGATGACCCGAAGCAGCTGGCGGCCAATGCCGGCAAGAGCTTTGTGGGCAGCTATGTGCTGGGCATGGGTTTCACCTTCGATGATTCCGGCCCGGCGGACGACGACACCCCCGGCATCCCCTCGCCGATTGCCACGATGGAGCGACTGATTGCCGAAAACCCGAAGAACGCGGAGGTGATCTTCTCTTACATCGGCGGAGAAGAGGTGAACAGCAGCCCCACCCATACCCATCACCGCTATGTGATCAATTTCGGGGAGCGAAGCGAGGAGAAGTGCACGCGGGAGTGGCCGGAGCTGATGGCGATTGTGGAGAGGAAAGTGATGGGTGCGCGTGGCACACACTCGACAGCACCCTGGTGGCAGTTCGAGCGTCTGCGTGCCGAGCTGTATGCAGCAATTATAGATTTTGAGCAGGTGTTGGTGACCCCATGCATCAGCAATACACTGGCGTTTGCATCTCTTCCCACCAGAGCTGTCTACTCTCACAAGTTGATCGTATTCCCCTTAAAAGAGACATCGTCTCTGTCCGTGATCCAGTCTCGTGTTCATGAGATCTGGACGCGTTCCTTCGCTTCATCTATGAAGGATGACCTGAACTACTCCCCCTCCGACTGCTTCGAAACCTTCCCCTTCCCCACTGCCCTCCTCGATTCAACCGCCTCCGATCTCACCCACGAATCCACCCGCCAAAGCCTCGAAACCATCGGCGAGCGCTACCACCAGATCCGCGCCGAGCTGATGGTGAGCAACAACGAAGGCCTCACCAGCACCTACAACCGCTTCCACGATCCCGCCGAATCCAGCAGCGACCTCCTGGAACTGCGCAGCCTCCACGGCGACATGGATCAGGCGGTGCTGGCCGCCTATGGCTGGAGCGATGTAGCCACCGCCTGCGGCTTCGGCCTCGATTACCTCGATCTAGAGGAGGACGCCCAACTTCCCGACGACCTCCAGGAGCGCATCGACAGTGGCGAGCTGTTCTTTTGGGAGCCCGATGAAGCCGGCGCCTTCGAAGCCCAAATCCGCGCCTACGGCGCCGTGAAGGGCAAAAAGAAATTCCCCTGGCGCTACCGCTGGCCTGATGACGTTCGGGACGATGTGCTCGCCCGCTTGCTCGCCCTCAACGCTGAACGCTATTGGGAGGAGGTGGCGTTGGGGCTGCATGGCAAGGGCGCCAAGAAGGCGGCTGGGCCGGCAACGGCAGGAGGCAAGCGCCGGGGGCGGCCGCCGAAAGCGACCCAGGCGGGCGAGACTGCTGGGGTCCAGGTGGAGCAGATGGGGCTGGGGCTATGACAAGCCAGGATCAAACCATGGTTGGGTTGCCGCTCTCCGAGCCCCAGCTTGCGGCCATCAGCAGAGCCTGCCGGCAGCATCACGTGGCACGGCTCTACCTGTTTGGGTCGCTGCTGCGGCCCGATTACCGCCCTGGCGCGAGCGACATTGATCTGCTGGTGGAATTCCAGACGCTCCAACCTACTGAGCTTGTCGATGCCTATTTCGGGCTTGAGGAACAGCTCACCGACAGCCTCGGCACTGAGGTGGATCTGGTGATGGCAACCGCCAGGCGCAACCCGATCGTGCAGGCCGACATCGACGCCACCAAGCAGTTGCTCTATGCGGCGTGATCCCAGGGTGCTGCTGATGACGGTCGTCGAATCCGCCGACGCCATTGCTGACGCGGTCGCAGCCATCCGTTTTGATGACTACTGCAACAGCCGCTTGATCCGGGCTGCGGTGGAGAGGGAATTCATCACGATTGGCGAAGCACTCAACAATCTGTCTCGGGTCGATAGCAGCTTGTTCGCCCGCATCGATGAGGCGCCACGAATCATCAGCTTTCGCAACAAGCTCACCCACGAATACGACAGAGTTGATGATGCTCTGGTCTGGGGCGTCATCCAAAAGTCGCTCTCGCCGTTGCGTGCGACCTGTTCAGCCCTGATCGCCAGTCTGAAGTATGAGGAGGACTGAGCCATGGCAACGGCAGAAGTCCCAGTATCAGACGCAGCCTGGAGCCCACTGCCGCATGGCCCAAGCAGGCGCAACCGATGGGTGCGCGGCACGAAGCGCTGAACAGCAGCTCTGAACAACCCTGCTCTGCGAGGGTGTCAGCCCGGCAGCCGCATCGCCAGATCCTCGGGCACCCGAAACAGCTCCCGCCGTCCGTCCTTGCCCGCCGTCAGCAGTCCACGGGACGCCAGCTTTTGCAGATCGCTGCGGGCGGTTTGATGGCTCACGCCATGGCTGTTTTGGTGGGAGAGCACCGAATAGCGGAAGCCGGAGTGGCTCAGGGCATGGCGCAGCAGGGCCAGCTGGCGATGGTTCAGCCCTTCCATCCCCTCTCGCCAGAAGCGGCAGCGGGGTGGGCCGGCGGGTGAGCTTCTCCGCCAGCCACCATTGCTCATGGCTCAGACCCTGGGGCGGTGGGCGATGGCGCAGCTCATCCCAATGCAGGTAGCGATCCGACTCCTCAGCGGCAGCCAGGAGGGAGAGCAGCGACAGAGTCTCCTGCAGCCCGCCGCAACGCTCCAGCAGCTCCTGAAGGGGAGGGGGCTTGCGGGCCAGCCGGGTGGGCAGTGGTCCGTGAACTTCAAACTTGCTTCAAATTAGACGATGGTTTGGCTTTGTGCTCGAGGGACTCGTTTGGCCATCGCCATGGCCACGACCCCGAGGCGGGCGAGACTGGAACCTTCAATGCCGAATTGTTCGGCCTGGTGCCATGCCCAGCTCAGCCGTCCAGACACCGCTCAGCTGCGAGCAGCTGCTTCTGGTGCTGCACGCCCACCTGAGCGAATGGCGACAGCGCTACCAGCTGCAACGCATCGGCCTGTTCGGCTCCACAGCCCGCAACGAAGCCACAGCCCAGAGCGATGTGGATGTGTGGGTTGAACTCGATCCCCTCACCCCCTACGCCACCGTCCACCTCAAGCAGGAGCTGGAGGAGCTGCTGCAGCGCCCGGTTGATCTGGTGCGGCTGCGGGAGCGGATGAACCCCGCCCTGCGACAGGCCATCCTCCGGGAAGGGATCAGCGCATGAGCGGTGATCGGCTTGTGCTGCTCACGCCCCTCCGGCAGGCACTGGAGCGGATCGAGCGCAAGGCTGCGCCCCTGCTCGCCGATCCGGCGCTGCTGGACGGCGAAGAAGGCCAGGACCTGCTCGATGTCATCTGCATGCAGTTCCTCGCGGCGGGCGAGGCGCTCAAGCGGCTGGAGAAGCTTGAGCCTGGCCTGCTGACCACCAACTACCCGGACATCGACTGGAAGGGAGCCATGGGTTTCCGTGATGTGATCGCCCATCAGTACTTCGATCTGGACGCTGAGCAGGTGCTGCTGATCTGTCAGGACGCTTTGCCAGGCGTGCTCAGCGCGATTCGCTCCCTCGAAGAACAAGCCAGCAAGAGCACCTGAACCATGACCACCTCCGCCGACATCCGCTCCCAGCTCGTCGCCGCCCTGCACAGCGATCTGATCGGGCCAGGCTGGGACGATGTCGCCCGTCGCCATGAGCAACTGCCCCAGCCACCGTCGGTCTGGTACACCACGGGTTTCTTGGTGCCCCATGTGTTCCAGCAGGAAGCTGGCCGCACCACAACAGATGAGCAGCTCTCCTTCTCTGATCTCGCTGGCGAAGAACCCAGCAGCGACGCTACCCATCGCCTGGAGAAGCAGGAAAAGGACGACGACGCCAACGATGCCCTTGATCAGGCCAACACCCGCCGCAGCTGGTTTACCTCCTCCTGCGGCTTGAGCTTCATCCTGGAGCGTGGCTCCACCATCGAGGCCACTGTCTCCTGGGGGGATTACACAGCCCCGGCCGATGGCGACGACGAGAAGCTCTGGCTGCGCTGTCCTCAGCGTCACAGCGTGACGCTCACGATTGCCGGCGAGGGCACCAGCCCAGACATCCCATTGGAGGCCAACCCTCAGGGTCTCTGCCTGCGCTGGATCGCCCGGCCAGCCCCCAGCAAGCTCGGCTATCCCAGTGATCAGCTGTCGGTGTCGCTCTTTTTGCTCAACAAGCGGGAGCCGCCCAAGACCAATCAGATCCGTCACCGCGATCCGGTTTCTGCCTTCCAGGTGGAGCTGAGCCTCCAGTGCCCTCAGGGTTTCCCACCGCGTCGCGATGCCCTGCAGCAAGCCGCCAAGGATCCCGACGAACGCCTCGCAGCCCTCCAATACCGGCGCGACTACTGCTTCGCGAGTGGACACAACGTGGCCGTGATCGCCTCGGCCATCCCCGACGACAATCCCTCCCGCTGCCACACCCTCACCACCACCTGGCTACCCACGGCCCGGGTCTACCGCACGCTTCCTGAGCCACCCGCCGGCACCAACGTGCCGATGGACATGGAGGCCCTAGCGGATCTGGCCCGGAGCGAACGCATCGGCCAGGAGCTGATGCCGATGGTGAAGGCCTACCGGGCATGGATCACCCAGCAACCCAAACACCCCATTAGCGACCAAGCTCAGAACGAAACAGCCAAGCAACTCCGGGCCCAGGCAGAAGCCTGCGCCACGCGCATCGAAAACGGCATCAAGCTGCTCGCCGATCCCCTGGTGCGCGAGGCCTTCCGCACCATGAACCTGCTGATGGCCCGCGCCAGCCGGCAGCGCAGTGCCTTCAGCGCCAAGGTGCCGCCCGAACAGATCGGCATCGCTCCGAACACCCGCGCCCCGAAGTGGCGCTTCTTTCAGTTGGCCTTTGTGCTGATGAATCTGCCGGGGCTTGCCACACCAGACACCCCAGAAGGCCGGCTGGATCGTGAGGCCGTCGAATTGCTGTTCTTCCCCACCGGTGGCGGCAAGACGGAGGCCTACCTGGGCCTAGCGGCTTTCCTCCTGGTGCATCGCCGGCTGCAGAGCCCTGGGATCGAATCAGCCGGCATCACAGTGCTGATGCGCTACACCCTGCGGCTGCTCACCCTGGATCAGCTCGGCCGCGCTGCCACCTTGATCTGCGCCCTGGAGCTCGAACGCCTGGAGCGGATCGAGAAGAACGACCCCTACCTCCTGGGTGAATGGCCCTACGAGATCGGCATGTGGGTGGGCAAGGCCGCCACCCCCAACAAGCTCGGCGGACCGGGCGACAGCGACCAGCAGTCCACCCATGCCGTGCTCACCAAGTGGAAGGCCGGCAAGCGCGATCGGCCGATCCCGATCGAAACCTGCCCCTGGTGCAACCGCCCCCTCCAGCCGGAAGGCTTTCACTTGCTGCCCCCGAGGAATCCCGATCGACTGGAGATCTACTGCCGCGAACCCCGCTCCCCTGAGGCCAAGCAGGAATTCGCCCACATGGGGCCATGTCCCTTCCATAAGGGCACACCATTGCCAGTGTTGTCGGTGGACGAGCAGATCTACCGCCGTCTACCGTGCTTCCTGATCGCCACGATCGACAAGTTCGCCGCCCTCCCTTGGGTCGGGAAAACGTCCTCGCTGTTCGGCAACGTCAGCACCTATCAGTTGCCTACAGGGAGTGCAGCTGCCGGTTTCTGGGGTCCGGCCGAGAAAGGCGCCGGTGGCCTCAAGATCCCCCACGGCCGCCTGCTGCCGCCGGAACTGGTGATCCAGGATGAACTACACCTGATCAGTGGCCCGCTTGGCACCCTCGCTGGCCTCTATGAAACGGTGATCGAGGGGTTGATGCGGCCGAACGCCTCCACCCCGCCCCCCAAGATCATTGCGTCAACGGCCACCGTGCGACGGGCTGAGGCCCAGATCAAGGCCCTGTTCGCCCGCAGCCAGGTGCGGATCTTCCCGCCGCCTGGCCCGGAGCGCGATGACAACTTCTTCTCCCGCACCATCCACGACCCTGACCAAGCCCGTCTCTACGTGGGCCTCTCAGCACCAGGCCGCAACCTCAAGGGTGTGCTGTTGCGCTCCTACCTGGGCCTGATGGCAGCAGCTCAGAAGGGTTGGAACGACAACAAGGCCATGGGGGCCAACAACCCAGCGGATCCCTACATGACCTTGCTGGGCTACTTCTCCAACCTCAAGGAGCTGGGCGTGACCCGCAGCATCCTGGAGGACGAACTCGGCGCCCAGCTGGAGCAGTTTGCCAAAAATCGCTCCCTCACCATGGAGGGCTTCGAGAACCCCTTCGCCAGTCGCAAGCGCCCCTACGAACCCGAAGAGCTGACCTCTCGCGTCAACACCGCCAAGATCAGCAGCACCAAAGACCGTCTTTCCAAGCCCTACTTCGACAAGGACCATCTGGATGTGGCCCTGGCCACCAACATGATTTCAGTTGGCCTCGACATCTCACGCCTTGGCTTGATGGTAGTGCTCAACCAGCCCAAGACCGCCGCTGAATACATCCAGGCCACCAGTCGCGTCGGCCGCCAGCTGAGCGAGAACCCGGAGCAGAACAAACCCGGCCTGGTATTGGTGCTGCTCAATCCCAACCGCCCGCGGGATCGCTCCCATTTCGAGCTGTTCCCCTATTGGCACCAAACCTTTTACCGCCATGTGGAGGCCACCAGCTGTACCCCCTTTGCCAGCCGTGCTCTGGATCGCGGCCTGCCGGGGGTGGTCGTGGCCATGGCACGCCACGGTGATCCGGCCCTGGCTGGTGCCAAAGGCGCGATGGCGGCAGACGCAGTTCAGCGCATCAAGGCTCAGATCGCCCAGGCTCTGCAGGAGCGTTGCATTGCAACCGGTGCCGCCGATGACAGCCTCGACGAACACCTCCCAACCGAAGTGCGTGATCACGTGATCGATTTGCTGGAAGCCTGGTGGAAGCTCACCCAGGAGGAAAACATGAAACTTCAGTACTGGACCCACGAGGAAAAGGGAGCAGGCCTAGGTTTGCTTCACACGGCTCTGGATACCGATAACACCTACAAGGGCGAGGGCTTCAAGCAGTTCACCACCAATTGGAGCCTCCGCGATGTGGAGCCCTCCGCACCCATCCAGATGGTGAATTTCAGGGAAGAAATCACCGCCGACGATTGATTGATCAATCGAGCAACTGAAGCCGATAACCAACAACGCCATGCCTCCCTCCACTCGCCGCAAAGCAGCTGCCCCGCCCCTCGGCGAGGCGCGTCAAAGCCAGGTATTGCAGCTCTTTGGCCCCGGAGCCATGGTCGATCTGCCCGACTATTCCCTGCTGATCGGGGGTTTGGATTTCTGGAATGACCGTGGCTGCGATCAGATCCATGAGCCGAGACTGCTGCAACTGGTAAGGCAGGCCACGGGGGGGGCCAGGGTTGACCTGCGCACGCCGCCCAAGGAGGTGGATCCGCTCAAGAACATCAGCGGTTCGATCAAAGCGCTGCGGTTCCCCGAGTGGTCGGTGGCTCAGAAGGTGAGTGAGCGGCTGGCTTTCGGGATTCCCTGCCGTGCCAGGCCCCTGGTCCATTTCAACGATGGCTGCATCTCGGATTGGCGCACCTATCAAGACGATGAAGGCAAGGTCCCGCTTGTGCCCGTTCGCTTCGTGATGGCTTGTCCCCACGGCCATCTCAGCGACATCCGCTGGCGCGACTTCTGCTTTCGCCAGTTCGGTTGCAAGAACACCGAGCGTTTGTATCTGCTCGAGGCCGGTACCGGCAACGACTTCACGCAGATCTACGTGCAGTCGGAAGGCGGCACGACCCGCAAGCTTGCCGACGCCCTCCTCACAGAAATGAGCCCTCTGGGTCTCTGTCAGGGGCACACGCCCTGGCTTGGCCGAAACACCCGTGACCCTGAAAAGTGCCAGACCGATGGTGAGCCCACCAAGAACCGGCTCCTGGTGCGTTCGGCCACCAACGCCTACTTCACCGAAACAATCTCGGTGATCTCCCTACCGGAGGAAGCCAACTCCCTGGCCAAGCGCGTCACCGAACTCAAGGACGACCTCGCCTTGATTGAGGAGGAAGCAGATGTGTCTGCAGCCATTAAGTTCAACCCGCGTCTGAAGAGCGCTTTTGCCGGTGTCGATCCAGCCGTCCTCTGGCAAACGATCGAGGCCCAGCGGGGCGGAACCGCCGGCCAAGCTGCCCAACCAAAGGATGAGGAGCTGGCTCTGCTGATCGGTCCGATGGAGGGGGTCTCCAGCTCAGCCGAGGGGAGTCAGTTCGAGGCGGATGTTTGGCAACCCCCCAACGCACCCGCCTGGTTTCACAAAGCCATCAAGCGGGTGCTGCTCGTGCACCGCTTGCGGGAGGTTCAGGCTTTGGTGGGGTTCACCCGCTTCACCGCCCGAACCAGCAGCCTGGGTGGTTTGCCGATCGACACGACCAAGGTGAACCGCCGGGCATCCCTTGCCAACGACCTGCGCTGGGTGCCGGCTAATGAAAACAAGGGAGAGGGGATTTTCATTGAGTTTGATCCCGCCACGATCCGCGCCTGGACCGCCAGTGATCCGGTGGTCATGCGAGCCGGCCAGTTCACCAAGGCCTTCGAGAATGAATGGCTCGCTTCGCGCGGTCTGGACGAGGTCCAGTTCCCTTTTCCCGGCGCCCCCTACCTCCTGCTCCACAGCCTCAGCCACTTGCTGATCACCGAGATGGCTTTGGAATGCGGCTATGGATCCAGCTCGATTCGCGAGCGGATCTACGCCAACAGCGAGATCGGCTATGGCATCCTGCTGTTTACCAGCAGCTCCGGATCGGAGGGAACCTTGGCGGTCTGGTGGGTGCAGGCAAGCGGATCGTTGCCTACCTGGAGAAAGCATTTGAGCGCGGCCAGCTCTGCAGCAACGATCCGTTCTGCTCCGAACACGACCCGAACCACCCTTTCGACATCCGGCCCACCCATGGCGCCGCCTGCCATGGCTGTGAATTGATCGCCGAAACCTCCTGTGAGATCCGCAATGAGTTCCTCGATCGAGCCCTGGTGAGCCCCACCGTTTCGGCCAATCCTGAATTCGGTGATCCCTCCTTCTGGGTGTTCATCAACGCATGAGCCTCACGCTGCCTGCTCAGACATTGCGGGCCGTTGCTTCGGATCTTCGGCGTCTGAATTACACGCCCACCAGCTGGCAGGGCTTGCTAGCCAACCACAGCGAATCGATCCGGAAACAGCTCGAGCCGCTGCTGGTGGAGATGGTGCGAGAAGGGGCTCATCCCCGCCTGATGGCGTTGCTGCTCGATCGCCTCGCTGATGCCCAGGAAGTTCTCCAGAGAGAGAGGAACGCCTGGAGCTTTGTCTGGTCTGGTCCGGATCCCCTCCATGCCAAAACTGCCGATACCTTTGCAACGGTCGATCAGCTCATTGGTGAGGCTCGCTCCAGCCTATTGATTGCCACTTACAACATTGGACTCAGCAGCGAGTTTCGCTCCTTGTTCGCTTCCATTGCAGAGCGTCTGGATCAAGGAAGGCTAAAGAGGGTCGATCTGTTTTTCCATCCCAAGCAGATCGAACACGATCTGGGCACTTCCCCTCTAACATCGATCTCTAAGTGGTTTCATCAAGAAGTTTGGCCTTGGCCAGCAAAACCTCATGCTTATGTAGACCGACGCCTTGTCATTGGATCCGCTGAGCGTTGCTATCAGCACGCCAAGGTTGTCATTGCCGATGCAGCGCTACCGGATGCGAAAGCTCTGGTGACAAGTGCCAACTTCAGCGAAACTGCCCAGCGTCATAATTTTGAGGCTGGTTGGCTCACTAGATCAATCCCTAGGGTACAGGAGATCAGCAAGCAGTTTGCCTTGGCCGTTGAACAAGGACTTTTCCAGCCTCTTGAAAACGCTACTTGACGTTAGCTAATATCTCAAAAATGCTTAATCCCCCTGCTTTCGCCAGTAAATGGCATCAGAACCTGAGAAAGCCATGACAGTTTTTCCAAAGACAGCTTCGACGACATTGATCAAGGAGTGACGTGGACCCCGAAAACCGGTCCACGTCAGCTGAGCGCAAACAGGTTGGCGGCAGTTCAACGTCAACCAGCAGGCGGCGCTGCTCTCGTTCACCTACAACTGCGGCCCGGCCTGGTTCGGAGGCGAAGGCTTCTCGACACTCACCAACCGCCTCTGCCACGGCGAGCTGGACAAGGTGCCGGCGGCCTTGATGCTCTACGTCAATCCTGGCGGTCCCAGCGAGGCGGGTCTGCGGAGGCGGAGGAAGGCGGAGGCCGCTCTATGGACTGCTGCGCCAGGGAGCAGAGCCATCACGGCTGGATCTGCAGCTGGGCCCCCCGCTGCCACGACAACTCGGCCACTGTCACCAGCGCCATCGGGCCAGAGCTCCGCTGAACCTGCTTCTTCCAGCAAGAGCAACCCGCTTCCGGTGCCTTGGTTCGCCCAGCTGGATTCGGCCACCAATGAAGGCCGGCGGATGTGTTTCTCCTCCAGCTGCGCCATGCTCCTGTTCAGCGTCTTTGCAAACGCGGCGCCCTGACCCCGGAAGGGGTGGGCAAGGGCCGCACCTACCGCCTCCCGCCCGCCGTATGAGTATTTAGGGCCTGCTGAGGAACCAACATCCATTGCAAGGCAGTTGATTCCAGCGTCAATCTCGTGTTAAGATCGGGTGCAATCAGCCATTTCCGGCTTAGAAGAACTCGCTGGGTTGACAATGTACGTCTTTCAGAGTGCCGGGCAGCTATCGATTGAAGAATTCTATGTCCCTTTTGGAGGCAAGCTCGACCCAGGTAATCGTTGGGTCGTGCTGGCCGGTGTGATCCCTTGGGAGCCCCTTGAAAACCAATATGCTCCCCTGTTTAATGCTAAGACAGGTGCCCCCGCCAAGCCGTTCCGGATGGCCCTTGGTGCGCTGTACATCCAGCAACGACTGGGTGTCACAGATCGGGAGACAGTGGAGCTGATCACGGAATCACCCTACCTGCAATTCTTCATTGGACTGAGCGGCTTTTAATATCTGAAGCCGTTTGATCCGTCCATGTTGGTGCACTTTCGCAAGCGCATTGGACCTGACTTGATCAAGGTTTGCAATGACATGACAAAGGCCAACGGCATCGCAATGATTCAAGAGCTATTAGCATCTTCTGAAGAGGAAAAGACTGATGCTGAGCAGACAGAGCTTGAGGTCATTGAAACAGAACTTGGCGTCCCCCCAAAAACGCTGGAACCTGGGAGTAATTGGGGCACCTTGATCCTTGATGCAACCTGTGTACCCGATGATATTCCTTACCCAGTCGACTTGAGGCTGCTAAACGAAGCGAGAGAAGTAACGGAGACAATAATTGATATGCTGTTCAAGCAACTACAGGGCAAAATCGACCGCAAGCCTCGCTGTAACCGCGACAAGGCTCGCAATCTTTTTCTCGCCGTCATCAAAAAGAAGAAGCCTAAGAAGGATGAAATTCAAGAGGCTAAACGGTTCCAGCTGAACGAGATCAAGAGGAATCTGACTGCAATTGATCGTATGATTCATTGTGGCGCAGTGCTTTTGGGGCTTGGAACGCAGTTGTATCGCAAGCTGCTCATCACCAGTGAACTGTACCGGCAACAGCAAGAGATGTATGACGAGGAGAAGTGCCGTATTGATAACAGAATAGTGAATCTATCGAAACCGCATGTCCGCCCCATTGTACGAGGGAAGGCAGGCAAGAAAACAGAATTTGGCGCAAAAATCTCGATATCAGACGACAATGGATTCGTGGACGTGGACCGAATTAGTTGGGATAACTACAATGAAGCAAATGATCTGATCGAACGAGCAAAGCAATACAAGGAAGAGCGTGGATATTATCCTGCAAGAATCTGTGCGGATACAATTTATATGACTGTCGAGAACAAAAAGTTCTGCCGAGAGCATTGGATCCGGCTCAGTGGTCGCGCACGCAAGAAGGAGGCAGCAGATCTCACAGTGCAGTCAACGGAACAACAGGAGCTGTTTAGATCAGATCTGAGAAAGCGGTCAGTGATCGAAGGCAGAATCGGCACAAGCAAGAGAAAATATGGACTAGATCGCATTCTGACGAAACTTGTTGCAACTTCTAGATCGGTAATCGGGATGGCGTTCTTTGTGATGAATTCAGAGAAAATCTTGCGCTTGCTGCGCCTTTTATTGGCTCTATTTGTATCTGTGTGCATAGCAATTATGCGCTTATTCGTTCCTGAGC
>CALRXC020000022.1:0-57709 GCA_943372025.1 Synechococcus sp. UW140 | reverse complement strand
AAAGGTGGCCATGGATCAATTGATTGACGGGAGCTAAGAAGTGCTAGGTGCTGGTTGAATCTTGATACCTCCGATCAACCAGATGCAGTGGACGGGTGTGAAAGTCCCGATTTCCGATCTAAAATTCTGTCCGCCACTGATCTGGAGCGTTCTGCGGCACAGAGACGTTGCGTTGCTTGGCCCGTGGGACTGGTCGGAGCATGGGCGGGCTGAGTAGACTGTAATGAATACCCCAGTGCCATAGCAACCGGAGGAACATTCAATGCAAACGATCAAGTACGTTCATTGGCAGGAGGATTATTCCTGGCTTGGCTACCTAGAGGAATATCCTGATTACTGGACACAAGGCGACACCCTGGCTGATTTAGTGGAGCATCTGAAGGATCTCTACCTTGACCTCTCAGGTGGACATATTCCGGGTGCTCGCAAGGTCGGTGAATTAGTCATGCCATGAAGCGGGCTGATCTGATCAGGTCGATCGAGCAGGGTGGGTGCGTCCTAGTACGCCATGGAGGTAAACACGATTGGTATCGAAATCCAGCAACAGGTGTCTCACAGCCAGTGCCCAGGCATCGGGAGATCAAGGAACCGCTCGCACGCCGCATTATCCGTCTTCTGCTGGATAGCTCGATAGATCCTTCCAGCGGCGATAAGTGACTGTCCGCAGAACAATTCCATACACCAGACCCGCCACCTTGATGATCTGGTCTCGCCTTTTCCTCTTTGCGGGCTGGTGATGGCAAGCGTTAGGCAGGTAGCCGTAACTACAGAAAGATCCTCGACTTTGGCTATAATGGTTAATTATATTTTTCGATACTCCGAGCGAAGTGAGCTTATGGCAGTTAATTCAGTATATGCAGATTATCACCTTGATTACGTAAAATCGCTGATTCAGGCTGGCGGCCCAAATCCTGATGATTATGATGATCTAGATGCTTGGATTGAGG
Source organism: Synechococcus sp. UW140 (assembly GCA_943372025.1). GTDB lineage: Bacteria > Cyanobacteriota > Cyanobacteriia > PCC-6307 > Cyanobiaceae > Cyanobium. Next base: position 56,762 of record CALRXC020000022.1, on the reverse strand, counting down.
AGTTAAGAATTCGAAGACAGTCAGGAGAAGTCCAAGATGAGAATCTTGCAATTCTTGTTAAGTGTTTAGAGCCAATTTTCTCGCCTCAATCAATGCAAGGATTTGCTTTCCATAAGCCACATGGGTATGCAGGTGACTTTGAAATGATTGATAGGATCTATAATAAATATGTATCCGCCGATCAGGCCTTGGCAAAATGGGATATCTACTGGCAAAGCCACCCTGCGGCTCGAGCGGTTCGCAACAGGGTTGGGTATTTCTCAGATCAGATCACTACAAGGCTTTCAGCAGAGTTTACGCCTGAGTTCCCCATGAAGATCCTGAACCTAGCATCTGGTCCTGGTCGTGACATGCAAACATTCTTTGACCAAGCCACTATCGATAAACGTCGAGTATCCATTGACTGTGTAGAACAGGACAAAAACGCCATTCGCTTTGCTAAAGAAATCTGTTCGAATTATACAGACAGCATTCAGTTCATTCAGGCAAATGCTCTTCGCTTTACGAATAACCTCAAGTATGATTTAATTTGGTCTGCGGGCTTGTTTGATTACTTTGACGACAAGATCTTTGTCTTCATGTTAAAGCGACTAAAGTGTATGCTGGCCAGTGCGGGTGAAATCATAATTGGTAACTTTAGCACACTAAACCCTAGCGGATCATACATGGAGTTGTTTGAATGGCATTTGCATCATAGAAGTCCTCACACACTTAAATCATTGGCAACAGCTGCTGGCTTCAGTTGGTCATCGCTAAGCATCAAGAAGGAGTCAACGGGAGTAAACCTATTTCTGCATGTCTCAGATGATCCCTCCAATGACTAAAATAAGTTCTGCCGAACATCAAGATTCAGCGGTCGGTTGGTCTGACTCTGGTTGAACATCATCAGTATTTGCCCGCCGCTGATCTTGGCGTTAGAAGGATGCGTCGGAGGCTGAGGGGTCAGTCCTTTCGGGGCAGAGGCGTCCGGGCTCCCTTTCTCAAGCCAGGAGACCAACCCGATGGTTTCTTGGCTAAGGTGGCATCATATGCAATGGAGATCTAAGAAAAGAAATGGAAAACCTCTATGATGCTGTTGTTGAGTCTGACGGACGAATACGGCTTAATACATCAGTACATCTCCAAAAGGGCCTCAAGGTCTTGGTCGCAGTGCCACGAAGCGACAAGGATTCTGCGTTAAGCGGAATCGCATTGAGCGAACCTTCGCTTACAGATGATTGGCTCAATCCAGATGAAGAGGAAGCATGGGCGCACCTTCAGTAGGTGATGTAGTCATCATTCCATTCCCTTATTCCGATCTGTCGCAATCCAAGCGCAGGCCCGCCCTTGTCCTTGCTGAAGCGGGCAGAGGTGATTTTCTTCTTTGTCAGATCACCAGCAAGAAATATGGTGATTTACATGCCTTGTCCCTCAAAGAGTCGGACTTCCTCTCTGGTGGCATCAAACGAGACAGTTTCATCCGTGGCGCCAAGCTCTTCACTGCCAATGAGGCTCTCATTCTTGAAGTTGCTGGACATCTGACTCATTCCAAGCTTTCAGAAGTCATTTGCCAACTTATTGAAATACTGTCTGCTTGCCTGAAAGATGACACCTTCTAACTGGTCCTCCCCCGATTCGATGGACAGGTCCTTAAGCCGCCTGCTTCCACCACAATAGACACCTGAACCGACAGAGACGACGATTCACCACTGAACAAAAGGCAGAATCGAGTTCTCCCGGCTGCGGAAAGAAAACCGCGAGCTGAGGAGAGAAAAGGATTTTTCAGGCTGGCGGCAGCACACTTTGCAAAGGAGCAGCTGCCTGTGAGAGGTTTTCAATTATGGATGGACTCAAAAATCAATTTGCGATTGGATGGATGGCCAAGCTAATGTAGCGCGTAGTGGCTACTATGCCTGGGTAGAAAGGCAAAAGACTCCAGGAAAAAGAGAAAAAGAAATTGCAGAGCTAACGGCCAAGATCAAGCTCATATTCCACGATCAAAAAAGTTATTATGGTTCGCCTCGTGTTCACGCTGAACTTCGAGCTAATGAACACCATGTAGGACGTAACCGAGTGGCTCGACTAATGGCTAATAATGGTCTGAAAGCCAAGTGCCGCAGGCGTTTTCGTCACTGTCATCGGACGGGAGTGCAGGCAGTCGCCCCGAATCTGCTCGCTCGTCAATTTCAGCCTATTCGCCCCGATCTGAACTGGGCTGGTGACATCACCTACATCCGGACATCTGACGGATGGCGGTATCTGGCGGTGTGGATCGATCTCTACTCCAGACGGGTAGTGGGTTGGAAGCTAGGCGCATCAATGGAAGCAAGTCTTGTCATCGAGGCATTGAATCGAGCGATTGGTGCGCGTTCGGTAAATCTAGCGCAGCTCATAATCCATACCGATCAGGGTAGCCAGTACACGGGCAAAGCCTTTCAGCAAAAGCTCGTAGATAAAGACATTACATGTAGCATGTCCAGGGAAGGAAACTGCTGGGACAATGCTTGCGTGGAGAGCTTCTTTGCTACCCTCAAGGACGAGCTTGAAGTTGAACTAGGACTCCTGCGAACTCCCGAAGAGTTGCTGAAGGATTTGGCCTTCTGGATTGATGGCTACTACAACCCTGAGCGACGCCATTCCTCTATTGGTTACTACAGCCCAATAGCATTCGAGAATCGCACTCAGATTAGTGCTAATGTAACTCTTAAGGTGACATGAGAGCTGTCCACGAAACCGGGGGAACTCCAAAGCCCTTGCGGCCAGGTGCTGGCAAGCGTTAGCCTTACGACTGGCAAGCCGTCCGATGAGCTTGCCTAGGAAACTCAGATGAGTATCCTGAAGCAAGAAGGTCTCAGAGGTTCAGAGCAGCCATGAAGTTCGCAGTAGTCATTGAGAGGGCTGGGCCAAATCTCTCGGCCTAAGTGCCAGATCTTCCAGGCTATATCGCAACTGGCACTTCCGTCTCTGAAGTCGAACAGCTAATTCGCGAAGCGATTTCTTTTCATTTGGAAGGTTTACGGGAGGATGGTATCGAGATACCTGAGCCCTCTTGTGCTATTGGCTATGTCGAACTTGCTGCGCAATCTGAACACGGCGAAGGCAGTAGGGCCACCCCTGCAAGGCTCCCGACAATGCAACTCGGTTACACAATTCTACACGTCGCCGATGTTGCATCATCCCTGAGCTTCTTCAAGCGGGCATTTGGGTTTAAGCGCCGCTTCCTCCATGAATCAGAAACATATGGAGAACTTGAAACTGGAAATACAACGCTTTCCTTTGCTGCGCACGAACTTGCCGATGGGAATTTCCCAGGTGGCCATGTTCGCGCCAATGAATCAAAAGCACCGCTGGGGATGGAAATCGGCCTGGTGACCACAGACGTCGCTTCTGCTCATGCTCATGCATTGAGGGAAGGCGCCATTGAATTAAGTGCACCTGTAACGAAACCATGGGGTCAGATAGTCTCATATGTTAGAGCCCCAAATACAGTGTGGACAGAGGCGATGACTCCCTATCCGGGCAAGGCTGGAGAGCTTCTCGGGTTCCACCAGCCACCAGAGCAGGGCATGGGTCTCCAACAGGAGGGACGGGGCCATCAAGAGGCCAACGGGGCGAGAAGCGCATCGATGGCGGGAAGTTGCAGCTGACCCCGCAATGGCCCGGGCTGCCGCTGGGGTTGATTCAGTGTCCAGCGGCACCAGCCGTGCCCAGGGTTTGCCGTCCTTGGCCACCAGCATCGCCGGCATGATGGTGCGATAGCAATCACGGCCATGGCGCCTCCCCGGCATCGACCCAGTGGTTTCGGAACCAGTCCAGGCGGCACCTGGGAAATCGGCGTGGTAAGGATGCCTGCGTTTGTCCCGGGCGCCGAGGGAGAGAGGATCCAACCGTTGGTCATCCTCGTGGTGGATGGCAGCGGCCCGATCCGTGCCACGGCGATGGGCCATCCCGAGCACCCCAACGAAGCACTGGCAAAGGCCCTGCAGGATGCCATCCACCATCCCCCCAACGGCATCTCGCCAGGGAATCCGCAACAGGTGACGGTGCCCAGGGCCCGGCTGGTTGAGGAGTTGCGTCCCCTGTTGCCGGGTGTGGCGATCGAGGTCGGGCCCACGCCGCGGCTTGACGACGCGATGGCGGCGCTAAGGGAGGATTTTCAAGTGCAGCGGCAGCCTGGAGACGACCAGGCGATGCACACCTACCTGACGGCCGATGTCACGCCGGAGGCGATGGCCGGCTTCTTCGAGGCGGCGGCGGCGTTGTATGTACGCAGGCCCTGGCAGGTGATTCCCAGCGACGCTCCCCTGTTCCAGGTGAGTTCCACGGCCCTGGGAATCCGCGGCTGGACCGGCTGCGTGATCGGCCAGAACCGTGAGAGTTTTGCCGTGATCATGTTTGATTCAATCGCGGCCTACGAGCACTACGTGCATCTGGCCAAAATCGCTGAACGGGAAGGGATGAGGCCCGGCGCAGACTTTCCCCGTCAACGGGCGATCAACTATGAAGCCAAAGCTGCCATGCCGGCGAGGCTGCTCAAGGAGATCGCCAGGTACCACTGGCCCGTGGCCAAGGGCGATGGCTATCCCACCGTGATGCTGATCGAACCCGATCTGGTGCTGGCTCCGCCCACCCGGGCCGATCTGGGGCGGCTGGAGGGAGTGGCGCGAGCCCTGGTGCAGCTGATCGACGACATCCCGGATCTGTCCCGCCGTTGGCAGGGCCCTGAGGTGTTGCGAAAGCGCTATCGCGTGGCGGTGCAGGGGGAGGTGGTGTCGATGACGATCGGCATGGCCAGCGGTGCCCCGGTTGCGCGCAACCAGGAGCGGCAGGAGCGGCAGGAGCGGCAGGAGCGGGTGCCAGCGGCCATGCAGACGAAGGTGGATTCCCTGATGCAGAGCATCGATGGCTTCTGCGATCGCCATCTCAATGCGGAGTACCGGCAGCTGATGCTTGCAGCGGTCTGCGCCCTGGCCCGCAAGCGCCCGTCACCGTTGCTGGGCGGTCGCGAAACCTCCTGGTGTGCCGGGATTGTGCATGCGATCGGCATGGCGAACTTCCTGTTCGACAAGACGCAGACGCCCCATTGCAAGGCGCCCGAGATCTATGCCGCTTTCGGTGTGTCCGCCCAGACCGGCCAGGCCCACTCGAAGAAGGTGCGCGACCTGCTCAAGATCAGTGCCTTCGACCCGAAGTGGACCCTGCCCAGCCGGTTGGACGATTCGCCGCTGGCTTGGATGCTGCAGGTGGATGGCTTCATGGTGGACATCCGCACCATGCCGCTCGACATCCAGATCCAAGCCTGTGAGCAGGGGCTGATTCCCTATGTGCCTGCCCTGCGGCGCAACGATGCCTCGAATTCATGAGCCGCTGAGAAAGGCTGCAAAAAAAGCTTTGCGATCCCGTGCAATGGCTCATCCTGATCGATCAGTCGATGCAGGTGGGCGTGTCGCAGGGCTATCGCTGCGAGAACAGGGTGACACCGTTGGCGCTGGCCGCCTGATTGAGCTGGCGATCGAAGCTGGCGAGGGTGGCACCAAGCCGTTGGGCCAGCTCCAGGTAGGTGGCGTCGTAGCTGGAAAGCCCATGGTCGCGGGCCAGCGCCACGATCCGGGGGCGTCGTGCTGGGAGTGGATCGGTGTCCGTAAGAATGGGCAGACTGCTCAGCCTGGCCAGAAAGCAATCACTCTCGGCTTGGGGCATCACGGAACGCCGCTCGGCCACCAGTAGGGCATTGGCGACCTCCAGATACCAGAGACTCGGAACCCACCACGGGGACTCACCGCAAGCCCCGAGTAGGCGATTGGCCTGCTCGATGTCTTTGGGCTGCTGGCGCTCGAATAGCCAGGCCAGTGCCATGGAGGCGTCGATCACAACGATCTGCGGCGACCTGCTCAAAGCCGCACCGCTCAAAGCCGCACCGCTCACAGGCGCCCCTCGTCTACAAAGCTGGCGATGTCGGCATCGCTGACGCCACGAATCCGGGCCGACGTCTGCAAGCTGGCAATGGCGGCAGCCACGCCTTGGCTTGATCCGCTTCGGTGCGGCACCAGATCAGCCACAGGCTTGCCCCGCACGGTGATGGTGAAGCGTTCGCCTTGCTCTACAGCCCGCAGCAGGCGAGAGAGCTGGGCCTTGGCCTCGAAGGCGCCGATGCTGGCATCCATGGGCAGAATGAGCTGGTTTATGAACTAGTTTACGAGCAGGGCGTCGCCGTGGCTGCCACGACGTTGTCTGGCAAGCAGGGCCAAGGGAGATCTATCGGGTCAGTTCCTCAAGGCTCTCCCCGGCACCGGCATCCCCGAGAAGTCCCCGCACGCGGTCGGCGGCGGCCAGACCCGCCTCGATCGCCCCCTCGAAATAGCCGGGCCAGCGGCTGGCGGCCTCGGTGCCGGCCCACACCACCCGGCCATGGGGCTCCTGCCCAATCGCGCCGTAGGTGGTCCAGGCGCCTGGGATAAGGAAGGAGGTGAAGGCACCGCCGCTCCAGGCCTCAGCATTCCAGTTGTGAAGCACCAGATCGGTGGGCTCGGCCGCCTCGGCTCCCCACCAGCACACCAGGTCCTGCAATACGGCCCTGCGGCGCTCCGCCTCGCCCAGGCGCTGCCAGCGCACGGCTCGCTCCCCGGCGATGAAGCCGGCCAGGATGCCCGGCCCGCCGGGTGGTGAGCTATCCACCGTGAGCTCCAGAGTGGGCAGGTTGCCGATGCCGAGGCCATTAAGCCCCCGCTCCCGCCAGAACGGGCGCGGATAGAGCGCCAGCACCTTCACCATCGAGCCCATCGGCGAGCGCTGCAGCAGCCCCAGCCATTGCGGCGGCAAACACGGATCGAACTGGATGCCCAGCCGCAAGGGCGGGGGAATGGCCACCACCGCCGCCGCCGCCCGCACCGCCTCGCTGGCGCCATGGCTCACGCGGACCCCGCCGTTGCCCTGCTCAATGGCCCGCACCGGGGCCCTCAGCCGCAGCGCCTCCCCCAGCTCGGCGGCCAGCCGCTCCGCCAGCTGGGCGGCCCCCCCCTCCACCAGCCAGGCCTCGGGGGTCTCGTGCTGGGGGGCCACGGCCTGGGTCCAGGCCAGGTGAAGCAGGGAGCTCTCATGGGGCTCGAAGCCCCCGGAGCCGCCCATGCGCGTCAGCCAGGCGAAGGGGTAACGGGCCAGTTCCCCCGCCCCCTGCCGCTCAAGCCAGCCCGCGATGCTCAGCCGATCCAGCGCCTCGGCATCGGGGGCGGTCCAGGGCGCCCGGGGCGGCACCCGCGCCACCAGCTCCTGAAAGCGCCGCTGCAGCTCCAGCGTGGCGGCCACCTCAGCGGCCGGCAGGCCCAGCTCCCCTGGGCGGAAGAACAGCAGACTCGAGCCGAAGTCGTGTTCTATGCCGGCTCTGTGCGCCGCTCCATTCCAGTGGAACAGCCCCTCGCCGTCGTAATGGGTGGGGAAACGGCGCAGGCCAAATTCCTCCAGCAGCGCCAGCAGCCGCTGGTGGGTGGCACCCACCCACTGGCCGCCCAGATCCAGCCGCAGACCCAGGCCGCTGCTGTGGCCCCGCATCCGCCCCCCCGCGCTCTCGCGCGCCTCCAGCACCTGCACCGCCAGCCCCTGGCGCCTCAGCTCCCGAGCGCAGACCAGGCCGGAGAGGCCGGCGCCCACCACCACCACATCAACCAACTCATCGACCCAGCCATCAACCGTGGAATCCGCCATGGATGAACAACGGAGGACTCAGGGAGCGGCAAAAGGAAGGCGCAACGGAGCTCCGCTCTTACTACAGAAGCCTGCCACGAACCATGGCCGTGGCGCCGCGGCCCCCGAACTGGCGCCATCCGCTGCGGGACGCCGCCCTCAGCGAGGCCTTCCTCACCTGCTTCAACGACTACGTGGTGAGCAGCTTCACGGCCGGCGAAACGGCGACCCTGGTGCTGCTGGCGAGCGTGCTGCTGCTGGCCATGGCCTCGCCGCCCCGCGTTGAGACCCGAGGTAATGACCGTGGTGACAACCAACGCCACGGCCCCTGCAGCCGATCCCCCGCGAAACCATCCAGGTGCACAAGAACGCCCCGCGCTCCCGCCCCATAGGATCAGGCCATGCCCGAGCGCCCCACCACCGGCTCCGTGCCGCCCCTGGGCGAGCTCTTCCCCTTCCCGCTCGATCCCTTCCAGCTGGAGGCGATCGATGCGTTGAACATCGGCCATTCGGTGGTGGTGAGCGCCCCCACCGGCTCCGGCAAGACCCTGGTGGGCGAGTACGCCATCTACCGGGCCCTGGCCCACGGCCGCAAGGTTTTTTACACAACGCCGCTCAAGGCCCTCTCCAACCAGAAGCTGCGCGATTTCCGCCACCAGTTCGGCGCCGAGAACGTGGGCCTGCTCACCGGTGACCTGAGCCTCAACCGCGAGGCCCGCATCGTGGTGATGACCACCGAGATCTTCCGCAACATGCTCTATGCGGAGATCGATCGCGAGGCCGACGACCCCCTCCATGACGTGGAGGCGGTGGTACTCGACGAGTGCCATTACATGAACGACTCCCAGCGCGGCACCGTCTGGGAGGAATCGATCATCCATTGCCCGCCTTCTGTGCAGCTGGTGGCCCTCTCGGCCACGGTGGCCAACGCCGGTCAGCTCACCGACTGGATCGAGCGGGTGCATGGCCCTTCCCGGCTGGTGTTCAGCGATTACAGGCCGGTGCCGCTGGCCTTCAGCTTCTGCAGCTCCAAGGGCCTCCACCCCCTGCTCAACGACGAAGGCACCGGCCTCCATCCGAATTGCAAGGTGTGGCGGCCTCCCAAGACCACCCGCCGCAAGGGGCCCAAAGAAGCCCGCCCGCCCCAGCCGGAGGCGCCACCGATCGCCTTCGTGGTGGCCCAGATGGCGGAGCGCGAGATGCTGCCGGCCATCTATTTCATCTTCAGCCGCCGCAGCTGCGATAAGTCCGTGCGCGATCTGGGCAAGGTCTGCCTGGTCAATCCCGACGAGCAGGCGCGTATCCGCGCCCGGCTCGCTGCCTTCGTGGCGGCCACCCCTGAGGCGGTGCGGGAGGGCCACGCCGATCCGCTCCTGCGCGGGATCGCCGCCCACCACGCCGGCGTGCTGCCGGCCTGGAAGGAATTAATCGAAGAACTGTTCCAGCAGGGCCTGATCAAGGTGGTGTTCGCCACCGAAACCCTGGCCGCCGGCATCAATATGCCGGCCCGCACCACCGTGATCTCGGCCCTCTCGAAGCGCACCGAACGGGGCCACCGGCCCTTGATGGGCAGTGAGTTCCTGCAGATGGCGGGGCGGGCCGGCCGCCGCGGCCTCGATTCCCAGGGCTATGTGGTCACGGTGCAGAGCCGCTTCGAGGGGGTGCGCGAGGCCGGCGCCTTGGCCACCAGCCCCGCCGATCCGCTGGTGAGCCAGTTCACCCCGAGCTACGGCATGGTGCTCAACCTGCTGCAGCGCTACGACCTGGCCAAGGCGAAGGAGCTGGTGGAGCGCAGCTTCGGCCGCTATCTGGCCACCCTCGATCTGGCCGACGACGAGGCCCGCATCGCCGAACTCCTGGCCCAACTGGCCTCCCTGGAAAGCAGCGGCGGCGATGTGCCCTGGGACGACTTCGAGGACTACGAGAAGGAACGGGGCCGGCTGCGGGAGGAGCGGCGCCTGCTGCGGATCCTGCAGCAACAGGCCGAGGAAACCCTCGCCCACGAGCTCACCCTGGCGCTCCAGTTCGCCAGCGAGGGCACCCTGGTGAGCGTCAAGGCACCCCAGCTCAAGGGCCGGGTCACCCCGGCGGTGGTGGTGGAGAAGGTGCAGGGTTCAGGTCAGTTCCCTCTGCTGCTCTGCCTCACCGACGAGAACGTGTGGATCCTGCTGCCCTGCTCGGCGGTGGTGAGCCTCCACGCCGAGCTCAGCTGCCTGCAGGTGTCCCAGCTGGAGCCGCCCGAGCTGCGCCATGGCGGCGAACTCCGCCACGGCAACCAGGAGAGCGGCGGCCTGGCCCTGGCGGTGGCCTCGATGGCCCGCCGCCACGACATGCACACCCCCCGCTACGACCTGGCCGGCGAAGTTCAGGCCCAGGACCAGCTGGTGCGCGAGCTGGAGCTGGCGATCGAGCAGCACCCGGCCCACCGCTGGGGCGACCGCAAGCAGCTCAAGAAGCACCGCCGCCGCACCGAGGAACTGGCGGCCGAGCTGGAGGAGCGGCAGCGGCTGCTGCACTTCCGCGCCAACCGCCACTGGGACACCTTCCTCTCCCTGATCGACATCCTGCGCTTCTTCGGCGGCCTCGATGGCGATCAGGGCCTCGATCCCACCGAGGTGGGCCGCACCGTGGCCGCCCTGCGGGGCGACAACGAACTCTGGCTGGGTCTGGCCCTGATGAGCGGCCACCTCGATGATCTCGATCCGGCCGAACTGGCGGCCGTGCTCGAGGCGATCTCCACCGAGGTGAACAGGCCCGACCTTTGGTGTGCCTGGCCGCCACCACCGGCCGTGGAGGAGGCGCTCCATGATCTGCGCGGCCTGCGCCGCGAACTGCAGCGCCAGCAGGAAAGCCGCTCGGTGGTGGTGCCGGTGTGGTGGGAGCCGGAACTCACCGGCCTGGTGCATGCCTGGGCCAAGGGGGCCAGCTGGGGCGAGGTGATCGCCGCCACCTCCCTCGATGAGGGCGATGTGGTGCGGGTGCTGCGGCGCACGGTGGATCTGCTGGCCCAGATCCCCTATTGCGAGGCGATCAGCGAGCAGCTGCGCACCAATTCCCGCCGCGCCCTCAAGGCGATCAACCGCTTCCCGGTCTGCGAGATCGAGGACCTGCTGGCCGCCGCGCCCCTCGATCCGGCCACCGAGCGGCCCCCGACTCCGTTGGGAGCCAGCGACAGTGCCGACGCCCCCTGAGGTCTGAATGCGCCAGGGCCCTGCCAGCCTCAGAACCCTGATATGGTCCGCCCCGGATCGCAACGGGATGCCGTGAGCCAGAGCCCAGGGGTTGCCCCCAGCGCCACCGGCCGCTCGCGGAGCAACCCCAGAGCGGATGCCCCGGCCCCCTACCGCCCTGAAATCGATGGCCTGAGGGCCGTGGCGGTGCTGGCGGTGATCCTGCACCACCTGAGCCCCCGCCTGCTGCCCGGCGGCTACCTGGGCGTGGATGTGTTCTTCGTGATCTCGGGCTTCGTGATCACTGGCTCCCTGGCCCAGCGGCCCGCCAGCGGCCTGGGCGATCTGATGCTCTCCTTCTATGGCCGCCGCATTCGGCGCCTGCTGCCGGCGCTGCTGGTCTGCGTGCTGATCACGGCGGTGGCCCTCTGCCTGGTGAACCCGGAGCCGGGCCAGATGCTGGGGGTGGGTTGGCGCTCCCTGTTCGGGGTTTCGAATCTGATCCTCCACAAGCTGGCGGTGGATTACTTCCGCCCCGCCGCCGAACTCAACCCCTTCACCCAGACCTGGTCGCTGGGGGTGGAGGAGCAGTTCTATCTGCTCTTCCCGCTGCTGGTGTGGTTCAGCGGCTTCGCCCGCACGGGACGCGATGGCAGCCGGCGCCTGCTCTGGTTGCTGATCGCGCTGGTGGTCGCCTCCTTCGGGGTGTTCGTGCATCAGCTGCGGGTGGATGTGCCGGGGGCCTTCTTCCTGCTGCCCGGAAGGTTCTGGGAGCTGGGGGTGGGCGTCCTGCTCTGGCTCAGCCTGTCCCTGCGCAACCCCAACGCCCTTGATCCGGGCGCCCCCCCCGCCCCGCCGGAGGCCGTGCCTGACGGCAGGGTCGGCATCGCCACACCGATCCCCCTGCCGCTGCCCCTGGCAGCCCTGCTGGCCCTGATCGCCGTGACCGCCCTGCCGCTGCCCTTCGGGATGGTGCCGGTGGCGGCCGCCGTGGCCCTCACGGCCCTGCTGCTGGGCACGGTGCGAGCCGGCACCGCCGCCCATGGCCTGCTCAGCAGCCCACCGCTGGTGTTCCTGGGGCTGATCTCCTATTCCCTCTATCTCTGGCACTGGAGCGTGCTCACCCTGGCCCGCTGGACCGTGGGCGTGAGCGCCACCACGATCCCCCTGCTGGTGGGGCTGATGCTGGCGCTGGCGGTGATCTCCTGGCGCTGGCTGGAGGAACCGCTGCGGCGTTCCCCCTGGTGGCCGGAGCGGTGGCAGGTGGTGGCCACGGGCCTGCTGCTGGCGGCGCTGGGAGCGGGGCTGCTCCAGGCCCTCAGCCGCCAGGGCAGCACCCTCCTCTTCCAAGGTGACCGCAACGCCGCCCTGGCGGGCCCCTCAGCCCCCGCCGCCGCTGAAGCTCCGAACTGCTCCGGGCCGGGCCGCGGCCGGCTGTTGTTCGCGGGCGACAGCCATGCCCACGTGTTCATGAGTGCCGCTGAGCACCTCTGCCGCCGCCACGGGCTCGGCTATGGCGAGGCCGCCACCGTGGGGATGCCCTACCCACCGCTTCACTACACCAATCCCGCCACGGGTATGACACGGGAGGACGCCGTCAGCTTCGCCTTGGTGGAGGAGCAGCGCTGGAACTCGCTGCTGGCCTCCCTGGCCGGCGACGCTGCCAAACGCAACACCCTGGTGCTGGCCCTGCGCTGGCCCCTCTACTTCGACCCCGGCTTCCTGCCCGACAGCGCCCTGCGCCGCACCAGCCACTTCGACCCGTTCAGCGACCTACCGCTCAGCCGCAGCGAGGCCCTGGGCCGCTGGATCAAAGGGGTGGATGAGATCGCAGCCGCCAACCCCGGCACGCCGATCGTGCTGCTGCTGCCCACGCCGGAATTCGGCGGAGGCGTGCCCATGGAGCTCTGCCAACCCCAGTGGTTCCGCCCCCAGCCGCCCCAGGAGTGCCGCACCGGCCTCGATCGCCGCGACCTGGATCGCCTCAGCGCCTACCTGAAGCGGCAGCTCCAACCCCTGGTGGCCCGGCACCCCCATCTCATCCTCCACGACCCCCTCAATGCGCTCTGCTCGGCGGGCACCGGCCGCTGCCCGCGGCTGCGCAATGGGGTGCTGCTCTATTCCGATGGCGATCACCTCTCCGGCTACGGCGCCTCCCTCGTGCTCGACGACCTGATGGCTGCCCTGCGCCGCCGCACACCGCCTCCCAATGAAGCCGGGTCCGCCTCGGCCAGGACCTCAACAGCGGCAAAGAGCGGCCCCTGAAGCCGTGTTGCAATCACCACGGAAAACTCCGCTGCGGCTGATTGCCCTGAGCGCGCAGCAGGGTCTCGCGATCAAGACCCACGGCGAAGAGGCCTACAACGGCGAGTTCACCGACTGGGGGTTCGAGCCCCTGGCCGCCTTAGCGGTTACCCGGGCGCAGCACCAGGGCCACCACGACCAGCAGCAGGGTGGTGCTCACCAGGGCGTACACCCCATCAGCCTGGGCGATCCAGAAGCTGGCGATCAACGCAACGCCCGGCATCGCCCGTTCTCTCCGCTCAAATCCCCAGCCGCTCCCAGATCACCGCCAGGTTGGCCTGATGCAGGTCGGTGGAGAAGCAGTCGGCCAGCTGCTCGGGGTTGAGGCGGGCTGTCACCTCCGCGTCAGCTTCGAGGTTGGCGCGGAAGTCGCCGCCTTCGCTGTTCCAGGCGGTGTGGGCGTGGCGCTGCACGATCCGGTAAGCCTCCTCGCGGGCCAGGCCGCTTTCCACCAAGGCCAGCAGCACCCGCTGGCTGAACACCACGCCGCCATACACATTCATATTGCGGGCCATGTTCTGCGGGTAGACCCCCAGGCCCTTCACCACTTCGGCCATCTCCCGCAGCATGAAGTGCAGGGTCACCGAGCAATCGGGCAGCATCATCCGCTCCACCGAGCTGTGGCTGATGTCGCGCTCATGCCAGAGGGCGCAGTTTTCCAGGGCGGCCACGGTGTAGCTGCGCAGCACCCGGGCCAGGCCAGAGATGCGCTCACTGCGGATCGGATTGCGCTTATGGGGCATCGCTGAGCTGCCCTTCTGGCCCTTGGCGAAGTTCTCCTCCACCTCCAGCACATCGGTGCGCTGCAGGTTGCGAATCTCGGTGGAGAAGCGCTCCAGCGAAGCCCCCACCAACGCCAGGGTCTGCACGTATTCGGCGTGGCGGTCGCGGGCGATCACCTGGGTGCTGGCGGTGTCGGGCACCAGGCCCAGCAGGCGGCAGGTGATCGCCTCCACCTGGGGATCGGTGTTGGCGTAGGTGCCCATCGCACCGCTGATCTGGCCCACGGCTACCACCCGCTCCAGGCGCTCCAGGCGCTCACGGTTGCGTTCGGTTTCGGCCAGCCAGCCGGCCACCTTGAAGCCGAAGGTGATCGGCTCGCCGTGGATGGCGTGGGAGCGGCCGATCATCACCGTGGCCTTGTGCTCCCGGGCCAGTTGCCGCAGGGCATCCGCCAGGGCATCCAGTTCGGTGCGCAGCAGGGCCACCGAGGCCTTCAGCTGCAGGGCCAGGCCGGTGTCGAGCACATCGGAGCTGGTCATGCCCACGTGGATGTAGCGCCCGGCATCGCCCACGTGTTCATTCACGTTGGTGAGGAAGGCGATCACGTCGTGGCGCACCTCGGCCTCGATCTCCAGGATGCGGGGCACCTCAAAGGAAGCCTGCTCGCGGATCGTGGCCAAGGCCTCGGTGGGCACCCGGCCCAGCTCCACGTTGGCGGCGGTGGCGGCGATCTCCACATCGAGCCAGCTCTGGAACTTGGCTTCTTCGCTCCAGAGGCGGCCCATCTCGGGCAGGGTATAGCGCTCGATCAAGGCGGTGGCGGCTGGCGATCAGCCCACCAACCTATCGGGCCAGCCTGCGTTCTCCAGGCACGACCAGCCGGGTGGCGAGGCTCAGGCGGCGGGCAGGAGGCGGCGGTGGGGCACCTCCCAGTGCACCCCCCCTCCCCAGGCCTGCTGACGCACCCAGCAGCGGCCGCCATGGCACTGGATCAGCTGGAAGGGGGGCAGGTCTTCGGGATGGTCGTGGAGGAGCACGAAACTGCCAGGGTGCAGCAACCTCACCACCTGGCCATGGGCCGCTCGTGCGGTGGGGGTAGAACACGTAAGAACGGACTGGGCCATGGACTGGGGCTAGGACTTGGCAGAACAGGACGCCATCCTCTGGCGCTTTGCCAGGGATCACCCCCCGCCCACCGCTTTTGTTCCGTTTCCCTTGTGGTTCCATAACAACAGGTGTTGATGCCCTGGCATGGCCGGCCGGCAGCGGCTTGATCTTGAGCTGGTGGAACGGGGTCTGGCCGTTAGCCGCCAGCAGGCCCAGCAGCTGATCCGCTCCGGGCGGGTGCGGAGTGGCACCACCGTGCTCGACAAGCCCGGCGTGGCCGTGGCGCCCTCCCTGCCCCTGGCGGTGGAGCAGCCCCCCCGCTTCGTCTCCCGGGGAGGCGAGAAGCTGGTGGCCGCCCTGGAGGTCCTGCCGATCGCGGTGGAAGGCCGCACCTGCCTGGATGGGGGCATCTCCACCGGCGGCTTCAGCGACTGCCTGCTGCAACACGGAGCGGCGCGGGTCTACGGCATCGATGTTGGCTACGGCCAGACGGCCTGGTCGCTGCGCACGGATCCCCGCGTGGTGCTGCGGGAACGCACCAACCTGCGCCACCTCGAAGCTGCCGAGCTCTACGGCCCCGACGATCCCTGGCCCGACCTGGCCGTGGCCGATCTGTCGTTCATCTCGCTGGCGCGGGTGCTGCCGGCGCTGCGGCGCCTGCTGGTGCGGCCAGCGGAGGCGGTGCTGCTGGTGAAACCCCAGTTTGAGGTGGGACCCGGCCGGGTGGGCAAGGGCGGCGTGGTCCGGGACCCGGGCGCCCATGTCGACGCCATCAGCGGGGTGATCAGCGCAGCGGCAGAGCTGGACTGGGAAGCGGCGGGCCTGATCGGATCGCCGATCACGGGTCCGGCTGGCAACCACGAATACCTGCTCTGGCTGGTGGAGCGGGGTGAACCGCAGGAGGCGACTCGCTTCCGGGGGCTTGAAACGATCAAGGCCGTGGTTGCGGCAACCACGGCCCGCAGGGCCTCTTCCACAGAAGCGGGTGGGACCTGAAGTTGACCACTGTAACGAGCAGAATTAAAGTTGGCCCTCTAAAACACCCTCATCAAACAAGAATCTTTCCGGCCAACCCCTCCGCAAGACTCCGATGCTCAATGTTTCGGAGGCTCAGTTTCGCAGGCTCAGATGGCGCCGCTGTCGCGCTCGCCGGTGCGGATCCGGAGCACGGAGTCGATTGTGCTGATGAAGATCTTGCCATCACCAATCTCGCCGGTGCGGGCGGCGTTCTGGATGGCAGTCACCACCGTGTCGACCCTGTCGTCATCGACGACAATTTCAAGTTTGAGCTTCTGCAGAAACTCCACGGTGAACTCGGAACCGCGATAACGCTCGACCTGGCCCTTCTGACGACCGAAGCCGCGCACCTCGCTCACCGTCATTCCGACGATGCCCGCGGTGACGAGGGCGATCTTGACGTCTTCGAGCTTGAAGGGCCGAATGATGGCCTCGATTTTTTTCATGGGTGGAACGGTGTTCGGCCTGCGATCCGCTGCCAGTTTCGCAGACGGCCAGAGCCCTGAGTCCAAACCATTACGCAGGAGCGGCCAGGGGGCTGTCGTTACCGTTGCTACCGGCCTGGCCCAGTACGGTCAAAGTCCAACCCCGATGCCCCATGGCCAGCGCCCATTCCACCGCCGACCTGACAGCCGAGCCGCTGCCGGCGACCACGCCCGCCGCTTCCGCCCCGGCAACGGTCACCCCCCGCTATGGGGAGCGCGCGATCGCCGAGGCGCAGTTGATCTGCTTCGAGAATCCGCGACCCGGCCGGCCCTACGAGGTGACGATCGAACTGCCGGAATTCACCTGCACCTGTCCCTTCTCGGGCTATCCCGACTTCGCGGTGCTGCGGCTGCTCTACCAGCCCGGCCCGCGAGTGCTCGAACTCAAGGCCCTCAAGCTCTACGTGAACAGCTACCGCGACCGTTCGATCTCCCATGAGGAGGTGGCCAACCGCATCCTCGACGACCTGGTGGAGGCCAGTGCCCCCAGCTGGATGGAGCTGGTGGCCGATTTCAACCCGCGCGGCAATGTGCACACCGTGGTGCGAGTCAGCCACGGGGTCCGTCAGCCCTGCTGAGGAAGCTGGTCTGGAGCTGGGGCCCCAGCATCAGGTCCTCCGCGCGTGCCGCCGGAGCGCTGGCCCTGAAGGTCCTTCAGCAGCAGTGGAAGTTCAGCGGCAAAGGCCGTGAGATTGCGGTTGCACAGACCGCCGACGTGCAGCCGGCCCTGTTCGGCCACGGCCCAGATCTGCCGGGTGGCGATCAGGCTGAGCCCGCCACCGAGCAGGGCCACGGCAAAGCCTGTGTACACCAAGGGCACGCCGGGATCCCGCTTGAGCAGGATGCCGCTGGCCGGCAGCACCCCCGCCACCCGGATCGGGATACCCCGCACCTCCACCGCCTCGCCGCCCGGCACCAGGCTGGCCAGGGAGCCGCCATCGGGTCCGTAGACATCCACGGGTCCGTCCTCGCTGCGGAGCGCCAGCAGCACGGGCTGGCTGCCATCGGGCCGGGTGGGCAGGATCAGGCCCCACACCTGCTCGCCCAGCTGGGGGAAAGGCTGGAGTGGCAGCTGCAGCACGGGGCTGCGGCCGAGCTGCAGATCGATCGCCGCCAAGGCCCAGTCGGCCTGATAAAGGGTGATGCCGCGGGTGCGAAGCGGATGGTTCACGCTGATCTGGGCCGGCTCAGGCGGAGGGGCCGGCGTTCCATCGGCGGAAGCCGGCGGCAGGATGCGCAGATTGGAGGTGAACTGTTCAGGGCGGCCGGCAGGATCCCTCTGAATGGCGAAGCGATCGAGGGCCACGGTGAGGCGGGTGTTGCCCCGGCTGTCCATCAGCTCCAGATCGTGACCCGGGGCCAGGAACTGCTCGAGGCGCTGGCCACCGAGGGCACCCCAGCTGGCCCCCACCATCAGCAGCACCATGCCCGCGTGCACGAGCAGGGGGCCCACCCGGCCAGCCACCCCACGACGGCCGGCAAGGCGACCAGGCTGGCGGCGCACCTGCCAGCCGCGGCGGCCCAGGAGGCCCTCCAGATGAGTCAGATCGACCTCGGCATCGGGGCTGGGCAGCGTTTCGGCCACACTCAGCTTGCTGAGCTGGCGGGGCTCGCGATAATCGATCCAGCGAAGCGAGGCCTGCAGCGCCGGCCACTGGCGGCGCCAACTGCAGAGCAGCAGCGCCAGCCCCAGCCAGGCCAGCAGAGCAAGAAACCAGCCGCTGGAATACACATGGTCGAGCTGCAGAGCCAGCACGCCATCGCCCCGCAGCAGGCCGATCCAGGGGGCGGGGTCATAGAGCTGGTGATAGAAGGCCTCGCTCTCCTTTTGGGGGATAGCGGTGCCGATGCCGCTGGCCACGGCGATCACCAGCAGCAGCACGATCGCCACCCGCAGGTCGGCGATCCACGCCACCAGGCGTTGGAAGGAGCGCAGGGCAGGGAAGGGGGTGGTGCTCACGACAGCTGGGCCAGAAGGGTGAGGGCGCCGGTGGTGAGCAGCACCACGCCGCTGATCGGCGGGATCCACTGCCCGATGCGCCGCAGCCCCAGCAGGGTGGGGAGGCTGGCGGCGGCGGTGCCCGCCACGAGCAGGGGCACCACCTGGCCCGCGCCGAAGGCGGTGAGCAGCAGCATGCCGATGAGGGGACGACCACTCTGGGCCATCCAGGTGAGCAGCACCGCCAGCACCGGGGTGGTGCAGGGGGTGGCCGCCAGACCGAAGGCCATACCCGCCGCCAGGGGGGCCAGGGGGGCCGGCACGAGCCTGCGCCAGCGATCCGGATCGGGACCGGCCGGCAGAGGGAAGCGCAGCAGCCCGAGCAGGTTGAGCCCCATCACCACGGCCACCACCGCCACCAGCAGGGGCACCTGGGTGGGGAGGCTGCCATAGAGGTGGCCCAGGAGGCCGCTGGCGAGGCCGAGCAGCACCAGGGAGAGCACGATCCCGCCAGCAAAGCTCAAGCTCCGCTGCCAGGGCAGGGGGGGGCGAGCCCAGTTGGCCACCGCCACGGAAGCATCAGGGCCGGCCAAGAGAAGGCCATGGGCCGCTTCAGCGCCATCGCGAACGGTGGTCCCGGCATCGGGACCTCGCCCAGGCTCCCTGCTTCCGAAACCGGCGAGGTAGGCCAGGGTCACCGGGAGGAGCGAGAGGGAGCAGGGGCCAAGGCTGGTGAGCAGGCCGCCAGTGAACACCAATGCCAGGGTGAAGGGGCCGGGATGGCCCAGGGAAAGACGCAGCAACTGCTCACTGCTGCGAGCCCAGTCGGCAAGCAGCGGACCGAGGCTCAGCATGGCCAGGCTTGGGGAAGGCTCAGCCTATCGGTGCAGCAGGGGGGCGCCGCCGGCGAGGACGGGCGGTTTCCAACCCCGTGGACTCCAGCCCACAGCGGATCAGCAGCCCAGCCGCGAACAGGCTCATCAGCAGCGAGTTGCCGCCGTAACTCACCATCGGCAGGGGCAGGCCGGTGGTCGGCATGGCGCCGCTGGCCACGGCGATGTTGAGGATCGACTGCCCCACCAACAGGGCGGTGCAGCCAATCGCCACCAGACGGTGCTGGTTGCTGCGGCAGGCGAGGGCGACCCGCAGCCCCACGAAGGCGAAGGCGGCCAAGAACAGCAGAACCATCAGGCAGCCCACGAAGCCGAACTCTTCGGCGTAGACCGCGAAGATGAAGTCTGTGGTCTGGATCGGCAGGTACTGAAGCTTCTGGGTGGAGAGTCCGAAACCCTGACCGAAAGGGCCTCCCGAGCCGATCGCCAGGAGGCTCTGCACCAGCTGGTATCCATTGCCCTGGGCATCCTTCCAGGGATCGAGGAAGGAGGTGACCCGCAGGCGCTGGTAGGTGTTGATGGCGATGCTGGCCGTGCCGAGCAGGCCCCCGGCGCCGGCGGCCCCCAGCAGAAGCGGGAGGGGAAGACCGGCGGCGAGCGCCATCAGCCAGAGCAGCAGGCCGGTGAGGGCCGCTGTGCTGAGATTGGGCTGCTTGAGAATCAACAGGATCAGGCCGGCGAAGATCGCCAGCCAGAGCAGTTTCTGATCGAGGCCGATGCGCCGCCAGTGGGAGAAGAGCACGGCCCCCTGCAGCACCACAAAGGGCTTCACCAGCTCGGTGGGCTGAATCTGGATCGGACCGAGCACCAACCAGCGGCTGGCGCCATTCACCGTGCTGCCGATCACCAAGGTGGCGGCCACCAGCACCAGGCCCACGAGAAGGCCAAAGGCGCCGAGGTGTAACCAGCGGCGCAGGCTGATGCGGATCGCCAGCCAGAAGAGGGCCCAGCTGGCCAGCAGCCAAAGGAGCTGACGCTTGAGGTAGTAGGCGGCATCACCCATCTCCCGGTCGGCCACCCACCAGCTCGCGGAGGTGAGCACAAGCAGACCCACCAGGCTCCAAAGCGCCGTCAGACCCACCAGCAGCCGCGTTTCCGCCGGCCATACCTCCCAGGGAAGGGGGAGGGCGGGGGACCGATCGGGGGGGGCAAGGTCGGCGTCCGTTTCCTGGGCGGAAGATCGGCGACGGGGAGCGTTTCTCGCCAAGGCCTCACACCATCAAGAACTTGGATCCATTGAGCCGTGCCCGGCGCGGTTTTGTCGAGGGCCTGGAAGCCAAAACCGACTCCGACTGCTGCGCATGGCCATGGGGGCTAGGCCATTGGGCAGGCTTGGCTGGACGGGATGCCAGGGTGCCCGAATGCCAAGGACGCCATAAAAAAACCCGACCAGAGGCCGGGTTCGAGATCGAATCAGCTGAGGCGATGAAGAGAGTTCCCCTCAGTTGCCAACGTTCTGTTGGCGACGTCCCGTGGCCAGCTCAACTTTGAGGATCTTTCCACCCTGCTTCATGATCCGCTGTTGTTCAGCGAACCAGCTGTCATAAGGCACCCACTTGGTGAAGTAGGTGTTCTGGAGTTCCCGCTGACTGCGCACCTTCTCAGGGCAAGGAATGCAGGCCGTGATCTTGAAGAGACGCATGGATGAAATCCTTGGAACGAACCGGTGTATGAGCTCGGGATCAGTTACCGAGACCGGAGCTGATGTAATCGAAATACACACCCATTTCACGACCGGCATCCGGACCCACCAGAGCGGCGGTGGTCTCCTTCATGGCCTGGATCGACTGCACGGTGGCGCCGATGGGCACGCCTAAGGAGTTGTAGGTCTCCTTGAGGCCGTTCAGCACCCGCTCGTCGAGGATCGAGGTGTCGCCGGCCAGCATCGCGTAGGTGGCGTAGCGCAGGTAGTAGTCAAGGTCGCGAATGCAGGCCGCATAGCGACGGGTGGTGTACATGTTGCCGCCCGGACGGGTGATGTCCGAATAGAGCAGCGATTTGGCCACGGCTTCCTTAATGATCGCCGAAGCATTGGCGCTGATGGTGGCGGCGGCACGGACGCGCAGCTCACCGCTGGCGAAGTACTTCTCCAGGCGTCCCATGGAGGAGCCGTCCAGGTAGAGACCCTGGACGTCGGACTGATTGATGACGTTGGTGATGGCGTCTTGCATGGATCCTGAGGGGGGAGCGATGAAGGGGTGGGGGTGGGCCTCAGGAGAGGGCGCCGACCACGTAGTCGAAGTAGAAGCCAGCTTCTTCGGCGTCACCGCCGGTGAGAATGCTGGTGGCCACGGCCTTCATTTCGCGCACGGATTCCGCAAGCGCTTCCAGGGGGGTGCCCAGGGCGCGGTACATCTCACGGGCGCCGATGATCCCGATCTCTTCGATGGGGGTGACATCGCCGGCCACGACCCCGTAGGTCACGAGGCGGAGGTAGTAATCCATGTCGCGCAGGCAGCTCGCCGTCATCTCTTCGCCATAGGCGTTGCCGCCGGGGGAGATGAGGTCGGGACGCTTCTGAAAGAGGGCGCCGCCGGCCTGCTTCACAATGCGCTCGCGGCTCTCGGCCAAGACCTGCGCCACCCGCAGACGGCGTTGCCCGCCGGCCACGAAGGACTTGATCTGGTCGAGTTCGCCAGGGCTGAGGTAGCGGGCTTCGGCGTCCGCGTTGATGATCGAGTTGGAGACGATGCTCATGCAGTTCAGCCTCGAAACAAGCGGTCGCCGTTGAAGGAGACCGGTATCCGGTGGGTAAGGGGTGCGGCCGGCATTGCCGACCGCCGCATCATTCTGTGGCAAGGCCCTCACCCCTCCCGGGGCGCGGTAACAGTTCTTCACGGCGATGCCGCTTGATAAACCCTTGCCCCGCAATGGATCTGAGCGACAGCCCGGCGAGGGAATGTGAATCATCGTGACACACGAAAAGGCGGCATCAGGCGATGTGATGCCGCACAAGTTCATTGCATTCGATGTCAAAATTGCTTGAAAAACCAAATCAGGAAGTTCGGTGCCGCTCCCGTGCTTTTACAGCAGTTCCGCTGCCGCAAGCTGCATCTGCTTCAAACAGACCATGACCCATGGGCCACGCTCACCGAGCGGATCAAAAGCCCTCGCGGCTGGGTTGAGACGGGTCCCGGGTTGTCGGATAAACCGGAGCCAGCAGGTCAGCGAGGCAATGCCCTGACCCGGATTTGCCGGGTCGCCGTCCCAAGGCCAGCGTGGCCAGGAACGATGGCGATCCGAGCCCTGCTCCTCAGATGGCACCCCGGGGGGCGGGGTTCAGGGCGGCGTTGCCGCCATAAAGGGAAGCGGTGCGGTTCACCGTGGTCAGGGGAATGCCGTCAGCGGTCTGCAGGCCGCGCAAGTAGGGAACGGTGTCCTGGCCGAAACTGGTGGCGTACTCGGGGTTGTCGAGCACGAGGCGCACCGCCGCCTGCTGACCGCTGCGCACCCGGGCGGCCAGGTAACGGCTGGCTTCGGCAGGCTGGGCAGCGCGACCGAGCAGGGCTAAGTAGGCCGCAGCGGCTCCACGAAGGGGAGCGAGGCGATCAAGACGGTTCTGGAACAGGTCGCTGCCGGCCACCACCGCCACGAACTCAGCAACCGAGAGTTGGCCATCCCGCAGCTGGGATTCGGCATCAGCGAGGCGTTCGGCGGCCAGGGGCTGGCGATTGAGCAGCTGGCGATAGGTGGCCGCCACCACAGCCTTCACCTCGGCGGCGGTGGGCGCCTTGGCCAGCGTCAGGGGACGGCCGAGGCTCTGACGACGACGGAAGCCCTGGGGTGTACCGGTGCGCAGGGCCTTCTCCATGGCCCCGGACGGTGCCGGGGCCGGTCCGGTGAGGGCGCCGCCGGTGAGGGCCGCGCGCCAATTGCCGGAAGCGGAAGCCGGCAGGGTGGAGGGAGCCGACGGGCCGGCGCCGCCTGGACGCTGCCAGGCCGCCGGGGCGCTGGGACCGGGACGGCTGGGGACCCCGCTCCAGCGGCGGCTGGGGAGGGGAGCCTGACGCACCGAACCTGGACCGGCCGAAGCTGAAGGGGGGGCGAGGGGAAGCTCACCACCACTGATCTGGGCCGTCCAGCCGCCCCGGACCACCGGCCGGCTGGTGAGATTCCGGGACACCGGATCGCCGCTGCTCGTGCGCAACTGCTGGGAGGGCGCCACATCCGGACGCTTCGCCAGGGTGAGATCGGCGTAGGCGCCGGCCTGGAAGGGGCGCCGCAGCGCGGGCACCCGGCGGCTGTTCACATCGGTGGGGGTGATGAAGCGCTCGTAAGGAACGGTGTCCTCGCCGAAGGTTTCGTTGTATTCCGGGCTGTTGATCAGGGCGTCGACGACGCCATAGAAACCGCTGCGGGCCGCGATGCCGAAGTATTGGTCGATTTCCCAGCGACCGAAGGTGGGGCGCCCCAGCAGGCGACGATGAATCACCTCGATCGCCTTGCAGATGTAGAGGCCGCTCCAGTAGCGGCGGCGGAAGGCGTTGGAACGGGCCACCTGGCGCACGAACTCGCGCAGGGAGATGTCACCGTTCTCCAGTTTGATCTCCTCCACGGTGTTGCGCTCGCCGGCATAGCCCGTGTTGCCGAGGATCTGGTTGTAGACCCCCCGGATCACGGCCTGGGTGCTCGCCTCGGTGCCACGAATGCTGGGCTGGCCGCCGCGTCGCGGCACGGAGGCGCCTCCGGTGGCGATCTGCTGGAGGCGCAGCACCTTGGGCCCCACCCGGCGGGGCACCGACTTGCGGAACTGGGGGCTGTTCATCGGACCGGGCTGGCTGATGCCATTACCGATCAGGATGCGACGGGTGTCGTAGCCGAAGGGCACCGCCCGGGTGGCCACCGACGCGGTGCCTGAGGGGAAGATGGCGCCGTAATTGAGACCAAGCGGATCGTTGCCACCGCCGTAGGGGTGCTGATCGGGGAGAGGCTGGCGGTAAGAGGCGTAAAGGGTGACGTACTGGGGAGCCCCCTCGAAAGGCGCGCTGAAACGGAAGAGCTTGCGGTTCGAGCCCCAGCCGGCGCTCTCCTGGGCCTCTTCGCCGAGATCGCGCAGGTAGGGCACGGTTTCTTCGCCGAAGACCCGGGCGTACTCCATCGAATTGACCAGAGCATCCACCAGACCCTTGAGGCCCTTGGCGGACACGATGTCGAAGTAGCGGGTGAACTCCTCGCGGGAGCTGATGCCGCGACCGAGGAAGTGGCGGAAAGCCAGCTCCACCACCCGGCTATTCACAAAACGACCGTAGAACTGACGGCGATATTCGTTGCTCTGGCCGAGGGAACGGACGAATTCCCGCATCGAGATCTGGCCCTGGCGGACCTGGGTGGCCTCCACCGGACACACCACCTGGGAATAGCCCTTCACGATGTCTCGCTCAAACACCTGCCGGTAAGCGGCGCGCACAACCTCGGCCTTTTGGGCGCCGCTCATGGCGGGCCTCATGATGAAGCGTTGGGACCCTTCCGCCGCCAGGGCGTAGGTCGCCGGCAGCTGGAGCCCCTGATTCCCGGGGCTCCCGAGGCGCTGGCGGGCCGAGGGGGTGGGCACCTCCAGTTCCTTGAGGAGCACATTGAAGCAATCGATCACCAGCTGGCGGGCTTCGGGCTCACCCTTGAACAGCCCTGCCGCTGCGGCGCGCATCTCCTGCAGGGCCACATTCGTGGCGGTGAGGGAGCAGGCCTTCTCAAGGATGTCGCGCAGCCCGCGGGTATTCACCGCAAGGATGCTGGGGTCACCGGCCACCACGGCATAGCCCACGTAGCGGAGGAACCAGGCCAGGTCGCGGATCGACTTCTTCATCCGCTCCGTGCCGTAGCGGCCCGTGCTGATCGCTGTGAAACCGGTGGGCAGGATCACGCGCACGTCGGCATCACCGCCGGCACCTTCGAGCAGCCGGGTGAAGACGTTGCCGCGGCTTGCTTCCGCGCCAGTGAAAGTCTGCACGGATTTCTGGAAGGCCACCTGATCAGCCGCCAGAAGCGTTTCGGCTGCCCCGACGCTCAGGGGTGCATCTAGATAAGAGAGGGGGGTGCCACCGGTAAAGATGCGGTTGGCGGCGCGGGCCACGATGGCATCGGCATTGGCCGAGATGCGGCGTGCTGCTTCAACGCGGATCTGGCCGCTCTGGAAGAAGGTGATGAGGGAGTCGAGTTCCCCGCCGTCCGGAAAACGGTCCTGCTGCTCCGCCCGACGGACGCTGGAGAGCGGCAGGGTGTCGTAACGCTGGGGGCTGACCCTGGTACTGCCGCTGCTGGCGGTCACGGTCATGAACGGGAGCGAGCCGGGCCTCGGCACCCTACGGCTGGCCCCTCACCGGTTCGGGGGGCCATGAACAAATGTTTGCAGCGGCATGGGCCGGGGCCGGACGGGCGGGCGGGGCCGTGAAATGCTCGCCAAAACCAGCCTCCAACCCCTGGCGATGTCGAGCGAGCTTCCCGGATCCAACGCCGGATTCCCGGCGGGTCAGCCCCCCACCGGCGCCCCAGCCAGCGGCGGGCCCACCGATGCGGCCACGCCGGTGGTGGGTGCCTTCTACGACCGCTTTCCCTACCCAGGCGATCCCCTCCAGGATGGTCCACCCCCCGGCTACAACTGGCGCTGGTGCGTGGACAGCGCCCGGGCCTTCGCCTTCGGCAGCCTGCCGCCCCGGGATCGGTCCGGCGAGCGGCCCTGGCGGATCCTCGACGCCGGCTGCGGCACGGGGGTGAGCACCGACTACCTCTGCCATCTCAATCCCGGCTCCCGGGTGCTGGCGGTGGACATCAGCCCCGGCACCCTGGCGGTGGCGCAGGAGCGAACGCGGCGATCGGGAGCCGCCGGCCGGGTGCGGGAGCTGCGCATCGACCAACGCAGCCTTCTCGATCTAGACGACGAGGGGGAGTTCGATTACATCAATTCGGTGGGGGTGCTCCATCACCTCGATCGCCCGGCAGAAGGACTGCGATCCCTGGCACGGCGCCTGGCCCCCACGGGCCTTCTACATCTTTTTCTCTATGCCGACGGCGGACGCTGGGAGATTCACCGCACCCAGCGAGCCCTGGCTCTGCTGGGTGCGGGAACCGGGGCCGAGGGCCTGCGGCTGGGTCGCCAACTGCTGGGCAACTTGCCAGCCGACAACCGGCTCAGGCGGCACCACGAGGAACGCTGGGCCCTCGACACCGCCGCGGACGCCAACTTCGCGGACATGTACCTGCACCCCCAGGAAACCAGCTACAACCTGGAGCGGCTGTTCGCCTTCATCGCCAGCGGGGAACTGCAGTTCGCCGGTTTCTCCAACCCCGAGGTGTGGGACCCGGCCCGGCTGCTGCAGGGGGAACTGCTGGAGCGTGCCCGGGCCCTACCCCACCGCGACCAATGGGCCCTGGTGGAAAACCTCGATCCCGCCATCAGCCACTTCGAGTTCTTTCTCACCCCGGCGCCCCGGCCGCAGGAGCCACAGGCGGAAGCCAGCGACGAGGCGCTGCTGGCCAGCGGCGGCGAACGCAACCGCTGCCTCTGGGGCTGGCCGGGCACCAGCCTGCTCGGACCCGATCTCCAGCCCCTTGACCTAGAAGACGGAGACCTGGAACTGCTGAAGGCGCTGGAGTCGGCCCCGGCGGACACGGCCCTGAACGCTCTGCCGCTGCCGATGGAAAACGCCGAACGGGCTCGCCGGGCCCGACGCCTGATTCGCGATCGCGTGCTGCTCCGCCTGGCCAAGGCCGGCCGGGCTGCGTGATAAATTCCGCTCGCCCCAATGGATTGTCGACGGTTGCAGGCCGCCCTGACTACCTCGACGGATGCTGATACCCCTGTGGTGTCGACCGCCGGGATGGAAGAGCTTCCCCAGCTCGCCGAATCCGTAAACGCTCCGGCAGCTTGCAGCGCCGAGCCCCCGTCTTCCACCGATCCCTCCGCCCTGGCGGTATCCGATCGTGGGATGGGTCACTATCAACGCCTTCAGCGCCGTCTGCTGGCGGCCACCGCGACGGCCACCGCCCTAGCAGTGCCTCTCAGCGGCTGGCTTTTCGGTGGTCCTACGGCCCTGAGTCTGCTGGTTGGTGGTCTGGCAGGACTGCTCTACCTCTTCCTCTTCTCCCGCAGTGTGTCCCGCCTTGGCGGCGACCGCAAGTCGGTGGGCAAGGTGCAGCTCCTGGTTCCGGTGGTGCTGGTGCTGGCCTCGGCCCGCATCCCCGCTCTGGAGATCCTTCCGGCCCTGCTGGGCTTCCTGCTCTACAAACCGGCTCTGATTCTTCAGGCCGTGCTTGATCGCTGAGCTCAGCCCTTCCAGGCCGCAGTTCGTCACCGTCGCTTCGCCGGCCTCCTCGTCCCCGCCGGGACACCCCATTCCGATCGCACCCCGATGGCACTCCCGATCATCCCCGTGCTGCACCTCAACCTGCCGCTAGCCGAGCTGGAAGTGGGCAAGCACCTTTACTGGCAGCTCGGCAACCTCAAGATCCACGGCCAGGTGTTCGTGAGCTCCTGGGTCGTGATCGGCGCCCTGCTCACCCTCGTGGTGATCGGCACCCGCAAACTGGAGCGCAATCCAGGCGGTGTGCAGAACCTGCTGGAATTGATCTGGGACTACATCCGCGACATCTCGCGCGAGCAGATCGGTGAGAAGGCTTATCGAGATTGGCTGCCATTCATTGGCACTCTGTTCCTGTTCATCTTCGTGAGCAACTGGGGCGGTGCCCTGATTCCCTGGAAATTAATCCACTTACCGAGTGGTGAACTCGGCGCTCCAACGGCCGATATCAACACCACCATTGCCCTGGCCTTGCTGGTGTCTCTTGCCTACTTCTACGCAGGCTTGAGCCGTAAGGGCTTTCGGTACTTCGAATATTACGTGGATCCAACACCAATCATGCTGCCGTTCAAGATAATTGAGGATTTTACTAAGCCTTTGTCACTTTCCTTCCGTCTGTTCGGCAATATTCTTGCCGATGAGTTGGTTGTGGCGGTGTTGGCTTTTCTTGTGCCCCTGATTGTGCCGCTACCGGCGATGTTCCTGGGACTGTTTACCAGTGCAATCCAGGCCTTGATCTTCGCCACCCTCGCCGCCAACTACATCGGAGAAGCGGTGCACGAAGAGCACCACTGATCCTTTCGTCTGGCGGGTGCTTCCCGTCTGGCAAACTCTCTGCGCGCAGGTCCGGCATGATCCGGGCCCATCCTTCTGGATGTCCTAGGCGCAGGTTTCCCACCCCGGTTCCTTCCGCGCTGCCCCAGCGCCCCTCATCCCCTTCTCACCATGGATTCGCTTACTTCCGCCGCCTCCGTCGTGGCTGCTGGTCTGGCTGTCGGTATCGGCGCCATCGGCCCCGGCATCGGTCAGGGCAACGCGGCTCGCGGCGCTGTCGAAGGCATTGCCCGTCAGCCCGAAGCCGAAGGCAAAATCCGCGGCACCCTGCTGATCTCGCTGGCCTTCATGGAGGCCCTCACGATCTACGGCCTGGTTGTCGCCCTGGTGCTGCTGTTTGCCAACCCTTTCGCCGGCTGATCGGCGTGACCGCCGGGAACCGACCTTCGGGTTGGTTCCCGGCCGACACATCACCCTGAGCTTGCCGGTGGCTCCACCCACCACCCGTTCACCGCCCGCCATCCCCCATGACCAGCTGGCTTCTGCTTGCCGAGGCAGGTGCGTCCGCCGCCGGGACGCCCGAGGGAGGTCTGTTCGACCTCGATGCCACCCTGCCCCTGATGGCGGTGCAGGTGGTGCTTCTCACCTTCATCCTCAACGCCCTCTTCTTTCGCCCCGTCGGACGGGCCGTGGAGGATCGCGAGGGTTACATCGCCACCAGCCGCGCCCAGGCCAAGGAAAAGCTCGCCCAAGTGGAACGGCTCGAAGCCGATCTCAAGGAGCAGCTCAAGGACGCCCGCCTCCTGACTCAGAAGCTGATTCAGGAGGCTGAACAGGAGTCGGACAAGCTCTACCGCGAGGCCATCGGTCTGGCCCAGGCGGAATCCAACGCCAGCCGGGAAGCTGCCCGCCGCGAAATCGACAGTCAGCGCACCGCCGCCCTGGGCCAAATCCGTGGTGATGCCGACAAGCTGGCCACTCAGATCGTTGACCGCCTGCTCGCCGCCTCATGACCTCACCTCTTGATTCAGCCGCGTTGCACCTGCTGGCCAGCCATAGCGGCTTCGGACTCAACCTCAATCCCTTTGAGACCAACATCATCAACCTGGCGATCGTGATCGCCGGCTTGGTGTATTTCCTCAAGGGGTTTCTTGGAGGCATTCTTGAGCGCCGCCGCTCAGCCATCCTCACCGACCTGAAGGATGCTGAAGCGCGTCTGGCCGCAGCCACCACCAGCCTGACCGACGCCCAGAAGGGCCTAGCCGAAGCCCAGGTGAGGGCGGAATCGATCCGCAGCGAGGGCCAGTCCCGGGCTGAGGCCATCCGATTGGATAGCGAAAAGCGCACGGTGGAGGAAATGGCTCGCATGAAACAGGATTCCGCCTCCGATCTCGATGCGGAGGCCGCGCGCGTGAGCGGCCAGCTCCGCCGCGAAGCCGCCCGCCTCGCCATCGAGAAAGCCCTGGCAGCCCTGCCCGGCAAGCTCGACTCCGAGGCCCAGGCCAAGCTCATCGACCAGTCCATCCAATCGCTGGGGAAAGCCTGAGATGCCACTCCTCAACACGATCACCACCCCTTATGCCGAGGCGTTCCTCCAGCTGAGCGAGGCCGCCGGCGACACCGATGAGGTGGTGGCTCAAGCCCGACAATTGCTCGCACTATGGAAGGAATCACCCGAACTGCGCGAAGCTATGGCTTCACCGGTGCTTGAGGTCGAAACCAAGAAGGCCGCGATCAGCAAATTGTTCGGCGATCAGGTCTCACCCACCTTCCTGAACCTGCTGAAGCTCCTGACCGACCGCCAGCGGATCGGATATCTCGATGCCGTTCTGGAGCGGTTCCTCGATCTCTACCGCGATCAAAACCAGATCTCGCTGGCCACGGTGACCTCCGCCGAATCCCTGAGCAACGAGCAGCTGGCCAGCATCACCGAGCAGGTGAAAGCGGTGGCCGGCACCGACAAGGTTGAGCTCAACACGGCGGTTGACCCCGCCCTGATCGGCGGCTTCGTGCTCAAGGTGGGTTCCAAGGTGATCGATGCCAGCCTCTCCGGGCAGGTGCGTCGTCTTGGCCTGGCCCTGGCCAAGGTGAGCTGACCCCACCCCCTCCCTCCGAACCACCCCTCCTTCCCCATCGCGTCCCCTCCGGGGATTCCCACCCATGGTTTCCATCCGCCCCGACGAGATCAGCGCCATCCTCAAGCAGCAGATCGCTGACTATGACAAGTCGGTTTCGGTCAGCAATGTCGGAACCGTGCTCCAGATCGGCGACGGCATCGCCCGTGTTTACGGCCTCGAGCAGGTGATGGCCGGTGAGCTGGTGCAGTTCGAGGACGGCACCGAAGGCATCGCCCTCAACCTCGAAGACGACAACGTGGGTGTGGTGCTGATGGGCGAAGGCCGCGGCATTCAGGAGGGCAGCACGGTGAAGGCCACAGGCAAGATCGCCGCGGTGCCCGTGGGTGAAGCCATGCTGGGCCGGGTGGTGAACGCCCTTGGCCAGCCGATCGATGGCAAGGGTGAGATCGCCACCACCGAAACGCGCCTGATCGAATCGATGGCGCCTGGCATCATCCAGCGCAAGTCGGTGCATGAGCCGATGCAGACCGGCATCACCGCGATCGACGCCATGATCCCGATCGGCCGCGGCCAGCGCGAGCTGATCATCGGCGACCGCCAGACCGGCAAGACCGCGATCACGATCGACACGATCATCAACCAGAAAGGCGAAGACGTGGTCTGCGTCTACGTGGCCGTGGGCCAGAAGGCGGCTTCGGTGGCCAACGTGGTGGAAGTGCTGCGCGAGAAGGGCGCCCTCGATTACACGATCGTGGTGGCCGCCAGCGCCTCGGAAGCTGCCGCTATGCAGTATCTGGCTCCCTATACCGGCGCGGCGATTGCCGAGTCGTTCATGTACAAGGGCAAGGCCACCCTGGTGGTCTACGACGACCTCACCAAGCAGGCCCAGGCGTACCGCCAGATGTCCCTGCTCCTCCGTCGTCCTCCCGGCCGTGAGGCCTACCCCGGCGACGTGTTCTATTGCCACAGCCGCCTGCTTGAGCGCGCCGCCAAGCTCTCCGATGCCATGGGCAAGGGTTCAATGACCGCCCTGCCGATTATCGAGACCCAGGCGGGCGACGTGAGCGCCTACATCCCCACCAACGTGATCTCGATCACCGATGGCCAGGTGTTCCTCAGCTCCGACCTCTTCAACTCCGGCCTGCGCCCCGCCATCAACGTGGGCATCTCGGTGAGCCGGGTGGGCGGCGCCGCCCAGACCAAGGCCATCAAAAAGATCGCCGGCACCCTGAAGCTGGAGCTGGCCCAGTTCGATGAACTGGCCGCCTTCTCCCAGTTCGCCTCCGACCTCGACGCCGCCACCCAGGCCCAGCTGGCCCGGGGCAAGCGGCTGAGGGAGCTGCTCAAGCAGTCCCAGTTCAGCCCCCTGAACCTTGCCGAGCAGGTGGCTGTGGTCTACGCCGGCGTGAAGGGTCTGATCGACGAAGTGCCGGTGGATCAGGTCACCGTGTTCGCCCGCGAACTGCGGGAGTACCTCAAGAGCAGCAAGCCAGAGTTCATCAGCGCCGTGATGGGCGAGAAGCAGCTGAGCGAAGCCTCCGAGGCCACTCTCAAGGACGCCATCAAGACGGTGGTCTCCTCGATCGCCGTCGCCGCCTGAGGAACCCCAGCCATGGCCAATCTCAAGGAGATTCGCGACCGCATCGGTTCGGT
The DNA here is from genome assembly GCA_943372025.1 of Synechococcus sp. UW140. GTDB lineage: Bacteria > Cyanobacteriota > Cyanobacteriia > PCC-6307 > Cyanobiaceae > Cyanobium. The sequence goes on along the minus strand of CALRXC020000022.1, from coordinate 24,669 downwards.
CAAGAACACACGCAAGATCACCGAAGCCATGCGTCTGGTGGCGGCCGCCAAGGTGCGCCGAGCCCAGGAGCAGGTGCTGCGCAGCCGACCCTTCGCCGACCGCCTCGCCCGGGTGCTGCAGAGCCTGCAGACCCGCATGGCCTTCGAAACCGCCGATGCCCCCCTGCTAGCGGCCCGTGAGGTGCGCACGATCACCCTGCTCGCCGTCACCGGCGACCGCGGTCTGTGCGGCGGCTACAACGCCAACATCATCAAGCGCACCGAGCAACGGGTCGCTGAGCTGAAGGGGCAGGGATTTGATGTGGACCTGGTGCTGTTGGGTCGCAAGGCGATCACCTATTTCCAGAACCGCGCCTCCCAGTACAAGATCCGCGCCACGTTCACCGGCCTGGAGCAGGTGCCCACCGCCGACGAAGCCAACGGCATCGCCAACGAGGTGCTGGCCGAATTCCTCTCGGAAAGCACCGATCGGGTGGAGATCATTTACACCAAGTTCATCAACCTGGTGAGCTCCAAGCCCGTGGTGCAGACCCTGCTGCCCCTCGACGCCCAGGACATCGCCGATCCCGATGATGAAATGTTTCGCCTGGTGACCAAGGACGGCCGGCTGACGGTGGAAACGGTGGACGTGACCAATGCCCAACCGGCCCTGCCCTCTGACTTCGTGTTCGAGCAGAGCCCCGAGCAGCTGCTCAATTCGCTGCTTCCCCTCTACCTGGCCAACCAGCTGCTGCGCTCCCTCCAGGAGGCCGCCGCCAGCGAACTGGCCAGCCGGATGACGGCCATGAATAACGCCAGCGACAACGCCAAGACCCTCGCCAAGAAGCTGACGCTGGATTACAACAAGGCCCGCCAGGCCGCCATCACCCAGGAGATCCTGGAAGTGGTGGGTGGTGCTTCGGCGATGTGAGCAACACCGTGGGTGGGGCCCATAGCCTCCTCACGAAGTCTTCGAAGCGGGTCCAACGAAGCTCCTTGTGGGTTTTCGTTGGACTTTTTTTTCGGCTTCCTGAAGGGGCCGTCAGGGACAACCCTCGGCCGAAACCCGATAGCTGAAGCCCGTGGAGCCGGGCATGTTGCTGGCTCCCACCCGTACATTCACCTGGCTGGTGCGTTTGCCGGGGACAGTCGGGAAGGGTCCCAGGTTGCGCTGTTCCTGGGGGGCCAGGGTGAGGTTTTGATTCACGAGCTGCAGGTTGCTGCCATCGGTGAAACGCAGAAACACCGCCAAGGGGAAGGTACCGCTCGCCGTGGAAGCCGACTGCAGCTTGACCCGGTAGCTGCTGAAGCCGCGGTCGACCGTGAAGTCGGTGTTCCAGTTGGTGCGACCCACCAGCCGATCGGGGCTGATGCGCTTCTGCACCACCGGCTCTCCCGTGCCACCGATAGGCATCAAGAAGCGGCACTGGCTCTGGGCCTGGGCCTTGCCACCGGCGCCGCTGAGCAGGAGCGAGATGGTAACAACCGCCGCGGCGCAGGAGGGAGAGCGGGAATGCATAGCAGGGGGCCCCGAGATCGGGTCAAGTTAGGTCGGGAGAGAAGCCCAGGAGCCTTCCTGCGCCATGCTGTCGCACAAGCACGGAAACCAATGGCGAACCCAGAGCCCCCGGCACCTGGGGGCGCCCTTCAGATCCAGCCCCTGTTCCCCCTCGCCCTGGGGATGGTGCAGCTGCCGATTGATCCCCTGGATGTGGCCCTGCAGATGCAAGCGATCAGGGAGCTGCAGGGCCTCGCCGTGTCGAATCCGGATCCGGGCTGCGCTTGGACCGGCGATCTCCATGGCGTGGGGCAACTACACCGCCACCCCACCTTTGCGCCGCTGGTCACCACCCTGACGGGCCATGCCGCGGCCTATTTGGAGGGGCTCGGATTCGAGCGCAGCCGGGTGGCCTTGCACATCCAGCGCTGCTGGCCGGTGGTGAGTGAGCTGGGTCAGGTGGTGGGGCGCCACCACCACCCCAACGCCCATCTGAGCGCCGTTGTTTACCTCAACGGCGATGGCAGCGGCCGCAGCGGCTGCTTGCGGTTTTTTCCGCTCCGCCAGGCCAACGAGCTGGTGCCGGGGCTGGCGGTGGGCCACGGCGGCCCGATCCGCGCCGATGCTCCCGCCGCGGCCCAATGGAATGCCCCCTGGTTTGATCTGGCGCCGCGGGCGGGGCTGCTTGTGCTGTTTCCGGCCAGCGTGGATCACGCCGTGCTGGAGAACGAGGATCCAAACGACAGCCGCTTCTCGATCAGCCTCGATCTGGTTCTCACCGCCCCGAAAGGGGAAGGCGGTGCTGCAGCGGAGTATCTGGCGCCCCACCCGGGGGATTGGCAGGAGGTGACTGGATCACCCAAGGCTGCCGCCAAGGTGCCTGGATCTCAGGGCGAATGTTCCCCGGGCGTGCCTTCCGGGTAGCTGTCTGCGCCACACCGCCAGCTGCCGTTCAACGCAGAGGTTGCTGTTGCGGGCCCCTGTTTCGCCCCAGGCTGGCGGTGAGGGTTTGGGGCAGGCTGAGGGGCTGGGCAGGGCGAGCATGGGCCCGGCAGCGGAGGCTGGCCTAAGTTGCCCTAATGGCGGCTGAACCCTGGCTAAACAAGCTGTTCCGGCATGGCGCCAGCGGCTTCAGCGGCACGGTGGTGGCGCTGCTGGTCGCCCCTGACCTGCAGGCCAGCCCGACCGCGACGATCACCGCTTCCGGCACGGTGCCCGAAACCGCTGCGGTGGAGGTGCCGACCAATCCGATCAGTGAGCCACCCGAACTCACCAGCAATGGCAGCGTGATGGCGGTAGCCATCCGGGATTCCGGTGCAGATCAACGCCAACGTGCCCAGCCGGGGGCCTTGAGCCCGCTGCAGCTGGTGCCCCCCCAAGGGGTGAATCCGGGGGCGGTGGGCGCCGACATCAACCTCAGTGCCAATGGCAGCTTGCTGATCGGCGCCACCACCAGTGGCGGCGCAACCGTTCCAATCCCGGTGGGGTCGATTGCGGCCAGCGTGAGCGCCCGCTTTTCAGCATCACAACCCAACCCCTAGCGTCGGGCACCTACACAGCCGGCACCGTGATCAGCGTGGTGGCGGATTAACGCCGCCCCGGAAGCGGTGCTGGAGGCGATCCTTGCCGTGGTCGAGCAACCGGAGCACCAGCTGGCTGCGATGGGAGACGCCGAATTTGTGGCGCAGGGAGCGGCCATGGGCCCGAACTGTCTGGTAGGCCATGCCTAAGCCAGCGGCGATCTGTCTGTCGTTTTGGCCCTCCAGCAGCAGGGCGGCCACGTCAGCTTCGCGCCGGGTCAGGCAGGGGGGAGACATCACCAGTTCCAGATCGTTCCCACTCGCCTGCTTCTGGGCAACCATGAAGGCCTTGAGCTGCGGCGAGCGGTAGGTGTTGCCCAGGGCCAGGGCGCGGATCATCTGAGCCAGGCAATCTCCTGGCGCGAAGATCTCCTGCTCGCTGATCACGGCCTTGGCTTTGGATCGATACGCCAGGCTGAGATCATGCTGGCTGCAATCAACAATCAAAATACTGCACAGCTCTCTTGCGATCTGATGCGCCTGCTCCAGCAGGAGGATCCCCGACTCCCCCTGCCCCAGATCCGCCGTTATCACGAGAATGACAGGCTGGTATTGATGGATGTGTTCCAGGGCGGAGGCACGGCCGGTATCCATGAAAACCACATCGCCTTTGCTCCAGCCAAACAGGTGGTCAATGGCGGCCAGCAGCAGCGGCCGGCCAGACACAATCCCTACCCTGGTGCCAATGCCACTGCTGCGTAACCAACGGGTGGAGATCGGGAAATTCAGGCTGGCTTGGCGAACCTGTGGCAGAAGAACCATTGCTGCACAACTCAAAGCGCGGGCCAATGCATATGGCATGTCTATATCTTCAACACTTTGCCAGCACTCAGGCGCCAAGCCCTGGCCGACCTTGGAAATACCCCCCTTAAGGGGGGTATGACTTTTGAATGTTTGGGCGGCCTCGGTGGACCCAGGCGGCCAGGAGCAGCGGAGGCCTGCTGGCAACCGGAGCGCCAGGCCGCCGGATCCCCGCACCATTGGCATCACTTGATACCAAATCGAAGATTGACCTCGTCCAATTGAGGGAGGAAACGCCGGCGGCTGCTTGCAAAGGGAGCAAGTTGTCAGCAAGTTGTCAGTCAGAAAAGATCAACCAGCAGTTTGCGGCTAGTAACTTGCATGGCTGCCGTTAAAACCCTTTTCAGTCTTGACCTCGCTGCTTTTGTTCCCTCACCAACCATTTTCACGAGGTAATCACTATCACAGAGTTTCGTGACTCAGGTCACTTTGGATTCCAAGACAAGCCAACAGGATGGTAATACCCTCCATAAATTCAGCCATGACTTGCATTCTCAATACGTACAAGACTCGAGGTGAAGGAGGAGATCGCCTAGATCTGATCAGCGGGAGGCAACCTTGGCCACGAAGTTGCTGGCCAGAGTTGTTATCACTCATGGCATGGCCATGGGGAATCATGGCAGGCCCAATCACATCGATGCAGTCGATGGGATTACTCCTCATCATGTCGCTAAGCATTCGTGCCTGTTGGAATATAGCGATTCTGCTACACGGCATAGGCCACGCCTTGCTGATCGCAGCCATCGACGGAAAACGCTCGGCATTGAATATCAATAACATAACCGAACATCAGAGCTTAGTTGACTTGAGCCGTTCGTTGATGCCGTTTCAATCGATTAACTGCCCAACACCTTGGAACAGCGCTTCGCTATGGCTCAGTGCAGGAGATCAAGAAGCCTGGAAAATACGCATCAAAGCGACTGGTGGCCTGTTGATGAACGGCATCGCTATAGGTGTGGCGATAACCGCCTTAAAGTTTGCAACCATAAACGTGGAACAACTCGATAAAAACCCATTGTATTGGCTAATCAGTTTTATCTTGTGGAGTCTATTGGCTAGCAACGCTGTATTGCTGGTCTGCTCAGGCACTGATTGGTCAGCCTTGTTGACAGGGCAAGCAACTCTTTTCTACTGTGGAAACTTTGGATTTATTGCCGAACAGGAAGAAGTCTGTGCAAATGAGTTGCTTTCGCGGCGGGGGATTGAACGGTTTCAAATTATGGGGCACGAGACGGAGGTTCGTGGTGAACAGGCCGGTGGAGGGCTCGTTGTGGCCAGTGACAGTTCAGGTTACGTTCGGTTTGTAGGCCAGAAAGTGGTCAACAAAAAGCGAAAGAATTTAACTTACCATCTTGAATCAGCTTTTGCACGAAAGCGTCGGCAGGCCACTCGGGCAGGATACCGCCCCTTAGGTTCCAGCACCACGGCGGCCTGGCACTATCGATTCGGTACCAGCGGACCACCGGCGGTTCTTGAAACCCACTGGCATGAGTGGTGCCCGGATCGCATCGATCGGGTCTGGCAGCAGATCAATGGCCGCTGGACGGTGAGGCAAGAAAACATTAACCATCGCATAACCCACAATGGAGACTTCGAAGGCTTCCTGCTATTTGACAAGATTATCGGCTATGAAAAGCTGGGATTATGGCTGGAACGAGTGCTCCATGTTCCGAACAAGACCGTAGGAGATTCCCCCAAGATTGCCGGCATGATGGATTTACTTACCTGCCAAGGAAACTGGTATGCAGCCGTTAGGCTTGGTTATCAAATGGTCATCGCCAGAGACGTTTCAGCTGCTTTTGGTGGACAGGCGCCAAGTAGGTCAGCCCCCCACACGGCGCCCTCCTCAATGGCTCTTGAAAAATGGGCAGCCATTTTCGAGGCTTGTTTTGTTGACTTTGTTCAAGGCTATCCGGATGTTGAGTGGAAGGATGATCAGCTCATACGGCAACAACTTCAAGCCAGCATCCATGAACAGCTCAGCATGGATTCACGCTTGAGCATGAATAGTGAAGCTGACTTGAGGCAGATGATTGATGAGGTGATCGCATCATTTCTTTGCAATTCTTCTGCACATGCAAGTCGACTTTTTCTGGCTCAGGCAAGGGGCAGCTTTGGACTTGTTACCCTTTCAACCCTTACGCCCAATCAGGTCGTTCTGGGATGCCTCGGACAACCGCTATCGACAGGCTTTGATCCTGACACCAAGTTATCTCTCTATGCTTCGGAACCCGCCTCCATAGACGCAGCCTTGGCAAAGAAGCCGCAAGCTTATCGCATTGATCTCAATCAGAATTCAGGTGAAGTCGCAGTGCTGACATCTTCCGAACTCAAGGTCTATTCCCTTTCGGACATGCGGACCATATCAATGGACGAACTTTTAGAAAGAAAAATCTTCTATAGATTAGATTACAATATTCAACCTATTCTGCCATCTTCACAAGACAGAAAAGACCCCGTAGCGTCCGACCTTCGTGCTATTCCTGGGCTCTTGCATTCCATCAAGAATGATTGGATTAATCCAGCCTCATTAAATCGACAAAGCACTGATTACTTGGTGAATATTTTGATAGCTAAAGCCTACAATCTCCAGGAAAAACAGGCTCTGTTGCGAAAGACGGGGTTGGATCCATCTCTGGCAAAGTCCAGCCATGTGGATCTTCTCGTGACTGGGGTGGAGAACAGTCTGTGGGTGGGTGAACAGTTTGCTAAGGACTTAGCAACGGTTTTTCCACTATTAACCATCAAGACTCTTTCTTCAAACCAAGTCCTTCAGAGTCTCCAGCATGATTTCAATGAACTTTGTTTGGCGAGACAAACGGTCGTACTGGCAATCAGTCAATCCGGACAAACATTCTCCACAAGGCAAGTACTGGAGGCGTGTGATCTGCTTGTCCGTGAGGAGGTCATTCGGGAGGTTTTCATGGTTACGGGCGAACCGACGAGTTTTGTCGGTTCAGCGATGATGCAATCGTCCTTTGCGGGGGAACCCTTCTCTCGGCGCATGATCACCACGGCTGGAGGTCGCCGTACGGCCGAGCCCGCAACCGCTTCAGTGGCCGCTCTACACCAAACATTGACGGAACTGCTCTTTTGCATTTGTCGCCAGATACAGGTGGCTTTTCCTGAACAACAACCATTTGGAATGAAACTAAGCAGGCAAAACCTCCTAGTGCTTGAAGGGATGGAGGATCATCTTTTCCTGCAGTCTGTTGTCAGCATCATTGGAACTGACTGCCAAGGAGCGACAAGGCATAGCCGGCTTTATCAGCAGTTGATTGAAGGCGGAAAACGTTGGGGTTCTCATGTCGTTGAGTATCCGATTACCTGGGCTATTCAAGCTCTCTATATCGTGATCACCGTTGGCTGGGCGATCCCATTTGGGCATCCGATCCCGCCGATGCAGACGATGGGGAATAGGCTGATCGAGATTTTCAACTTGAATACTAATTCATTTTTGATTCAATCCCTTTCAATTTCATTGGCGCTAGCCGATCTAGGGATTTATATCTTTGGCCCCTGGATCTGGAGTGTAGGCCTACGCCTGGCCCAGGGAAGGCAATTGTTTGCCAGAACAGGGAAGCGAACCTTGGTCATCGGTGAGACCCCATGGGTCCAGCAGGTTCTAGGCAACTTTGTCAGCAAACTTTTTTCGTTAAGTTATGGGGTGGCGTCAGTGGAAGTCCATGGGGGCAACCCTCAAGACGACCTCGTGCATTGCTACGCCCACCGAATCGTGCGGGGCACCCTGCTATATCTAGGCATCCCGGATGGCCGTTGCAGCGAAATGCAAAACAGTCAGGAGCTGGCAACCATGCTGGCTGGCCGCCAGTCCCAAGGAATACAACATTTATCAACAGGCCCAGAAATCTTGATGCTGGGCTCCAATCCTTCGATTGCAGCTAGGGGGTTCGGCAAGGTCATTATTATACCGAGCCCGGTTCATAAAGTCTGTGAGGAGTTTGGGGCCAATGACACAGCGAACAACTCTGAGAATAACATTCTAGAGTCTTTACGTGAATCTCGGTTTGGTTCATTTTTGAGATTACTTTCGAGCTACATCTTATTTTGGTCCATGGCAAAGACTGTTGCCAGCCTTCCGCTGCTGAAATATGAATTCTGGAAATCCCAGAGTCGCACCAAGGTGATGACAACAGCGGCTCCAGTCTCTGCCGCTAAATTGGATCGCCCAGAGCGACTTGAAGTCAGTGAACTACACTTAAGCGTCTACGCAAATCGTGATCAGAGTTAGAATACCCATTAAACAAGACCATGCCTACACTAAGTTGAGGGAAGCAGCAGCGAAAGTACGCGACAGCTTCAATGCAGAGTTCAGGCAACTCGATGTCGACGAAATGATGGACTTGATTCGCGGCGACTAACCTACCAAGACTTCCTCGCTGCGTGGCTCTCACTAATCTGGCAAAAATTGATAGCACGGCCGGAGTCCTTGTCGACACAAACGTCTGGATCGATTGCATCGATGCAGCCAGCAAGCCACCGGTTCCACTGGGGCAGGGTGTGCCACTCGGAGAGGCCGTAGGAGCCCAAACGGATCCACCCGGTGATGGCACGGGCTTCGCCAGGGCGGCGCTGCCTGGGAGAATCCAGAACGGTGCAACCCCCAGGCCGCTCCCTTGACCGAGATTCAGACCTTCACCGTTGTTGCCGATAGCGACGGCATTCAACACAGCTTCCCCTGCCGCGCCGACCAGACCGTGCTGGCCGCCGCCGAGGCCGCCGGGGTGCCGCTGCCCAGCAGCTGCTGCTCAGGCGTGTGCACCACCTGCGCCGCCAAGATCAGCAGCGGCAGCGTGCACCAGCCCGATGCCATGGGCGTGAAGGCCGAGCTGCGGGAGCAGGGCTATGCCCTGCTCTGCGTGTCCTTCCCCCGCAGCGATCTGGTGCTGCTGGCCGGCCAGGAGGATGCCCTCTACGAGGCCCAGTTCGGTCAATATCAGAAGTGAGGCGGACATGAGGGGGTGGCGGTGCTGAGCCAGGGGTTCGCGGGGCCGGATGGGGTGCTCGATCCAACGGCGGTAGAGCCGCCGCGGCTTGTGCTGGTGTCATTCAGTTTCTGGCTGGCCCGTGCCGCAAGTACCGAATCGCCTCCTGATCCTCATGATCTGGCTGCCAGCACCTCGCCCAAGCCCGATCCTCCCGATCCCACTGCCCTGCGCGGCGCCATCGCCGCCCAGCTCGCGGGCCTCGGCTGGAGCGGCGCTGAGCCATTGCGCTGGGCGATCACCGCGGTGGATCCGCTGCGTGGCCTGCAGCTGGAAGGGGTGGGGGTGATCCAGACCCAGGAGTGCCAGGAGCGCCGATGAGCGAGGCTCCCCCCCTCCCCACCCTGCTGGTGATCCCCACCGGGGTGCGCTGCACCGTGGGGGGCTATGCCGGCGATGGCCTGCCGGCGGCCCGGCTGCTGGCGGCGGCCAGCGGCTGCCTGATCACCCATCCCAACGTGATCAACGGTGCCGCCCTCTATTGGAGCGACCGCCGCATCCACTACGTGGAGGGCTGGGCCCTCGATCGCTTCGCCGCCGCTGAGCTGGCCCTGGCGCCGGTGGCCGGCCGGCGGGTGGGGCTGCTGCTGGATGCGGGGATCGAACCAGAGCTGCGCGCCCGCCAGCTGCAGGCGGCCGAGGCCTGCCGCGCCACCTTGGGCCTTTCGATCGGCCCGGTGGTGACCAGCGATGTGCCCCTGGGGGTGGGGCTGAGCCTGGGGCCGAGCGGCAGCAGCTGGGGCAGCCTGGAGCGGCCCGATGCGCTGCTGCGGGCCGGCGAGAAGCTGGTGGCAGCCGGCGCCACCGCCATCGCCGCCGTGGCCCGCTTCCCCGACGACCCGGACAGCGAAGCCCTGGCCGCCTACCGCGCCGGCTCCGGCGTGGATGCTCTGGCCGGGGCCGAGGCGGTGATCAGCCATCTGCTCGTGCGCCATCTCGGCATCCCCTGCGCCCACGCGCCGGCCCTGGCGCCCCTGCCTCTCGATCCCGATCTCGATCCCCGGGCGACGGCCGAGGAGCTGAGCCACACCTTCCTGCCCTGCGTGCTGGTGGGCCTGAGCCGGGCGCCGGATCTGGTGCCGCTGGGGCCCGACGACGGGACGGCAGGAGCTTGGCCGGCCGGCCGTTTCGGGCCAAGGCAGGGGCTGGCGCGGGCCGGAGGCCTGCTGGAGGCGAGCTGCCTCGGCGCCGTGGTGGCCCCGGCCGGCGCCCTCGGTGGCGAAGCGGTGCTGGCTTGCGCCGCGCGGGGCGTGCCCCTGATCGCCGTGGCCGGCAATCCCTGCCTGCTGCAGGTGAGCGGCGAGGCCCTGGGCCTGGAGGTGAACAACGCCTCCAGCTACGCCGAAGCCGCTGGTGTGGTGCTGGCGCTGCGGGAGGGTCTGGATCCGGCGATGCTGCGGCGGCCGCTGCGGCGTCTGGAGTAGGTGGATCGCTCAGCCCAGAGCCTGGTGCACGGCGGCCAATCCGAAGAGCAGGAACAGTCCACCGCTGAGCCGGTAGAGCAGACGCTCCTGCAGGTGGGTACCGATCCAGCGGCCCGCCCCTACCGCCAGCCCCGTCACCAGCCCATGGCCGAGCAGACTGCCGGCCAGCAGAGCCAGAAAACTGAAGGCCGGCGCCGCGGCCAGGAAGATGGTGGTGAACTGGGTGCGATCCCCCAGTTCGGCGATGAACACGAGCACGAAGGCCTCCCGGATCACGGCCCAACCCTCGGCGATCGGATGCAGGTTCTCGGCGGCGTTCACCGCCTCTTCCGCCGCCTCCGCCTCCTCTCGGGCCTGGTCGGCGCCCATCGCCTGGGCATCGAGAAGCAGCTTGACGCCGAAGGCCAAGAACAGAACGGCGGCCAGCCAGGGCACCAGGCCCTGCGGCAGGAGCTCCCGCAGCCCGAAGCCCAGAGCCAGGGAGATCACCGTGACACAGGCCAGGGCGGCGAAGGCCCCGATGAACACCCAGCGGGGGCGATGGCGCGCCGCCAGGATCAGCGCCATGAAGAAGGTCTTGTCACCCAGTTCCGCCAGGGTGATGGCCGTGAAACTGGATCCGAAGGCCGCCAAGACCGAGTCGGTGGGTAGAACTGCTGTCATCCCCCAATCCTGATGCCTGTGCGGGCCCCACTGCCTGCATCATGCGCATGCACAGGGCGGGTTGATGGGCTGGTGCCGCAATCGCATGGCTTACGGTGGCTTCCCACCCAGCTGTAGGTGTCCGGTAGGGCGCCGGGAGGAACCGTGGACCCGAGCAAGGGGAGCCGAGCGCGATGAATCCCCAGCGCATTCGCTCCCAGAGGGTGCGGGTCCGGCGACGGCGCCGCCGGTCGCTTGTGGGGCGAGCCATCGGCCGTCCGCTACACGAACTCCTTGCCGCCCTCTCCGTCATCCCGGCCGCGTTGCGCGGCCAGCCCCTGCTGCTGCTCGGCCTCGGCGGCGGCGGTCTCTGGCTGGCCTGGCCGTCGATCGCCCCTCTCCTGAGCCCTCTCCACAGCGGCCGCACCGCCTCATCCCGGCCACCGATGCAGGTCTTTTCAGTGTTCGTGGAGGATCCCCAACGCACGCTGATGGCCCTGGCCCTCTGGAAGGACAAACCGGGCTCGCTGCTGGTTCTCCAGGGCCGACCCTCCAGTCAGGCGGTGAACATCCAGCAACTCATGCACCGGGGGAAATGGCCGAGCGACGAAGGCCGGATCGTCCGCCTCGAGCCAGGCTGTGACACGGTGGGCCAGGTGCATGCCCTGGCCCGCCTGCTGGAGCCGATGCACCGCCGGGGAAATCTCACCATGGTCACCAGCCCCGCCCACCTCGGGCGGACTCTCGCCATCGCCCGGATCGTGATCGCGCCAATGGGCTGGACGGTGTCGGGGCAGGCGGCGGTCACCGGCGACAACCGGCCCGAGAGCCCATGGCGCACCTGGCGCGACCAAGCCCGGGCCCATCTGCTGCGCCTCACCGGCCTCACCGGCAGCCGGCCCGACAGCACCTGCGACTGAAACCGCCGACCCCGCTCAGGCGACCCCGCTCAGGGCTGCGGGGTCTCCACCCCGGGCTCCACAAAGGCATGGCGCCTTGGCAGGTTGCCAAGTGCCGGTGGGCAATGGCGAGCAGTCCCCGGCCGGTCGGATTCCCCGGGCCTCCACGGTCTCCACCGCCGCGATCCTGCCGAGCAGGAGAACGGCATCGGCCGCCGCGATGGGGGCGGTGAGTTCGGCCAGGTCGACGATGTCCCGCGGGGCCCGCTGACCGGCCACGTCCCGGTCGTGGCGGTGGGTGAGATGTTTACCGCTGCCCCAGACGCCGTGGGGATGGAGCAGGCTGAGCTGCACCGCTTCGCCCCCCGCTCCAGCCTCCAGCCGTAAGACTTCTGTGGCGTGGTGGCTGGCGAACCTGCTGCAGGCCTCACTCCACCTTCACCACATCGACGCTGCTGCCCAGCCGCTTGAGTTCGCTGGCGGCCCGCAGCGCCGCCTCATGGGTATGGAAGAGATAGGCCGACGCCACATCAGCCACATCCTTGAGGCTTTGGTCGAACTGATCGATAGCCAAGAACTGGCCCGAGCCAAGCCGCTGCAGCACATAGCGCTCGGACTGGGTGCAGTCCATCGGATGGGCGGGATCAATCTCAGGAGCCCAGAAATGCATCGCGCGTGGCAGAAGAGGGAACGGCTGGCGGTTTGGGAATGAATCCACTTCAGGGCAAATCGGAATCCACGGGCCTGTGGTGCACCTCAGCCCACTGAACCAACTGCTGAGCCTCCCAAAGGTTGTCGGCCCGGCGGCAGTGGCTGCGGGCATCGCACACCCTGTAGCGGCCATCCGAGGTGGGCTCGATGGTGGATCCGGCGGGCGTGGTGATCCTCTCCGCATCCTGGCGGCCGAAAGGGCTGGGGTTGCCGATCAGGACCTGGGCCATCATTCATCTCCCGCTCCTTCCACACCTACTCCCGCACCGACCTACGGGAGGGGAGGGCGCAATCTGCTGTAAGCCACAGCGGCAACCTGATCGGATGCCACCGAGATACTCGCCGCGATGACCCCGACGGCATCAGCCTTGGTGGCTTCAGCTCCGGTTACCGCCGAAGTCATCCTCGTAGCCAGCATAGGGATCGAATTCATTCCAGCCCGGGCTGGCGTTGGCGAACAGGCCGAAGCGGGCCGCCTCATCGTTGGCCAGGGTGCTGCCGGTGGGCACGGTGTCGCAGGTGATGGCGCCGTCGGCACCGGTCACGCAGTTCTCGAAACGCACCCCCGCCTGCAGGGGGGAAGCCGCGGCCAGCAGCAGGCCCAGCAGGGCAGCGCCGAACAGCCGGGACTCGAAGCCTCCCGGACGAGGGCCATGAACCGAGGAGGCTGGTTGGGGCATGGCGCGGCCACGGCAGGACCCCCAGTCCATCGCTCCAGCCGTCAGGGCGCAAGACACCTGCTGAAATGGTGTCTTGATCCGTTGCCCGCAGCCGATGTACACCGACTGGACCGCTGTGATCCTGCTCCTGTTGACCGCGGTGCCCCTTGCGGCGGTGGTGGGCACCAGCGTGTTCTTCATCCTGCGCGGGCAGCGGAAACCCTGAGGCCAAAGGAAGGAAACAGCAGTTCCTGCTGCAAGGTGCGGCTCAGCTGCCCCTGGCCTAGGCACTCGAGACAGGTGCGGAACTGCTGGTCGCCCATGCGCAGGATGCCGCTGCCACCGCAGTGGGGGCAGACGATCGGAGTGGGGGCCTCAAGAGGCGCCGCAAGGGAAGCTAGGGCGGTGATGGGCGCCACCTCGGTCCCGACCGAGGTCTGGGCCTCCCGAACGCCGCTGGCACCCGCCTCAACCGCCAGTTCGGCGCTGCGCTCAGACGTGAAGCTGGACTTCATGGGATGAATCTGATCCTGTTTTGGTCTCCACACTGTGGCGGCTAAAAGGGGCACAGATCCCAAAACTTTCCTTAAAAAGCGCTAGTGCCTGTCCCGGGATCCCGCAGACAACGCTCCAGATCCCCGGACTGGAGCGTCTGCAGCAGCTCGGCGGCCGACAACCGACTGCCCGGCGGCACCAGCGCCAGGCTCGACGCCAGCTCGCCGATCACAGCGGGGCCATCCAGGCCCCGGGCCCGGTAGCCCTCCAGCCCATCGGAAGCCTCCCGTTTGCTGAGCCTCTGGCCGCCCCCGTCGCGCCAGAGGGGAACGTGGCCATAGACGGGCGGAGTCCATCCCAGGGTCGCCATGACCGCCACCTGGGGTCCGGTGGACGACCAGAGGTCCTCGCCGCGCAGCACATCGCTGATGCCCAGGGCCAGCTCGTCCACCGCGGTGGCCAGGTGATACGCGATCACCCCATCGGCCCGCCGCAGCACCGTGTCGCCCACCTGGGCAGGGCCATCGAGGCAACCGGGCTGGGAAAAGCGCTCCCGCCACTGGATCCGCCCCGGCGGCAGCCACAGTCGCCAGCTGGGCAAACGGCCCTGCTGAGGGCCCCACGGACGGGGGCCCTGGCGGCAGAAGCCGGGATACACATTCAAGGGTCCGTGGGGAGCCGAGATGTCAGCCAGCAGCCGCCGGCTGCAGCGGCAGGGGTAAAGGGCACCGCCGCGGCGCATGGCCGAGAGCACGGTGGCGTAAAGCCCCCGGCGATCGCTCTGGCGCAGCGGCGGGCCATCCCAGAGCAGGCCTAGCCAAGCCAGGTCAGCCAGCAGGGCATCCTCCGCGCCTGGTCGGTTGCGGGGGGCGTCGAGATCATCGATGCGCAGCAGCCATTCCCCCCCCCTCAGGCGGGCCTCCAGCCAGCCGAGCAGGGCGGTGCGCAGATTGCCGCGATGCAGGGCACCGGTGGGGGAGGGGGCGAAGCGGCCGCGGTAGCCCCGGCCACGGCTCGCAACCCCGACCTCGAGCAGGGCCGCGACATGGGCCGGCAGGGGCAGAGGCGGCCCCGATGGCAGGGCGGCATCGCCGCAGGATTCCACCATGGCTGGTCCGATCCGAACTCCATGCTGGCCCCGGTGGTTGTGGCCCGAAGCCCTGAATCCCACCGGGCCGCGGGCGGGAACAGCACCTTGAGCAGCGCCTCGGACCGTCCCCCCGCTGCGACTGGCTGCCAGAAAAAACGGCCCCTGAGGACCGTGGAACCGCATGGCGGCTGGTGGACGGTGCGCTCGGGCTCAGCCCTGCACTCGGTCCTTGAAGAGCTTGCCGGCCGTGAAGGCGGGAACGCGCTTGGCAGGGATCTTGATCTTGTCGCCGGTCTTTGGGTTGAGGCCTTGGCGGGCGGAACGTTCGCGGGGTTCGAAGGAACCGAATCCCAGGATCGACACCTTCTTGCCTTCCACCACGGAATCGATGATGGTTTCGATGGTGGCATCAACGACGAGAGACACCTCGGTCTTGGTGAGTTCGGTGCGCGCCGCAACGAGATTAACGAGATCGGCTTTGTTCATAGTTCTTGTCAGGCCTCCGGATGGCGGTCGTGTCGTGGGGGGTTGGGGAGGCGATTCGGAGATGGCCCGACCGCCAGGGATGAAGCGCGCCAATCGTATGGAGGTTGGAGCCAGGCTGCAACAAGGAAATCGGGGATTTCACGGCAGCCGGACAGCCCGGCGGTGGCGGCCGGCTCCCCTCAGGCCCCCGCCAGAGGGTCGCTGGAGGCCCCGGGATCGGGCCGGAGGTTGGCCAGCAGGGCCGCGGCCCCGGTCACGATTCGGCCGCCCCGCAGGGCGCCGAGGCCGGCTCCGCTGGCGATCCAGCCCGGGGAGCCAGCCGGCAGCCAGCGGAGCAGCCGCTCCACACTGGCCACCTGGCGGGGCCAGTGAAACGTGTTGCGGCGCCGCAGCGGCGCCAGGGATCCCGGGCCCACGGGCACCAGCAGACGACCGCAAAACAGACCATCCCCCGCCGGACCAGACCCCAGGGCGTGGAGCACGCAGGCCCCCGGACTGGGCCCCGGGGTCCAGAGCAGACGGACCCCTGGGGCGAGCTCCCATTCGCTGGCAAAGGTGAGCAGGGGGTCCACCCCAGGCAGCAGGTAGGCCTCCTGCTCCTGCACCACCACGGGCCAGCCGAGCTGCTCCTGCAGGCGCCGGCATCGGCCATGGCCATCACGACTGGTGAGCACGATCCGGCCCGCCCCTGCCGCGCCGGCGCGGCGCCCGCGCGAGCCCAGGAAGGCCAAATTGGCCTGACTGAGGGCGGGGCAGTCGATCAGCAGATCCAGATCCGCTGTTTCCAGCAGCCAGGCACTACCCCCCTGGCTGTCCCGGTTGGGGGCGAACAGCCAAAGACCCGGCAGCACGGCGCTGGGGGGCCTGCCGGGCTCGAGGGAGGGTCGGGGATCCATCCAGGCAGCTTGCCCGGCCGCTACCCCCGCAGCCATTCCATCCCTGATCTCGATCCCAGAACGGCCTTGCCGAGCACCGACGACGCAGAACCTGGGGATTAGCGTTGCTCCAAAGCTCACCAGGCCCTTGCCGGCGTACCGGATCGGACAACCCTCGCCTCTGGGCGCCTCGATCACCCCGGCCGGTGTGAATTTCTCGGTGGTGGCCCCCCTGGCCACCCGGGTGGAGCTGCTGCTCTTCGCCGATGGGGGCGCCACTGAACCCGAACAGGTGATCGAGCTGGACGGGCGGCACCGTTCCGGCGACCACTGGCATGTGGAAGTGGAGGGGGTCGGCCTGGGCTGCTGCTACGGCTACCGGGTCTTCGGCCCCCTGCAGAGCGGCAGCCACGGCTTCAACCCCTCCAAGGTGCTGCTCGATCCCTGTGCCCGGGCGATCGGCGGCTGGGATGGGTATGAGCGGGGCGCGGCGGTGGGGGCGATTCCCAACACGGCCTCCTGCCTCAAGGGCGTGGTGACCGAGCGAGAGCGCTTCGATTTTGCCGCGGCCCCCCGCCCCCGCCACCGCTGGCAGCACTGCGTGATCTACGAACTGCACGTGGGCGGCTTCACCCAGGGCCCCCACTGCCCGGTGCCGGAGGATCGCCAGGGCACCCTGCTCGGCCTGATCACGGTGCTACCCCAGCTGCGCGATCTCGGCATCACGGCGATCGAACTGCTGCCGGTGATGGCCTTCGACCCCCAGGACGCGCCGGCCGGCCGCTACAACCACTGGGGCTACAGCCCGATCAGCTGGATGGCTCCCCATCCTGGCTACCTCGTGGACACCGACCCGTTGGCGGCCCGCCGGGAGGTGCGCCAGCTCGTGGAGGCCTGCCACCGGGAGGGACTGGAGGTGATCCTCGATGTGGTCTACAACCACACCAGCGAGGGCAATCAGAACGGCCCCACCCTGAGCTGGCGGGGCTTCGCCGATTCCCTTTACTACCACCAGAACGCCCGCGGCGACTACCTGGATGTGAGCGGCTGCGGCAACAGCATCGCCGCCAACCGGCCGCTGGTGCGACACCTCATCCTCGAATCGCTGCGCTGCTGGGCGGTGGAGCTGGGCATCGATGGCTTCCGCTTCGACCTGGGCATCGCCCTCAGCCGCGGCGAAGAGCTGGCCCCGCTGGACCTGCCACCCCTGTTCGAGGCGATGGAGGCCGATCCCGACCTGGCCGACCTCAAACTGATCAGCGAACCGTGGGACTGCGGCGGCCTGTATCGGCTCGCCGATTTCCCCGCCCGCCGGGTGGCCGGCTGGAACGGCCGCTTTCGCGACGACCTGCGCCGCTTTTGGAAGGGAGATGAAAAAACGGTGTGGCCCCTGAGCCAGCGGCTGGCCGGCAACCCGGATCTGTTCGGGGGCCAGGCGGCGCCTCTAGGCCGCACGATCACCTTCCTCACCGCCCACGACGGCTTCACCCTGGCCGACCTGGTGAGCTACGACCGCAAGCACAACCTGGCCAACGGCGAAAACGACCGCGACGGCGACAACCACAACAACAGCTGGAACCACGGCGCGGAGGGGCCCAGCAGCGACCCGGCCGTGAACGCCCTGCGCAACCGGCAGATCCGCAACCTTCTGGCCAGCCTGCTGCTGGCGCCGGGGGTGCCGATGCTGCTGATGGGGGATGAGGTGCGGCGCAGCCAGGGGGGCAACAACAACACCTGGTGCCAGAACAATCCCCTGGGCTGGATGCACTGGCAACCCGATGACGACGACCTAGCCCTGCGACGCTTCCTGCAGCGCCTGCTCGCCCTGCGGCGGCAGCTCGCCCCCCTGCTCAACCCCGAACTTCCCTTCGGGGAGGGTCAACTGCGCCGGGCCGGCGATGGGGGACCGCCCTGGCACCAGTGGCACGGTGTGGAGCTGAGCCAGCCCGACTGGGCCAGCTGGTCCCACTGCCTGGCCTGGAGCCTTCAGGACCCGATGCAAGGCGCGCTGCTCTGGTGCGGTCTGAATGCCTACTACCAACCGATGACCTTCGCCCTGCCCCACTGCGCCACGGGCTGGCAACAGGTGATCAACACGGCGCTACCTGAAGATCAGGATCTGCCCGAACAGCCTCAGCCCTTCCATGGGGCCAAGGCTTCCCTGGAGAGCCGCAGCCTGGTGCTGCTGGTGGCCAAGCCGCTGCTGGGGTGATGGGTTCTGTTGTGGCCTCACCAGCGAGCCTGAAGCAGGGCACGCGCAGCCTTCGGGCCCTGAATCAATCGCTGATCTCCCGCACTTCATGGCTGATCTCCCGCACTTCAACCCTGTCGGTTCGGCCGTACATGGCGAGGCGCTGTTGGAGCTTGCTCGCTTCCTCATCGGTGCGCGTACAGGCGAAGCCATAGCGGGCTCGCACCCGCTCAGAGGCTTCCCTTAAGGCCGCAAGGCCCTTCTGCTCCAGTTCAGCAATGCTGAGCGTTTCACCGGGCTTCAGAAACTCGTAGACAATGGTGGATGGGGAATAGAAACGGCTGGCTTCTCCATCAGGCCAGTGGAGCTCCAACAACACTTCAGGCATGGGTCAGGTCGCGAACAACGCAGCGGCTAGGGGCTCGCCACTGCGCCAAATCCCGTGAGCGATGGTGTCCCGTCCCAGAGTTGTTGGGTTTGCTCGTCGCGCCGCAGGCCTACACCGCTGCCATCGGCTTCGAAGCACCCGATCGTTGAGCAGATCAGGTTGGGGTGGGCTGAAACCACTTGCTGCAGAGATTGCCGTTGACCGGAGGGCACCGCCAGCAGAAAACCGAAGCTGGGAAAGCAGCTGAGCCAGGCGAGTTCATCAATCTCCGGTGGGCGTGGGATGGCATCGAGATCAATCGTGATCCCCAAACCACAGGCCTCCGCGAACATCGCCGCCGTGCCCACTAGGCCGCCCATGCTGATGTCCTTGGCGGCGTGGGTGATGCCTGCTTGCGCGAGCCTGGGCAGCAGGGCCAACTGGGATTGCAACCGCAAAGAATCAGCGCTGGTTGCCGCATCCCAGAAGGGATAGTGCCGGTAAAAGCTGCCATCGCCATCGATCAGCAGCACCAGAAGGTCACCGCTCTGGGCCGCTCTCGCTGAAAGCACAGGCCCCTCGGCAACGCCGAGCACGGCGACGGACAGGGCTGTATAGGGACTTTGGCTATTGGTGTGCCCCCCCACCAT
Source organism: Synechococcus sp. UW140 (assembly GCA_943372025.1). Taxonomy (GTDB): domain Bacteria; phylum Cyanobacteriota; class Cyanobacteriia; order PCC-6307; family Cyanobiaceae; genus Cyanobium. The sequence goes on along the minus strand of CALRXC020000022.1, from coordinate 5,316 downwards.
CGGGATCGAGAACTTGTCACAGGCGAAGCGCATGCCGTCAAGGAGTGGTGCCACCGCCTGCTCTCCCGCACTCCAAACGCTGTTCACCAGCGCCAGGGGGCGTCCGCCCATGGCAGCGATGTCGCTGAGGTTCACCAACACGCCGCTCCAGCCGGCAAACCAGGGGTCGTCATGCACAAGCTCAGGATGCATTCCTTCGCAGGCCAAGAGTAAAGAACCGCTTTGGGCAGGCACCACCGCAGTGTCGTCACCGAGACGACTGGCCTCTCCAAGTTCAGCGAAGGGGTGATGGCCAAAGACAGCGGCTGGAGCCTGAATGTCGCGTTTGGCATACAGCCCATTCAACGATCTCAGCCGTTCCACAAGGGCCGTGAGCTCTGAAGCGCTCATGCAACATTCCGCTCGGAGGGCCGTCTTTCCGTAGCTGGCTGGTAGTAGCTGAGATCAGCCTCCATCAGGTGATGAAGGATACCTTTAATCTCCAATTCATCGGTGGATGACCAGTGCAGGCGTTGGAAGAAACGAACATTCTGAATTTGCACGGTGGCCAAGAAGCGATCGCAACCCCAGCCGTGGGCTGTGGTGACCGCCTTCCAGATCAAGCCTTTACCGATCTGGTTATGACGGCGGAATTCACGCTGGACACCGAGGCGGCCCCCATACCAAACCCTGGGTTGTTGCTCAACGATTCGCACCACACCGACGACTTGGCCGCCATGGCTTGAACCATGGTGAAGTGCGGTGATCGGGTAGGCATCGGCATCAAGCTCATCTCGGTCGGTGGCTTCGAACAGGTCTTGCTCTTCGCAGAAAATCGCACTACGCAACGCCCAGTAGCCGTTGATCAGCGAGGAGTTTGGACGAAGCAGATGAAAGGTGAATCGATCAGAGCTAGCCGTGGGTGAGAGGCGGAAGTCATCAGCGTCGATGCCAATGCCCCAGCGCACCGAAGGTGTGAATGATGCGGGTGAGGAGCTGTGGCTGCGGCCGATGTCATGGCTGCTGGGATCGATGAAGAACATGCTGTTAACGCTCGGTTTCAAACAGGGACAACGCTGAACAAGCACCGCATTTGGCACAACCGGCCGCCATCGCCTCGGCGCTGATGTCTGAATCCCGCAGCCGGGCGGCAACGGCGGCATAGACCTGCACCATGAAGTCGGTGGAGGGAGCGGGATGGTGCTCCAGGGGAGTGCCTGAAATCGGCACAAAGGGCACCACGAAGGGGTAGACACCGAGGCCGATCAGCTTGTCGCTGCACTCAATCAGCGATTCGGCGCTATCCCCAAGGCCGGCCAGCAGATAGGTGGACACCTGGCCGCGACCAAAGACGGCCACGGCCTGTTCAAAGGCGGCGTAGTAGTGCTCCAAGGAGATCTCGGATTTGCCCGGCAGGATGCGGCGACGCACATCCGGTTCGATCACCTCCAGGTGCATGCCAAGACTGGCCACACCGGCCTGCTTCATCCGCTCAAACCAGATCGAATCCTCTGGAGGTTCACACTGGGCTTGGATCGGGATGTCGACCCGCCGTTTCACCGCTGCGGCGGTTTCGGCCATGACACGAGCGCCACGGTCATCGCTGTTCGGTGTTCCCGTCGTCATCACCAACTGCTTGACCCCATCGAGGCGCACAGCGGCTTCAGCCACTTCCGCCACCTGGTCGGGCGTTTTGCGAACCAAGGTGCGCGCATCCTCCAACGACTGCTCAATGGCACAGAACTGGCAGGAGTCGCTTCTGTCGCGGAAACGAATGCAGGTTTGCAGCAGCGTTGTGGCCAGCACATCCCGCCCATGAAGCAGGGCGATCGATCGATAGGGAATGCCATCGGCGGTGCTGAGGCTGTAGAAGGTTGGCTCCGCGGTGACAGCCACCCTGCTCAAGGGCTCTCCCTCTCGATTGGCTAGCGCCACGGCTCCTGCGGCGGGATCGGATTCGAGGCTGTAGGGAGAGACCTTGGAGGCCGAGTTGTACACAGGCACCATCACCGTGGCGCCTTCGATCGTGAGGGCGCGGTGATCAGAAGGACCAGCTCCACCACGCCGGCCCCTGTTGCCGGGTAGGGCAGGGTCGGCAACGCCATGGACCTGCAGTTCCGTGACCAAACGTCCAAGCTCAGACATCAATCAACTCCTGGCTGAGGGTGATCCATGGCGGCGATTCCAGTGGTTCCGGCGTGGTGCCCATGGCACTCATCTGGGTGGCCGGCGTGCGATTGATGCGAAGCCCAAGCAAATCCGGCCGGCTGTAATGGCCCACGCTGTCCATCATGCGTTTGCGCTTGGTGATCAGGGAACGATCGAGTTCAGCAATGGCCAGACCTTCGCCCTCCGGCAGGGGACCGGCCAGATAACGGCCTTCTGGACTGATCACTGCCGTGTGGCAGCCGCCTTGGAAGGCCTTGTGCAGGGAGGCATCTGGAGTAATAGCGGCGTAGTCCTCGGGGTCGAGCCAGGCGGTGGAACAGATCACGAAGCATCCCGCTTCCAGGGCGTGATGGCGCATGGTGACCGCTGTCTGCTCGCTGAAGATCTGACCCACCAGCGAGCCAGGAAACTGGGCGCAGTGAATTTCCTCTCCTTGGGCCATCAGGGCGAAGCGGGCCAAGGGGTTGTAGTGCTCCCAGCAGGCCAGGGAGCCAATCTTGCCAAGGCTGGTGTCCACAACTTTGAGACCAGAACCATCGCCCTGACCCCACACCATGCGCTCGTGGTACGTGGGGGTGATCTTGCGCCGTTTGAGAATGATCTCGCCACCGCTATCGATCAACAGCTGGGTGTTGTAGAGGCTGCCCCCATCCCGTTCGTTGATCCCGAGCAGCACATGCAGGCCGTGCTGACGAGCCGCCGCCGCAATCGAATCGATAGCGGGGCCTGGAACGGCGGGAGCCTGCTCATAGAGCGCTAAATGGGAGCGCCCCATCAACACAGCCGGCTCCACAAAGGAGAAATAGGGGTAGTAGGGGAGAAATGTTTCAGGGAAAACAATCAGCTCCACGCCCTGCTCAGCGGCCTCCGCCATGGCCGCATGCACCCGCTGAACAGAGCCCTCGAGACTGAACAGAACCGGGCGGATCTGGGCTGCAGCAACCTTGATCGTGGTGGCCATGGCGGCAAAGGTCCCGGTGCGATCAGAGCGTCCAGGTATCGAGGATGAAGGCACCCTCCTTGCGGTGCATCAGCACGATGTCGAGCACATCGAGGGGATTGACCGGACGAATTCCGGGCATCAGCGCCCCTTCGCCGTGGCCGTAGAGAGCTTGGAGGGCAAAACGGCAGGCATACACCTTGCCGCCCTGATCCATAAACTTCTGCAGGCGTGCATTGAAGTTGAGGTGGCCATCGAAGGCCGCATCACCAAGCTTGGGGAAGCCGCGTTGCACGCCGAGGGTGACCCCGGGGCCGTACAGCAAAACAGAGGTTTCAAAGCCTTTGTTGATCAGCCGGCTGGCCTGAAGCAGGTTCACCAGGCCGATGGAGCCCTCGAAGGCAACGGTGTGAAAGGTGATCAAGGCTTTTTCGCCAGGCTCAGCTTTGACATCGGGAAAAACCTTCTCCTCATAGTCAACGAGAAAATCGCCTGGCTGATTAGAAGGACGGCTGACAGCAGGCATGAACCTTGGGTAGATCAGTTACGGCCGAAGCATCGCCCTGTCACCGCGTCAATAAATGTCGCCGATGCGACCAAAGTGGTGGCGTCGATGCGGCGGCTTTGATGGTCGAGGTTTCTGTATAATTGGTTACCCAGCCAACTCGACAAGCCAGCGATGATGCGAAATTAAACTGAATAACTTGCAGTGAGTGGTTCTTCCCAGGAACAGCATCGCCAGGTGGTTGTGGTTGGGGGAGGACAAGCAGGTCTCTCGGTGGCCCAAGCGCTTCAGAAGCGCGGCATCCGCCCTTTAGTGTTGGAAAAAAATAGAATCGGCTATGCATGGGACCAGCAGCGATGGGACTCGTTCTGCCTGGTGACCCCGAACTGGCAATGTCAGCTGCCCGATTTCCCTTATGACGGCTCTGACCCTGAAGGGTTCATGGCGAAATCGGAGATCGTTGCTTATTTACAGCGCTTTGCCGGTTTTGTTAGAGCTGAGTTGCGGGAAGGGGTTGCCGTTCAGCGTTTGCTCCCGAATGGGCCTGGTTATCGCTTGCTAACGACAGAGGGCGAGATTCATGCTGACCATGTCGTGGTTGCGACGGGTGGCTACCACATCCCCCGCCGGCATGTTGAGTCGCCTCGCCTTACTGCCACAACGCTGCAATTAGATGCCCGTGAGTATCGCAATGCCGCTTGCTTGCCTGAAGGGCCTGTTCTTGTGGTGGGCAGTGGCCAATCGGGTTCTCAGATCGCTGAAGATCTGTTCCTTGATGGCCGTGAAGTGCATTTGAGTGTTGGCTCGGCGCCCCGATCACCTAGGCGTTATCGCGGCAAGGATGTGGTGGACTGGCTCGATCGCATGGGCTATTACTCGATGCCGATTGCGGAACATCCAGACCCGCGCGCTGTGCGCTCGAAAACCAATCACTACCTCACCGGACGAGATCGAGGACGTGAGATTGACCTGCGTGCCCGGGCTCTTGAAGGCCTGCATCTGCATGGACGTCTGCAGGCCATCACGGCGGAGCGCATCAGCTTCGCTGATGATCTAGCGGCCAATCTCGATCAGGCCGATGCGGTGTATTGCCGAATCCGCAGCAGTATCGATAGCTGGATTGCCAAGCAGGGGCTTGAAGCCGAGCCAGAAGTCCCCTATTCGCCCTGTTGGCAACCGGGCCCTGGCCAGGATCCTGGCCTCGATCTCAGCTGCCGGGCGCTGGGTGCGGTGATCTGGTGCACCGGCTACCGCAGCGATTTCCGTTGGATCGATGTTCCTGTCTTCGATGGTTCCGGCCAACCAGCCCATGATCGGGGCATGACCCAGAGCCCAGGCCTCTATTTCCTTGGCTTGCCCTGGCTACACACCTGGGGTTCAGGCCGCTTCTGCGGTGTCGCCAACGACGCCGACTATCTGGCCAGCATGATCAGCCAGCGCCTGCAGCGTCGCGATGCCAGCCAGGAGCGTCTGGAGTGCACGGCGTTGCTGGGCTCCTGAGGCTGAAAAAGGCGCACCTAACACCCTGGGTTTCAGGATGTGGGCAAGCCTGCGCCTGGGTTTAGTACCACAAAGGTAAGGAGCACGCAAGCAGTTCATGCCTGCCGCTCTCATGGAACCTCGGCTGGATCCTGCAGCAGGGGAAACAGCCTGGGCGCCCCAAGGATCAGCAACCAGGCGACGGCAAAGGCACCGGCCGCCACCCATTCCTGCCGGAGCAGGG
>CALRXC020000021.1:0-60343 GCA_943372025.1 Synechococcus sp. UW140 | reverse complement strand
TGGCGGCGGAGTTGCCGGAGGAGGAGGTGAAGGATCTGCTGTGCCGGGCCCGTCAGCCGGTGAGCCTGGAGACGAAGGTGGGGGATGGCGAGGACACGGAACTGCTGGATCTGCTGGCGGGCGAAGGGGCGGGCCCCGAGGAGATGGTGACGGGCGAATGCCTCAAGGGCGACCTGCGGGCGCTGCTGGAGCAGCTGCCGGAGCTGCAGGCACGGGTGCTGCGGTTGCGTTACGGGATGGAGGGCGACGAGCCCATGAGCCTCACCGGCATCGGCCGGATCCTCGGGATCAGCCGGGATCGGGTGCGCAATCTTGAGCGCGACGGCCTTGCCGGCCTGCGGCGTCTCAGTCCTGCGGTTGAAGCCTATGTGGCCTGCTGAGCGGGCTGGTTTCCACGCTGGAACCAGGTTGCTGAGGCCCGTCTCCCTTTGGGAATGGTTCTAACGTTGACGAACGTGGAGCCCCGCCAATGGCCGATGGGCGATCCGTGTCCGGTTCAGATGAGGACGGCATGGCTTCCGATGGTGGGCTCCGGGACCCTGGGGAGGTTGCCCCTGAAGGGTCGATGGAGGTGCTGGAACTGTTTCCCCGCTATCTGCTTAAGGGATGCCTCCCCGCTGCTCTGCTCAGCAACCTTCAGGTCATGGCGGCAGCGGTGCTCGCCGATCCCGACTCCCATCCCGATGCCGCGCCGAAACTGGCGGGCCAGCTGTCGCTGCAACGGGAACTGGGTCCCCAGCAGCCCGCCGCCGCCGAGCTCTGCAACACGGTGATCCTGCCGGCCTGCGAGCGCTGGATCCGCCACGTGATCGATCGCCAGCCCCCCCAGGGTCGGGGCCCCTGGACTCCGGGACGCTATGGCCTGCAGATGATCGATCTTTGGCTGAACGTGCAGCGTGGCGGCGACTACAACCCTGCCCACACCCACGGCGGCAGCTTCTCCGGGGTGTTGTACCTGAAGGTGCCTCCCCAGATCCGCTACGACAGTTTTGATGGCCAGCTCTGTCTCCACGGTCCGGAGGAGTGGCACATCCAGAGCTTCCGGACCGGCATGGCCCACTACGTGCTGCCCAGGGCCGGCGATTACTACGTGTTTCCGGCCTGGCAACCCCATTCGGTGGCGCCCTTCCGCGGTGAAGGCGAGCGCTGGTCGATCGCCTTCAATGTGGTGGCGGTGCCGGCGGCGGGAAGGTTGGCGGGCCCTGCCCCGCTGCAGGTGAGCGAGGGTCGCGGGGCGGCCCCACCGTGGACTCCCCCGACTCCCCAGCCTGCCGCCAATGTCTCCCTTTCCAATGCCCGGCCGCGACCCGGAGGGTTCGGGTGATCAGAAACCCTGGAAGGTTTCACCAGACGGCCGCTGGCCTGAGTCCGGCAGGTTGAACGGTGACTTCGGCGTTCAGGTGCCCGAGCTGATGCCTGCCGCCAGGTAGTCCCAGGATTCCGAGGGCGCTTGTGCCCATCCGGCCATCCGGCCATCCGGGCGAACCTGTGGGCTGAAGTGAAGCCATGACACCAGCGACCCCAGCCACTGCATTTTTCGCGAGCGCCAGCACTCCTGCCGTGATCGGCGAGGCTGAGCTGCGGGCGATGGCGGCCGCGATCCGGGCTGAGATCCCCGGCGCGGAGGTGCGTCTGTTCGGCTCGCGGGCCCGGGGCGAGGCCCGGCCCGACTCCGACGTCGACCTGCTGATCACCGCCCCGGATGCCTGGTTGGCGGAGCACGACCGCTGGGGGGTGCTGGATCGCCTGCCCTGGCAGCTCAGCGGTCCTGATCTCCCGGTTGATCTGTTGCTCTTTTCCCAGAGTCAGGCAGGGCAACGGCGGGATCTGCGCAGCGACGTGGTGCACTGCGCCTATCGGGAGGGGGTGCGGCTCGATGGCTGAGCAGGATGCACGCTCGCTGTTGGTCATCGCTCGGCGAGATCTGAAGGCGGCTCGAATGTTGGAGGATGCCTCCATCAGCGAGAGCAGCTGGGGGTTCCAGGTCCTACAGGTGGTGGAGACGTCGCAAAAGGCCTGGCTTTACCAGCTGGGCGATGGCCCACCCTTCACCCACGATCTGGTGCTGCTGTTCAAGCGGCTGCTGCGCGCGGGAGTGGATGTGGAAGCCCATCGGGACCTGGCAAGGTTCACGGATTTCGCGGTTCAGTTCCGCTACGACGCCGATCCCGAGCCGATGGGGCTGGATCGTGCCCACTGGCTGCATCGCGCCGAGCAGCTGGTTGAGCATGTGGCGGCGATCATCGGCCCCGAGCGCTGAGAGTCTCGGTGGCCCATCGCAGCGGTGGCCTTACCGCCACCCGCTTCACGCCGACCCCCGCGCCAGACTCCGCCGCGCTGCGGAGAGTGCCATCCCCCGGACCCCTGCGCTGGACGCCGATCTGCCGGAGCTCAGAGGCCGGTTGCCCGAGCTGCGCCAGCAGCTGCTGGCCTGGTGGGAGATCCATGGTCGTCACACGATCCCCTGGAAGCTGACGGCCGAGGGACAGCGGCCTGCTGATGGGGAGCCTCTCGATCCCTATCCCGTGTTTGTGGCCGAGGTGATGCTGCAGCAGACCCGGCTGGCTGTGGCGCTGCCCTACTGGCGACGCTGGATGGAGGCCTTGCCCAGCCTCAGCGCTCTGGCCGCCGCCGAGGAGCACGATGTGCTGATGCTCTGGCAGGGCCTGGGGTATTACTCAAGGGCGCGGCGCCTGCATCAGGCGGCCCGGGTCCTGGCTGCCGGCAGCGATGGGCCGCTCGCCTGGCCCCGCAGCCTCGAGGGCTGGCAGGCCATACCGGGCCTGGGGCGGAGCACCGCCGCCAGCATTGTTTCTTCGGCCTTCGACCAGCCGGAGGCGATCCTCGATGGCAATGTGAGGCGGGTGCTGGCGCGCCTGACCGCCAGCCCACGGCCACCGGCGCGGGAGCTGGCCCGGTTCTGGCAACGGAGCGAGCTGCTGCTCGATCCCAGGCGGCCCCGCTCCTTCAACCAGGCGCTGATGGATCTGGGCTCCGGCGTCTGTACTCCCCGTTCCCCCCGCTGCGGCGTCTGTCCCTGGCAGGGGCACTGCGCTGCCTACGCTGCCGGCGATCCCGCCCGCTATCCCGTGAAGGACGCCCCCCGCGCCGTGCCGTTTCAGGTGATCGGGGTGGGGGTGGTGTTCGATCACGCGGGCCGGGTGCTGATCGATCAGCGGCACGAGGAGGGACTGCTCGGCGGCCTCTGGGAGTTCCCCGGCGGTAAGCAGGAGGAGGGGGAGGCGATCACCGCCACGATCGAGCGGGAGCTGGCCGAGGAGTTGGCGATCGCGGTGGAGGTGGGCGAGGAGCTGATCGTGATCGAGCACGCCTACAGCCACAAGCGCCTGCGGTTTGTGGTGCATCTCTGCCGCTGGCTCTCCGGTGAGCCCCAACCGCTGGCCTCTCAGCAGGTGCGCTGGGTGGAGCCGGCTGAGCTGGATGCCTATCCCTTCCCAGCCGCCAATGCCCGCATCATTGAGGCTTTGCGGCTGCGGCTTGCTGAGCTTGCCGCCCCTGAAGGCGCCGGGCGGGCCCAGTCTGGGGGGAGTCGTTCGGCCGCCTGATGGGCAACCCCGCGCCACCCGAGGTGCTCTGCTTCGGCGAGGCCCTCGTGGATCGGTTGCTGCCGTTGGGCGACGCTCTGCCGGCGCCAGGTTGTGGCGGTGGACCGGAGCCGGGTGGGCGAATCAAGGCTGCGGAAGGCTTGGTGGACATCGCTGGTGAGGTCAGCCCGCAAAGGTCGGGCGATGGCGGGGACAGGCTTGGTGGTGCGCCTGCCAACGTGGCCTGTGCTCTGACCCGGTTGGGAACCCCTGCGGCCTTCCTGGGTCGCCTCGGCAGCGATGCGATCGGGGAAGCCTTTGGGGTCCTTTTCGCCGAACGGGGCGTGGAGACCTCCGGCCTTCAGTGGGATGCGGAGCGCCCCAGCCGTGTGGTGCTCGTCCGCCGTGATGCTCATGGCGAAAGGAGTTTCGGTGGTTTTCTGGGAGATCGCGGCGCCGGTTTCGCCGACCAGGCCCTCGATGCCGCGGTGCTGCAGCAGGCCGCCGCTCCGCTGCTGGTACGGGCCCGCTGGCTGCTCTGCGGCAGCCTGCCGTGGGCGTCCCCCCCGGCGGCATCGGCCCTTGAAGGGGTACTGGCCATGGTGGAGGCAGCCGGCCGCAGGCCGGAGGCCGGGGCAACCGATGCCAGGCAATCGAGCTGTCGACGACCTCCTCTCCTGGCGGTGGATGTGAACTGGCGACCCACCTTCTGGGGGCTCCCCGCCGGCACGGCCCCCCCGGCTGCCGTTCAGGAGCGGATCCGCCCCCTGTTTGAGCGGGCCGCCCTGCTGAAGTGCGCCACCGAGGAAGCCCTTTGGTTCTTTGGCAGCGATGATCCCTCGGCCATCAGCTCGGCGCTGCCGGGCCGGCCAGCCGTGTGTGTGACCGATGGCCCTGCACCCTTGCGCTGGTTTCTGGGTGGGCGCTCCGGCCAGCTGGCGCCCTTCGCCGTTGATGCCGTCGATACCACCGGGGCCGGGGACGCGTTCATGGCGGGATTGCTGCATGGCCTCTGCCGGGCAGAGGCCGATCCCCACACCGTGGCCGAGCCGGAAGCCCTGCTGCGCTTTGCCGCCGCCTGTGGATCCTTGGTGTGCTGTGGAGCCGGGGCCATCGATCCCCAGCCCAGGGCTGCCGAAGTGGAGCGGTTTCTGGCAACTCAGGGAGGGAAGGCACCGGTCCATCCCTGACCCTGGCGGGGCCGAATCCTCTGTGAAGTTTGCTGTTTTGCTCCGGTCTTCTGGGTGGGGGGCTCTGCGGATTCAGCCGACCGTGCCAGGTGTCGTCCACGCTGGCGGATCACCCTGTCGTTGGGCCGTATGCCTGCTCCTTTGGGGCAAGTTGATCATTTTCGGCGGGTTCGCCTGTCTCAAGGGGCGGTGCAGGCGGCAGGAGGTGCAGGCGGCAGCCAGTGCACCCTCCTTGCGTTGCCCCAGTGCTCCAGCCGCACCCGCCAGGCCATCTGGGGAAGGAAGCTGAGCCGCTCGGGCCATTCCACCGCCAGCACCACCCCCATGCCAGCCATCCTTTCCACGCCGGAGGATTCCCACGCCTGCGCAGCACCTTCGCCCCCCCTTGCCACCGCCGCCGCTTCCTCCTCCTCCTGGGCGAACAGCTCATCAGCGGCAGGGCCCGCTGCCAACCGGTAGAGATCCAGATGCACCAGTCGGGTGGTTGTGCCCTCGGGCAGGCGGCCTTCGTAGTGCTGGGCCAAGGCGAAGGTGGGGCTGGTGACTGGTTCGGCGATGCCGAGCCCCTCGGCCAGGCCCTGCACCAGGCAGGTCTTGCCGGCGCCCAGGTCGCCCTGCAGCAGCAGCAGGGCGGGGCCCACCGCCGGATAGTTCAGCAGGTCGGCCGCCAGGCGCCTGCCCAGGTCCTGGGTGGCGGTGGCATCGGCCAGGTCGCAGGTGTGCTCAACCCCAACCATGGGCCCTCCTTCTCCGGGATTGCTGCTGCCCCAGCCTGACGTGGATCCACGGCTTCCCTGCTGTGTAGGGGTGGATCCGCGCTTGTGGTCTGCGCTTTTGGCGTGCGGCTGATCAGGCCGGGGCTGGTCTCGGGCTGGGAAGAGCCTCTGAGACTGGCACTGGAGGCGGCACAATCACCTTCAGGATCCCTGTAGATTTGTGACCAAGCGAGCCCGAAGCCTCGGCGTCTCCGCAGAACTTCCCAGACAACCCATTCGTCCTCCCAGTCGGGAGTGTCCGTAACCATGGTGGCAACACCCACGAGCCCTGCGGCTGTCGAGGCCTTCCCTCACCTGCAGGCCACAAACTCCTATGTGATCGCCGACATCGGCCTGGCCGACTTCGGGCGCAAGGAACTGAACATCGCCGAAACCGAGATGCCGGGCCTGATGGCCCTCCGCACCAAATACGGCGCCGAGAAGCCCCTCAAGGGCGCCCGCATCGCGGGTTCCCTGCACATGACGATCCAGACCGCCGTTCTGATCGAGACCCTCGCGGCCCTCGGCGCCGAGGTGCGCTGGGCCAGCTGCAACATTTTCTCCACCCAGGACCACGCCGCCGCGGCGATCGCCGCTGCCGGCATTCCGGTGTTCGCCTACAAGGGCGAAACCCTGGATGAGTACTGGGCCTTCACCCACCGCATCCTTGAGTGGGGCGATGGCGGCACCCCCAACATGATCCTCGACGATGGCGGCGATGCCACCGGCCTGGTGATCCTCGGCACCAAGGCCGAGAAGGATCTCTCGGTTCTCGACAACCCCGGCAGCGAAGAGGAGATCGCCCTCTTCAAGTCGATCCGGGCCAAGCTCGCCGGCGATTCCACTTTCTATTCGCGCATTTACGCCAACATCCAGGGCGTCACCGAGGAGACCACCACCGGTGTGGCCCGCCTCTATCAGCTGCAGAAGAGCGGTGAGCTGCCCTTCCCGGCGATCAACGTCAACGACTCGGTGACCAAGAGCAAGTTCGACAACCTCTACGGTTGCCGCGAATCGCTCGTGGACAGCATCAAGCGCGCCACCGACGTGATGGTGGCCGGCAAGGTGGCTCTGGTGATGGGCTACGGCGACGTGGGCAAGGGTTCGGCTCAGTCGCTGCGGGGCCTCGGCGCCACCGTGATGATCGCCGAGATCGATCCGATCTGCGCCCTGCAGGCGGCGATGGAGGGCTATCGCGTCGTGCGTCTCGACGACGTGGTGAAGGATGTGGACATCTTCGTGACCGCCACCGGCAACTTCCAGGTGATCCGCCACGAGCACCTGATCCAGATGAAGGATCAGGCGATCGTCTGCAACATCGGCCACTTCGACAACGAGATCGACGTGGCTTCCCTGAAGCAGTACACCTGGGACAACATCAAGCCCCAGGTGGACCACATCGTGCTCCCAAGCGGCAACCGCATCCTGCTGTTGGCTGAAGGCCGCTTGGTGAACCTGGGTTGCGCCACCGGCCACCCCAGCTTCGTGATGAGCAACTCCTTCACCAACCAGGTGCTGGCCCAGATCGAGCTCTTCACCAAGGGCTCCGAGTACGGCAAGGAGGTCTACGTGCTGCCCAAGCACCTCGACGAGATGGTGGCCCGCCTCCACCTCGACAAGATCGGCGCCAAGCTCACCGAGCTCAGCCCCGAGCAGGCCGCCTACATCAACGTGCCGGTGGAGGGGCCGTACAAGCTGGAGCATTACCGCTATTGATCGGATCTCCATCGATTCTCCAGGGCTTCCTAACTTAAGGAAGCCCTTTTTTTAGGCATGTCCCATTTTAGGTTTACTTGTGTTTTTGTTCCCTGTTTGGGGTGCATCACGGGATGCCAGTGTAGTGTCATACACCGTTACTGATGTTGATCATGCTGAGGATCAGGCAATGGCTGGCCGTAATCCTGCACCCTCTGCCCGCGGTGCTTCTGGCCATCTTCCTATGTTTCCTGCTGGTCGATGCTTTCCCGGCCGATTCAATTCATTACCATCTACCCTTTGCAATTCGCGCGTTCCATCTGCCTGGATTTCCTGATTATTCAGGCCTAAAAGACAGTCGATATTTCGGCTTCCCTTCTTTCTGGAGGCTGGCTTTGGCACCTGGATTGGCCCTGGATAGACCGCGATTATTCCTCATTCCCAATCTTCTGGGCCTGCTTTTGTTTGTGCAGGTCTGTCACCGTTATCTCAGGCTGCCGCGACCATGGGCAGCTTGTTGTTGTTTTGTGTTTCCTGTTGCCCTGTTCAGTTTTCGAACATCTCTTCAGGACTTTTTTGTGAACACCATGGTGGCTTCAGCCATACTAATTCTACTTTATCCATTGTCGCGCTCTGATCGTCAAGTGAATGTGCCTCTTGTCAGTTGGAGTGATTGCTTTGCACTTCTCCTGCTTGCCTTGGCCGCTAATACCAAGTTCCAGGGGTTTTTCATGGCTGTGATCGTGGTGGCATCCACGCTGTTCTTTCGCTGGAGAGAGGTTCATTCTTTTCGGCTGCAAATCTCTACTATTCCCAGGATCAGAGTAAGTGTTTGTGCTTTGGCTCTGATGTTGGCCATCAGTTATCAGCCTATCGCCAACATGATTCAGTTTAAGAATCCCTTTTATCCGATTGCCGTAGCTGGCTTGCCCGGGGATATCGATCCCACAAATTCGCCTATCCAGTATCTGCCACGCATCCCCCTGCTGTTCAACGGGGCTTCCTTTGTCGTCTCTGCCACCGAAATTGATCCCATTGTCCGTTCGCAGGCAGGTTGGAATTTTGCTCGCAGCTGGCATAATTTTAACAAGCCTAAGCCGGAGTACTTTTCACCAACGGCGAATCATCCCTGGGTGATGACTGGTGGGTCCAATGGGCTTGTGTTTATTCTCCTTGCAGTAGTGGCTGTTTTCGTGGCTGTTCGGGGTCGAGATGGATATCCAAATGGTCAATACGGAAACCATGCCTATCAGCGCCGTCTCCTGCTGACCTGCATTCCCTTGATGTTTCTTCCCCAGGCAATGGAGTTGCGTTATTATATGGCGATCCTGTTTGTCGTGGCTGCAGTTGCGATCAGCGGTCCTATTGCAAAGCTTTCTTTCGTATCACGATATGTGGTCATTTTTGCACTTTGGTTTGTCCTGATTCCATCTTTTTTATTGCCGATCTATTTCAGGCTCCGCACGGGCTCCTGGAGCCTTGACCGTGGTTTGCTCAGCCCCGATCCCTATGCCAAAATCAAGCCGCATTTAGAATGTCGATCGTATGACCTCGGCGATGGGAAGATCAACCGAGTTGAGCAGCTCCGTTTTTCCGGAAGCAAGAAAGCAGACCTCCTCAAATGTTATTTAGTCAAAAGGGGCTAATGTAACCACACGAGCAATGTTCCTGCTTGGTTGAGCAGTTCTGAATCTTAAAATCCATGCCAGCAACGATGATCAGTTTTGTGATCCCTTGCCTCAATGAGGCGGCAACCATTGCTGCTGTCATTGATGACTGCCATCAAGGCGGACATGCAACAGGCGAGCCCTATGAAATCATTGTGGCTGATAATGGCAGTGTTGATGGCTCCCAGGAGATCGCCCGCCACAACGGGGCTGTTGTGGTGTCCGTGCCACAACGCGGCTATGGAGCTGCCTTGATCGCTGGTATTGATGCGGCGCAGGGCCGTTATGTCCTGATGGGGGATGCCGATGCAACCTATGACTTACGCCAGGCCCCTCAGTTTCTTGCCAAGCTGAATCAGGGCTATGAGCTGGTGATGGGCAACCGCTTTCGCGGAACCATTGCGGAGGGTGCGATGCCGTTGTTGCACCGTTATCTGGGTAATCCGGTTCTCAGTATGCTAGGACGCATGTTCTTTGGCATCAAGATTGGTGATTTCCACTGCGGTTTGCGTGCCTTTGATCGAGAAGCTGTTCAGAGTTTGAATCTGCGTTGTAGTGGGATGGAGTTCGCCTCCGAAATGGTCATCAAATCCAGTTTGATGGATCTTCCCATGGCGGAGATTCCCACCAATCTGCGACCAAATCCACCTGGCCGTACCCCCCACCTCAAGACATGGCGGGATGGATGGCGCCATCTTAAGTTTATGTTGTCGTTTTCGCCGAAATATAGCCTACTTCCTCTTGCCCTTGCCCTGCTAGTTTCGTCCTTGACATTGATCACCCTTTATTTATCCCGCAATGCTTTTTTTATTGGGCCCAATACGTTGATGTTTGCTGCTTCATGTTTAGTGGCATCAGTCAGTATTTTGTCAGATTATTTGTTAACAAGAGAAATGATTTACTCGAACTACAGCAAGATTATGACCAAGCGTTCTGGTGTTATTGATCAGTTACTTGGGCTTCACCAGGGGACTGATAAGTTATTCTTGCTTGCCCTTTCCTCACTTTTCATATCATTCCTAGGCTTTGTCGCTTTGTTTGGTTTTGCCATTCGAAATTCATTGTCTCAACCTGCAGCCGCTATAAGTGGCTTCGTTTCTTGTACATTTATTTTGATCTCAGTTTCCCTTTATTTAACGGCAGCAAAAATTTCATCCTATCGCTCTTTGCACAGAGCTTCACGCTCATAGCCTTGAGCTCATGCAAGCCACTCTTCTGATTAAACCTTTTAACCAACCATGAAAGTCATTCTTGCATTATTTTGCTATTCCCTGCTAATGATTGCAGGTCAATTATTTTTTTCAAATGCTAGTAAGTCAGCTACCGGTGGAATTTATTCCATTATTTTATCATCTGACTTTTGGATGGCGGTCGGAATATACGGAATTTCCTCCGTGGCTTGGGTGTTGCTTTTGAGGATTATGCCAGTTAGCATTGCATATCCTTCCGCTGCGGCAATAACTTCGATTATACTTTATTTGCATTTTGCGATGAACAGCGGCGGTTTTGCCTCCCTCTCAACAAAGTTTAATGAGCTAATTGGCATTGCTTTTATTGTTGCTGGCCTTTTTCTTGTATACAAAAAAATATGACAGCAATCTCCGAGCCCATGTTGTTTTGCTCTGGTAGTCGCGGAAATCTTTCCAAGTACCTTATTGCTAGAGGACTCAAGCCGTTAGGTAATATTTCCGTTGATTTGGAATGCCAACGCCATCCCTCGGTCCTTGTATTGTCTTATTCAGCAACTCAGCGTCATGAGTCACTCCAGTCATACCAAGAAGATATTAAATATTACGAGACTCTGCTTGCATCAATTATCAGTTTACGCGCTCACCCGCGGATTGTCTTCATATCCTCTCAGACTGTTACCCTCGATAGCAATAGTTACTATGCCCAATCAAAGCTTTGCATCGAATCGCTAATATCGAAATCCGGACTAGATTATATTATACTTCGGCCAGGCTTTGTTTTCTCCGATGAAGATCAAATATTTGTGTCTAGTATTGCAAGAATTGCCCAGTTTCCTCTTACGCTAGGAACAAGCGATCCTCTATTCACGGCTTGTCGTGCTTCTGATATTCTTAATAGAGTGCGCCGATTTGCTTTGTTACAGACACATAATTGCCATGTCTCTAAAGTCGAGCAAATTGGATTGACGCTTATGTCACTTGCTGATATTCTCAACTTACAGCACCGTTATAGGTTTCGTGCAGGTGCTCCCAGGCTTGCTCTGAGGCTGTTGGCGACCGCATTACCCAAGCTTCAAAAAATCATTAATCCTGTTTCGACCATTTCTTTTCCGTCTATTGCAGTGGCAAGTTATTATGACTAAAAGTCTAGTAGATGATGACAAGGCTAAGGTTCTCCTTGTCGGTGCCGGTATTGTTGCTCGAGCTGTTTCCAGGCAGCTTGATCACTTCTCTATTGAATATGATTGGATTGCTGCGGTATCCATTGATAGTGCTTCGGCCAATTTTGCCTCATCAGCCGAGACTTCCCACAAAAAACCAGTTTCATTTTCTTATTCTCCTAAGTTAAATAGGTCAGATTATATTTGCGATCAGACAATGGCTGCTTCGATGTTAGGTAAGATCAGGTTAAAAAACTTTTTGCTCAGCCGTTCCGTTAGGTATGGAGGGCTTGTTAATTATTGGGGTGCTAACACTGCACAGTCACATACGCTTGCTTTGCTTGGCCAAGAAGCCCATCCGGATGACATCAGGCTTATTTCTGAATTAATACCTACTATATCATTTGAGGATAATCCTCTTCTCGGCCCAGCGAAGAAAAAACAATTTCAAAATATGTGCACACGTTTAGTAAAAGCGTGTTTAAGCATGAGAATCAATGGAACTGTCTACAGTTCCGAGTTGGCGCTTAACAGGCTTCCTGCTGTTGGAGAAGATTTATTTGGCTTCAATCCTGTAGTCGTTGGTAATGTTGCAGATACTGTTGTGCCGGACAACCTGATCTCAGGTGTTATCAGGAATATTGAAAAAACCAACGACTTATATCGTGTTTGCCTCCAGCATCATATTTCAGAACTCCTCGAAATGAGAAGCTATTGCACCCTTGTCTTGTGCGGTGGTCCTTTGGAGAACCTACGTATGATAGCCAGTCTGGATTCATCGATTTGCAATCAGGCTTATACGCTGCAGCACCATCCCATTCTGACGGGCTTTCTATGGTGTTTGGCTGGTGCACCCCCTACGGTTAACTGGCCCTTGTCTTGTATAGATCTGTATCTCAGAGATTTGGTACCCGATTCTCTGGTGAATGAGTGTTATGTCAACATGATTCCGGCCTTTTCAGCCATGAAACTAGCATTTGGCGGCAATCGCTTGTTGGTCGCATTGATGAACCTCCCGCCTGTTCGGTCTGTTCTCTCTCGTTTGTTTGTGGTGAATGTATATTTGCCTTCTTCTTTGTCGGCCTCCTATGTAAATGTTCTCCCAAACGAAGGTGGAGCCTCCCTTGAAGTCTTTGGAAATTACCATCCTAGTATTTATAGCTTGATTCCCGCTATCAAGAAGAGGCTGTCTCGTTTGTATGTCAGGTCAAGGTTTTTCCCTTTCCTGCTTCGCCTTCTTCCTCCTGGCACTGATCAGCATATTTCTTCGACTTTGTCAGAATTTTGTAATGACAAGGGATTCTTTACTGAAAGATTCTCCTCTTCTTCAGCGGCTGGGCGCAGTCCAGCTATCCTGATTCCTGATGCATCCTCGGCCAAATCTATGCCGATTTCCAACCACACGTATTCTTTCGTTTTGAGAGCCGTAGGCTTGATTAGGTCAGCTGTTAAGGATGGATCTTTTGTGTAGCACCTGATTTTTTGGTACCTGGATCAGTCTTCTTGGCATCTACATTTGTGCTGTATGCAGGCCTCCCAGGGCGCAGTCTCCAACTCTACTTTCGCTGTAGGTTGTTTGCGCAGATATGTTTTCCTTCGTAAGCCGTATTTGCTTTTCTCTCTGAATCAGTCGATTAATCTTATTCTCCTCTAGTGCTTTGGAGAGCTCTGGGTTCGGCCGTTTGCTGTGATGCCATGTAGTCGTCTAATGCTGCAGTGCCTCATGCTTCGCTGTTATCGGCATGGACTATGCGCTGACCGTTGACCCAGTAAAAGAGGGGTATGAAAAAAGTTACGTGTTTGTTTGTCCGTGAGCGGCTGCCAAGGATTCCTCCATCAGTCCGATTTGCACTTCGTGCATTGAAGTGCAGTCGCCGCCTGCCATCCGAAAAGCTCGTAACCGGCTATTGTCCTGATTCATTCTTGAATTTTCATCGGCTGCGCTTTGGGTCCTGTTTCTGCAGGTGTTGTTTGGTTTTGCGTTTTACTTGATTCGCCCTTGCCGACTGTGGTGGCTTATGGTTCCCGAACCTGCACACTATTGTTAATCATCGTTCCCATAAACGGAGATCTCAGCCTTGGCCCTTGAACTGGTCCAGAAGCTCCCCGAGCTGATCGGCTCGGCGGTCGAGGCCAACCCGACCTCTGGCTATGCCGCCATCTTCGCGGCGATGTTCCTGGAGAATCTGTTTCCGCCGATCCCCTCTGAGCTGATCATGCCCCTGGGGGGCTTCTATGTGCGCGGCGGCCAGCTCGCCATGGTGCCGGTGGTGTTGGCCGGGCTGCTGGGCACGGTGCTCGGCGCCCTTCCTTGGTACGGGATCGGGCGGCTGGTGAACGAGCAGCGGTTGGAGCGCTGGCTGGAGCGCCATGGCCGCTGGATCGGCATCAGCCCCCAGGAGCTGAAGCGCAGCCGCACCTGGTTCAACCGCCATGGCACGGCCCTGGTCTTCTGGGGGCGGCTGATTCCGGGCATCCGCACCCTGATCTCGGTGCCGGCCGGCATCGAGATGATGCCCTTCGTGCCTTTCCTGATCTGGACCACCGCCGGCAGTCTGATCTGGACCCTGCTGTTGACCTTGGCGGGCTACGGGCTTGGTGAGGCCTACACCAACGTGGAGGTGTGGCTTGATCCGGTGGCCAAGGTGATCAAGGTGCTGCTGGTGCTGTCCGTGCTCGGCTTCGCTGTGTGGCTTGGTCTGCGCACCTGGAAGAAGCGGCAGGACAACCACTGAGGCCTCTTGATCCCGATGCCCGCCGACCCAGACGGCGGGCATCGTTTGACCTGCATCCCGTCAGGGTCCCGGGAAGGACTCATTGCCTACCCCTGCTGGCAGGGGACCCCCGCGACATCCCCCAAAGCAACCCCAAAGAAAAAGGCGCCCCGCGAAGGGCGCCCTGGTGGCTTCGTGCCACTTGATAACCCGGCTGCGCCATTGGCACAAGCCCGGCGGTCGCTCAGAACGGCACTTCTTCGTCGCTGGGTTCGCCCCCGCCGAAGCCGCCGCCACCGCCGCCGAAGCCGCCACCGGCTTCCGCATCCCGCTTGCTGCCCAGCAGCTCGAGCCGGTCGACCCGGATCACCGGCTTGCTGCGCTCCTCGCCGGAGCTCTTGTCGGTCCAGCGGTCGAGCTTGAAGGAGCCGATGATGCCCAGCAGGGAGCCCTTGCGGACGTAGTCGGCGGCTACCTGGGCCTGCTTGCCCCAGATCTCGAGGTTGAACCAGTCGGGCTCGTCGCCCGAGCTGCGGCGGTTGACCGCCAGGGTGAGGTTGGCCACCATGCTGCCGGATTCGAAGTAGCGAACTTCGGGATCGCGGCCGGCCCGGCCGACCAGGGTGATGGAGTTGACGCCCATAGGAGTGGATGGAAACGGTTGGATCAATGATGCGGCACCCCCTGGCTGGAGGAGCCACGCTTCATTCGTTCCACCGGCTGTCTCACCCCTCCCTCGGCTGTCTGCCGCCACCGGGGAAGCCGCCGAGGCGCCCCCTATGATCCGCCCTCTGCCCTCAGCCGTTCCCGTGTTCTTCCGTCGCTTCCAGTTCTCCCGTGATATCGGCATCGATCTGGGCACCGCGAACACCCTGATGTACGTGTCGGGCAAGGGGATCGTGCTCCAGGAGCCCTCGGTGGTGGCCATCGACCTGGAGCGCAACGTTCCCATGGCCGTGGGTAATGAAGCCAAATTGATGCTCGGCCGCACCCCCGGCAACATCCGGGCCGTGCGGCCCCTGCGCGATGGCGTGATCGCCGACTTCGACGCCGCTGAGCAGATGATCAAGACCTTCATCCAGAAGGGCAACGAGGGCCGCGGCGTGATCGCCCCCCGGCTGGTGATCGGTATCCCCAGCGGTGTCACCGGCGTCGAGCGCCGCGCCGTGCGAGATGCCGGCCTGGCCGGCGCCAAGCAGGTGCATCTGATCGATGAGCCCGTGGCGGCGGCGATCGGCGCCGGTCTGCCGGTCACCGAGCCCGTGGGCACCATGATGGTCGACATCGGCGGCGGCACCACCGAGGTGGCCGTGCTCAGCCTCGGCGGCACCGTGCTGAGCGAGTCGGTGCGGGTGGCGGGCGATGAGCTAAGCGAGGCGATCGGCGTCTACCTCAAGAAGGTGCACAACCTCGTGGTGGGGGAGCGCACCGCCGAGGACATCAAGATCCGTATCGGCTCCGCCTTCCCCGACAACGAGCACGACGAGACCTCCCTGGATGTGAGGGGTCTGCATCTCCTCTCCGGCCTGCCCCGCACGATCAACGTGCGCGCCGGTGACATCCGCGAGGCCATGGCCGAACCCCTCAACGTGATCGTTGAGGCCGTGAAGCGCACCCTGGAGCGCACCCCGCCCGAACTGGCGGCGGACATCGTGGACCGCGGCATCATGCTCGCCGGCGGCGGAGCCATGGTGCGCGGCATCTGCGACCTCATCAGCCACGAGACCGGCATCCTCACCCACGTGGCCGAGGATCCCCTGCTCTGCGTGGTGAATGGCTGCGGCATGGTGTTGGAGGACTACAAGCGTCTGGAGCGCGTGCTCGACACTCCCGACTTCGCCCGTCAGTACACCTGAAGCCGATGCCGGCGCCCCGCTGGCTCCGTTCCCTGGCCCTGCCTTCCTTGCTCCAGGCCTGGCCCTGGCTGCTGGTGGCGCTGGCCCTCCTTGGCGTGCGCCTGAGCAAGGGGGCAGGCCTGGCCGATGCCTATGCCCTGCTCAGCCGTCCCTTCTGGCCTGGCACGGCCCAGGCGGAATGGCTTCGCTCGGCCCGCCGCTTTGAAGACACGGCCCGCATCGGTGCCCTGGAGGCCGAGAACGCCCGCCTGCGGGGCTTGATCGGTCTGCAGCAGGCCAGCCCGAAGCGGCTCACGGCACCGGTGATTGCCCGTGAACCGGCCGGCTGGTGGCAGACCCTGCTGCTGGGCCGCGGATCGCTGCAGGGGGTGGCCGAGGGCCAGGCGGTGCTGGCTCCTGGCGGGTTGATCGGCCTGGTGAGCTCCGTCACCCCGAGCACCGCCCGGGTCACCCTGCTCACCGATCCGGCCAGTCGGGTGGGGGTGTGGGTGGGCCGCACCCGCCACCATGGCCTGCTCACGGGCCTGGGCACGCCCCGGCCCGTGGTGCGTTTCCTCGAGAAGGAACCGGGCGTCGTGCCCGGTGATGTGGTCACCACCTCCCCCGCCAGTACCCTGGTGCCGCCGGATCTGCCGGTGGGGGTGATCCAGTCGGTGGATGCGGGTGCCGATCCCGCGCCCGAGGCGGTGGTACAGCTGGCTGCACCGGTCGGTTCGGTCGACTGGGTGCAGTTGCTGGCGCGCTGATGGCCCTGCTCTCCCGCCACCCCTGGTACGCCGCTTCGCTCCTGCTGGTTCCCGTGCTCACCCTGGCTGCTCCTGGCTGGCCCCGGCTGGCCGGGGTGGGGCCCTGCTGGGCCATCCTCTGGTTGCTGCCCTGGGCCCTAGCCGAGGGACCCCTCTCGGCGATTCTCGCCGGTGCCATCCTGGGGTTGCTGCTGGATTCCCTGCATCACGGCGGCGTGAGTCAGATGCCGGCCCTGATGCTGCTGGGCTGGTGGTGGGGGCGGATCGGCCGACTGGGGGCGCCGGTGGAGCGCAGCTTCAGCCTGGGGCTGCTGGCCCTGCTGGGCACCCTGGGGCTCGATCTGTCGCTGATGCTGCAGTGGGCCCTGCGTAGCGGCCTGGGGGCCGGCAGTCACCTCCCCGGCGGAGCGATCGATCCGGCCCCGCTGGCCCAGCCCGGCTGGCATCTCGATGACCTGGCCGGCGCGGGTCTGCATGTGCTGCTGGCCCGCTCCCTGCTCACCGCTCTCCTGGCCCCGGTGCTCTGCTCCCTCCAGCTCCTGCTGTGGCGGCAGCAGGGTGGCGGCGTCGGGCGGCGCTGAGGGAGGATCCCATGCAGCGGCGCACTCCGATCCAGCTCCGCCGGACACACCCGGGCGTTCGGCGGGCCCCGCAGGGTCTGCGGCCTGGTCCAGCCGCCGGTGTTGTGCGGCTCCTGGGGGGGGTGTCCCTGGTGCTCCTGCTCGCCTGCGGGGGATGTGGCCGGGGCACGGCACCCGCCGCCGCTCCCCGGCCCCGTCAGCTCACGGTCTGGACCCTCGATCTGGCTCCCCGGTTCTCGCCTTACATGGGCCGCGTCATCGCGGCCTGGGAGCGGGCCCACCCGGGGGTGTCGGTGCGCTGGATCGATGTTCCCTGGAGTTCGGTGGAGCGCAAGCTGCTGGCTGCGGTCTTCGCCCGCACCGCCCCCGACCTGGTGAATCTCAACCCTCCCTTCGCGGCCAACTTGGCCAGCAAGGGGGGCCTGCTCGATCTGGCCACGGTGCTGCCGCCCGGTGCCGCCTCCGCCTATCTGCCCGAGGTGTGGCAGGCCGGCCGGCAGGGGGATCTGCAGTTCGCCATTCCCTGGTACCTCACCACTCGGGTGACCCTGGCCAACCGGAAGCTGCTCCAGCAGGCTGGCTACCCGGCTCCCCCCCGCCGCTGGGACCAGATTCCCGCCTACGCCGAGGCCATCAAGCGCCGCACCGGTCGCTATGCCCTCTTCGTGACCGTGGTGCCGGATGACTCCGCCGAGTTGTTGGAGACCCTCGTGCAGATGGAGGTGCGCCTGCTCGACGCCAACCACCGCGCGGCCTTCAACAGTGCAGCTGGTCGGCGGGCCTTCGCCTTCTGGACCGATCTTTACCGCCGGGGCTTGTTGCCCCCCGAGGTGGTGAGCCAGGGCTACCGCCGAGCCATCGAGCTTTACCAGGCGGGCGACCTGGCCCAGGTGGCCAGCGGTCCCGATTTTCTGCGCAACCTGCAGACCAACGCCCCCGGCATCGCGGCGCTGACCGCCCCTTTTCCGCCCCTGGTGGGCCCCGGCGGCCAGACCAACGTGGCGGTGATGAACCTGGTGGTGCCGCGCCAGAGCACCATGGCCCCTGAGGCCACCAGCTTCGCCCTGTTCCTCACCGATGCCGCCAACCAACTGGCCTTTGCCCGTGAAGCACGGGTGCTTCCCTCCTCGCGGGCGGCCCTGAAGGGGCTGGAGCAAGATCTCGCCGTTGCGGTGGTGGATCCGGCCGCAGAACGGCAGGAGGCGCTGGTCAGGCAGGCCCGCGCCCTATCCGTGCGCAACCTGGATCAGGCTCGGGTTCTGGTGCCGGCCACCCCGGGCATCAAGCGGCTGCAGGCGATTCTCTACACCCAGTTGCAGCGCTCCATGCTGGGCCAGATCGGCAGCGATGCGGCCCTGGCCGAGGCGGAACGGCAGTGGAACCGATACGCCGAAGCCCGCTGGCCCTGAGTGCGGCTCAGGAAACCCCCGGCAGGCAATCCGTAGAAAAGCTTAAATCTCTCAGATCTCTTGCCCTGGCGCCGATCCGGGGGGGTGACCCGGACCGCCGCCTGAGGGTATGGTTGCGATTCTTCATTGCTGTGTCCTTCGACACGCCACCCATGTCCCTTTCCCTGGAGGACAAGCCCGCGCAGCCGCTGCCCACGGGCCTGGCTCCCGATCACGGGCTTGGGGTCGAGGCCTCCGAGGACAGCAATGGCCAGGCTTCCGATGGCGGAGATTCCTCCAGTCCCGCTGATGGCGGTGGCGACCAGCGCGCCACCCTTCTGGTGGTCGACGATGAATCCGCCGTGCGCCGCGTGCTGGCGATGCGCCTGCAGCTGGCCGGCTACCGGGTGATCTGCGCGGAGGATGGTGAGGAGGCCCTGAGCCTCTTCCACCGGGAGCAGCCCGATCTGGTGGTGCTCGATGTGATGCTGCCCAAGCTGGATGGCTTTGCGGTGTGTCGTCGCCTGCGGGCCGAATCCTGCGTGCCGATCATCTTTCTTTCGGCTCTCGATGCCATCAGCGAGCGGGTGGCGGGCCTGGATCTCGGTGCCGACGACTATCTGCCGAAGCCGTTCAGTCCCAAGGAACTGGAGGCCCGCATCGCCACCATCCTGCGGCGGGTCGGCCGCGGGTCGGCCACTGCCGAGCCCCGGGATGTTCCGAGTGGCAGTGGCGTGCTGCGGGTGGGGGACTTGGTGGTGGACACCAACCGCCGCCAGGTGACCCGCGATGGCCAACGCATCGCCCTTACCTACACCGAATTCAGCCTGCTTGAGCTCCTGTTCCGCGAACCTGGCCGCGTCGTGCCCCGGGCCGAGATTCTTGAGCAGCTCTGGGGCTATCCCCCCCGCCGCGCCGCCGACCTGAGGGTGGTGGATGTCTACGTGGCGCGCCTGCGCGGCAAACTTGAGCCCGATCCTCGCAATCCGGAGCTGATCCTCACGGTGCGTGGCACCGGCTACGCCTCGCAGCGGATGGCGGAAGCGCCGATGGCCGCTGCGGGCTGAGGTTCGCTCCCGGAGCTCATCGCCCGGTTGATGCCGGGGGAGCCATCGTGGCGACACCCTGGCGGTAGTGCGGCCGGAAGGGTTCAGCGCTCCTGCAGGATGGGCCTGAATCCGTTCCCTGAGCTGCCTTGTCGGATCTGCGCGAGACCCGCCTGGAGAAAGCCCGCACGCTCGACTCCCTCGGCCTGGCCCCCTACGCCCTCGGCTTCAGTCCCAGCCACCGCACCGCCAAGCTGCAGCAGGCCCATGCCGATCTGGCCAATGGCGAGGAGCGCGAGGCTGATGTGGCCGTGGCCGGCCGGGTGATGACGCGGCGGGTGATGGGCAAGCTGGCCTTCTTCACCCTCGCCGATGAGAGCGGCCCGATCCAGCTCTACCTCGAGAAGGCCACCCTGCAGGCGGCCCACCCCGACAACCCCGAGGTGTTCGCCCAGCTCACCTCCCTGGTGGATGCGGGCGACTGGATCGGCGTGCGGGGCAGCCTCAAGCGCACCGACCGGGGCGAGCTCTCGGTGAAGGTGGTGGACTGGACGATGCTCAGCAAGGCGCTCCAGCCCCTGCCCGACAAGTGGCACGGCCTGGCCGATGTGGAGAAGCGCTACCGCCAGCGCTACCTCGATCTGATCGTTTCGCCCCACACCCGTGAAACCTTCCGCCGCCGCGCCCGGATCGTGAGCACGATGCGCCGCTGGCTCGATGAGCGCGGCTTCCTGGAGATCGAAACCCCCGTGCTGCAGACCGAAGCCGGTGGTGCCGACGCCCGCCCCTTCGAGACCCACCACAACGCGCTAGACCTGCCTCTCACTCTGCGGATCGCCACCGAACTCCACCTCAAGCGGCTGGTGGTGGGCGGCTTCGAGCGGGTGTATGAGCTGGGCCGCATCTTCCGCAATGAGGGGGTGAGCACCCGCCACAACCCCGAATTCACCTCGGTGGAGATCTATCAGGCCTATGCCGATTACCACGCCATGATGGATCTCACCGAAGAGCTGATCGTGGCGGCCGCACGGGAAGTCTGCGGCGGCACGCAGATCACTTATCAGGGCACCGAGGTGGATCTCACGCCACCCTGGCGGCGGGCCACGATGCACGATCTGGTGCGGGAGGCTACGGGCCTCGATTTCACCGCTTTCGAAGCTTCGGATCCGCTTGAGAGTCGGGCCCGAGCTGCCGCCGCCATGGCCGTGGCGGGCCTGGAGGTGCCCGATGCGGCCGATTGCCTTGGCCGGCTGTTGGTGGAGGCCTTCGAGCAGGCGGTGGAAGCCACGCTGATCCAGCCCACCTTTGTGCTCGATTACCCGGTGGAGAACTCGCCCCTGGCCCGGGCCCACCGCAGCAAGCCCGGCCTGGTGGAGCGCTTCGAGCTGTTCATCGTGGGCCGCGAAACCGCCAATGCCTTCAGCGAACTGATTGATCCGGTGGATCAACGCAGCCGCCTCGAGGCCCAACAGGAGCGCCGCCGCGCCGGCGACCCCGAGGCCCAGACCGTGGACGAGGACTTCCTCCACGCCTTGGAGGTCGGCATGCCCCCCACCGGCGGCCTGGGCATCGGCATCGACCGGCTGGTGATGCTGCTCACCGACAGCCCCTCGATCCGCGATGTGATCGCCTTCCCCCTGCTACGGCCGGAGGGGCGTTCCGGGGCCGGCGAGGCCGGCCATGAGGCTGGTTCCTGAGGCTGCCCAGTCGCTCGGGCGGGTATCCCTCGCCGAGCGCCAGGACCTCCGGGCAGACGCAATGGGATAATCAACTTGTGTAGGCATTCTCCCCCAGCGGGGCTCTCTTTTCCATGAGCGGCGAGCGCGTCGGATTTCGTTTCAAGCACGCCGATGCGGTGGTGAAGCGCAACCCCCAGGGCCGGTCCCGCCGGGGCTGGGTGATGGAGCCGGTCGAGCAGACCACAAGCCGCGGCACCAAGATGCCGGCCTATCGCATCCGTTGGCGCGACAGTGAACGTCCCGAGATCGTGCTGCAGCACATGCTGATCGCCGATCCCGATCCCACTCCGCCGCCCGATGGTGTGAGCCTGGTCCCCGCCGCCCCCAAGAAGTGAGCGGGGCGGCGTAGAGCCTCCGGTCTACACCCAGCCTCTCAACCGGTACACGAAGAGTCCCAGCAGTTCCTTGAGGGAGCTGGTGGTCGAAGCCAGCGCTCCGGCCTGGGGCATCAGATCCAATAGCAGGCTCTCCGTTGTGGTCTGCCCCGATTGGTTGCGCGCCGCCAGCTGGAAGTCACAGGCCACCGGCACGATCTTCAGACCGCTGAGGCGGGAGAAGGTGGCCGTGGCCCGGGGCAGATGGGTGGCGCTGGTCACCAGCAGCAGCGAATGCCAGCCCCGTTCCCGCGCGATGCTCCGCAGGGCAATTGCCTCCTCGGCGGTGTTGCGGGGACCTTCGCTTCGGACGATTCGCTCGGCGGACACCCCCAGTTTCTGGGCCAAGGTGGCGGCGTAGGTGGCCTCCGGCGGCGTCGGGTCGTCAGCGTTGAAGCTCACCCGCCCACCCGACACCACCAGCCAGGGCGCCTTGCCCTCCCGAATCAGATCCACGCCGGTGAGCAGGCGGTCGCCGGCATCGGCGACTTCCACGCCCCGCCGCGGAGCCAGGGGCGGCAGCAGGCCACCCCCTAGCACCAGCACCGCATCGGCGGTAGGCAGGGTGGCCGGAGTGAGCCGCACCGCCTGATCCTCCAGACTCCGCACCAACTGGCGGCTCAGCCAGGGCATGGAGGCCAACCAGACCAGGCCGAGCCCTGCGGCGGAGAGGCCGAGGCCCCAGCGCCGCCGCCGGACCAGTAGACCCAGCGCCATCAGCAGCAGGCCAGCCCCCAGGGGGTACACGAACAGGGGTAGCAGCTTGGAGAGCAGAAAGCCCATGGCTGTGGCTCAGGACTGGTTGCGGCGGCGCAGGGCTTCGAGCTCTTGCTGGGTTTCGAAGCGGCGCCAGTCCTGCTCCAGCTCGGCCATCCCATCGGCCACGCTCTCACCTGAGCGGCCGGGCGCGGGCGCTGTTGGGGCTGCGGTGAGTTCAGCGAGCTCCCGTTCCACCGCGGCGAATCGCTCCCCCAGTTCGGCGAGGGTCTGCCAGCGGTTGCGGCCCTGCTCCATCAACGTGGCGATGTGGGCTTCGGCCCTGGTGGCCAGCTCCTCGGCGCCGGCGCCGAGGGCCCGCTCGCTGCGCTCCTGCCACTGGCGGATCTCGCCTGCCAGCCGCAGCAGCCCCTGGCGCTGCAGTTCCGCCTCCTGGCGCAGCTTTAGCCGCTCGTGCAGCAGGCGTTGTTGCCGGTCCCGCTGGGACTGCTCGGCCAGCAGGGCCTCCTGCTGGGGATTGGCCCGCAGGAACGATTCCAGCTGCTGATTCAGCCGGGCCTCCAGTTCTTCCAGCCAGCTGCCTGGGCTCATGCTTCCGGTGCGCGGGTGATCAGAGGAGCCTCGATCTCCTGCTGCAGCGGGGTGATCGCCGCCTCGCGGGAGCGCAGCAGCAGCTGGGTGAGACGGGCGATTGCCCCCTCGCCCAGGTCCTGCTGGGAGATGCGGTCGAAGGCCCGGCGGTAGAGAACCTCGAGATCCTCGATCAGGCCTTCCCGCGTAGCGCGCATCGCCTGACGCTGCTCCTCACGGCTCATGGTGCATTCCGCATCGGGGTTGGATCGGCATGGTGCTGATTCGGGGTTGCGCCACCGGCTCGTGACGTTTCCGAGTCTGCCTGGACCAGCAGATGCAGGGAGAGATCGTCGTCGCCAGCACACCAGCGGCGGATCGCCCGCCACCCTGATGCGGCCGCCAGGGTCTGAAAGGCCTCCGGGGTGTACTTCGCGCTGTACTCGGTGATCAGGGGTTCGCCGGCGCTGAAGCTCCAGCACCGACCGGCCAGGGTCACGGTCTGGGCATGGCGGCTCACCAGGGCCATGGCGATGCGGCTGGCGGCGGCTTCCCAGCGGGCGCGGTAGGTGAAGGCGGCGGGATTGAAGTCGCCCGCCAGCTCCCGGTTGAGGCGCCGCAGCAGGTTGAAGGCGAAGGCGGCCGACACCCCAGCGGCATCGTTGTAGGCCGCTTCGAGCCGCTCCGGCGCCTTTGGCTGGTCGATGCCGATCAGCAGCCGGCTGCCCGGTCCCAGTAGGTGGGCGAAACGCCGCAGCAGTGCCCGGGCCTGGGGGGGATCGAAGTTGCCCAGGGAGCTGCCGGGGTAGAAGCCCAGCCGCGGCCGGCCCTCCAGCAGGGGATGGGGCGGCAGCTGGTCCAGGTCGGCGTAGTCACAGCAGATGCCCAGCACCGGCACGGCGGGATGGCGCTCCTGCAGGGCGCGGCAGGAGGGGCCCAGCTGGTCGAGGCTGATGTCGAGGGCCACGTAGGCCGCCGGTTGCAGGGCCTCCAGCAGGGGCCCCACCTTGCTCAGGTTGCCGGCCCCGAATTCCACCAGCACGGGGGTGGGGGTGATGCCTTCCGCCAGCGACCGGGCCAGCTCCGGGGCCCGCTCCCGCAGCAGGGCGGTTTCCTGGCGCGTGAGGCCGTATTCGGGTTGCTGGCCGATCGCCTCGAAGAGGCGGGAGCCCTCCGCGTCGTAGAGGAGCCATGCGGGCAGCTGCCGTGGTTGCCGTGTCATTCCCTCGAGCACCAGCCGCTCCAGATCGGCGGGGGCGGGATGGAGATCGAGCAGTTCCGCAGGTTGGGGAGCCGGCATGGCAGCAATGCCGCCCGGCGGTGGGTAGGCCCCTTCGTTCATCTTCGGATCTGCCGTTCCGGTTCCCGGCAGCTCGGTGGCTTCCAGAACCTGTTTCGGGGGACGGCAGGGCTCGGTAACCGTGCGATCGGCGGGGGGCCTGGGAAGCATCGGGCCGCCGGCGGAAGAGGTTGCTCTTGATCGTATCGAGGTCCTGCCCCGCCCTCAGGGGAGTTCCCGTGCCAGCCGCAATCCACTGGCCATCCAGCGGCTCGCCGGTGGGAAGAAGTTGCGATAGGTGAGACGCTCGGCGCCGGCGTGGCCCTCCGGTGTGAGGAAGCAGCCGCCCCTCAGCACGAACTGGGAGGTCATGAATTTGCCGTTGTATTCCCCCACGGCCCCCGCGGCCGGCCGGAAGCCGGGATAGGGCCGGTAGGGGCTGCCGGTCCATTGCCAGAGCACCCCATGGGCCTGCTCCAGGGCCCCGGCGGCGGCCAGGGTTTCCCATTCCGCCTCGCTCGGAAGCCGTGCTCCGGCCCAGCGGGCATAGGCATCCGCCTCGAACCAGCTCAGGTGCCGCACCGGCGCCAGGGGATCGCGGCGGCGGCGGCCGGCCAGGGTGAAGAGGTCATCGCCGCGCCAGTAGCGGGGCGCCTGCCAGCCGCGCTGCTGCAGCACGGCCCAGCCCTCGCTCATCCAGAGTTCGGGGCGGCGGTAGCCCCCGTCGGCGATGAAGTCGTCGTAGGCGGCGTTGGTCACCAGTCGCTCGGCCAGGGCGAAGGGTTCCAGCCACACCTGATGGCGGGGCGCTTCGTTGTCGAAGTGAAAGCCTCTGCCAGCATGGCCGATCGCCACGAGGCCGCCGTGATGGTGGCGCCAGCCGCCCCCGGCCGGGCGGGATTCCTGGCTGGCCCTTGGCCCCGCGCCATTGGGAGCCCCCTGGTTCTGCTGCTCACCAAGCCGCTCTTCGCTGCCGCTTTCACGCATGGGGCGCCAGGCCCGCTCGAAGAGCGCCTCCGGCCCTTCGGAGCCCATGCTGTAGGCCGGTTCCAAAGGGTTGCGGGAGAAGCCATCGAGCAGGTCCATCAGCAGCAGCTCCTGGTGCTGCTGTTCGTGCTGCAGGCCCAGCTCCACCAACGCCAGGAGCCCGTTGGCTGCGGCGGGAGGCGGATCGCCCAGGCCGGCCAGCATCTGCTCAAGGGCGGCGTCGATGCGGTGGCGCCAGGCGAACACCGCATCGATCGCCGGACGGCTGAGCAGGCCCCGCTCCGGGCGGGGATGGCGGGCGCCGACAGCGTCGTAATAGCTGTTGAACAGGTAGCGCCAACGGGGGTCGGCCGGTTCGTAGGCCAGCGGCGAGCGTTTGGGGGAGTCGCAGGCCGGCTGGGCCGCGTCGCTGCCTCCGCCATTCCCCTCCAGGGCGGGCCGCAGTAGGAACTCCTCGAAGAACCAGGCGGTGTGTCCGAGATGCCACTTCGGCGGGCTGGCATCGGCCATGCCCTGCAGACCCAGATCCTCTGGTTCCAGCGGCGCGATCAGGGCCTCACTGCGGTGTCGCACCCGCCGGTAGCGGCTCTCCAGATCCGCGAGGCTGGCCCTGGATGCCGGCGGTTGGGCGGGGTGGACTAGCCCGCGCTGCGGCTCCGGGGAACCCATCCAACCGTCCCTCAGGCAATCCGACCTTAGGAAGGTTCCCTACGATCCGGCCACGCAACCTCGAACCGGCAGGCCAGCAGGCATGGGCGGCATCACGTCAGACAGCAGCATCCCGTCCGGCATCTGTGAGGGCTTCAGCGCCGCCGTGGGCCACACCCCCTTGATCCGCCTGCGGGCCCTCAGTGAGCTCACCGGCTGCGATATTCTGGGCAAGGCCGAATTCATGAATCCAGGCGGCTCGGTGAAAGACCGCGCCGCCCTCGGCATCCTGCAGGAAGCGGAGCGAAGCGGTGAGTTGCGGCCCGGCGGCACCGTGGTGGAGGGCACCGCCGGCAACACCGGCATCGGCCTGGCCCATCTCTGCAATGCCCGCGGCTACCGCTGCCTGATCGTGATCCCCGACACCCAGTCAGCGGAGAAGATCGGCCTACTGAGGAGCCTGGGGGCGGAGGTGCGCACCGTGCCGGCCGTGCCCTATGCCAACCCGGACAACTACGTGAGGCTCTCCGGCCGCATCGCCGCCGAGATTCCCGGTGCCATGTGGGCCAATCAGTTCGACAACCTCGCCAACCGCCGCGCCCATTACGACACCACCGGTCCGGAGATCTGGGAGCAGTGCGAGGGGAAGCTGGATGCCTGGGTGGCGGCCACCGGCACCGGCGGCACCTATGCCGGTGTGGCCCTCTACCTCAAGGAGCGGGACGCGCGGGTGCGCTGCGTGCTGGCCGATCCCTACGGCAGCGCCCTGCACAGCTGGGCCAGCACCGGCGAACTCCACGCCGATGGCAGTTCGATCACCGAGGGGATCGGCAACAGCCGGGTAACCGCCAACCTGAAGGGAGCCCCGATCGACGATTCCGTTCGCATCGACGACCAGGATGCCCTCGACACCATCTACCGGCTGCTCTGGAAGGAGGGGCTGTTTCTGGGGGGGTCGGTGGGGATCAATGTGGCCGCGGCGGTAGAGACGGCCCGCCGCCTCGGTCCGGGCCACCGCATCGTGACCGTGCTTTGCGATAGCGGCGACCGCTACCGCTCTCGCCTCTACGACCGGGACTGGCTGGAGGGCCGGGGGCTGCGGCAGCCCGAGCAGGATGCTTCCTCCATTGCCGCTGCCCCGGCAGAACTGCAAGGCTGATGACCTCCTCTCCGGCCGCTCCCGGCCAGTCGATCGGCGGCCGCTACCGCCTTGTGCGGGCCCTCTCCGAATCCCCGGACCAGGGGGTGCTCTGGCTGGCTAGCGACGGGCTGGCGGCTGATGCATCCGTGGCCCTGCGCCAGTTGCCTGCGGTCCGGGATCCGGCGATGGTCCGCAGCCTGGCCTCCCGCCTGCAGGGGGTGCTCCATCCCCAGGTGCCCCGTTTCGGCGCCGTGATCGAGGAGGGCGGCAGGCAATGGCTGGTGCGCGATTGGCAGGCCGGCCGCACCTATGACCAGCTGCTGGAGGCCCGCCGCGAGCGCCAGCTGGTGTTCGGTGCCGGCGAGGTGCTGCTCTTGCTGCGGCAGTTGCTACCGGTGCTGGTGGCCCTCCATGGCCAGGACCTGCTCCATGGCGACATCAGTGCCGCCAACCTCCTGCGCCGCGACAGCGATGGATTGCCGGTGCTGCTCGATTTCGGCCTGGCCCGTGGCGCCGCTGTCGCCCAAAGGGCCGCGCCCCCAGGCGCCACGCCCGGCTATGCCCCGCCGGAGCTGATCCGCGGCGAACCGCCCGCCCCCTGGATGGATCTCCATGCCCTGGGGGTGCTTTCTCTGGTGCTGATCAGTGGTGAGGAGCCTGCCGCCCTGCTCGATCCGGTCACCCTGGAGTGGCGGATGCCCGTTGCCTTGGAGGCCGAGCCGGCCCTCCATCAGCTGATCGAGCGGCTCCTCAGCCGCGATCCCTCCCGCCGCTTCACCACTGCCGCGGAGGCTCTCGCTGCCCTGCAGGCGGTTCCGATGCCGGAAAGCACCGGACCTGTCCCCCGGGCCGACCGCACCGTGGTGCTGGTGCCCCAGGCCTGGGAGCCGCTGCCGGTGGCGCCCGTGGACGCGCCGGATCCGGCTGCCGGGAATCCGCAGGCCCGATCCGCTGTTCCCGCCGAGGCGGCGGCCGCCGCTGCAGCGGTGGATCAGGACGTCCGCCCTGCCACCGTCCCCGGGCCGGAACTGCCGGGCCTGGCCACCGCTGCGCCGGCACCGGAACCCGCCTTCCGGGCGCCGGTGCCCCGTCACCGGCTTGAGGAGAAGGAGGAGGCCGCCGAGGGGGGCCTCTGGCCCGTGCTGATTGCTCTGGTGCTCTCGGCCGTGGTTGGAACGGCCCTGGGCTGGCTGTGGCTGGGACGAGGTCGGCCCACCGCTCCGGCGGAGACGGTGGGCGATGTGCCCCTGAGCCTGCCACCGGCGGAGGTGGATCAACGGCAGCAACTGCTTAACCGGCTGCGCGCCCTGCAGATCGACCGCGGCTGGTTCCTCAACCTGGTGGACGCCAGCCTGCTAGCCCAATACCCCGAACGTAAGGGGCGATTGCCCGGTGATGCGCTTGAGGATGCGCCACTGCGGAAGGTCTGGAATGACCTGGCCCAGGAATGGCTGGCCCGGGTGGAACAGTTGCCCCTGCCTCTCAGGCGCCGCCTTGGCAGTTTCCGGGCCTCCGATTGGGAGCAGCGTCAGCAGTCCCTGGTCGCCCAGGGGTTGAGTTCCTCTGTTCTGGCACAGCTGGTTTCTGGTAGTGCCACCTCCCTGCTCCCCGGCCAGTCCGGTGACCGAATGCCGCCGGAGCCCTTCCGCCAGCTTTGGTATGCCGCGGCCGAGCTCACCCTCGATGCGATGCGGATCGATCCCATTGAGCTCCGTTCCCAGGTTACCGAGGTGCTGGCCGCCGATGTGCCGGCCAGTGGCGCCCGTCTGTTCGCGGTGCGTCTGCCGGTGGACCACAGCCTCGCCTTCGGGGTGAACGGCACCCCCCTCCTGCAGATGGCGGTGTACGCCGCCGATGGATCCGTTCTGTCGCCGAGGGGGCCGCTGCGGGTGGTGAGTCTGGGCCGTCAGAAGGCCTCCCCGGTGCAACTTCTGGTGACCAACGAGGGGGTGGCACCGGCGCGCATCAGCCTGTCGCTGCGGGCCGACCCGCCCCCGCCGGCGCCACCCCCGACCCCCTCGTCACCCGCTGAAATCCCCCCCGTACCAGCCCCCCCTGATCGGCTCATCCCGGCGGAGCCCTCCGAGCCCGCAGGCGCCTCTTCAGCTCCTCCCTCCCCGCCTGAGCCGCCCACCGAGCCTGGAGCCCCACCGGCCGGCGCCAAGCCCGCCACCAGCGGCGCTGCGACCGCTCCGACCCAGCCGACCAGTCCCTGAAGCTTTGCCGCTGCCGACCGTTCACAGTTCATGGGAAGCGGCTGATGGGTCGGATTATGTTGTGAGCCATCATTGCCATGATTCAAATGTCCATGCATGGAAAAACCACCGGGGCGCGACCTTGGCTTGAGTGGTTGACCTGGCTGCTATTGGCGGCGAGTTTCTGTTATTTGGTTCTATCTCTTCTGGCCTATGGAATGGGGGAGCCACTTTCCGGCCATGCCTTCATTCATCCCATGAGGATGCAACCGCCTTTCGCTGACCTCCGCTACTTGGCGGCCAACGCCGAATGCGGTGTTGATCTCAATGACTACTACGCAGGGCGCGTGGTGGGCTGTGATCCTTCCGGCAGGACCTATCCTTTTGACTATCCACCGATGTCAATCTGGCTGGGCCGTTTTCTGCATGTGCAGGGCAGCCATGTGCCCCTGATTGGGATTTCAACTGGTGTGGCGTTGATCCTTTGCATCGTTTTGGGGTTGAAGGTCTGTCTTGGCGCTTCGTGGCAGTGGCGATTGCTGAGCGCGGGTGTCCTGATGGGATATCCGCTGCAGCAGGCCTTGGAAAGGGGCAATCTTGATATCCTTCTTCTCCTCTTCTCCTTGTTACTGACCTACCTGCTTTCGCTGCGTTTCACGACGAACATGGCTGGGCTGGTTAAAGCTGGGGCTGCTGGCCTGATCTCCTTTCTGCTTGTATCGCTCAAGTTGTATCCGATTTTTGGTCTTGCTGCTCTCCTGGTTCAGAGGAGCCTTGGTCGTTCATCTGGATTCGCGACTTTGCGCATCTTTTCTCTAGACAAGTTCGCGGTCCTGTTTGGATCCGTGCTGGGTCTTGTGGCCACGTTACCTTTCCTGAGGGGCATGAACACTGTTGTCAAGGAGGGTGGCCTGAGAAGCCATGGCCTGCTGGCATTTGGTTATATCAACAATACCCTCATCGACGCGTTCGGACTTGATTCAGCTAGGGTGTTGATCAAGGCGCTGCTGCTGATCAAGCTTGCTTCACTTTTGCTGGGCTTGTATCTGGCTTGGAAGGTTAGGCTGCATGAGGCCCTGATGCGTTGCTGGCAAATTTGTGCACCAAAAACAAGTGTCTTTGGTCAAAATCTGTTCGTGATGATGTCGGCTGTCTGGTTGGGTTGCTATGTCATTACCATCAACCTTGATTATCGTTTTTTGTTCCTTGTTCCCTGGCTTGGTCTGCTGGCTCGCGTGGCCTCCATGTCGTCCTCGTCTCTGCAGCAGAAGCGGTTGGCTGCCGGGCTGCTTGTTTCGCTGCTCATTGTCTTCTGGGTTCCACTGTTGCAATGGGGTTATACCGATTTCGGTATGAAGCTGATCAGTTTTGCTGAACCGCTCACCGAATTCGTTCTCATTCCTCTTTGCGCCGCTTCCCTGGCCTATCTCCTGGTCCAGCACACCTGGAGCACCTTCCGCGCCTGAACCGCGCCTGAACGGAGACCGCGTCTCGATCCTGGTGAGCTCAGATCCTGGCGATCGCGGCCCGGGCCTCCTTGGCCTCCTGCTTGCGTTTTTCTTCGTGGCGTTTGTCGTGTAGCTTGCGTCCCTTGCCCAGGCCGAGGGTCACCTTGAGCCAGGAACCCTTGAGGTGGAGATTCAGGGGGATCAGGGTGAGCCCCTTCTGTTCGAGGGCCGTGCGGAACTTGTCGATCTCGCGGCGGTGGGCCAGCAGCTTGCGCACCCGCAGCGGTTCGTGGTTGAAGAAGCGGCCGGCATGGCTGTGGGGTGAGATGTGCACGTTGTGCAGCTGCAGCTCACCGCTTCGAATCAGGCAGAAGCCATCGCGCAGGTTGCATTGGCCCGCCCGGATCGACTTCACCTCGGTGCCGAGCAGCTCAATCCCGGTCTCGAGGGTTTCAAGGATCTCGTACTGGTGACGGGCGAAGCGGTTGTCGGCCAGGAGCCGGTTGGCGGGATCACCCTTGGCTTTGCCTCCCTGCCTGCCGGGCCCCTTTGCCATCGACCTTCCCCGGGATCTGCCATCGTCCTTCGACCCTAGACAGCGGCCGGCACTCCGGGACGGTGAGCGGACGATCGGATCCGCCGGAGGGTTTCTCAGTGACTGTCGTGGCTTGAGCCACCGCTCCCGTGCGGGGCAGGTACCCTGCAGCCCATGGCGATCGTTTCCTCCCAGTCGAGCCCTGTTTCGCCTGGCGGCCGCGACCGCCCCCTCGCCGGCAGTGACAGGGGGCTCACGCGCTCGGAGCTGATCGATCCCCAGATCCGGCCGGAGGACGCACCGAGTCCCGGCGAGGATCGCCCCCGTGACGATTCCCTCCGCCCCCGCCGTCTCGCCGACTACATCGGCCAAAGCGAACTCAAGCAGGTGTTGGGGATTGCCGTGGAGGCCACCCGGGGTCGTGGTGAGGCCCTCGATCATGTGTTGCTGCACGGTCCGCCCGGACTGGGAAAGACCACCATGGCCCTGGTGCTGGCCGAGGAGCTCGGGGTGCGTTGCCGCATCACCAGTGCCCCGGCCCTGGAGCGCCCCCGCGACATCGTCGGTCTGCTGGTGAACCTGCAGCCCCAGGAGGTGCTGTTCATCGATGAGATCCACCGGCTCAACCGCGTGGCCGAGGAGCTCCTCTATCCCGCGATGGAAGACTTCCGCCTCGATCTCACTGTGGGCAAGGGCACCACGGCCCGCACCCGCAGCTTGCCGTTGGCCCCCTTTACCTTGGTGGGCGCCACCACCAGGGCCGGGGCCCTCAGCTCGCCCCTGCGGGACCGCTTCGGCCTGATCCAGCGGCTCGAGTTCTATGAGCTGCACGATCTCCAGGCCATCGTGCAGCGCACCGCCAGCCTGCTGGCTATGGAACTGGAGACCGGCGCCTCCCTGGAGGTGGCCCGCCGCTGCCGCGGCACCCCCCGCATCGCCAATCGGCTGCTGCGCCGGGTGCGGGATGTGGCCGTGGTGGGAGGGCATGGCCGCATCAGCGCGGATCTGGTGGATGGGGCCCTGCGCCTTCACCGGGTTGACGCCCGTGGCCTCGATGCCAGTGACCGGCGGCTGCTCCGCCTCCTCCTCGAGGGCTACGGGGGCGGTCCGGTGGGCCTTGACACCCTGGCGGCGGGTCTGGGGGAGGATTCGGCCACCCTCGAAGGGGTGGTGGAGCCCTACCTGCTTCAGCTCGGTTTCCTGCAGCGCACCCCCCGGGGCCGCATCGTCACCGAGGCCGGCAAGGCCCATCTGGCTGCCGGGCCGGATGCGGCGGCGGCATGAGCCATCCCGACGGCTATCACCAGCCTTGGGCCTGCTCCGCGTTGCGCTCTAGCCCTGCCCGTTTGCTTGCTGCCACTCTTCAGCGCCTTGGTGCAGCGCTGCTGGGGTGGCTTGCCTGGATGCTGCCACTGCTGCTGGCTTTCGAGCCCGCTGCTGCTCTGGATCATGTCGCTGCTGAGTCTCTGATGGCGCGGCTGACGCGTCCCTCGATCTCTCCTGCCGGCTCTTCGGCCCCATTGCGCAGGGTCGTCGCATCCGTTTCGAGCGGCGCTGCTGTGCGGTTTCCGGCTTCAGCCATTGCCGCCTTCCCCGCAGCTCCGCTTCAGCCTGTCCGCCCTTCTGCTGCACCCGAGAACTCTCCGCCCGACCCCCTTCCGGGGCGCTCTGGGATTGGTGGCTCGGTTCGTCCACCGTCATCAGCCCTTGCTGGCGCGATCGGGGCCCAGGCTCCCTCCCAGGATCCCTCCCAGGATCCCGCAGCCTCCGTGCCCGAGCTGTTCCAGCGAGCCCTTGAGGCGAGTCGGGCCGGCCGCTTCGATCTGGCCCTCCCCCTCTGGAACCGCGTGCTCGAACAGGCCCCGAAGGATGCGGCCGCCTGGAGCAACCGCGGCAACGTCCAGCTGGCTCTCGGCGATCCCCTCGCCGCCATCGCCGACCAGGACCACTCTCTGCTGCTGGAGCCCGACAACGCCGATCCCCATCTCAACCGGGGTACCGCCGAGGAGGCCCTGGGGCGCTGGGATGAGGCTGCCGCCGACTACACCTGGATCCTGGAGCGCAATCCCCTTGATGCCTCGGCCCATTACAACCTCGGCAACGTGCAGGGCTCCCGCGGCGACTGGCAGGCGGCCCGCGACAGCTTTGTGACCGCCGCCGCCGCCCGGCCCGGCTTTGCCATGGCCCGCTCCAGCGCCGCCTTGGCGGCGTTTCAGCTCAGTGATCTGGCAACTGCGGAGCGGGAGTTGCGCTCCCTGATCCGCCGCTATCCACTCTTCGCCGACGCCCGTGCCGGCCTCACCGCCCTGCTGTGGCAACGGGGTGCTTCCGGAGAGGCGGAGAGTCACTGGGCCGCTGCTTCGGGCCTGGATCCCCGCTACCGCCAGGGCGAATGGTTGCTAAGAATCCGCCGTTGGCCACCAGCACCCGTGGCTGCATTGGAACGGTTTCTAATGCTGACCAGTTGATTGAGTTTCATGGGTGGTTGGAATGATCAGCTTGCAGAGGACTGCAGTGAGACTGGAGCTGATTCCTCTGGCATGTTGAAGTCTGGGGTACTGGAACACCTAGTGACCGTTCGTCCGGGGTGCCGTTGGATGTTGACCGTCTCCACAAAATGCTGGTCAAGCACCCACCTTTTGAATACGCTGATCGAAATCAGAATGGCAGCCAACCGGCAGTCAGTCTGGAGGTGTGACATCCCGGCTTGTGCTGGCCAGGGAAATTAAGTTAACTTAATTCAATTAGCTTGGCGATCAGTTGAGCGTTTTTCCAGTTCAAGCTTCCAGTCCCGACTGGTTGGCCCTAGAGCATCAGCTGCAGCACCTGCTCCCGGATCTGATCCAGTTGCGCCGCCATATTCATCGCCATCCTGAGCTCAGTGGCCATGAATGGCAGACGGCTGCCCTGGTGGCCGGGGAACTGCGCCGCCTGGGTTGGGACGTACGCGAAGCGGTCGGCCGCACCGGTGTTGTGGCGGAACTGGGTCCGATGGCAGGCCCCCTGTGTGCTCTACGGGTGGATATGGATGCCCTGCCGATCGAGGAGCGCACCTCCCTGCCCTGGGCCTCCGCGCACCAGGGCCTGATGCACGCCTGCGGCCATGACATCCATACGACGGTGGGCCTTGGCGTCGCGGCCCTTCTGGCCGCCCGGGGCGAGAGCCTCAGTGCCCGCGTGAGGCTGCTGTTTCAACCCGCCGAGGAAACGGCTCAGGGGGCCGCCTGGATGCGTGCCGATGGGGCCATGGAGGGAGTGGCGGCTCTGTTTGGGGTGCATGTGTTTCCGAGCATCGCGGTGGGAACCGTGGGTGTGCGCTGCGGCAGCCTCACCGCCGCCGCCGGGGAATTGGAGATCGAGGTGCTCGGCGAGAGTGGCCATGGCGCCCGGCCGCACCAGAGCACCGATGCCATCTGGATCGCGGCGCGGGTGGTGAGTGGCGTGCAGGAGGCGATCAGCCGACGCCTGGATCCACTCCATCCGGTGGTGGTGAGCTTCGGCCGGATCGAGGGGGGGAAGGCCTTCAATGTGATCGCGGATCACGTGCGGTTGCTGGGCACGGTGCGATGCCTTGATGCAGCCGTCCATGATCGCCTGCCCGGCTGGATCGAGGACACGGTCCATGCCCTCTGCCGGGGCCATGGCGGCGAGGCTCGTGTTCATTACCGTCGCATTTCCCCGCCGGTGCACAACGATCCCGACCTCACCCGCCTCGTGGCGGCGGCGGCGGTGGACCTGCTGGGCGACTCCCGGGTGGAATGGCTGGAGCAGCCATCGCTGGGGGCCGAGGATTTCGCCGCGCTTCTGGAGGGCCACCGCGGCACGATGTTTCGGCTCGGGGTGGCGGGGCCCGCCGGCTGCACCCCGCTCCACAGCAACACCTTCGCGCCCGATGAGGACTGCCTGGCCGTCGGCATCCGGGTCCTCACCCTCAGCCTGCTGCGCTGGATGGCGACACCGTGCTGAAGGCTCCCCTCCCCCTGGCGGTTTCACCGCCGTCCCAGCGCCGCGCTGCCCTGTTGGCACTCGCCTCCCCCCTGCTGATCCTCCTGGCCCTGGTGGGCCTGTTGCACCGCTCGGGAGCGTCCCGCTGGGAGGTCCTACCGGCCCTGTTGATCGGGTCGGGCCTGCTGCTCACCAGCCTGCACCGCCGCCGCCGGCGCAGGAAGGAATTGCTGCGTTCGCTGCGGCTGAATCCACCTGGATAGATGCACGTTGCTGTCTCAGGTTAGCCATCATCGGGCTTGTCACCACGCAACAGGGGAGGGTTGCTTCTTCTAGTCGTGCTAAGATGAAATGTGTTAACCTCAGTCTTGCTGAGTTGCATGGCTATCGATAAGCTTATTTCACTCAAAAAGTCCGTTCACTTTGAATTCGTCTTTGTTCTAGTGATTGCCTTGCTGGCCCGCGGCAATGGCATCTTTTCACTCAATTGGTCCTGCGACGATTTCTTGAGCATCGCCGACCCAACCGGCACGGGCTATGCAGTCAGTCAGGTGTCGCAGTTGAGGTTTTTTGCGGCCTTTATCACCCGATTAGTGGGTTGGCTTGGGGGGGGATTCCCTCCCCTTGGAGTGTTCTGGAATGTCAGTCATACGGCCTCGATGGTGGTTTTCGCCCTGGCGCTGCGCCGCTTGTGGATTCCGGGCTCGCCATCCATCTATGGCGTTCTCATCGGACTGCTCTTCACTCTTTTCCCTTATCACATCAACCTGCTGGCTTTCCAGTTGCAGCATCCGTCGATGACGATGTCCTATCTCACCGGGGCCTTTGCTTTGGCGAACTGCAATCGTTCTGGCTGGTGGAAGTGGGCCAGCGTTCTCGCACTGGCGGCATCGCTGAGCTACCAAACCATGATTGCCTATTTCGTGGCGGCTGCTCTCGTCTTGGCACTGATCCTAACTTATCGCCACTTCCAATCCGCCGGAACAACACGGCTGGCTGAATCCTTCGCGCCATTAGGCAACTATCTGCAGGTCATCGCCCTCGGACTGGTGGCTTATTTCGGCCTTGCCCTGCTCAGCTTGAAGCTCTTCGCAATTCAGGGCAGCAGTCGAACCGAGTTCGCCGGCCTCGATGCAACTCAAGAGAAAGTTCAGTTGCTCTTGAATCACCTCAAGCGCTCGGCCTACGGCAGGGAGCCCAGCATGGTGAGATCTCCCAAGTTGCTCCAATCCACCCTGTGGGCTGTTGTGATTTCCGGTCTTTCTTTGAACCTGTTGCGCCGATCCAAGGCAAGTTCCGCTGCGATCGTTTTTTTCGCACTTTCTATTCTCATTTCCATCGCTATTGTTGCGTCTGCGTTTTTACCCACAATCCTGATGGATCACACCAGTGAAAACCCTCGCAATCTCCTGGCCACCGTACTTCTTGCTGCCGGATTGGTTGCTTTGGCCAGCCTGTCGGCTAATCGACCGATGAAGATTGTAGCGATTGCCTTGGCAGGGTTGCTGGCCTTGTCTTATGCGCTGATCACAAACACTCTCAGCATTGATCTGGCTCGATTGACAACGAGAGACTTCCTCCAAGCTAGTCGCATGGTGGAGAGGCTTGATCAATTGAGTGCTGCAAACAAACTACGCACAGTCGTTTTTATCGGTACTTATTCCCCTGGCGGCAACCTGAGCGGCTCCGAATATTATCAGTCCGGCTTCACCGTGCCTTGGGCCCAGTTGCCCCTGCTGCAGGAAGCCAGCGGTCAGGTGTTCGCCAATCCATCAAGCACTGATCAAGAGAAGGCCAAGCGACTTTCGGCCGAACTTCCTCCCTGGCCAGCCGCAGGATCCGTTGCTGTAGAAGGCGATGTTGGTGTGGTCGTGTTGAGTGCCCAAGCAAATCAAGTGGCTTCAGCGACCCCGAAACAGGGAGCTTCCGCTGAACGTGTAGAGCAATAAGTAATTGATCACGGCGGGCAGGATCGGTAGCAGGACCACCCATCCGGCCTCGGCTAGATGGCCCAGCAGCAGGGCGGCCGAGGCATTGATCAGGAACAGAATCGTGAGGCCAACAGTGTTGATGCGTTGTCCTTGGAGCCTGTCGTTGAAGGTGAAGCGCTGTTGGCCATACATGGAGACTCCAAAAGCAGCCAGAAAGCCAACCAGATTTGCCGGACCTGTGCCAGTCTGAAGGCCGATTTTCAGCGTGGTGAGAATCGCTGCATGCACGGCGGTGGAAGCAATGCCCACGGCGCCGAAGCGGGCGATGCGGTGTTTGAATGGCTTCATGTTCGCGTTACGGTCTTGATCACGTAATGAGGTCTTCGCTTGGCCTCAAGATAGGATCTGCCCACATATTCTCCCAGCACGCCGATGCCGATCAGTTGCAATCCCCCCAGGAATGTAACGGCGAAGAAGAGCGAGGCATAGCCCGGCACGTCAATACCGAAGAAGAGCACCCGCACCACGGCCGAGAGACCAACGACGAAGGCGGCAGACGTCACGATCACGCCGAGGTAGCTCCAGATGCGCAGCGGTGCTGTGGAAAAGTTGAAGATTCCATCAAGGGCGTAGTTCCACAGCTTCCAGCTTCCCCACTTGGTGGTACCCGAGCTGCGGGCAGGTCGCTTGAAGTAGATATTCTTCTGTTGGTAGCCGATCCAGGCAAAAAATCCCTTAGAAAATCTCACCCTCTCTTCGCAGCCCAGTATGGCTTCAACCGCATCGCGATCAAGCAATCTGAAGTCGGAGGCATTGAACTGAACCTGAAGTTTGCTGAGCTTCAGAAAGAGTGAATAAAAGCCCTCAGAGCTCAGCCGCTTCATCAGGCCGTCACTGGAGCGATCATGGCGCACGGCATTCACCACTTGATAGCCCTCCAGCCAGGCCTCCACCATGGCGGGAATCAGGCTGGGAGGGTCTTGGAGGTCGGCGTCAAGGATGATGCAGGCATCTGCCCGGCAGTTCCTGAGGCCGGCAAGCATGGCCGCCTCTTTGCCGAAGTTGCGGCTGAGGCTGATGATTGATCCGCCCGTTAAGCAGCTGGATCCGCGAATGAGCTGCTCCATGACCTGACAGGTCTTGTCGCTGCTGCCATCATCAACGATCACGATATGAAATTGAAGTTCGCCTTTCTGATAGAGATCAAATCCTTGTATCGTGTCGTCTAGAGTGTGGATTAGTGCTTCGGCTGATTCTTCTTCGTTGTGGCAAGGTATGAGCAGGTCAATTGTCTTCACGGCTTAGCTGATGAAGGTCTGATTCTTGTCTGGAAGTATCGCATGGCTATCCAGGGGCATTTCGCCTCCGGTTCGCGCTGCAGCAGCCCTCGGTCGGCTGGCGATGGGCCTTTCTGAATTCGCAGTGGCGATGCTCCAGAGTGGATGTCGCCCTGCAGCAGCTCTGGCCATGGATCCCTTCGACCCTGAGGCCGCTTCAGAACCGGGCCCGGACATCGCCGCCATGCGCGCTGCCATCGCCTCCGGTGACCCCGCCCGGGCCATGCCGGCCCTGGCGCGGCTGAGGGTGGTGTCGGA
Source organism: Synechococcus sp. UW140 (assembly GCA_943372025.1). GTDB lineage: Bacteria > Cyanobacteriota > Cyanobacteriia > PCC-6307 > Cyanobiaceae > Cyanobium. Next base: position 21,706 of record CALRXC020000021.1, on the reverse strand, counting down.
AGACCAGGCCATCCCGCTGTTACTCCTTGGGCTGGAGCAGACCACCTTCATGGTGCGGTCCCTTGCTTGCGCGGGTCTCGGTGTCAAACGCAACGAAATCGGCCGGCAGGCCCTGGAGCGTTTCCTGCGGAGCGACGCTGATGCCAATGTGCGCGCCGAGGCGGCCAACGCCCTCGCCAGCCATGGGGTCGAGCGCGCTTGGCCGCTTCTGCGCTCCGCCTTTGAGGCCGACGACCACTGGCTGGTTCGCTGCAGCATCCTTTCCGCCTTGGCGGAACACCCCCAGATGAATCCCGAGCGACTGCTGGATCTGGCTGAAATGGCGCTCCGGGATGGCGATGGCAGCGTGCGGGTGGGGGGCGCCGAGATCCTCGGCCGTCTGGTGCGGGAGGCTGGCAGCGGCCTGACCCCGAGCTCCGATGACGGGGTTTCCCAGCCCTGGCAGCGGGCCAGAACGCTGCTGATGGCACACCAGGCTGATCAAGATCATCGGGTCGTGGCGGCGGCCCTCGACGGTCTGCAGGTCTGAACCCATCCACACGGCCGCCTCCCCCTCGATTACGGCCTTGCTAGGTTGACCTGGTCACTAGGGGTGCCCATCCCTCAGGTTGCCTCTGAAGGCAGCCACCCAATGAGGGCCAAAGGGCTGAGATCACACCCTCCGAACCTGAACCGGGTCATGCCGGCGCAGGGAAGTGCGGTCGAACTCAGCGCTGCGCCCCACCCCGATCTGTCGCTTCCTCCCTGAAGCGGCCACTATTAGGTGATCGATCCCTTGCTTCGGTTCGGTCCCCTGCTCCGCAGTCTGTCCTTCGCCGTCATCGTCATGCGCACTGCCTGGATCGAGAAGCGTCGCGAGACAATCTCCAGCGGCGGCAATGTCACCCAACTGCATTATGCGCGAGCGGGGGTTCTGACCGAGGAGATGGCCCATGTGGCCAGGCGTGAGAAGTTGCCCGAATCCCTGGTGATGGAGGAGGTGGCCCGGGGTCGGATGATCATCCCGGCCAACATCAACCATGCCAACCTCGAGCCGATGGCGATCGGCATCGCCAGCAGCTGCAAGGTGAACGCCAACATCGGCGCCTCGCCCAATGCCAGTGACATCAACGAAGAACTGGAGAAGTTGCATCTGGCCGTGAAGTATGGCGCCGATACGGTGATGGATCTTTCCACAGGTGGTGTCAATCTTGATGAGGTGCGCACCGCGATCATCAAGGCTTCGCCGGTTCCGATCGGCACGGTGCCGGTCTATCAGGCCCTCGAGAGCGTGCACGGCTCGATCGAGCGCCTCTCAGAAGACGACTTCCTCCACATCATCGAGAAGCACTGCCAGCAGGGGGTCGATTACCAGACCATCCACGCCGGCCTGCTGATTGAACACCTACCCAAGGTGAAGGGACGACTCACGGGCATCGTGAGCCGAGGCGGCGGCATCTTGGCCCAGTGGATGCTTCACCATCACCGGCAGAATCCGCTCTATTCTCGCTTCGACGATATTTGCGAGATCTTCAAGCGTTACGACTGTACCTTCTCTCTCGGTGATTCCCTTCGTCCCGGTTGCCTGCACGACGCCTCTGATGAGGCCCAACTGGCCGAACTCAAGACCCTCGGAGAGCTTACCCGCCGCGCCTGGAAGCACGGTGTGCAGGTGATGGTGGAGGGCCCCGGCCATGTGCCGATTGATCAGATCGAGTTCAACGTGCGCAAGCAGATGGAGGAGTGCAGCGAGGCGCCCTTCTACGTGCTCGGCCCCCTGGTGACCGACATCGCCCCCGGCTACGACCACATCACCAGCGCCATCGGCGCCGCCATGGCCGGGTGGTATGGCACGGCGATGCTCTGCTACGTGACTCCCAAGGAGCACCTGGGGCTGCCGAACCCCGAGGACGTGCGCAATGGCCTGATCGCCTACAAGATCGCCGCCCACGCCGCCGACATCGCCCGCCATCGGCCCGGTGCCCGCGATCGCGACGACGAGCTCAGCCGCGCCCGCTACGCCTTCGACTGGAACAAGCAATTCGATCTCTCGCTCGATCCCGAACGTGCCCGCGAATACCACGACGAAACCCTGCCCGCCGATATCTACAAGCAGGCGGAGTTCTGCTCAATGTGCGGACCAAAGCACTGCCCGATGCAGACCAAGATCACCGATGAGGATCTGGCTGGGCTGGAGCAGGTGCTGAATCAGCAGAAGCTCCAATCGCCGGCTGCTTGAGCAGACTGCCAGGCCACATAGGGCAAGGCCATCAATGCCCTCATCGGAATTCGATAGGGTTGAGATACTATGTTTAACCCTAGAGGTATGACAAGCATGAAAACAGTCAGGATCAGCACTGTAGCGTTCCGTCTTTGATCCAGTTTCGCCAGGGTCTGTTCTGCTGATTCGGCTGGGTGGTGTTGAAGAGTCGAATCAGCAGCAAGAGTAGTGGTAGCGCTGCAACCAGGCCTGTGAAGGCCCAAAGGCTATGCCCATAGAACATTCCTGGCGTTAGATAAGTTCTGAAGAATTGATCCATGTTTCCGCTGATGTATTGACCCGGCTGGGTTCTCATCATGAAGTACGGCGACCTGAAATAACGATCGGTTGGTGCACCTGTGCATGGCTCAGGCGAAGATAAAGTTTAAAAATTAGGCTATGGGCAGCAACTGCCAGAATCGATGTGGTGATCCAGCTGCCCAGCTTTCGGTAAAACTCCTTTTGCCCTGCCCAATTGCTGGAAGGCGAACCAGCAGGGTGATGGCTAGTGGCGAGATGCTGAAGCCTGATCGTGTGCGGAGCGGATCATTGGTCTGATGATGGGTGATATAGGAGGCAAGGCTCACAATGATGTAAGCCGTGAATGGAGATAATCAGCGTGTAGCTGACTACGTAGCTACTGGCCAGCAGGAGGTAAGGAAATAAAGGTGTAACGGGCTGAGGAACCATTAACTGGATCAGGCCGATCAGGAAGCGTCCCTGGCTGAACCAGGGAATCCCCCCATCCGATGCCGCAAACAGTGACTGCTCATCGTCGATCCCAAGGGTTGGATGGAACATGAATCCCCCCATGGAGATCACCGCCAACACAAAGAGTGTGAGGGTGACCTCAGGGGTTGTTCTGGTAACCCGGAAAATGTCGCGCAGGCGAGAAGTCAGTGCTGTCAAGATGATGACGGTGTCTTGATTCGGTACTCAGCGCCTGAGCGGCTCACCCCAGCGCCTTCGCCTTCGCCACCACGTTGTCGACGGTGAAGCCGAACTTCTCCAGGCACACTGGGCCGGGGGCGGAGGCGCCGAAGCGGTCGATCGACACGGTGTCGCCATCGAAGCCGGTGTACTTGTGCCAGCCGAAGGAGCTGGAGGCTTCCACCACCAAGCGCTTGCGCACGGCGGCCGGCAGCACCGATTCGCGGTACGCGGCGTCCTGCTCTTCGAATAGCTCCACGCAGGGTATCGACACCACCCGCACGTTCTTGCCTTCGGCGCGAAGCACGGCAGCGGCTTTGGTAGCCAGTTCCAGTTCGGTGCCGGTGCCGATCAGGATCAGATCGGGTGTGCCGTTGCTGTCTTCAAGGATATAGCCGCCCTTGGCTACGGCGGCGGCCGTGGAACCGGCCTGGTTGGCCATCGCCTGGCGGCTAAGGGCCAGCACGGTGGGGCGCTTGCGGTTCGCCACGGCTACCTGGTAAGCGCCTACGGTTTCATTGCCGTCGCCGGGGCGGATCACCAGCAGGTTGGGGATCGCGCGCAGGTTGGCCAGGGTTTCCACCGGCTGGTGGGTGGGGCCGTCTTCACCCAGGCCGATCGAATCGTGGGTGAGCACGTAGATCACCCCGAGTTCACTCAGGGCCGAGAGGCGCATGGCGCCGATCATGTAGCCCGCGAACACCAGGAAGGTGCCGCCGTAGGGGATCAGGCCGCTGCCGTGGTAGGCGATGCCATTGAGAATCGCCGCCATGGCGTGCTCCCGCACCCCGAAGTGGAGGTAGCGGTTGGCCTCGGTGCCCTTCTGGAAGCTCTTCTCGCCCTTGATGTCGGTGAGGTTGGAGTGGGTGAGGTCGGCGGAACCTCCGATCAATTCGGGCAGGCTCGGGCCGAAGGCGTTGAGGGCGTTGTAAGAGTGCATCCGGGTCGCCAGACCCTTATCGGCCGGGCTGAAGACCGGCAGGCTCGCATCCCAGCCCTGGGGCAGCTCGCCCCGCAGGCGGCGCTCAAACTCAGCGGCTTCCGCTGGATAGGCGGTGCGGTAGGCCTCCAGGACGCCATTCCAATCCGCCTCGGCCGCGGCACCGCGAGCGATCGCCTGGCGCCACTGGTCGTAGGCCTCGGCGGGCACTTCGAAGTCCCCATAGCTCCAGTCGAGGGCCTTGCGGGTGAGGGCGGCCTCCTCGGCTCCGAGGGCGGCGCCGTGCACGCCGGCGGTGTTGGCCTTGTTGGGGGAGCCGTAGCCGATCGTGGTGGTGATCTTGATCAGGCTCGGCTTGTCGGCGACCGCCTTGGCCGCCTCGATCGCCTTGCGAATCCCTTCCACGTCGTGGTTGCCGTCGGCCACGTGCTGCACGTGCCAGCCGTAGGCCTCGTAGCGCTTGAGCACGTCCTCGGTGAACGACACCGCGGTGTCACCGTCGATGGTGATGTGGTTGTCGTCGTAGAGGGCAATCAGCTTGCCCAGGCCGAGGTGGCCGGCCAGGGAGGCCGCCTCACCGGACACGCCCTCCTGGTTGCAGCCGTCGCCCATGATCACGTAGGTGTAGTGATCCACCAGGGTGTGGCCGGGCTTGTTGAAGCTGGCCGCCAGATGCGCTTCGGCGATCGCCAGCCCCACGGCGTTGGAGATGCCCTGCCCCAAGGGGCCGGTGGTCACCTCCACCCCAGGGGTCTCGAAGGTTTCCGGGTGGCCGGGGGTTTTGGAACCCCACTGGCGGAACTGCTTGATGTCCTCGATCGTCACCGAGTCGTAGCCGGTGAGGTGCAGCAGCGCATAAAGCAGCATGCAGCCGTGGCCGGCCGAGAGCACGAAGCGGTCGCGGTTGAACCACTTGGGGTTCTTGGGGTTATGCCGCAGCACCGTGTCCCAAAGGGCGTAGGCCATCGGGGCGGTGCCCATCGGCAGGCCCGGGTGGCCGGAATTGGATTGATTGATCGCATCCACCGCCAGGAAGCGGATGCTGTTGATGCAGAGCGTCTCGACCGAGGTGGTGGGAGCGGCGACCATGGGGGCTCGGGGGTGTGGGGCTAAGCGGTAAGTGGGGGGCTTGGTTCCCGGGGGATGGGAGGGGCCGCGGCGCGGCGCTCAGGTCATCCGGCGGAACGCCAGACAGACGTTGTGGCCGCCGAACCCGAAGGAGTTGGAGAGCACGACATCAACGGGGTGTTCCCTGGCCTGGTTGGGCACGACATCGAGATCACAGGCGGGATCAGGAGTGCGGTAATTGATCGTAGGTGGTACGAGGTTATGGCCAATCGCCAGCACCGCTGCCACGGCCTCGATGCCGCCGCTGCCGCCGAGGAGGTGGCCGGTCATCGACTTGGTGGAACTCACCGGGATCCGCTGGGCGTGCTCGCCGAGGGCCGCCTTGATGGCTGCGGTCTCGTTGCTGTCATTCGCCTGGGTGCTGGTGCCGTGGGCATTCACGTAGCTCACCTCCTCGGCGGCAAGGCGTCCGTCCGCCAGGGCCAGACGGATCGCTTCGCTGGCTCCGATGCCCCCGGGAGAAGGGAGGGTGTAGTGGTAGGCATCACAGGTGACCCCATAACCCACCAGCTCCGCCAGGACGGTGGCCCCCCGGGCGCTGGCGTGGTCCAGGCTCTCCAGCACTACCACGCCGGCCCCTTCCCCGATCACGAAGCCGTTGCGCTCCAGATCGAAGGGACGGCTGGCGGTGGCCGGATCGTCGTTGCGGAAGGAGAGGGCCTTGGCACTGGCGAAGCCCGCCACCCCGAGGGGGGTGATGGCCGATTCGGCCCCACCGCACACCATGGCGTCGGCGAGGCCAAGTTGGATCAGGCGGAAGGCATCGCCGATGGCATTCGAACCGGCCGCGCAGGCGGTGGCAACGGCGCTGCTGGGGCCGCGGGCGCCGAGGGCGATCGCCGCCAGGCCGGCGGCCATGTTGGGGATCATCATCGGCACGCAGAACGGGCTCACCCGGTCCGGTCCCCGGTCGGCCAGCACGTGGGCCTGGGTCTCCATCATCAGCAGGCCGCCCACGCCGGAGCCGATGGACACGCCAACCCGGTGGCTGTTGCCGTCATTAATGGTGAGATGGGCATCGGCCACGGCCTGTTTGGCGGCGACCACCCCGAACTGGCAGAAGCGGTCCCAGCGCTTGGCCTCTTTGGGTTCCAGCCAGCCAGCCGGATCGAAATCCTTCACCTCTGCGGCGAAGCGGCAGGCATGCCGCGAGGCATCAAAAAGAGTGATCGGCGCCACCCCGTTGCGGGCCGTGCGCAGTCCCTCCCAATAGGCGGCAACGTCGTTGCCGATCGGTGTGACCGCGCCCAGTCCCGTGACGACGACGCGGCGGAGTCCCTCCACCATGGGCGCCTCAGGCCTGTTTCTCTTGGATGTACTTCACTGCATCACCCACGGTGGTGATGCCTTCGGCCGATTCGTCGGGGATCTCGATGTCGAAGGCTTCCTCCAGGGCCATCACCAGCTCGACGGTGTCGAGGGAGTCGGCGCCGAGGTCGTTCTGGAAGTTCGACTCGGGCTTCACCTCCGCCGCATCGACGCTGAGCTGCTCGGCAACGATCGAGCGGACTTTCTCGAAGATCGCTTCCTGGGACATAGCCGCTGTGTGGGAGGTTGCATCCTACGGGTCGACCCCTTGCGGGTCCCGGCACCGTATGAACAAGGGTGACGGCCTGGCACCCCATGCAGCCCCTGCTGGGCGGCGCTCGGTACGTTGGCTGCACGCCGGCCTTTCGAGCGCTCATGTCCCACGCCGTCAAGATCTACGACACCTGCATCGGTTGCACTCAGTGCGTGCGGGCCTGTCCCCTCGATGTGCTCGAGATGGTCCCCTGGGACGGCTGCAAGGCCGGCCAGATCGCTTCCTCCCCCCGCACCGAAGATTGCGTGGGCTGCAAGCGCTGTGAAACCGCCTGTCCCACCGACTTCCTCTCGATCCGGGTCTACTTGGGCGACGAAACCTCCCGCTCCATGGGTCTGGCCTACTGAGGCCGATGCCAAGCAGGCCCCGTTAGCGGTCGTTGTGGGCTGTTCCGGGGCGTTGGCTGGCCGTGGATGTTCTTGTTCCAGGCCGGCCTCGCGCCTTCTTTCCACCTTGCTCCACGCCAGGCCCCGCGCCTGGCTTTTTTGCTGGCGGCGGCCGTTTGCTGCCCGCCGGGCCCGGGCGCGGAGCTTGGCCCATCTGCCCATAAGCTCAGCTGGCGTGCTCCCCACCGCCCCCCGTCCCGAGCCCCCCAGCTATGTGCGGCATCGTTGCCCTGATCGGTTCGCGCGAGGCGGCACCCCAGCTGCTCGATGGCCTGCGACAGCTCGAATACCGTGGCTATGACTCGGCCGGCATCGCCACCGTGGCACCGGATGCCAACGGCGGCAGCCTCCACTGTCTCAAGGCCGAGGGCAAGCTGGTGAACCTCACAGCCCGCTATGAGCAGAGCGGCGCGCCGGGGCTGTGCGGGATCGGCCACACCCGCTGGGCCACCCACGGCAAGCCCGAGGAGCGCAACGCCCACCCCCACCTCGATGGCAGCGGCCGGCTGGCGGTGGTCCAGAACGGCATCATCGAGAACTACCGCAGCCTGCGGGAGGAGTTGCAGGCCAGTGGTGTGGTGTTCCTTTCCGACACCGACACCGAGGTGATCCCCCACCTGGTGGCCCGGCGCTTGGCGGAGCTGGAGGCCGCCGGGGGCGTGCCCTCGGCCGCCCTCTTGCTGCAGGCTGTGCAGGAGGTCCTGCCGCGGCTGCACGGGGCCTATGCCTTGGCGGTGGTGTGGGCGGCGGTGCCGGGTGCCCTGGTGGTGGCGCGGCGCCAGGCTCCGCTGCTGATCGGTCTGGGGGAAGGCGAGTTCCTCTGCGCCAGCGACACGCCCGCCCTAGCAGGCTTCACCCGCACGATCCTGCCGATGGAGGACGGCGAGGTGGCCCTGCTCACCCCCCTCGGGATCGAGCTTTACAACGCGGCGGGCGAGCGGGTGCAGCGCACCCCGAGCCTGTTGAGCGGAACTGAGCACGTGGCAGATAAGCGCAGTTTTCGCCACTTCATGCTCAAGGAGATCCATGAGCAGCCGGAAACGGCCGCCCTCTGGGTGGCGCGACATCTGCCCCCCGAGGCCCTGGTGGCTCTCCCCCTCGACGACACGGTGTATGAGGGCGTGAAGCGGATCCAGATCCTGGCCTGCGGCACCAGCCGCCATGCCGCCCAGGTGGGGGCCTACCTGCTGGAGCAGCTGGCCGGCATCCCTACCAGCGTGTTCTACGCCAGTGAATTTCGCTATGCGCCGCCGCCGCTGGGTGCCCACACCCTCACGATTGGCGTGACCCAGTCGGGGGAGACCGCCGACACCCTGGCGGCCTTGGCGATGGAGCAGGAGCGCCGGCTGGCTCACGGCGATCTCGCCTTCGCCCCCCGCCTATTGGGGATCACCAATCGCCCCGAGAGCTCCTTGGGCCGCCTGGTGCCCCACCTGCTGGATATCGGCGCCGGCATCGAGGTGGGGGTGGCGGCCACCAAGACCTTCCTGGGCCAGCTCCTGGCCTTCTATGGCCTGGCGCTTGCCTTTGCGGAACGCCGCAGCCTGGCCGTCGCCGCGCTTGCCGCTGGAAAGGCCGCCCCCGCCGGATCCCCCGGTCTCTCCGAGGCGCCGCTGCGCAGTTCCGCCGAACTGCAGGCCCTGGCCGATGGCCTTCGGGGCATGCCGGCCTTGTTGCAGCGTCTGGTGGAGGACCACGACCAGCGCTGCGCCGAGCTGGCCCACCTGTTCGCGGAAACCCAGGATGTGATCTTCCTGGGCCGGGGCATCAACTACCCGATCGCCATGGAGGGGGCCCTCAAGCTCAAGGAGATCAGCTACATCCACGCCGAGGGCTATCCGGCCGGCGAGATGAAGCACGGCCCGATCGCCCTGCTGGACGCCCGGGTGCCGGTGGTGTCGATCGCGGTGCCGGGCACGGTGTTTGACAAGGTGCTCTCCAACGCCCAGGAGGCCAAGGCCCGCGATGCCCAGTTGATCGGGGTGGCCCCCGAGTGCCCCGATTCCGAACTGTTCGATCTGCTGTTGCCTCTGCCGGTGGTGGATGAACTGCTCAGCCCTCTGCTCACCGTGATCCCGATGCAGTTGCTCAGTTATCACATCGCCGCCCACCGGGGCCTGGATGTGGATCAGCCCCGCAATCTGGCCAAGAGCGTCACGGTCGAGTAGCGGGCCTGTTGCGGTGGGCGGCAACGCTCGCTTCGCTCGCTCACGCCGCCCACCGCAACAGGCCCGCTACAGAGGGGGTAGGGGGGATGGAAGCCCAGGCACTTGGGTGATGTTTGCTTCGCTCGCTCACGCCGCCCACCGCAACAGGCCCGAGCTCCCGCGGTTGCCGATGCGGCGGATCTCTCAGCATTGGGTCGAGTCGTGATTGGGATGGAGGGAGAGGAGGCGGAGCCAGTCGCCATCGCGCCAGGCCACGGCCCGGCAGTTGCGGCTCACCCGCAGGGAGCAGAGCCGCTGGCCCTGAGGGCCCTGACGGCTCTGGATCAGTTCCCAGTGCAGTCCCTTGCTGCGCAGAAGCTGCTGCCAGTCCATCGCTTGCAGCAGGCGCAGGGTTTTTGAGCACGGCCCAGGCTTCGTCCTTCTGGAGGGCCACCAGGTTGGCCTGAAACTCCGGATTGTTGAGATCCAGGGCGATCACGGCTGGTGGCTGAGGTGCTGCTCTAAGGCGTCAAGGGTCAGGGAAGACGGTTGGTCGATGGCGGCCAGGGCCCGATCCAGGCGGTTGGCCGCTTCAGGCTGGTGCAGCCACAACTCCGCATCCGGAATGGTGCGGGCGGTCTTGATCAGCCACACCCCAGGCTCGGTGTTCTCGATCAGCACGGTGGGTCCCGCGAATTCCTTGCCCAGGGAGATCTGGCCGCTGGCCCCCACCCGCTTCACCGATGTCGTGATGCATAGATGCGATTCATGCCTTCATGCTGTTGGTGAAGGGCGCCAGCTCGGGGCCGCGACACTCGCAGTGCTCGCAGATGCGGCCCCGAGCTGGTGCCGCTCACCCCTTGGTGGGGGTGGGGGGACGTTCGGTGCCGATCACCCTTGGGGGGGTGGGGTTGTGGCGCTCATTCCTAGGTGGGGGGTGAGGGAGTTTGGTGCCGCTCACTCCTGGGGGGTGAGTGGGGGGAGAGTGGGTGCCGCGCACCTGTTGTTGGGGAGGTGGGGCCGAAGGTTGCCTGGGGGATTGGCTGGCTGCCTGGGGGGGCAGCTGAGTGGGGATCCATGGTGGGCCGAATCGAGATCGGGATGGGGGAGAGCAGGCGGAGCGAGTTGCCGTGACACCAGGCCACAGCCAACGCAGGGCATCTGCGGCTGTATTGCCGGGCGTGGAGCTTCTGGCCTTGGGCACAAAGGTGGGCGCGAGACGGGGTCGCCGCAGAGCCAGAGACCCTGCTCGCCACCGTCGATGGTCGCCACGCTCCCTGAGGTCGCGCGGTTCAGGCTTACTTCACCGCCGCCACATCGGTGCGGCCGTAGCGGTCTTCGAAGCGCACGATGTCATCCTCGCCGAGGTAGGGGCCGCTTTGCACCTCGATCAGCTCCACGGGGATCTTGCCGGGGTTGCGCAGGCGGTGGCGGGAGCCCAGGGGGATGTAGGTGCTCTGGTTCTCGCCCACCAGTTCCTCGACGCCGTTCTTCTCCACCAGGGCGGTGCCCTTCACCACCACCCAGTGTTCGGCGCGATGGTGGTGCATCTGGAGCGAGAGGCTGGCCCCTGGCTTCACCTCGATCTTCTTCACCTGCCAGCGATCCCCCTCCACCACGCCGTCGTAATGGCCCCAGGGGCGGTAGATGCGGCGGTGGGCCTTGCTTTCCGGGGCCCCCTCCCGTTCGAGGCGTCCCACGATCGCCTTCACCTCCTGGGCCCGGTCGCGGTGGGCCACCAAGACCACGTCGTCGGTTTCGACCACCACCAGATCCTCCACGCCGAGGCCCACCACGAGGCGGTGTTCGCTGCGCAGATAGCAGTTGCGGGAGTTTTCGCTGATCACCCGGCCCCGAAGCACGTTGCCCGCCGCATCCTGTTCCCCGGTTTCCAAGAGGGCGCCCCAGCTGCCCACATCGCTCCAGTCGGCATCGAGGGGCAGCACGGCGCCGCGGTCGGTTTTTTCCATCACGGCCACATCGAGGGCCACGTTGGGACAGTTGGCGAAGGCCTCCCTCTCCAGCCGCAGGAACTCGAGGTCGGGGCTGTCCTGGTCGAGGGCGGCGCGGCAGGCGCTCACCACCTCCGGCGCCAGACGCTCCAGCTCCGAGAGGATGGCGCTGGCGCGGAAGAGGAACATGCCACTGTTCCAGGTGAAGCGGCCGGTGGTGAGGAAGGCCTCGGCGGTGGCCAGATCGGGCTTCTCCACGAAGCGGGCGATCGGCACCGGCGCGGCGGGATCGAGGGGCTGGGCGGCCTCGATGTAGCCGTAGCCCGTTTCCGGCGCGGTGGGCACGATGCCGAAGGTCACCAGCCGGCCGGCTTCGGCGGCTGGGATGCCGGCGGCAACGGTGGCGCGGAAGCGCTCGGGGCTGTTGATCACATGGTCGGCCGCCAGGATCAGCAGCAGGGGATCGGCGCCGCTGGCGGTGGCCTGCAGGGCGGCGATCGCCACGGCGGGGGCGGTGTTGCGGCCGAGGGGCTCGAGCAGGATGCCGGCCGGCTCCACGCCGATCTGGCGCAACTGCTCGGCCACGATGAAGCGGTGATCCTCGTTGCAGATCAGCAGCGGGGGCGCTAGCTCCGGCAGTCCCTCCAGCCGCTGCTGGGTCTGCTGCAGCAGGGTGTCATCGCCCTGGCCGGCCAGGGGCCAGTATTGCTTGGGATAACTGGCGCGGGAGAGGGGCCAGAGGCGGGTGCCGGTGCCGCCGCAAAGAATCACCGGTACCAGGGGGGAGGGGGCCATGGCTGCCGTGGCGTTTGCGCTGGAACGAGTCGGCTCTATTCAACCTGAGCTGGAGGCGGCCGGTGGCAACAGCGGGCACCTTGGCCCACCGGATCAGGCTTGATCGGCGCTACTCAGGCGCCTTTGAGGAGGGTTGCGGAGGGTCTATGGCCGGCGGGCGATTGGCCCCCAGCGGGCTTCAGAGCTCCAGCAGCCCGGGCGGTGGGGTGATGCCGATCCAGCCCTCGGCCAGGTTCACCACCGGCACGATCGCCTCCACGAAGGGGATCCATAGGCGGCGGGGCCCACCGCCCGGGGCCGCGGCGCTGAGTTCCACTTCCAGCAGGTCGTTGCCGGCGTGGATGAGATCGAGCACCCGGCCGATCACCGCGTCAGCCACGCCTTCGGTCGCCACGCTGGCTGTGCCATCGCCCTCTTCGTTTCCCCCCCCCTGCGGTTCGCTTCCAGCGCTGCCGCCCGCCGAAGCGGAGATGGCCTCCGGTGGGCGGCCACCCGCCAGTAGCCGCACCTCCAGCCCCACCAGATCGAGCAGATGGAATTCCCCCGGCTTCAGGGGGGGGCGATCGGCGGCCGGCACCAGAAACTCCTGGCCCACCAGGGCTTCGGCGGCATCGCGGCTGTCGATGCCGGCGAGGCGCACCACAAACAGCTCCTTGCCGGGCAGTTGGCGACCGCTGCGGAGCTCCACGGGCTGGGCAGGCTTGCCCTTGGCCTGCAGCCAGCGAGGACCACGGCGAGTGAAGCGCTCGGGGAAGTCGGAGAGGGGTAGCACCCGCAGCTCACCCCCCAGCCCCTGGGCGCCCACCAGGCGGCCCACCACGAGCAGCTCGGGCGGTGCAGCCGTGGCCACACCTGGGGCGGTAGCCGGTGGGGGGGAAGCGGGATCGGCCATGGGGCGGCTACGGAGGGGGTGATTCAGACGGGTGATCCAGGCGGGTTGATCCAACACAAGCCCTCGCCCCTGGATTCAACCGTTGGGCTTCGGATCCTGGATTCGGCGCCCAAACGGCCAAGCCTGCGCCGCGATTCTGGGCCATCCCCTCGATGGAGGCCGACCAGGTCGCAACGATGGGGGCCCAGCGCGCCGGCGGCGGACGCGGCGGGCCGTCCGATCGCAACTGCACCCACCTCGATCGCAACTGCGCCCAACCACTCGCTGCGGAGCGGGTCGAATCGATGAAAGCGGCGGTTGGGGCCGGTGGCTCCGATAATGGCGGCAGCCCATTCCCCATCCCCGGCGCAGCCATGGCCACCGAGTCCCCAGCCCCGATCCTGCCGGGCACCACGGTGGTGGTGAGCGATGCCGGCTCCATCTACAACGGCTACCGGGGCTTCGTGCAGCGGATCAGCGGCCGCCGGGCCGCGGTGCTCTTCGAAGGTGGCAACTGGGACAAGCTGATCACCGTTCCCCTGACCACCCTTCAGGCCGTCTGATGGTGGTCAGGGCGGCACGGGCTGCCTGCTGCTCGGCTTCGCGGCGGGATCCACCCCAGCCCTCGCCAGAACAGCTGGCTGGGTTTGGGGCGATTATGGATTCAGTGGTTCTGCCCGCACGGCGGTCTGAGGGCCGGCCATCGGCCTCGGACCCAGGGCCAGCGGCAGGAGCAGAACCGGTTGGTTGGGCTTCGGGGTCGGCAGGGAGGGCCAGAGCCTCCTGGCCTGCTTCAGGGCCATGCTGCGATCCGCAGTGCACCCGGGCGCGGAAGCGGCGCGGATCGCCGTGGCGGCGGCTTATCTCCTCGCAGCGGTAGTTGGGAAGTCCAAGGCCGCGGCCCTGGCTCCACTCTTGCAGGGCCGTTTTCCAGTTGTGGCGATCTGGATCGGCGAGCAGCTCGGCGCTGGAGCGCTCCCAGGCCGGCTCCAGCCAGCGGAGCACCAGCTCCAGTCCGCCCCGGCTGCCGCCGCCCAGCCGGTAGAGGGCGCCCACGAGGGCCTCGCAGCATTCAGCCAGCACGGTGGCCCGGCCGCTGGCATCGCCGAGGGCTACCGGCCCGAGCCGCAGCAGGGGGGCCAGTTCGATCCGGTCGGCCAGTTCGGCCAGCCAGCGATCACTCACCAGCTGGGCCCGCAGGGCGGAGCGCTGCCCCACGCTGAGGGAGGGATGGCGGCGCTCGAGGAACTCGGCGGCGGCCAGCCGCAGCACCGCATCGCCGAGAAATTCCAGCTGTTCATGGTTGCGGCCGCGGCCGGCTGAGGTGTGGGTGAGGGCCTCCTCGATCGGGGCCAGGGCCGTGGCATCGGCCTGCAGCTGGCCAGCGCCGATCGGCTCGCCGCTGGCGACGGGATCGATCCCGAGGCTGGCCAGGAGTGCGCTCAGCTGCTCCAAGCGCTGGCCGCTGATCGGTGGTGTGCGGGACGCCTGGCCCATGGCGGCGGCGGACGATGGGGAGGTGCGTGCTTCATCCTCTACCCGGCGGGAGCCCCCCGCCCGTTTCCGCTGGGCCGCCGGACGGCCTGGTGGCAAAGCTTCGACCGGCAGGGAATCGTTGCTTTCAATTCCAGTAGGATTCCTGGCAGAAAGATTGCCAGGTCCATGGCCACCCGTTCGATCAGTGTGTCTCTGGATGAGGAGCTGCTGGCCGCCCTCGATGCCCTGGGCGGCAATCGCTCGGCCTCGGTAACGGAGGCCATTCAGTTCTGGCTGCGCCGCCGGGAACTGGAGCGCCTGCAGGAGGCCTATGGCCAGTTGGCTCAGATCCAGGGGGGCGATCTCGACCACGCCATGGCCGATGGCGCAGCCATGGGGATGGCTGCGCTGCAGGGTCTCGATGGCTGAGCGCGGCAGGATCTACCGCTGGGCCCGCAACCGCCGCCTGGGCGATGCCAAGGCCAGGCCGGTGATCGTGATCGCCCCTGATGCAGCCACTGCTGTGCTGGAGCGCTGGGTGGTGGTGCCGATCAGCAGTGATCCCCGGCTGGAGGCCCATCCCCTGGCGGTGCCGCTCAGCCCTCAGGAGGGGAGTGGCCTGGAGAGACTCAGTTTTGCCATGAGCTGGCTGCCCACCACCGTGCTGCGCCAGCAACTGCAGGGGCCGATTGGCCGGAGCGACGTTGCTGAGGTGCGGCAGGTGCTCGTCACCATGGCGCGTGCCCTTGATCTCTCGATGCAGGAAGCGTGGAGCAAAGACTGAAGCCGGGCCCGGGGGCCAGCCGCTCTCCCTCGACCAGCTGGGGATGCCAGCTGGGGATGGCATTCAGCCCTCGGGCCCGCTGGACAAGGCCCATCCTGAGCAAGGGGTGGAAAGCAGCACATAAGCCGGGTTCTGTTCACCGCCGCCGGGCCCGGGGGCCAGGCGGCGGGGGTGACCATCTGTCTGGGACCGCCGTTACCGGCGGCCTCGAGCGGCACTGGGGGAACGGAACGGGAACGATGGCCAACCCTTGTTCCGCGGGCCGAAGCCCTGGCCTTGCTCCCGGCCGGGGTTTACCGAGCCGGCACCTCTCGATGCCGCTGGTGCGCTCTTACCGCACCCTTGCACCCTTACCTGTGCGGCCGGCGGACCGAGGCCCGCAGGTCGCCATCGGCGGTGTGTTTCTGTGGCACTGTCCTCACGGTCGCCCGCACCGGGCGTTACCCGGCAGGCCTGGCCATCGGGGAGCCCGGACTTTCCTCAACCGGCCGGAACACCACCGTGGCCGAAACCTTGGCAACGCTCCACCGATCGCGATCACCTCGGCTACTTTCCAGGGTTGATGTTAAGCAGCCGGCGGCTGGTCGTTGCCCAGTCGAGGCGGGCTGCTGGAGGGGGGCTGCTGGAGGAGGGCTGCTGGAGGGAGGGCTGCTGGAGGGAGGGCTTCGCTGGCGATAGGCTGGTTGAAATGGGGCTGTAGCTCAGCCGGATAGAGCGACGGTTTCCTAAACCGTAGGTCGTGGGTTCGAGTCCCGCCAGCCCCGTCCTCAATAAACCCATTCACAGCAAGGGTTCTCAGGGAAGAGAACCCCCGGAAAAGCGGCAAGACTCTCCCCTCGCGTTAGGCAATAGGCTAGGCAAATCGGCACGGCTCAACCACGGTTAGGCAAGTCCGGTGCCCCCCCCTCCGGCCGACCGATCCGCTTGGGACGGGGCTCAGGTAGCACAGGATCAGCACGGGTCTTGCCTATCCGGATCAGGCCAGCGAGGCTCCCCCGGGTCCCCCCATCGGGAGATCGCTGTCAGGGCTCTGGTTCTGGTGGGGGAGCAAGGTGTGTCCTCCGGTGCATCCCCCGCTGAGGGAGGTGGCCGTGCGGTGATCGGGCAGCGGCCAGGCTCCCTGCTCAGTTCTGCAGGCGCACTGGTAGATCAGCAGGCACGCGGAAAAGGTCGCGCTTGCCGTCCTTCTCCTGGGTCAGCAGGCCGCCGCCTGCCAGCTTCTGCAGATCGCTGCGGGCGGTCTGGTTGCTGACGCCATGACTGGTCTGGTGGGAGAGCACCGTGTAGCGGAACCCTGCATGGCGCAGGGCATGGCGCAGCAGCGCCAGCTGGCGGTGGTTGAGCCCATCCATGCCCTCCAGGCGCCGTTGCAGCACGGCCACCTCATTGACCTTGCGCTCCAGATAGGCGTGCAGATTGGCGATCGCCTGCTGGATCACCGTCACCTGGGCCAGCAGGAAGTGGGTCAGGTCGTTGTCATCGGTCTCGCAGAGCAGGAATGAGCGCTCGTACCTCGCCCGGGCCTGGTTGATCACCGAGGAGATCGAGATGAACTCAAACAGCCAGTACCCCTGCTTGAGCATCGACCAGTAGAAGAGCGCCCGGGCTGTGCGGCCATTGCCATCGCAGAACGGGTGGTCATAGGCCAGCCAGAAGTGCAGGGTGATCGCCCGCACCACCGGATGAATGAACACGGCCGGGGTTTCACCGTTGGCAAAACGGCATAGCTGCTCCAGCCGCGCTTCCAGCTCTGTTGCTGCCGGCGGTACGTGAAACACCGTGCCATCGATGTCATCAACCACCACCTGCATGCCGGGAGGCCGTAGCCGGCCGGCATCGGCGGGGTCGTCCAGCGTTTTCTCGCTCACCAGCCGATGCAGATCCAGCACCAGCTGCGGAGTCAATGAGTGATCCTTCAGTTCCCGGATCCGCTGCATCGTCCGGAAGTTGTTCAGGATCATCTGCTCGGAGCGATCCCTCGGTGCGCGGTGGCTGCGGATCATGGCCTTGGCCACGTCCCGGGTTGTCGCGGCGCCCTCCATCTGGGAGGAGGTGATCGCCTCCTCCATCAGTGAACTCAGCAGGTAGCGATCGCGTGTGGAGGGCGTGGTGACGGCCTCCGGGGCCATCACGCTGGCCCCGGCCTTCATGTCGATCTCATGCAGACCTTTGAGCAGCGGCGGCGGCTGGCAGAACCAGAAAGGCGTGCCATCGCTGCTCAGCAGGGGCAGCGGAGTACCGGTGCCGCGTCTGGAGAGCTTTTCCGCCAGCCACCACTGCTCATGGCTCAGGCCTTGCGGGGCAGGGCGGCGGCGCAGCTCATCCCAGTGCAGATACCGCTCTCCCCCGCTGGTCTGGGCGAGCTGCGCGAGCACGGGCATGGCCTCATGCAACCCGCCGGTTTGGGAGAGCAGTGCCTCCAGCGATGGAGGTCTGGGCAACTCCCAATCAACTCCTAATTTTGTCCAAATTAGGAGGTTGCTAGGAGTTGCGCGAGGTCCGCGCTGCACTCGGGCATCCCGAGCAGTGCCGTCCGCACTCCCCATCTGGGCAGGTCTGGGCCCTTTCAGAGCGGTTCAGCGCCTTCGCTGAGAATCGCCAGATAGGCGTCGTAGGCAAAAAGGCGGTTGCGCGTCCTGGCGGATGCCGCTTAGTCGTTCAAAGTAGCGGCTGCGGTGCTGCTTGAAGAACAGGCTCAGATAGAGCAGCGGCTGCTGCAGCACCCCGGCATCGATCAGCATCAGCACGATCAGCAGCCGGCCCAAGCGACCGTTGCCGTCCAGAAACGGGTGGATGGTCTCGAACTGCACGCGGGCCAGGGCGGCCCGCACCAGCACCGGCAGGGAGTGGGCACCATCTGGGGCCTTGTTGGTCGCCGTGTCTGCCCGAAGGGATCGGGCTTGGCCCTTCTTGGGCGCTTCTGGGCGCTCGAGGCCAGATTCCAGGTGTCCCAATGGACTCCGACAGTTTTCTAAGCCGTAGGTCGTGGGTTCGAGACCCGCCAGCCCCGTTGCTTGAAGGCTCTAGCTCCGCAAGCGGTTTTAAGGCAGGCCGTAGCTGCAATGTTGCTTTTCTGTCGCTTCAGCCGTGCTGGCCAACGACTAGGAGTTGTTGCAATGAGTGGACGGCTTGATCGGGACGATGGTGGGCACAATTCCAATTTTTTCTACAGGAGGTGTGTGAACAATTTGGTCACTGCGTTTGTTGTCCTCGTGTTAAAAGCGGCCAGTGCTGAGAATGCGGCCGCCATCATGATGGCTTGGGCAGTATTTCTAATGGCTTCTTTCAGAAAAACTTGAGTTGCTTGAGATTTTTGAAGTTCGGTATTTTCAGTTGCCTTATTTATTTGGGTCTGAATGTTTTCTATCGCACGTTGTTTGATGACCGGGAAGGCGGCATCAAACTTCGCTGGCAGAGTGGGGGCATTGGGCAGTGAGGCCACGTAGAGGCGCAAATCGTTCTCTGATTTAACAGCGCTGATCCCCCTCGCGATGGACCTGAGGTTCTTAATTGATTCATAGGCGCTGTTTGTTTGATTTTTAATTGCGCGTGAGCCGAGGTAATACTGCAAGGGGATGCTGAGCACCAGCACAATTACCAGCCATGAGGCTAAACGGGTCACGGTGAGATTCCAGTTTTGCAGGATTTTATCTTTTGGATTGAATACCAGTGAAAGGATGATGAGAGTGGCGCCAACCAGAAGAGATGTGCTTGATGAGATCAATGCAGCGATAAGACTTAGTTGCCATTCGGGTGTAGCGAGCTTCAAGGGGAATGAGTTGAATACGATTGCATTGAGGCTACTGCCAATGAGCAACCAGCCGATAACTGCAATTGTTGATGCGGCTTTCTCTTTCAGGCGTCTGGTGGGCGCTACGGAGCCTGAATCACCGAATGATTCCATTTCTTCAATTTGCACTGACTGGCTTTGCTTGATGGACTGAGAAAAGATTTTAACACGTGCACCCATTGTGCAATTATGGGTGCTGTTAGGTGTAAGATAATCCGCAAAAAAAATCCCCCCCTAAGGGAGGATTGATTGCGAATGGAGCGACGTTGCAATCAAGCCGCAGCTTTGATGCGGTTACGCAGCTTGCGTGAGAAGCCAAATGCAGCTCCAGCACCTAAAATAGGCAGAGGGCCGGGAACTCCCGAAGAAGGAGGGACTGGGTCTGATGACATAACATAACCTTGCACTGACTGGATTCCATTACCGGAAATACTACCCAGAGTTGCGGTAAAAGTATCTATGGTGAGAACGTTTGGCACTGGATAAAATACTTCAGAATTTGTGGCATTACTGTTGGTTAGGGTGCTGACAGCATCGCCAGCTGCTCCGGCTATAGTAAAGGTACCAGCTTTGGGGTTTGTTCCAGCCGCGGACATCCCAGAAGTGTACCCTTTAAGTAACTTAGGGCTAAGGGGCGCAACACTATACTTCAAAACTTTTGAGCCAGATACCCAGGGAGTGTCGGAATTAAGGGAGAAAGCAAAGTCAGCAGTGGTGGGATTGGAGAAAGAAATAGAATCAGTAGGGATAAAACCAGTGAACTCATTAAGTGTAAATGTAAAGTTGCCTTGAGTGCAGGAGAATGCCAGGGGAGTAAGAGTTGAAAGCGCAACAGAACTCCCTGGGCAGGCTGCAGCTTGGACTGGGGAAATTGCCAGGAAGGGAGCGGTAGCAGCAGCTAAAGCGCCTGCGACCAATAGAAACTTTTTCATTGGAAGGAAGATGCTGGAAGGCAGCAAAAACTTTGCTGTTCCATTGTTGCACAGTCTTGGTGAGTCCGCAACCTTTGAATGGGATTCAGGTTAGGGATCCCTTGCAAGCAAGGCAGGCTGCGGAGAGATGTCTAAACAGTAGCCCTTGAGCTGCCATTACAGATGTCCTTTAAGCATGGGGAAAGATTTTGCACAAGTTTTCCTGACCAGTTGCGTTTCTGGCCTCCTGAGAGAGCTGGTCCCTGCCGCCAGGGCGTACCTCTAAGCAACTCCACCTCTTCGTGTCGCCGCCACTGCCGGGTTGGGCAGGTTTCCCAGGCGGATCAGGATGTAGGCGTTCACATGCTGGCCAAGCACCGGATCCGCCGCAGCGGCCTTGCAGCTTCAGCTGCAGTAAGCCCTCTGACGCCGCCGTCATCTGGGCATCGAATCGCCAACCGGTTGTCGACAGGCTCCATCCCTGGCGTCTTCCCAGGCAGGCCCACCATGGGTAGTGTGATGGCAGCGCACCCTCGCCGGATGACCCATCTCCACGATCTGCGGCTGCGGTTGCTGGTGCAGCAGGAGAGCGAGCGGATCGCCGAGAGCCAGCCCGATGAGCTCGATCTCTCGGTGGTGCAGGCCCGCACCCTCTGCTGGCTGGCCCTGCTGGCCGAGGCCCATGAGGAGCAGGCCAGCGATGCCGAGAGCCGCGGCGATGTGGAGCAGGCGATGGGCTGGTTCGCCGATGCCATGCGTCTGCGCGATGTGATCCATGTGGTGACCTCGATCGAAATTCCCCTCCCCGCCCAGGCCGAGGGCGGCGATCGGAATGCCCCCCTCGACAACCTCGAGAACCGGGGCGGCCCGCTGGCGGCCTGACCGATAGCGCCGAGCTGGGAAACGCTGCGGCCGCTGCGGGCTCAGCTGGCGTGGCGGCTCAGCCAGGCAGCGAGATCCTCGGGGCCCTGAAAATCCAAGAGGGCATCGGCCAAGGCTTCGAGATCGCCCAAAGGCAGGTCCTTGATGCGTGCCTGTTGGGCAGAGCTGAGGATGCCGCAGCGGCGTTGCAGCTGGCGCAGGGTGAGGGCAGCGGCTTCGGCTTGGCGGCCTTCCTGGCGGCCTTCTTGGCGGCCTTCCTGGCGGCCTTCCTGGCGGCCCAGGCCAAAGATCTCGCGGTAGGCCACGCTGCTGGTGAAGTCGTCGACGGTGATCCCTCCCATGGCGCAGATCTCGGGAATGGTGCGGCCGCTGAAGCGTGCGGGGCTCAGGTGGCGTGGCGGCTCAGCCAGGCGTTGAGGTCGTCAGGACCCTGGAAGTCGAGCAGGGCATCGGCCAAGGCTTCGAGATTGCCCAAGGGCAGGCCCTGGATGCGGGACTGTTGAGCCGAGCTGAGGGTGCCGCAGCGGCGTTGCAGCTGGCGCAAGGTGAGGGCAGCGGCTTCGGCTTGGCGGCCTTCCTGGTGGCCTTCTTGGCGGCCTTCTTGGCGGCCTTCCTGGCGGCCTAGGCCAAAGATCTCGCGGTAGGCCACGCTGCTGGTGAAGTCGTCGACGGTGATCCCACCCATGGCGCAGATCTCGGGAATGGTGCGGCCGCTGAAGCGTGCCACCAAGATAGCGGCGATCATATCATCGATCTCGGTATCCAGGCTGGTGCCGGCGGCTTCGACCCGGATCGCCTTCGAGCAATCGGGCAGCTGCTCTTCCGGTAGCAGCAGCATGCCAAGGGCCCTTTGCAGGGGTGGTGCCGTTGGGGGTAAGCGTTCGGGCGCCAGT
>CALRXC020000020.1:0-62488 GCA_943372025.1 Synechococcus sp. UW140 | reverse complement strand
TCCACACCAGCGCCAAATTCGGTCTCAGTTGGGTCTTGCCGGTGCCCTCACTTCAGGCCAGTCAAAAGCCCGAGATCGATTGCAGAACAGCTGAACTGAGCGAATCATCGACCCGCAATCGATTCACGTCTTTCTCAGTTTGATTCCGGTCTGAATCTCTTCGGCAGCTGAAACGTCACCATCTTCTGCTCGGAGATCTACGCGCAACAGACTCCTAGCTCTCGCCCAGCCCTCCGATCCACGACCCACACCTGTAGAAACCACAACCCTTGCAATAATGCATACAGGAAATGCAGTCAATCAGCGCCATATGATCGAAGATTTAAGCGCTCGCAACCCGACCCGGTGGAGATGAGACCTCACGGCTGGTGCAATTTCGGAGCATCCACCGGGAGATGTTCAGCTGGTTCCAGCCCGATTTCGGCATCGTTGGCCTGTCTGCAAGGCATTGGTTGTTCTCTTGGGCACACCTCTGGGCAACAGACTGTTCATGCTGCCTCCATCACGGGCTACTCCTGCGGAGAAGGCTGCGCCAAAAGCAGGTTGCCCAAGCGGATCAGGTTGTAGGCGATTACGTGCAGGCCCAACACGGCACTGACGTTCTCTTGGCCGCGCAGTTTGAACTGCCGCAGTCCGCCAAACGCCTCGAACCAACCTTAGACGAAGTCGAGCGGAGCTCGTACTCCTTCTCGATTCCCCGGCGGGCATTGATCGACTTGGCATAGCCCACGGACGGGTGGTGCGGCCATCGATCGCTGAACCACCGCTGCGGGCGGTGTTCTGCGCCACGTGCGGTGTGACACCGATGCGCCGCATCTCAGCCACAAACCTTTGGTGTCGTAGTTCTTGTCAGCGCCGACAGTCTTCTGATGGGCACCGGCGAGGTCCACTGCCATCTCCTTGGCGGCATCCCGCTCACCGGTGCCCGTGGCCTGTGTGACGCGGCAATCGGCAATCAGGCCGTGGCGGTTGCCCATCAGCACGTCTCCCCGGTAGCTCAGCTGCGCTGGATGGGCATTGGATTTGCGGGCCAGCAAAGCCTCGGGATCGGTGCTGGAACGGTGGGTCTCGTTGCTGAGCTCGATGCCGCGAAAGTCGCCTTTGGCTCGCTTGTTGCCTACTTTGGGAGCACCGAACCCCTCACCTGGACCTGTGGGTGGAGGCGGAGGGTCCTCCTGGCCATCGATCCGCTTCAAGGAGGCGTGTGACGCCCAGTCCTGCAGCAATGTGCCATCGAAAGAGAAGTGGTCGTCACTGAGCAGCGGTTCAACCTCGAGAGCGCCTATCAACTTCTCCAGGAACAGCCCCATGACGACATCATTGAGGAGCCGGACACTGTTATTGGTGTAGACGCAGTCGGCCAGAGGCTATACTGGGGACGCTACTACATTGCATCGTAAGGCCCAGTTCGACAAACCAGCGAAACAGCAGGTTGTAGTGGAGCTACTCCAGCAGCAAGCGTTCGGAGCGTATCCCACAGAAAGCCTGCAGCAACAAAGCCAGGAGCAGTTGCTTCGGTAGAAACGATGGGCGGCCTTCCAGGCGCATACAGCCTGCAGAAGGTTGGATTGAGTCGATCCAGAGCCTGATCCGGATGGCTGGCATGGATCCGCTCCTCGATCGAGACGTAGAAGAACATTGAGCCGCTGCGCTCCTGTTGGCCTCGCATCAACGAATGGGCAGCTGATCAATTTTGGCAGAGGGAGCCGGGTTTTTCAGCGAACGCCTAAGCGGTCAGCCCTGCGAGCCTGTGCATCTGCCCTGCCTTGGGGGTGAAGGCGGCCGGGGCCGCCTGGGCTCTGCTGATGCTCTTCGGGAAGGCGCTGTTGCTCCGCTGCCGTGGATCGGTGGCCTCGGAAGCCCGAAGGGCTGGCTGGGCTGCCGCAACAGCCTCAGCCCAGCCGATCGGTGAACAGAATGCCCTCCAAGTGATCGCATTCGTGCTGCACCACGCGGGCATGGAACCCGTCCACCTCCCGCACCAGTGGTTCACCGCTGGGGGTGAAGGCGGCGTAGCGAACCCGTCGCCAGCGCGGCACCGAAGCCCGCAGCCCTGGCACGCTCAAGCAGCCCTCCTCGCCGGCTTCCAGCTCCAGATCCAGGGGGGTGAGCTCCGGATTCACCAGCACCGTTTCCGCAATCAGGGGTGCCTGGGGGTAACGCCGATTGCGGCTGATGCCGAAGATCACCACCTGAAGGGGAACCCCGATCTGAGGCGCCGCCAAACCAGCGCCATCGCGGGCGGCCATGGTGTCGCGCAGGTTTTGTACCAGCGCCAACAGGGCCTCGCCGCCGAACTGACTTGGGGGCACGGCCCGGCTGGGCTGGCGCAGCCGTGGATCACCGCTGAGCAGGACATCGCGCACAGCCATGACGTGGTTACAGCTGCCCGGCAGCCCGATCCGATGATAATCCTGCCAGCTTCGTTTCAGGATGGGTTCACTCGACGCTCCAGGGTCAGATTCCGGATCCCTTGAGGGCGCGCGCTCTGGGGGGCCCACCCCGTCCACCCGGGTGCTGGTGCTGTGCTGCGACGGCCTCTACCAGCGCTGGTTGGTGCAGCGGGCCAGCCAGGTGTTCGATCTGGTGGGGGTGGTGCTGCAGCATCCACCCGCCTCCGCCCGACAGGGCCGCCTGGCCCGGCTGAAGCGCTACCGTGATCCGAGCGCTTTGTTGCGGCAGATCCAGGCGCGGGGGGCCTTGCCGCCCTTTGAACGGCTGGGCCGCTCCCTGCAGGATCGCCTGTTCCGTCCCCAGGGGGAGGAACCCTCCATCCCGCCCACAGTGCCGCTGCTTCATACCGATGCCATCAATGGACCAGAGACGGTGGCCTTTCTGGAGCGGCTCGCCCCCGACCTCGTGCTTGTGAATGGCACCCAGCTCCTGCGAGAACCGGTGCTGGCCCTAAAGCCGCTCCTGCGCCACGGGATCGTGAACCTCCACACCGGCCTATCCCCCTACTCCCGCGGCGCTAACTGCAATCTCTACATGATCCTTGAAGGTCACCCGGAACTGGTGGGGGTGACGGTTCACCACATCGATCCCGGTATCGACAGCGGCGACATCATTCGCTCCGCCCAAGTGCCGCTGGAGCCCGGCGATAACTTCGAGACCATCGACGTGCGCAGCTTCCATGTGGGGATCGAACTGCTACTTCTGGGGGCCCGCGAGCTGGTGGAGGGGAGGGCGGCGCGGGTGCCGCAATGGGAAAAGGGCAAGCTCTTCCTGCAGCGCACCGGCTACCGCTACGAACCCTGGCAGCGGCTGGAGGCGAACCGCAGGCTGGAAGGGGGGCTGCTGGCCGAGTACCTCGCCGATCGTGAGGCGCGTGATGCAGCGGTGCGGCTGGTGGGCGCCACTGGGGGGCAAGGCTGATGGCGGCTCCAATGCGCCGGGTGGCGAATCGCGCCAAGGACCTGCTCTTTCTGCCCCCTTTCGATCCCTATTGGCGCCGGCGGCTGAACGGCAAGATTCTCTGCCTGCTTTATCACCGCGTTGATCATCCTGGTCGATTCCCCTTCCTGGACCGTTTCGGGGTGCCGCCAATCCCACCGGGAACGCTGCTGAATGAACTCAGTTTTCTGAAGATGCAGGGGGCCCACTTCCTCACCTTCTCGGATCTGCGGCATGGCTACTTTCCGCGTCGCAATCACTTTGCTGTGATTGTGAGCTTCGATGATTGCCTGCGCGATATGTACACCAGTGCTACCGGTGTGCTCGAGTGGCTCGATATCCGTGGGGTGCTCTTTCAATCCACCGCTCTCATCGATGCTCCCTCGCTGATCTGGGAACACAGCCTCTATTGGCATGCCCATGATCCCGATTTGTCCCAGGCCCTCGAGGCCCTTGCCCATGAGCGTCTTCCGGCCAGTCGGGGGCTGGTCGGCAATGCCCTGGTGGCCCACCTGCGCCAGGCCGAACCGATGGCCGCGGTGGAGGACCTGCTAGCCGAGGCCACGGCTCGCGCCGGGGCTGGCGATGAACTGGCTCGCCTGGCCCGGGAGCTCTATCCCACCGCGGCCGATCTCCAGGCCACCCGCCGCGCCCACCATGAAATCGGCAGCCACGGCCATCACCACTATCCCCGCCAGTGCCTCGATGACGACGCCTTCGAGGCCGAGCTGATCCGCTCCAGTCAGGAGATTGAACGGGTCATGGGAAAAGCCCCGCGGGCCTTCTCCTACCCCTTCAACAGCTACCGGAGCGGCGACGCCGAACGTTGCTCGCGCCACTACGTGCAGGTGGCCACGGTGGATGCCCAACCGATCACCCTCGATACCCCCCGCCTGGCGATTCCCCGCTTCACCTGGCCCGGCCCCCTGCGCAACCAGCTCCATTTTCGCCGCTGGCTCTGGACCGGCCATCTCTGAACCCCTCTCCCGGCTGTGTCCCCTGGCATCGACAGGGAGCGGCGATCCCCACCGACGCCCCGGCGGTGCGGGCCATAGGGTTGACCTCGGCTGATGGGCTGTCCCCCACGCGATGTTGTTGCCACCCGGCCTGCTCGAGCTTTCTCCGGGTCTTGAAACCCTGCGCGACTGGCTGGTCCGCTGGGGCTATGGCGTGATCTTCGGTGCGATGCTCCTGGAGAACGCCGGTCTGCCCCTGCCGGGTGAAACCGTGACCCTGCTCGGCGGCTACGCGGCCGGCAGTGGCCAGCTCCATCCGCTCGGGGTGATGGCCGCCGCCGCCAGCGGGGCCGTGCTGGGTGACAACATCGGCTACTGGGTAGGCCGCCGGGCCGGCTGGGGACTGATCCTGCGGGTGGGCGGCTGGCTAGGCCAGGGCCCCGCCGAGCTCGACAAGATGCGCGAGCACTTTCTCCGCCATGCCGGCAAGTCCGTGCTGCTCGGCCGTTTTGTGGCGGTGCTGCGGGTGATAGCGGGCCCGATGGCCGGTGCGGTGGGCATGCCCTACGGCCGCTTCTTCCTCTGCAATCTCGTCGGAGCCCTGCTGTGGTCCTCCACCATGGTGAGCCTGGCTTGGCTCGGCGGCCGCTGGATTCCCCTCGATCGCATGGTGGAGGGGGTGGTGCAGTTCGGACTCGGCGCCCTGGCGGTGGTGGCGATCCTGCTGCTACTGCCGCGATTGTTCAGTCGCCTGGAGCGCTTCACGGCCGCCGAGCCACCGACTCCACCGCTTCCCCGGCCTGCGCCTGGGTCCCCGCTGACCGCTGGGGCTGTGGAGTCCCGTTCCCCGCAGGACTCGACCGACTGAGCCGCTGCCGTTGGCGAAACCTCAGCCCGCTCGATGGGCCCCAGGCGTTCCTTGGGCCGGTTTCGATCTCGCCATTGCAGGCCATGCCCCCGGTGGCCCTGACCCAAAGGTTTGGACCACCCTGCAGACCCAGAAGGATCCACGGCCCACCGGCCGGATCGGGTTAGGGGCTTGCCAGGGCGATCGGCCATCATGGGCCTGGCCGCCTCGCCCCTTAGCATGCGCTACCTGCGCTATCTCTACGTTCCGGTTGCCTGCTGTGCCGCCGGCCTGGCGATCGTTCTCGGTCTGCAGGGCCTCACGGCCGCCTGGATCACCCTGGTGCTGCTGCTGCTGGAGATCTCCCTCTCCTTCGACAACGCCGTGGTGAACGCCCGCGTGCTGGATCAGCTCACTCCGGGCCAGCAGCGGTTCTTTCTCACCTGGGGTCTGGTGATTCCGGTGTTCGGCGTGCGCTTCGCAGGCCCGCTGCTGATGGTGGCCCTGGCCGGTGGGGTTGGGGTGCGCCAGGCCCTCGATGCGGCCCTGCATCACCCAGCCCGCTACCGGGAGCTGCTGGATCTGGCGGAGCCCCGCATCCTGGCCTTCGGCGGCATGTTTCTGCTGATGGTGTTTCTCCGCTACTTCTTCGACGAAGCCAAGACCCTCCATTGGGTCAAGCCGCTGGAACGCCGGCTTAGTGCCGCCGGCCGGATCGAATCCCTGGAGATCGCCCTCGCTTTGATTGTGCTGTTGGCGGTGGATCTGGCGCTTCCTGGAGTGCAGCGGGCCGATGTGCTGATCGCTGGCCTGATCGGCCTGGTGCTGCAGTTGCTCAGCACCTCGCTGGCAGAGGCCTTCGGGGATGAGGAGCAGGCCGGAGCCCGTTTGGCCGCCGGGGGCGGGTTGGCCAGCCTCCTCTATCTGGAGTTGCTGGATGCCTCCTTCAGCCTCGATGGCACGATTGGCGCCTTCGCGATCACCTCCAACCTGGGCCTGATCCTCACCGGACTGGGCCTCGGCGCCCTGTTCATCCGCTCCCTCACCCTGATGCTGAGCCGGGAGAAGGCCCTCGACAAGCTGATCTTTTTGGAGCACGGCGCCCACTACGCCATCGGCGCCCTGGGGCTGGTGATGCTGGGGGGCATCCTGCTGCGTCAGCATCATCTCCATGTGCCCGAGTGGCTCACAGGCGTGATCGGCCTGTTGCTGCTGATGCTGTCGTTCGGGGATTCCTTGCGTCACTCCCGCCGGGCCTGATCGCCACACTCAGAGATAGAAGCCCACGGTGGTGACCACCCGGGTGCCCTGTTCCCGCAGGGCTTGGCGCAGCAAGATGGTGCTTTGGTTATGCAGCAGGTTCTCCCAACGGTGCTGGGTCACGAACACCGGCAGCACGATCATGCAGAAGCGGTTGCGGTCCTTGCGGTGGTCCAGCTCGAACTGCTTCACGAAATCCACCACCGGATCCACCAGGGAGCGGTAGGGGGAATCGAGGACCACCAGCCGTACGCCGGGCACCTGCCGCTCCCATTGCTCGATGAAGGCCTGGGTCCGGTCGCCGCCCAGGTCCACATGGAGTGCCACCAGATCGCTGGCCACGGTGCGGGCAAAGCGAATCGCCTCGAAGCTGCCGCGGTGCAACTGGCCCACCAGCACCACGGTTGGCATGCCACCGGAAACGGGGGGATCCGGCAGTTTGAGCAACTTGTCGGCGGACATCCGCAGCCGCCGGGCCACGACGTCGTAGTGGTTGCGAATTCTCAGGAACAGGCTGATCAGTAGCGGGATCGCCACCAGCACTAACCATGCTCCGTAGGTGAACTTGCTGTAAAGCAGCACCAGACTCACCACCGCGGTGATGGCCGCCCCGAATCCGTTGACCAGGGCCTTACCCAGCCAGCCTTGGCCCTTCTCTTTCAACCAGTGCACCACCATGCCGGCCTGGGAAAGGGTGAAGCTGATGAACACCCCAACCGCATAGAGGGGGATCAAGCGGGTCACGCTGGCGTTGAAGATCACCAGCAGCAGGGCGGCACAGCCACTCAGGGCAAAGATGCCATTGCTGAACACCAGCCGATCCCCCAGGGAAGCCAGCTGGCGGGGCAGGAAGCCGTCTTGGGCTAGGAAGGCCGCCAGGCGTGGGAAGTCGGCGTAGGCGGTATTAGCGGCGAGCAGGAGGATCAGCAGGGTGGCCAGCTGCAGCACGGCCAGCAGCACCCCGTTGCCGAAGATCAGGCTGCCCAGCTGATAAAGCAGCGTGGGGCCGTTCTCGGCGTAGACGATGCCGGTGTGGTGGGCCAAGGCGCTGATCCCGCCGAACATCGTGGCCAGCAGCAGCACCATCACGGTGAGCACTTTGCGGGCGTTGCGCCACTCCACCGGCCGGAAGGCCGCC
Source organism: Synechococcus sp. UW140 (assembly GCA_943372025.1). Taxonomy (GTDB): domain Bacteria; phylum Cyanobacteriota; class Cyanobacteriia; order PCC-6307; family Cyanobiaceae; genus Cyanobium. The sequence continues at coordinate 54,894 of CALRXC020000020.1, read as the reverse complement.
ACGCTGTCGCTGATCGCTTCGATGCCGGTGAGGGCGGCGCAGCCGGAGCTAAAGGCCCGCATCAGCAGCACGGGGCCGAATGCCATCAGGTGCCCCCCCTCCGCCTCCAGGGTCGGCGCCAATAAACGGGTCTGCTCGTCCGGGCCAATGGTGGGCAGGCTGCCGCCGAGGACTTTGACGGCCCCGGCCACCAACATCATCACCACCACCCCCATGAACAGATAGGTGGGGAAGCTGAGCAACTTGGCGCTGGAACTCACGCCGCGCAGGTTGGCCACCATCACCAGCAGCACCGCCACCAGGCAGAGGGGCACGCGGTAGGTGTCGAGGCCGGGGAAGTAGGAGGTGAGGGCGGCGATGCCGGCGGCCACGCTCACGGCAACGGTGAGCACGTAGTCGATCGAGAGGGAGGCGCCCGCCACCAGGCCGGGGATCTTGCCGAGGTTGTCCTGCGAGACCCGGTAGGAGCCGCCGCCGAGGGGGTAGGCCTTGATCGTCTGCCGATAGCTGGTGGCCACGATCAGCATCAGGCCGATGATCAGGCCCGTGATCGGCAAGGTGAGGCCCAGGGCGGCGCTGCCCGCCATGCCCAGCACCAGCACGATCTCCTGGGTGGCGTAGGCCACCGATGAGAGGGCATCGGAGCTGAGGATCGCCAGCGCTTCCGCGTTGTTGAAGCGCTCCTCGTGCTGGGCGCTGGTGGGCAATGGTGAGCCGATTAGCACCCTGCGGAGGTTGTCGAACCTGGAGATGATCGGCATTCCCGGGCGACGTTCGGCGTGAAGGTTCGCCCACAGAACCTACGGCGCCGCCGACATGGTTACTCTTGCCCCGACCGCCGCTCCGGCCCCTTGACCGCATCGCTTCCAACCACTGCCGCGGCGCTTCCTTCAGGGGAGGCTTCCCACGGGTCCATCCCTTGGCATGGTCTTAGCGCTGTCGAATGTCAACACCGTCTCGGCGTGGGCCCTGAGGGTCTTGATACAGCCGAGAGTTCAAGGCGCCTGGCCGAGCGCGGACCCAACCGGCTGGAGCTTTCGGCCGGTCGCAGCACCTGGGAAATCCTGCGCGACCAGTTCAGCAATGTGATGCTGATCATGCTGCTGGCGGTGGCGGCCGTTTCCGCAGCCGTTTCGATCCATCAGCAGGAATTCCCCAAGGACGCCATCGCGATCCTGGTGATCGTGGTGCTTAACGGTCTGCTGGGTTACCTGCAGGAGAGCAAGGCCCAGCAGGCCCTGCTGGCGCTTCGCGACATGGCCCAGCCCCTGGTGCAGGTGCGCCGCGACGGCACCTGGCAGCGGATCAGCAGCGAGCTCCTCGTGCCCGGCGACCTGATCCGTCTTGAGGCGGGTGATCGGGTGCCCGCCGATGCCCGCCTGCTGGAGGAGGCCGACCTGGGGCTGCGGGAGGCGGCCCTCACCGGCGAGGCCGAGGCCGTGTTCAAGAAATCCGATCTGGTGCTCGAGGACGCCACGCCGGTCCTGGAGCGTAAGAACTGTCTGTTCCAAGGCACCGAGGTAGTGCGGGGCCGGGGTGTGGCCCTGGTCACGGCCACCGGCATGGCCACGGAACTGGGCCAGATCGCCGAGCTGATCAACACCGCCGGCGGCGAGAGCACGCCCCTTCAGGAGCGGCTCGATGGACTCGCCAATGTGTTGGTGGTCAGCGCCCTGGCCCTGGTGGCGGTGGTGGTGGCCCTGGGTCTGCTGCTGGGCCAGGACCCGCTCAACCTGCTGGAGGTGGCCCTGTCGATGGCGGTGGCGATCGTGCCGGAGGGGTTGCCGGCCGTGATCACCGTGACCCTGGCGATCGGCACCCAGCGCATGGTGCGCCGCGCCGCCCTGATCCGTCGCCTGCCGGCGGTGGAGGGGTTGGGTTCGGTCACCGTGATCTGCTCCGACAAGACCGGCACCCTCACCCAGAACCGCCAGGTGGTCCAGGAGCTAAGAGTCGGCACCGAACGTCTGGCCGTAACCGGCCAGGGCTACGACCCGGCCGGCACCATCACCGCCTCGCCGCTGGAATCCCCACCAGGGGCCAGGCCGGGCAGCCTGGAGGGGGCCAGCACGCTGCTGCTCCAGGCCGGCGTGCTCTGCAGCGACGCCGAACATCGGCAGTTGGCCGATGGGAGCTGGGAAATTCTCGGTGACCCCACCGAGGGGGCCCTCTCGGTGGTGGCCCTGAAGGCCGGCATCGATGACTTTGAATTGCGCAGTCACTTCCGCCGGGCCGCCGAGATCCCCTTCAGCTCCGAGCGGCAGCTGATGGCGGTGTGGATCGAGGATCCCAACCACGCCCTGCAGGCTCCCCTTGGCAGTAGCGCCAGCGGCAGTCCCAGCCTGCTGATCAGCAAGGGGGCCCCTGAGGTGATCATCGGCCTCTGCGATCGCTGGATCGATGGCCAAGGCGTGGTGGCGATGGATGGGTCCCAGCAGCAGTGGTGGCTTGAGCAGGCCCGCCAGCTGGCGGCCTCGGGTCTTCGGGTGCTGGCCTTCGCCTGCGCACCCCATCACTCCAGCCCCGATGAGGCTCTGGAGGGTCAGGTGCTGCTGGGTCTGATGGCCCAGCTGGATCCGGCCCGGCCCGAGGTGGCCAAAGCTGTGGCCACCTGCCGCCAGGCAGGCATTCGGCCGGTGATGATCACCGGCGACCATCCCCTCACCGCCCGGGCGATCGGCAGCGCCATCGGCCTCACCGATGAGCAGGGCGAGGTGATCCTCGGCCGCGAGCTCGAGGCGATGGAGGAGCCCGCCCTGAAGGAGGCCGTGGCCCGTTGCAATGTCTACGCGCGGGTGGCACCGGAGCAGAAGCTGCGGATCGTGAAAGCGTTGCAGTCGAACGGCCAGGTGGTGGCGATGACCGGCGATGGTGTCAACGACGCCCCGGCCCTCAAGCAGGCCCACATCGGCGTGGCGATGGGCATCACGGGCACCGAGGTGAGCAAGGAGGCCGCCGACATGGTGCTCCTTGACGACAACTTCGCCACGATCGTGAGCGCGGTGGAGGAAGGGCGACTGGTGTACGCCAACATCCGCCGCTTCGTGAAGTACATCCTCGGCAGCAACGTGGGTGAGCTGATCACGATCGCTTCGGCGCCGCTGCTGGGCCTCACCGGCGTGCCGATGACGCCGCTCCAGATCCTCTGGATGAACCTGGTGACCGATGGTGTTCCTGCCCTAGCCCTGGCCCTGGAGCCTGGCGAGGCTGGCTTGATGGAGCGGGCCCCAGCCGAACCCGGTGAATCGATCTTCGCCCGCGGCATCGGCTCCTACATCCTGCGCATCGGTGTGGTGTTCGCCGTGATCGTGATTGCGCTGATGCTCTATGCGTCGGTTCACAGCCGTGATCACTGGAAGACCATGGTGTTCACCACCCTCTGCCTAGCCCAGATGGGCCATGCCCTCTCGGCCCGCAGCGACCTCCCCCTGATCCAGGTGCCCCCCTTCTCCAACCCCTGGCTGCTCTGGGCGGTGGTGCTCACTTCGGGGCTGCAATTGCTGCTGCTCTACGTGCCTGCCCTGGCCAAGTTCTTCGGCACCCAGCCCCTGAGCGGCCACGAACTGACGATCTGTGTGGCCTTCAGCCTGTTGTTGTTCCTTTATCTGGAGCTTGAGAAGATCTGGCGCCAGTGGCGCCGCGGCTTGCATGCCGATGCCTGAATTCATCGAAGTGATGCTTGATGGTTGATGGTTGATGCCGCAAGCCCACTCCAGGCCTTTCCCCAGTTCCTTGCGGGGTGGGGAGTCTGGATTGGTGAACTTCCCGGCTGGATTGAGGCCGCCGTGGCGCGGGATCCACCGCTGGGCTATCTGGTCCTTGGTCTGGCGATGTTCCTGGAAAATCTCATCCCTCCGATTCCCTCGGAACTGATCCAGCCCCTTGGTGGTGTTCTGGTCCAGCAGGGCCGCTTGGAGCTGGTGCCGGTGATCCTGGTGGGCACGGCCGGCACGGTGCTCGGGTGCTGGTTCTGGTACGGGCTGGGGCGCTGGTTCGGCGAGGAGCGTCTGAGCCGCTGGATTGGGCGCCACGGCCGCAGGATCGGCCTCGACCAGGAGGCTCTCACCGCCAGCCGCACCTGGTTCGCCCGCCATGGGGTGAGTCTGGTGTTCTGGGGGCGCCTGGTGCCCGGTATCCGCACCCTTATCTCGGTGCCGGCGGGCCTGGAAGCAATGCCCATGGGCCTGTTTCTGATCGCCACCCTCGCGGGCAGCCTGCTGTGGGTCACGCTGCTCACCCTCCTGGGCCGCGCCCTGGGCGCCGGCTACGGCCAGGTGAGCCAGTTCACTGGCCCCTATGGCCAGATCAGCCGCCTGTTGCTCCTGGGCCTGGCCGCGGCCGCTGTGATCGCCCTGATTGTTCGTTCACGGCGCCGTAGAGGCAGCCGCCTGCCACCGTGAGCTTTCCCCATGGCGGTGGCATCCCGGGCATCCCGGGGCCACTGCGCCTCATTCAGCGCGTTCCTGCCCCCCGGAGTCAGCACCGGAGGGATTCACCCGATTGGAGTCCTGAAGCAGCGCGAGGGTGAAGATCAGACCACCCACTAGGGCAATGGCCAGCAGAGCGACCACCCCCAGCCAGGCCCGGCGCATGCGATCTCGATACAGCAGCGGATCCGCCCGATGGCCGCAGTCGGTGCAGATGAGCTCGGCCTGGCCAACCCTGGCCCTCACCACCATCCGGCATCCGCATCGCTCGCAAGCCATGACCATGCCGCGTGTCCAATCACTTTGCCAGCAGGGTCAGGTCGTTCTGTAGGAAAGCGAACCATCGAGCGATGTGGTGCATCGCCGCGGGGCGCTTGGGTGGCAGGGATCACCATTGCTTGGCTCATCGATAGGTATCACTGCGGTCCAATGCAACCCAAGGGGCGCCAAATCCCCTTAAGGTTCGCGGCCAATGGTCCTTCTCGGATCCCTTGTCCCCGCCGCCATGACCCTGTTTTTTGCCCAGACGGCCTGGCTGGTGCCGCTGTACCCCCTGCTGGCCTCCCTGCTCTCCTTGCTGTGGTCGCCGGGGCTGATCTCCCGCACCGGACCGCGGCCCTGCGGTTATCTCAATCTCCTGCTGGTGAGCGTGGCCTTTGTGCACAGCGTGCTGGCGCTGGTGGCCCTGCACTCCAATTCCACCGCCGGCTCGGCGGCGATCTACCAACCGCTCACCTTCGGCTGGACCTGGCTGCAGACCGCCGGCCTGCGCATCGGCTTCGACGGCCTGATCACCGAGCCCGCCCTGATCGCGATGACGCTGATCACCGGCCTGCATGTGCTGGTGCAGATCTATTCGATCGCCTACCTCGAGATGGACTGGGGTTGGCCCCGTTTCTTCGGCTCCCTGAGCTTCTTTGAATCCGGCCTTTGCGCCCTGGTGCTCACCGATTCTCTCTTTTTCAGCTATGTGATCATGGAGCTGCTCACCCTGGGCACTTACCTGATCGTGGGCACCTGGTACAACCAGCCCCTGGTGGTGAAGGGGGCCCGCGACGCCTTTCTTACCAAGCGGATCGGCGACCTGATCCTGCTGGCTGGCGTGATCGCCCTGTTGCCGATCACCGGCACCTGGAACTTCCACGGTCTGCAGGCCTGGGCCGCCGACCAGGCCAACAACCACCTGGCCCTGCCGGGGGGCTACACCCTGATCGTGCTCGCCTTGATCGCCGGCCCCATGGGCAAGTGCGCCCAGATTCCCCTCCACCTCTGGCTGGATGAGGCGATGGAGAGCCCCCTGCCCTCCACGGTGCTGCGCAACTCGGTGGTGGTGGTGGGAGGTGCCTGGGTGCTGCTGCGGCTTGAACCCCTGATCGAACTCAGCCCCCTGGCCGCCAGCCTGCTGGTGGTGGTGGGCGGCACCAGTGCCCTTGTCGGTTCTCTGATCGCCCTGGCCCAGATCGATGTGAAGCGGGCCCTCTCCTTCCTGGTGAGCAGCTGGCTGGGTCTGCTGTTTGTGGCGGTGGGCCTCGGCGGCATCCCGGTGGCCGACCACCTGATGCTGGTCTACCCCCTGCCAATGGCCCTGATGCTCATGGCGATCGGCGCCATCGTGCTGACCAACGTGACCCAGGACCTCACCCAGCTGGGTGGCCTCTGGAGCAAGCGACCGTTGATGGGCATCGCCTTCCTCAGCGGTGCGGCCGGCCTGATGGCACTGCCGCCCTTCGGGGGCTTCGCGGCCCTGCGGGAACTGCTGGCCCTCACCACCACCAGCAGCCAGCCGGCCCTGCTGGGTGGCCTGGTGCTGCTCACCAATGCCCTGATCAGCGCCGGCCTGATCCGAGTGTTTGGCCAGATCTGGGGCGGCAGGCCCACCGTGTTCACCACCCGTTCACCGGAGGTGCTCTGGCTGATGGCTCTGCCCACCCTGCTGCTCACGGGTCTGGTGCTCCATCTCCCTCAGATCCTGGTGCGCAATGGGGTTTTCGTCGTCGCCGGTTCCCTGCTGCCGATTCCGGGCTGGGGCCCTGAGGCCGTGCCCCTGCTGCTCTCCACCCTGGTAGGAGGCGGTCTCTCGGCCCTCTTCTACCTACGGCCCCATCCTCTCGCCCACCTGCCGGCAGCCCTCGGCGGTCTTCAGGACTGGCTGGCTCACGACATGCAGACCGAGCGCTTCTACCACCGCACCGTGGTGGGTCTGGTGGTGGGTCTGGCCCGGCTCAGCTCCTGGTCCGATCAACGGCTGGTGGATGGTTTCAGCGGCGCCACCGGCGAGGCCGCCCTGGAGGGGGCCCGCCGCCTCAGCCTCACCACCTCAGGCCGCTCCCAGGCCTACGCCCTCACCCTCGTGCTCGGGGTGCTGCTGATGGCCGCCTGGCTCCTGTCCGGCCAGGGCAGCGCCACTCCTGATCTCCTTCGCCCGCTCCGCTGATGCCACCCCTATCACTGCTCTTGCTGGCGGGCTTGCCCCTAGTCGCGGCCCTGCTCCTTCCTCTGCTGCCCGCCACCACCGCTTCGTCGAGGGTACGCAACCTGGCTGCCCTCAGCACCGCCGCCCAGCTGCTGGTGGGCCTGGCCTGCTGGCGGGCCGCCCCGGCCGACCTGCAGCTGGCCTGGCTTCCGAAGCTGGGCCTCTCGTTCGACCTTGGTCTCGATGGCCTGACGCTCCCTCTGGTGCTACTCACCGCCTTGATCACCACCCTGGCGATCCTGGCCACTCCTGCCGACCAGAGCCGCCCCCGTCTGTTCTTTCCCCTCCTACTGGCCACCAATATCGGCGTAGTGGGCGCCTTCCTGGCCCGTAACGCCCTGCTCTTCGTGCTGGCCTTCGAGCTGGTGCTGATCCCCACCACCCTGCTGGTGGCCATCTGGGGCGGCCAGAAGCGTGCCGGAGCCGCGATTCGCTACCTGACCTATGGCGCCGTGTCAGGTCTGAGCCTGCTGGCTGCAGTGCTGGCCCTGGGCTGGCTGAACCGCAATGGCCTCAGCTTCCGCTACACCGATCTCGCCCAGGCTTCTCTCACCCCCCAGGCCAGCCGCTGGGTGCTGGCCCTGTTCCTGCTGGGTTTCGGCCTGAAGCTGCCGGTGGTGCCCCTGCACGGCTGGCAACCCTTCACCTATGGCCAGGCTTCCACCCCCGTGGTGATGATCCTGGCGGGATGCGTTTCGAAGCTGGGGGCCTACGGGTTGCTGAGGTTCGGCGTTGGCTTTCTGCCGGAAACCTGGGCCGCCTGGTCCGCCTGGATCGCCGCCGCTGGAGCGGTGAGTGCCGTCTACGGCGCCCTTAATGCCATCGCTCAGGTCGACATCCGCCGCCTGATGGCTTACAGCTCCCTGGGCCACATGGGGCTGTTGGTGCTGGCGATTGCCGCCGCAACCCCAATGAGCCTGCAGGGCGCCGTGGCCCAGGTGCTGGCCCACGGCCTGATCGTGGCCCTGCTGTTCGCCTGCGTGGGGCTGATCGAGCGCAAGACCGGCACCACGGCGATCGCTGAGCTCTCCGGCCTGCTCAATCCCCTGCGGGGCCTGCCCTTCACCGCTGGCATGCTGCTGCTGGCCCTGATGGCCGCCGCTGGCATCCCCGGTCTGGCGGGCTTCCCCGCCGAGCTGCTGGTGTTCGAGGGCAGCTGGACCACCTTCCCCCGCGCCACCCTGGTCTGCCTGCTGGCCTCGGGCTTCACGGCGGTCTACGCGATCCGTCTGTTCAATCGGGTGGGCTTCGGCCGCCTCGACAACGCCCGGGCCCATTGGCAGGCCACCCGCTGGGGCGAACGGTTCCCAGCCCTGGCCCTCAGCCTGCTGGTGATCCTCTCGGGCGTCTGGCCCCAGGCGCTGGTGGGTTGGAGTGAACGCGCCACCAGCGGCCTGGCTCTGCGCTCCGGCATCCCATCCGCCCAGCTGGCCAGCGCCCAGGTTCGCAGCGGCGGCGCTCGCACCCTCGCTGCCCTGCTGCCTGCCGGCGGTTCCACCGCCGGGTGAGCTACGGCCGGGTTGCCCGGCAGCGACCGACCGATCTGGACCTTTCTCATCCCTCTCCTCCTCGCCGATGACCCCAGCGGGTCCGGCCAGGCCAAGGAGATTCCCTTTTCCACCCCCTTCACGGCCCCAGGCCACCTGCCGCCATGACCCCACCGACCGCCACCCCGCAGGCCCCCCCCGCCAGCACCCCACTGATCCCCCCTTCCACCCATCCGTGGGCCGAGGTGATCCACCGACTCGAGGCCGGCGGCTCGATGCTGCCGGACACGCCGGAGAACCTGATGCAGATCATCGGCATCTACAAGGCCTATGCCGTGCCGATGGATTTCTACTGGCGCGATCTGCTCTACATCGCCGAGCGAGTGTTCCTCAATCCGCTGCCGGCCTTCAAGTATTTCCCCAGCCAGGAGTATCTGGATCTGCCCAACAGCTACGCCGGCGACCAATCAAAGCTCCGCATCTGGCGCGGTGGCGAGAAGGCCCACCCCGAGCTGCTGGAGTTCATGGCCAAGGGGGAAACCGGTTCGATGCCGAAGCTGCTGCATCACCTCTGGCACGACCGCATCAACATGGAATTCGCCGAGGCCTGCATGCAGGCGATGCTCTGGCACCAGGGCATGGGCGGCCGCTTCTACGACTACCTCGAAAGCGACGCCTACCGGGCCAATGCCGACCGGGCGATCAAGGCCTATTTCCGCAGCAACCCATTGATGCTGGGTCTGTACAAGTTGTTCCCTGAGATGTTCATGGAGCAGGTGAAGCAGATGAGCTATTACGCCAACCTCGGACTCTTCTGGGAGGTGATGGCTCCGGTGTTCTTCGAGATGAGCGATATCTACGACGAGGGCGGTTTCCAGGGCGTGCCCGATGCGATGAACTTCCTGGTGAACGGCATCTTCGCGGTAGCCGGCAGGCCGATCTATCACCACGTCTATGTGGGCGATGAATGCATCGAGGTGATTCCCAAATCGGAAGGATTCACCTGGCTCTACGAAGCGGCTCTTCCCTATGTGGAGGCGGTGTTCTACCGGACTGCCCCCTTCCGCGGCACCAAGAGCTACAACGCCCAGGCGGGACAGGTGCCTGAGAACCAGGCCGATTTCCACTACGGCATCCTCTACGCCGATGTCTATCCCGTCGGCTCAGCGGGCATCCCTCCCACCCTGCTGATGCAGGACATGCTCCACTTTCTGCCGCCCTACCTGCTGGCGCTTTACAAGCAGCATCGCCGCGGTGAGGAAGACCAGCTCATCCAGCTGGGCATCACCTTCCAGCGCTCCATGTACAACGTGACCTCGGCGGTGATCCAGGCCCTGCGCTGCGCCCTGCTCTATCCGCTCGACGACACAGATCCCGAGCATCTCCTGGCCAACCGCCGCTTCTTCGAGGCCCAGATGGATCGCTTCATCAGGCCCGAGGCCCGGCTGGGCGCCATCCAGACCCAGGACTACCGCTAGGAATTACCCATGGCCAACATCATCGAAACCGCCAAGGGTGCGGGCTGCTTCTCCACCCTGCTCACCGCCGTGGAGGTGGCTGGTCTCACATCCGCCCTGGAGAGTCCAGGTCCGTTCACGGTGTTCGCCCCGGTGGACGATGCCTTCGCGGCCCTGCCGCCCGGAACGGTGCAGACCCTGGTGGACAACGTGCCCCAGCTCGCGCGCATCCTCAAGTACCACGTGCTCTCCGGTGCCTATCTCCGCGAGCAGCTGATCGACCAGCCGGAATGGACGAGCCTGGAAGGAGCCCCGGTGCCGATCCGGAGGGCTGAACCCTTCGAGGTGAAGAACGCCACCGTTGTGAGTGCCGACATCGTGTGTGACAACGGAGTGGTTCACGTGATCGATCGGGTGATCCTGCCGGGTTGACGGGCTGGGATCCAGTCCTGAGCCCGGGGGAGCTGCCGGCCCTCCAGCTCCTGAACAGGGCACGGTGGTCGGCGCCGCCTTGCCACCCATGAGAAGATCCGGGGCGATTGCGATAGCCCGGCATGCGCCGTCTGACCGTTTCCCTTCTCCAGGCCGTTTCTGCGGCTCGAAGGGCCGCTCCCCTGCTGATCCTCCCCTTCCTGCTGGCGAGCTGCGCTTCCGAGGGGGGCGGCGGCGTGCAGAGCGGCAAAATGGCTACCATCAAGGCTCGGGGCAAGCTGATCTGCGGGGTGGATGGATCCCTGCCGGGCTTCAGCTTCGTGGGTCCCGACGGCAGCTACAGCGGCCTCGATGTGGACGTGTGCAAGGCCATGGCCGCCGCCCTATTCGGCGATCCGGGAAAGGTGGAATATCGCAACCTCAACTCCAGCGAGCGTTTCGCGGCCCTGGCCAGCGGTGAGGTGGACCTGCTCTCGCGCAACACCACCATGACCCTCAGCCGCGATGCGGCCGGTGGCAATGGCCTGAGCTTCGCTCCGCCCACCTTCTACGACGGCCAGGGTGTGATGGCGCCCACCGCCAGCGGTATCAAGACGCTCAAGGATCTGGCCGGCAAACCGATCTGCGTTGAGAGCGGCACCACCACCGAGCTCAACCTGGCCGATCGGATGCGCGAACAGAACATCCCCTACACCCCCCTGAAGTTCCAGACCGGCGACCAGACCTACGCCGCTTACCTGCAGGGCCGCTGTGTGGCGGTCACCAGCGACCGCTCCCAGCTGGCTGGCAAGCGCAGCAGCTTCCCCACCCCCGATGCCCACACCCTCCTGCCGGATGTGATGAGCAAGGAGCCGCTCACCCCTGCCACCGTGAACGCCGATCCAGTGTGGGCCGATGCCGTGCGCTGGACCGTGAACACCCTCTTCCAAGCGGAGGAGCTGGGTATCAGCAAGGCCAACATCGCCGCCAAGGTGGCCGAAGCCAGGGCCAATGCCAACCAGGCCGACCTGCGCCGCTTCCTCGGCGTGGAGGGTGAATTCGGCAAGCAGCTGGGTCTGCCGGCCGACTTCGTGCCCAAGATCATCGGGGCTGTGGGCAACTACGGCGAGATCTTTGATCGCAACGTGGGCCCTGGCTCCCGCCTCAAGCTTGATCGTGGTGTGAACAAGCAGTGGAAGGAGGGCGGTCTGATCTACTCGCCGCCGTTCCGCTGATGGGCGTGACCCCTTCCTCGGTGCCGCGCTCAGGTCTGGGGGCTGGGGCGCCGGTGCCCTGGTGGCGCAACCGCCGCGTCATTCCCTGGCTGGTGCAGGGCGCCGTGGGCCTCACGGTGTTGGTGCTGGTGGCCTTCCTGCTGGGCAACCTGATCCGTAACCTCACCGCCGCCGGCCTGCTGCTGAGCTGGGGGTGGCTGAACCAGCCCGCAGGCTTCGACATCGCCGAAACCATCCTTCCCTTCCAAGCCAGTGATCCCTACTGGCGCGGCTTGCTGGCCGGGCTGGTCAACACGCTGCGAGTGGTGGTCACGGGCCTGCTGGGGGCCACCCTGCTGGGCACCCTGCTGGGGATGGCCTCCTTTAGCGGCAACGCTCTGCTGCGCAAACTCACCCGCCTGTACGTGGAGGTGGTGCGCAACATCCCCCTGCTGCTGCAGCTGGTGTTCTGGTACTTCGTGGTGTTTCTCTCCCTGCCCAATGGCACCGCCGCCATCCAGCTGCCGGGGGTGGTGTTGGCTAAGTCGGGCCTTTATATCGCCGGCTTCGCTGAGGGGCTGCGCTGGATGGGCCCTCATCTGGTCAATGGCGTCTGGCAGGCGCCGCTGCGCTGGTCCGTCGAGTTCGGAGCCCTGCTCACCGGCCTGATCGCCTACTCCTCGGCCTTCATCGCCGAGGTGGTGCGCGGCGGCATCGCCTCCGTGCCGAAGGGCCAGTGGGAAGCGGCCTCCTCCCTTGGGCTGAGCTGGATCCAGACCCTCCGCCAGGTGGTGCTGCCCCAGGCCCTGCGGGTGATCGTTCCGGGCCTCAACACCCAGTACATCTCCTTGGCCAAGAACTCTTCTCTGGCGGTGGCGGTCGGCTTCACCGACCTCTACTCGGTGGCCGAGACCACCCTCAACCAAACCGGCCGGGCGGTGGAGGTGGTGCTGGTTCTGCTTGGCACCTACCTGGCCCTCGACCTGTTCATCTCGCTGCTGATGAACACCCTCAATCGACTCGTGCAGATCCGGGAGCGCTGAGATGAATCCCTTGCTGCGGCGCCTCCGCCACGACCTCTTCGCCACCCCCGCCGACGGGCTGATCACCGTGGCGCTGCTGGCCGTGATCGGCGCCGGCGGCGCCTCCTTCCTGCGCTGGGCCTTTAGCCAGGCGCGCTGGGCCGTGATCCAAGCCAACAGCACCCTGTTTGCCGTGGGGCGCTACCCAATCGAGCAACAGTGGCGCCTCTGGCTGCTCACCGCCCTGCTGGCAGCGGCCACCGGTATGACCTGGGGAATGCTGCGCTCCCACCCCCGCCCCGACCGCGGTGGCACCCTCTGGCCCCGCAACGACCGCATCGCGGTGGGTCTGCTGGTGGCGCTCAGCCTGCTCCTGCCCTGGATGCTGGGCCTCAGCCCGTCGATTCAGCTCCGTTGGCTGGCCATCACGGCCGTGTTGGTGCTGCTGCGCTGGTTGGCGGGCCGCTTCGGTCCCCAGCTGCCCGGACCTTTCAAGCGTCTGCTCCCGCTCGGCCTTCCCCTCCTCTACCTGGTTGGCATGGTGCTGATCGGTGGAGGTCTCGGCCTGGCATCGGTCTCCCCGTCCGAATGGGGCGGCCTGCTGCTCACCCTGCTGGAGTCGAGCTTCGCAATCCTGCTCTGTTTTCCACTTGGGGTGCTGCTGGCCCTCGGACGTCGCAGTGATCTGCCCCTGCTGCGCTGGGGCTCGGTGCTTTACATCGAATTCATCCGCGGCGCGCCGCTGATCACCCTGCTGTTCCTCGGCCAGAACATGCTCGGCTTCCTGCTGCCGGGGGGCCTGGCCCCCGAGCGGGTCTGGCGGGCGGCCTGGGTGCTCACCCTCTTCGCTGCGGCTTACCTCGCCGAAGCGGTGCGCTCCGGTCTGGCGGCGGTGCCGCGCGGCCAGCTGGAGGCGGCCCGCTCCCTGGGCATGTCGATGCCCCAGGCCTTCGCCAGCGTGGTGCTGCCCCAGGCCCTGCGGGTGGCGCTGCCGAGCATGGTGGGCCAGTTCATCTCCCTGCTACAGGACACCACCCTGCTGTCGTTGATCGGCCTGATGGAGCTGCTCGGCACCGCCCGCACCGTGATGGCCAACCCGGCTTTCCTGGGCCGCAACGCCGAGGTGTATTTCACCTTGGCGGTGCTGTTCTGGTGCTGCTGCGCCGCCCTCGGATTGGGCAGCCGGGCCCTGGAACGGCGGCTTGATCCGACGGCGATCGCCCGATCCGGCTGATCCGCCCCCCCCCTTTCGACCCGTTTGCTCCCCATGACGCTGTCCCAGCCCCATCCCAGTTCCCCCCCTGATCCCTCAACTCCCTGGCCCACACCAGACCCCGTTCCGGGCCAACGTCACCAGCCAAGACTCCGCGCCGGTGTCTGAGACCTCATCACAGGTCCACTCCCTCCCCAGTCCCAGATCGACCTCCCATCCGTCTCAAAACCTCTCAGCTCCTCAGCCGCGCCACACCGCTGCACAACCCCCCTCACCATGAGTCAGCCCAGCCCCTCCACCTTGAGCAGTGCCGCCCCCCCCAGCGACGTGATGATCGAGGCCCGTGGCGTCGAGAAGTGGTACCCCAACGGCTACCACGCCCTGCGCGGCTGTGATCTCAGCGTGAACCGCGGCGAGGTGGTGGTGATCATGGGGCCCTCCGGCTCGGGCAAGAGCACCTTCATCCGCACCTTCAATGCCCTGGAGGATTTCCAGAAGGGCAGCATCACGGTGGATGGCATCACCCTCAGCGACGACCTGCGCCACATCGATGCCATCCGCCGTGAGGTGGGCATGGTGTTCCAGCAGTTCAATCTCTTCCCGCACCTCACCGTGCTCGACAACCTTTGCCTAGCACCGGTGCTGGTGCGAAAGCGGTCCAAGCCGGAGGTGCGCGAGCAGGCCCTCGCCCTGCTGCAGCGCGTGGGGATCGCCGAGCAAGCTGAGAAATACCCCGGCCAGCTCTCGGGCGGCCAGCAGCAGCGGGTGGCGATTGCCCGGGCGCTCTGCATGGAGCCTCGCATCCTGCTGTTCGATGAGCCCACCAGCTCCCTCGATCCCGAGATGGTGCGCGAGGTGCTTGAGGTGATGCAAAACCTCGCCGACGACGACATCACCATGGTGGTGGTGACCCACGAGGTGAAATTCGCCCGCCAGGTGGCGCACCGGGTGGTGTTGATGGCCGAGGGCGAGGTGGTGGAGGTGGCCGAACCGGAGGCGTTCTTCACCAACCCCAGCCAGGAGCGCTCGCGGCGTTTTCTGGATCAGATTCTCTGAGGGGGGTCTTCTCTCCGGCACAGGTGCTGGAAAATCAAATCAACCTGCCAGCGTCCCCAGGCCGTGCAGCCCCTCATAGAAGAGGTAGGCAGCGAAAATCAGGGCCAACACACCCACCAGCCATTCGGCCTTGTGCTGCAGCCATTCCTCCAGGGCGGCGATCGGCCCGCGGATGGAGCCGGAGGTCACGATCCAGGCCAGGGGCGGCAGCAGCAGCAGGGAACTGGCCGCCAGCACAAACAGGCCACTCACCTCAACATCGGCCTTTAAGCCCGGATGATTGATCAGCAACAGGCCCGCCTCTTTCAGATAGAAGACCAGGTTTTCGGGGGTGAGCAGAGCACCGGCGGCGCCCACCAGCACCAGCAGCCAGGTGGCCATCTCCGGCAGCCTGTTCATCAGGCGCAGGGCCATACCCTCTTCGCCGATCAGGGCCTGAGGCGTGAGCTGGTAAAGGCCCAGGGCCAGGAGCCCACCGGCGCCGATCAGGTCGATCAGCACCTGGTCGCGGTGACCGTGGTGGGGCGTGAGCGCCAGGGAGCCGCCCAGCAGTAGCAGAAATAGCACCGCCAGCAGGTTCGCAAGGCTCCAGCCCAGCACGTAGGCGAAGGAGCGGCGTAGGGGCTCCTTGCCCAGCAGCAGCAGCGTCACAACGCCGATGTGCAGGGGGCTGAAGGCGATGCCGATGCCAAACAGCGACGACTGGGCGACCAAGGATGGACTCATCGGCGGCGGGTCCGGCATTCAGTCGTGATGGTCACATTAACGAGCTCTGCTGGGCTGGCGGGGCGGCTTGCCCGCCCGGGAATCTCCTCTTCCCGCGCAACCATTCCCGCAGACAGATGGATCCGGGCCACAAGCTCCGATCCGGCAGAAGCAGCGGCTGCCAAGCGCCGGATTGATCGCTGGGATTGATCATTGATGCTGCGCAGACTCAGAGCTCAGGCAGCGTCGCCCAGTCAGCGGCGTTCAGGTCTGGGAAAAGTCCGTCCTCCAGTTCCACCGCCCGCAGCCAGGTCTCCGGCAGGGCGGTGCCGCGCTCCACGGCGTCCAGCAGGCGCCAAAAGCGGTCCAGGTGGCGATTAATCCGCTCCCGGGCCAGCTCGGTGGTGGTGCCGGCCCGCAGGATAAAGCTCCAGTCGGAGCTTTGGGCCAGAAGCAGCTCCCGGCCGGCCTGGGTGAGCCAGCGCCGCTGGGCGTCGCTACCCACCCCCCGGTTGACGCGCCCCACCATCGCCCGCGAAGCCCGCTGCCATTCGGCCACCACCCAGGCGTTGGTCTCGTTGAGCCAGTAGTTGTGATAGCCCCCCTGCCCCCAGCTGGAGGGGGAGGGCCGGCAGACCTGCAGGGCCTCGCCGCGGCCCAGAACCTCCCGCAGGTGGGTGAAGCGCACCCCCGCGACCGCTCCCTGCCGGAAGAGTTCCGCCAGAAAGCGGGGCCCTTCGAACCACCAGTGCCCGAAGAGTTCCGCATCGAAGGGAGCCACCAGCAGGGGCGCTCGGTCGATCGTGGCGGCCAGGTTGTCGAGCAGGGCCGCACGGCCCTGAAGGTAGGCAGCAGCGTGCTCGACCACCCTTTCGGCCGCGCGCCGGGGGGCATAGGGCTGTTTCTGATCGAGGGAGCAGGCCTGGGCCGTCACCCGGTGCAGCTTCAGGCCCAGGGGCCTGCGGCTACGGATTCCCGCCTCCTCCAGGCGCTCCTCGGGAAGATCCCAGCCCAGGTCGCGGTGGAACTCCCGGTACACACCATCGCCGGGATAACCCTGGCTGGCGCTCCACACCGGCAGGGTGGATTCGTTGTCACGGCCGAAGAAGGCCATTCCCCCAGGGGAGCAGATCGGCGCGTACACGCCGTAGCGGGGTCTGGGCAGGGCATGGAGCAGGCCATGGCCATCGAGCAGGCTGTAGCGGAGACCGCAGCGGGCCACCAACCGGTCGAGGCCTTCGTAGTAGGCGCACTCCGGTAGCCAGATGCCGAGGGGCCGCTCCCCCAGCAGCCGCTGGTGCTGACGCACCGCCGTCACCAGCTGGGCGTGCACCGCCTCCGGTGTGTCGCGCAGCAGGGGGAGGTAGCCGTGGGTGGCGGCGCAGCTGATCAGATCGAGCACGCCGGCCTGTTGGAGGGCCCGCAAACGGGGCAGCAGGTTGCCGCCGCAGGCGAGGAACTGGTCGGCTGCGGCCTGCAGCCGGACCTCGAGATCGGCGGCGGCCTCGGCGAAGCGGGGATCCGCTTCAGCTAGCAGCTCGCGGCGCTGCTCTAGCCAGGGCAAAAACCGACGGTTCAGCTCGGCGTCGCTCAGCAGGGCTAGCAGGGTGGGGGAGAGGCCGAGGGTGAGCCTGGGCTGGGCGGCCGGGTCGACAGCGGCGTCCTCCAGCACTTGTACCAGGGGCAGATAGCACTCCTGCAGGGCCTGGAAGTACCAGTCTTCCTCAAGGGAGCCGGGCTCCCTGGATCGCACGTAGGGAAGGTGGGCGTGGAGAACCAGGGCCAGATCGCCGGAGGCCATGGCTCATCCGCAGTAGGAGAAGTTTAGATCTCGTCCCCCCTAGGCTCTGGCCCAGACGGGGAAGGCGTTCGGGATGGGCAGGGTTCTGGCGAGGGTGCTGGCCGTTGATGGCCACAGCATGTTCTACGCCCAACAAAAGGTGGGCTGGTTCTTCGATCCCCGCCGCCTGCTCGCCCTGGCGGCCGCTGACGACGGGGTGGAGCTGGCCAGCGCTTTCTGGTATGCCGGCTTAAAGGATCCCACCGACCAGCGTCCCTTCCGCGATGCCCTCACCGGCCTGGGCTACACCGTGCGCACCAAGCCCCTGCGGGAGCTCCCCGGTGGCGGCGGCGGCGGCGCGGGCTGGAGCGGCGATCAGGAGCCCCAGCGCCATTACACCCGGGCCAACCTCGATGTGGAGGTGGCCATCGACCTGCTCAGCGTGGCCGATCGCACCGATGAAGTGTGGTTGTTGAGCGGCAGCCGGGATCTGGAGCGTCTGGTGGAGGTGCTGCGGGCCCGGGGCCTGCGCACGGTGCTGGTGAGCACCGAGGGCATGGTGGCGCGGGAACTCCGCAACGCGGCCGACCAGTTCGTGGATCTCGCCAGCCTGCGGCCGAAGCTGGAGAAGGCGGACGCCCAGCAACAGCCGGTGTTCACACGCACCTAGGGAGCCGCGTTCCGAAATCGGCCCATCCGTCCTCGCGGCGGCCATGTGGAAAGGAAAACCACGTTGAGCATCAACCCGATCGTTCGGGGCGGACCCTTTGTCAGGCCCCACCACCACCGGCCAGCCCCGGGCCCAGGCCATAGAATAAAGCCAACTCATAGTCATTCCGCCTAACTTTTCCTTCCTTCCCATGGCGCGCGATCCCGGTCGGGTTCTGATCTTCGACACCACCCTCCGCGATGGCGAGCAGTCGCCCGGCGCCAGCCTGAATCTGGAGGAGAAGCTCGCCATCGCCCAGCAGCTCTCCCGCCTTGGGGTCGACATCATCGAGGCTGGCTTCCCCTTCGCCAGCAGCGGTGATTTCAACGCTGTCCAGCGCATCGCCCACGCGGTCGGCACCCCCGAGGGCCCGGTGATCTGCGGCCTGGCCCGCGCCGCCGCCGGCGACATCAGGGCCTGCGCCGAGGCGGTTGCTCCAGCGGCCCGCCGCCGCATCCACACCTTCATCGCCACCAGCGACATCCACCTGGAGCACAAGCTGCGCAAAAGCCGCGCCGAGGTGCTGGAGATCACCCGCGAGATGGTGGCCTACGCCCGCTCCCTCGTCGACGACGTCGAATTCTCCTGCGAGGACGCCGGTCGCAGCGATCCGGAGTACATGCACCAGGTGATCGAGGCCGCCATCAGCGCCGGCGCCACCACCATCAACATCCCCGACACCGTGGGCTATGCCACACCGGCCGAATTCGGTGATCTGATCGCCGGCATCAACCGCTCGGTGCCCAACATCGACCAGGCCGTGATTTCCGTGCACGGCCACAACGACCTCGGCCTGGCGGTGGCCAATTTCCTCGAGGCGGTGAAACACGGCGCCCGGCAGCTCGAATGCACCATCAATGGCATCGGCGAGCGGGCCGGCAACGCCTCCCTCGAGGAGCTGGTGATGGCCCTATACGTACGCCGCAGTTACTTCAACCCCTTCCTCGGTCGCCCTGCCGAGAGCACGGAGCCGCTCACCGGCGTGCGCACCGAAGAGATCACCAAAACCTCGCGGCTGGTGAGCAACCTCACCGGCATGGCGGTGCAGCCCAACAAGGCGATCGTGGGGGCCAACGCCTTCGCCCACGAATCGGGCATCCACCAGGACGGCGTGCTCAAGAACCGCCTCACCTACGAGATCATCGACGCCCGCACTGTCGGGCTCACGGACAACCGCATTTCCCTGGGCAAACTGTCTGGCCGGAGCGCCTTCCGGGCTCGGCTGGAGGAGCTCGGCTATAACCTTGAGGGCGAAGACCTCAACGACGCCTTTGTGCGGTTCAAGGAGCTGGCCGACCGCAAGCGGGAGATCTCCGACCGCGACCTCGAAGCGATCGTGAGCGAGCAGGTGCAACAACAGGGCGAGGCCCGCTTCCAGCTGCGGCGCGTGCAGGTGAGCTGCGGCACCGGCCTGCTGCCCACCGCCACGGTGACCATGGAAACCGGCGACGGCAGCGAGCACAGCGAGGCCGCCATTGGCACCGGTCCGGTGGATGCGGTCTGCCAGGCCCTCAACCGCCTCGCCGGTGTGCCCAATGAGCTGGTGGAGTTCTCGGTGAAGAGTGTCACCGAGGGCATCGATGCCATGGGCGAGGTCACCATCCGGCTGCGGGCCGAGGGGGTGCTCTATTCCGGCCATGCGGCCGACACCGACATCGTGGTGGCTGCGGCCCAGGCCTTCGTGAATGCCCTCAATCGTCTGGTGGCCGGGCGACAGCGGGCTCCGCTCCATCCCCAGAAGGCGCCGCTGCCGGTGGCCGAGGTACCTCGCCTGTGAACTGCTGGGCCTGATGGCCTCCAATCTGTGGTGGCGCAATGCCAAGACCCTCCATGCCCCCAGCATCCCCAGGCCCCCTGGCCTCCGGCCGGGCCGTTGCCCTGCAGCTCACGCTCCTGCTGCTGCTGGCCCTGGTGGTGTTGCTCCCGCTGGTGTGGCTGGTGAGCACCTCCTTGAAGGGTCCGGCCGAGGACATCTTCACCAGTCCGCCGGCCCTGCTTCCCTCCCAGCCCAGCCTGGCCGCCTACGGCCAGCTGTTCGCCGCCAACCCGATGCTCACCTACCTGCGCAACAGCGCCCTGGTGAGCGCTCTGGCGGTGCTGGCCAATCTGCTCTTCTGCTCCCTGGCGGCCTATCCCCTCGCCCGCCTCCGCTTTCGCGGCCGTGGTCTGGTGCTCGCCCTGGTGGTGGCCACCATCCTGATTCCCTTCCAGGTGGTGATGATCCCCCTCTATCTGCTGATGGTGCAGCTGGGGCTCCGCAACAGTCTCTGGGCCCTGATCCTTCCCCAGGCGGCCACCGCCTTCGGCATCTTCCTGCTGCGCCAGAGTTTCCTTGGGGTGCCGGTGGAATTGGAGGAGGCGGCCCGCATCGATGGCTGTTCGCCCCTGGGCGAGTGGTGGAACGTGATGATCCCCGCTGCCCGCTCCGATTTGATCACGCTGGCGATGTTCGTGTTCATCGGCAGCTGGAGCGATTTCCTCTGGCCCCTGATCATCCTGGATGATCCCGGCCTTTACACCCTGCCGCTGGGCCTGCAGCAACTGGCCAGCAGCTTTTCACTCGATTGGAGGCTGGTGGCGGCCGGTTCGGTGGTGTCGATCCTGCCGGTGCTGGTGCTCTTCGTGCTGCTGCAGCGCTACATCCTGCCTAGCGCCACGGGTGATGCCGTGAAGGGCTGAACCAGTGGCGGCAGTATCGATCTAGCTTTTGAGACCGTTTATCATCCCTGTGATTTTGCTTGCGATTCGGCGCGGCATTGACGGCTTGTAAGGCAGGGCGGGTGGACGATCAAAGCTGTAACCATTGCCAACTCGGAATTGCTGGGCTTGCCTATGGGAAGCCATGCTGGTGTAATGACAAATAAATGAACGGCGCGTTAGCCCAGGATTCAACATCGGGGTTCCTCCATGAATCAAGGCGCCATGCCAAATCAGCAAATCACCTCGCTTCGGCAAAAAAATACTGGGCTGAAGCTCACGAACCCGAACAATCTCCTGAAGATGATTCGTATACCCAGCGAAAACGCTCGAATCGGCATCTCGACTGGCGAGGATTGAGCCTTGACCCCAGTCATAGAAACCTAATTGATCCGGAAGGTGGGACCCCTTATAGTAAACAAGCGGTCCGGCCTCGGCCTGAATATCCTCTAGGGGAATCCAGGCGGCTGCAAGCTGACCAAGCAGCCTGTGATGATGCACATAGGAAAAGTCCTGGTGGATTGACTGCTCGCTACTTTTCCAGAAGGTCAAGCTTTGAATCAGCGCCGCTGGAGAGCCAAACAGCTCTGCCATAAAGGCTGTTACTGAGTCAGCAAAAGCCAGCTGCTTGGCCGAATCAAAAAAGCGCTGCAAGTCAACCAGCTTCAAGCCGGGGGGCTCTTGGCGGAAATCCTTGGCACCAAGGTTGCGCAGAAATCGAGCTTTATAATACTTCTTTGGCCCATCAATTTCGATGCTTCCCAGAATCTCTGTGGCTGCCTCAAGATCTGCAAGGGATTCAAGATCACGATCAAGTTGATCCAGTACGTCCAAGGGGATAACACCGGGCAGGATGACAACGCCATCCGATAGATACCGCTGGATGGGGTCCGAATAAATTCGTGCTACGAGGTCAGGTTGGTTTCGATAAATACGCTCTGCCAATGGCAGCGAATCTAGGTAGAAAGATCCTTGCATCTGCACACTCAGTGTTGTGGAAGCCGTTGTGGAAACCGTTGTGGAAACCCAAGTTGGGCCTTCAAAAGCTTATCGCTCCCGGCTCGGGACACAGATTTAAACGGCGGGCGGGAACGCGTGACCCACCGAATCTCCTGCAGCACTTCATCCCCGGCGGTCACGCTCACGGCTGGGTGGGATTCGGCGGTGGTGGTGGCGGTCGCAGCACCGTGCCGCCTGGCGCCGTCACTGAGTTGGACTGGGGATCGCGTGCTTGATCTGCCACCCGGGGCTGCTGGCCAGAGCTGCCAGCCCGTTCGCGAATCTCCACCAGGAGCTGCTGGAGCCGCAGCCGTTCCGCCTCCGATCGTTCCAGCTGCTCCGTGGCCCTGACCTCGAGCTGCTCGAACCGCTGGGTCAGGGTGCGGAGCTGGCCGTTCTGGTCGGCGGCCTTCTCCAGGGAACGGCTGCTCTCGAGGGTCTCCACCCGCATCCGCAGCTGCCGCAGATCCCTTCCCTGTTCCCGGCTCCAGGCAAGCATCACCAGAAACAGCACCGCCAGCATCGAGCTCAGGCCCAGCTGGAACCAGCCCAACCAGGGCGGCGCTGCTGGGGATTCCGGCGGCAGGGGCATGGTGTCGGGTCAGGCGGGGAATCTTTCCTGATCTTGCACTGCGGTTCAGCGTCCGGCCAGCTTCAGGTGGTCGAGGCTTGCCGAGCGCCGTTGGCTGGCGCCGGCCAGCAGGCGTTCCACCGTGGCCTGGAACACGGCATCCGCCTCCTGATCATCTCGGCCGATGCTGGTCATGCCCAGCTTGCCGAATTCCGAAAGGCAGCCGAGCAGGTGAAACACGCTTCCCCGCAACCGGGCCGGGTCGTAATGGAGGCCGGCCTCCGCCACGATGTCGATCAGATCAATCGGCAGCAGGCCCCGCAGCCGTTCGTCACAGAGGTTGTCGGTGGCCTGGTAATGCAAGGCTTCCCCCGATGGGGTGAGAAAGCGACCGCTCGCAAGGTCCAGCCGACCCGTTGTTAGGGCGCAGAGGGCCATGTAGGGGTGGGTGGTGCCCCCCTGACGCAGGTTCACCTCGATCGCCTGAACATCCCAGTGTCCTGCAATGGAGCGGACGATGAAGTCCACGCCGAAGCGTTCCAGGGCACCCTCGGAGGCCAGGGCCTGACCCACTCGCAGGCCGTGCTCCATCAGCACCTGGCGATAGGCGCCATCGGCCGGAAAGCGACAGCCGAGGTAGGTCTGGCCGCTTGGCCCGCCGAGGATCTGTTCATGGGTGGAGAGCACCTCCACCGCGCCGCCGGGATGGATGAACCCCTGCACGCTCGGGGAGCTCAGTTCATCGCCTCCCTCCAGCCAGGCCTCCACCAAGGCCCCCTGCTCCTCCACCCGTTGCCTCCAGCTCAACGCCGGCATTGGCAGGGTTTCCAGGGCCTCCCGCAGCCGCTGTCGCCGCTCTGGTGCGCTGAGTTCATGGAGCGCTAAGGGAGCGAGCGCCAGAGGGGCGTTCCCCTCGCCACTGAAGCCTTCGTTGAGCTTCACCACGCAGCGTGCCAGCTCGGGCTGGCTTTCCCAAAGGGTGGCGGTCGCCTCCGCAAGCCCATCTAGGTGCCGCACCAGATCGCTGCCTGCGGGGTGGGGCACCCCGCAGCGGGCGAACAGATCCCGGCTCCCCTTCTTGCTACCCCACCAACCCAGGGCCGGGTCGGTGCCCAGCAGGGGCACCTGCAGACGCTCCGAAAGTTCCTTCTCCAACTCTGTCACCACGTAGCACTGGATGAAGCTGCGTCCGGGTCGCAGCAGCTCGGCGATGCGCTCCAGCAGGGCCGGTCGCTCCAGCAGCTTCTCCGTTAGGGGCCGGTCGGAGGCGTCGTCCGCATCGAAGAGGTGGAGGCGCCGCCGGGCATGGGAGGCGGGGATGCCCGGCAGCAGCTCCAGCACCGCATCTACCACCAGATCGGCCAGGGGCTTGCTGCTCACGTACACCATCCGGACTCCAGGATCCCGCAGCCGCACCAGACCAAAGAGCTGGCGTTCCTCATAGTGATGGGCTCCGGTCACCATGGCCATCTGGGCCCGGTCCATCGACAGGGAGGGCAGCACCAGCACATCCAGATCCGCCCCCTCTCCACCGGCTGGGGCGATCCATTCCGGCCGGAGCTCCTGCTGGAGGTCTCGGAAGCTCAGGGCCATCGGGGCATAGGGGGCGGGATCTAGACCATGCTGAGGGATCCCGCCCCCTCGCCCATGGCGCCCCAGGCCGGTTTCGCCGTCACCCTGCTCGGCTATGCCGCCGCCTCTCTCACCACGCTGAGCTTCTTTCCCCAGGCCATCAAGACCCTGCGGGGCGCCGATGTGAGCGGTATCTCGCTGCGCAGCTATGGCCTGCTGACCGTCGGGATTACGGCCTGGGCTGTCTATGGCCTGCTGGTGGGCGATGGACCCCTGATCGCCGCCAACTTAATCACGCTCCTGCCAGCCAGTTTGGTGCTGCAGCGGCGGTTGAAGGCGGAGTTCGAACGCCGACGCGGCTGAGCCCCCCGATGGCCCTGCCCCCCCTGCCGCCGCCCGAAGCGGCCCTGCTCGTGGCCTTTGGTGCCGTGCCTGGCGCCTGGCTGCGCTTCTGGCTGGTGAATCAGCTGGAGGCCCGCCTGCCCAGGCGCCACTGGGGCACCTTTGCGGTGAACCTGGCGGCCTGCTTCGGACTAGGCCTGCTCGTCGCCGCCGGGCACCACGAGCGGGGGATGGTCGCCTCCGCCCTGCCCCTGTTGATCGGCACCGGTTTTCTGGGCAGCCTGAGCACCTTCTCAACCCTGGCCGCCGAACTGGAGGCCTCTCTTCGGCTCGGGGAACGCCGGCAGGCCCTGGGCCTTGCCCTCTGTTCACTGCTGGGGGGCCTGTTGGCGCTGCTGGCCGGCCGGGGGCTGGGGGGTTGGCTGGCATGAATCTGTCCTCCCGCCGTGAAGACTCGGGAGTATCACACCTCCCTCGACGCCCGGAGGAGCTACTGCTTGTGGCCCTCGGGGCCGTCCCCGGTGCCCTGCTGCGCTGGCTGCTTCAGGCCGATCCCCTGGCCAATTTGCTCGGTTGCCTGGTCATCGGCATCGTCTCCGGCTCCGAGCCACCCCGTCCCCGGGCCATGCTGCTGGTTAGCATCGGCTTCTGTGGTTCGCTCACCACCTTCAGCGGTTGGATCCTGGCCCTCGAAAAAGCGATGGGGCGGGGATCAGTGAGCGGGGTGGCCCTGCTGCTGATTGAACTGTTCGCCGGCGGCCTGGCGGTGGTGATGGGTCGGGCGCTGGCCAGAAGGCTGGCCCGAAGCCGGCCGCGGCTCAGGCGCTGAAGCCCTTGCGGGAGGGGATCGGATAAGGGATTCGTCGGTGGCGCATCCTTCTCCACACCCGCACGAAGGCGCGGATCACCAATTCGAGTTCGCCCCGACTGATGTTGCTGGCGGCCAGTTGACCATCCTGCTGACGGGCCTCAACGATGCGGCGCACCATGGCGCGGGCTTCGGCTTCGCAGGTGCCCGGCGGGAGGGAGCGCAGGGCAGCTTCGCAGCCGTCGGCCAGCATCAGGATGGCGGTTTCGCGGCTGCGCGGAATGGGTCCTTGGTAACGGAACCTGGCCTCGGCAATGCCCGGATCCCTTTCCCTCGCCTGATGCAAGAAGTAGCCCATCTTGAGGGTGCCCTGGTGTTCGGGGATGAAATCCGCCAGGGGACGTGGCAGGTGATGGTGGCGGGCGAGTTTGAGGCCCTCATCCACGTGGGCCTGGAGTATCGCCGCGCTGGCCAGGGGATCATCCAGCTGCTCGTGGGGGTTGAGGCCGTCCTCCTGGTTCTCGATGAACCAGGAGGGGCCATGGAGTTTGCCGACATCGTGATAAAGAGCTCCTGTGCGGATCAGGTCCACATCGGCTTGGATCGCTCGCGCGCCCTCCTCCGCCAACCCACAGATCATCAGCGTGTGCTCGAAGGTGCCGGGGGCTTCGGTGGAAAGTCGGCGCAGCAGCGGTCGCTCCAGATCGGCCAACTCCATCAGCCGTGCCCGGGTGAGTAAGCCGAAGAAGCTCTCCACGAGCGGAGCCAGCAACAGGCCGCCCATCAGCAGTCCACCCACGAGCACGGCCTCACCGAGGAGATCGCCATCGGCGGCGATGGTCACCCCTGCCGGTGCCCCCCGGTGCAGATGCAGCAGGGGAACCTGAAGCAGCAGGGCGCCGAGGGGCAGAAGCACCGCTAGCTGGAGCAGCTGGGCACGGTTGCGCTGGCGCCCTGCCAGCACCGCCGCGGCCGCGGCCACCAAGGCTGCCACCACGAGCCGGGGTTCGAGGTTGCTACCCAGCGGGTAGGGCCAGAGGAGGCTGGCCACCGCCAGCCAGGCCAGGCCGGCAGGCGTGCCCAGGCCCTGGGCCAGCAGCAGGGTGGGGGGCACCAGCAGGGCCAAGGGGCTCACCTTGTCCCCCAGCCAGAGCTTGCAGCTCTGCACCACCAGCAGCATCGCCAGGGCCAGTAGGGCCTGACGGGGTTCCAGGCTGGCTCGCCAGCGCCGCATCACCAGCAGCATCACGGCCGATGCCGCCAGGGCCTCAACCAGGTGCAGCAGCCACGGCAGCAGCAGGGGTCGGCGGTTAATCAGGTTGAAGTGGTCGAGCACATCGAAGGCCTGGGGCGTGATCGGCTCGCCCTGCCGGGTGATCAGGTCGCCCCGTTTCACCGCCAGGGTGGGGAGCCCCTGCTGGGTCACGATTTGCTCGATCCGCCGCTGGGTGAGCAGGGCATCGATGCGCAGATTGGTGCGGCCCTGCAACACTTCGGCCACGAGCCGGCTGCCCAGGCTGCGGGCCGGCTTGGGCTGGCCGTCGAGGTGCAGGTTGGCCGCCGATCGCAGCGACTCGTCAGCGAGGCTTGCCACGACCCCCTGGCTGAGCATGCGCAATTGGGCCTGGCGCACGGCGGTCTCCCAGGCAATCAGCTGGGCTGGGGTCTGGTCATCGAGCCAGCGGCTCTCCTCGGCGGTGAGATTGATGGCGTCAAGCTGATGGGGATCGCCACCGCTTTGCCGGCGCACCTGGCTGAGACGCCGTTCCAGCTCCTTCTGGAGGATCCTGTTGGCATCCGGGTCCACCGTTTGAACCTGGGACCGGGGGCCCATCTGGCTGCGGCGCCGCTCCAGGGCCGCGCTGTCGATCACACGGCTGTCCCGCGGGGCGCGCACGGTAAAAGGAGCGGGAAGCCCCGGCCGCAGGCTGGGTTCCACCAGCCAGGGCCAGCTCGACACCAGCGCCACCACCAGGCAGGAAAGAAGGACGGCCGCCATGCCAGCGGCCCGCCAGCGGACCAGAGCTTGACGCGGCCGCTCAAGCCGAAGCAGTTGGAGCCACAGCAGCTTCAGGCCTTGTGCCATGGGTTCAACCTAGTCAAAGGCGCAATCCGTTGAGCCAGGGGCGGAGAAGCGCAATCCCCGAGCCGGGTCATGCTGGCAACAAGTGCAAGGGTCTGATGGCCACTCTCCTCGACGGACGTCGCCTGGCCGCCAGGATCGAGCAGCGGCTGCAGGCGGTGGTGGCCGCCGGTTTGGAGGCGGCGGGCCGACCCCCGGGGCTGGCGGTGCTCCGGGTCGGCGACGATCCGGCCAGCGGGGTGTACGTGGCCAACAAGGAGAAGGCATGCAGCCGGATCGGCATCCGCAACCTGGGAGCCCATCTGGCCTCGACAACGGCGGCGGCCGAGGTGCAGGCCAGCATCGAACGGCTCAACGCCGATCCGGCCGTCGATGGAATCTTGCTGCAGCTACCGCTGCCAGCGGGGCTGGCGGAGGGTCCCCTGCTGGCTGCGATCGACCCGGACAAAGATGCCGATGGCCTCCACACCCTCAACCTCGGACGGCTGCTGAAGGGTGAGCCGGGGCCCCGCAGCTGCACCCCGGCCGGCGTGATGGTCCTGCTGGCCGATGCCGGTGTGGAGCTAGCCGGTCGCCGGGCCGTGGTGGTGGGCCGCAGCATCCTGGTGGGTCAGCCGATGGCCCTGATGCTCCAGGCCGCGAACGCCACAGTGAGCGTGGCCCATTCCCGCACGACCGATCTGGCGGCCCTAACCCTCAGCGCCGATGTGCTGGTGGTGGCCGCCGGCCGACCCCGCATGGTGGGAGCCGAGCACGTGAAGCCTGGTGCCGTGGTGGTGGATGTGGGAATCCACCGGCTCGAACCCGATCCCAGCGAAGGGCCCGGGGCCCGGAGCCGGTTGTGTGGAGATGTGCGTTTCGAGGAGGTGGAGCCCCTGGCCGCCGCCATCTCCCCGGTCCCGGGGGGCGTGGGCCCGATGACGGTCAGCATGCTGTTGGTCAACACAGTGGTGGCCTGGTGCCGTCGCCAAGGTCTTGATTCCACTCCCCTGGCCGACCTGCTGATCTGAGCTGCACATCCGCCTCGGCCGCTCCCGTGGCCTGCAGCCGATCGCGCCCTGATTTGCCGCAGGCGCCCCAAGCCCCGGGGCCCGGTCAAGAGCATGAAGTCATAAGTGAGTTTAGGTAATTAGCATGGAGGAAGGCCCACTTGGCGGAACCATTCCGCCGGGAGCGCTGCGGGGCAGCCTCCGGTTCAACGATGCGGAGGCCCTGCTGCGGGCCCATGGCGCCCTGATCCGCAGTGTGGACAACCACCACAGGCAGATTTTGCGGGGCGATCGCAGCGGTCTGTGGATGCTGGGGATGCGCCGATCCAGTCTGGATCTGGGCTGGATTCAGCCGCCCTGACCCGCCTCCAGTTGGTGCTGCGCCAGAGCGGCCTGTTGCGGGAGGGGGGCGCAGCCAGCGTGCCGAGGCCGATCGGCGCGGCGATTCACTGGGTGGGCCAGGAGGCCAGCCGCGTCTACTGGATCAATGACCAAGGGCTGGCCGATGCCTCCTCCCTGTCCCTGGGCCGTTGGCTGCACGGCGAGATCAGCCTGCATCGGGCCCAGCGCGCGGTGCCCTACGTGCGCCGGATCGTGGCGATGCTGGAGCGAATCGAGCGGGCCCTGCTGGTTGGCCAGCTCCGCAGGATCCCTAAGGCGATCGATTCTCTCGCCGGCACCTCGGAGGAGGGAAGCGATGAGAGCCTGCTGCGCCACACCCACCTGCTGGAGCAGGAGCGGCCCGATCTCCTTGAACGGGTGGTGGGGGTGCTCTCCCTTGAGGCGGACAAGCCCGACGACGCCGTTGCTTCGCTCCATGACTTCGGGCCGCCGCCGGCCCAGCTGCGGGTCAACGGCCTGAGACAATGACTGCAGACCTCACGAAGTCATGGCCGCGGCGGTGAGCACGATCCAGGACACTGCCGAATCGGCACCCCCTGCCGTGGCCCCCGGGGCGTTTGATTTTGCCGCCTACTTGGAGGCGGCACGCCTGCGCGTGGAGGCTGCCCTGAATGGTTCTCTGGCTCCCGAGCGGCCGGAGTCGCTGCGGGAAGCCATGCGCTACTCACTGCTGGCCGGGGGCAAGCGGCTGCGGCCGATCCTCTGTCTGGCGGCCTTTGAGCTCGCCGGTGGGGAGGGCGACCTGGCCTTGCCCACGGCGGTGGCGCTTGAGATGATCCACACCATGTCGCTGATCCATGACGACCTCCCCGCCATGGACAACGACGACCTGCGCCGGGGTCGGCCGACCAACCACAAAGTGTTCGGCGAGGCCAACGCCATCCTGGCCGGCGACGCCCTGCTGACCCGGGCCTTCGAGATGGTGGCCCTGCGCAGCCCTGGGGTGTCCGCCGAGCGGCTGCTGCAGGTGGTGGGGGAGCTCTCGCTGGCGTCGGGGGCACCGGGGCTGGTGGGCGGCCAGGTGGTGGACCTTGAGTGCGAAGGCAAATCGGTGGATCTCGAGACCCTGGAATACATCCACCTCCACAAGACGGGTGCGCTGCTGCGGGCCTGTGTGATCAGCGGCGCCTTGGTCGCCGGTGCGGATGCCACGCTGCAGGCTGCCCTGCACACCTATGCCCGCGGCATCGGCCTGGCCTTCCAGATCATCGATGACATCCTCGATGTGACCGCCAGCAGCGATGTACTCGGCAAGACGGCCGGCAAGGATCTCACCGCCGACAAGACCACCTATCCCAAGCTGCTAGGGCTTGAGGAATCGAGGCGCCGAGCTGATGGCCTGGTGGCCGAGGCCAAGGCGGCCCTCGAACCCTGGCGGGAGCGGGCGGCCCCACTCCTTTCCCTGGCCGATTACATCACCAGCCGCGACCGATGACCCCACCGATTTCCAGTGATTCCGGCCATCTGCTTCTGATGGTGCGGGATCTTTTCGACAACGCCGTGCTCTGGTGGGGTCTGGCCGCCTGCGGCGTGGCCCAACTCTCCAAGCTCGCGGTGGAGTTCGTGATCCATGGACGCTGGCGCCCCGAGGTGCTCCTCGAGACCGGTGGCATGCCCTCCAGCCATTCCGCCCTGATGACCGGCACCGCCGCGGGGGTGGGTTGGTATCAGGGCTACCAGGATCCCCTCTTTGCCCTGGCGGCCGCCGTGGCCTTCGTTGTCCTCTACGACGCGACCGGCGTGCGCCGGGCCGCGGGTGAAACCGCCGCCCGGGTGAACGCTCTGGCCCAAGGCCGGGAGCGGAACGGCGATGTCGGCGGTGCCATCTGGGACCATCCCCTCAAGGAAAACATCGGCCACACCAGGCTCCAAGTTTTGGTGGGAAGCTTGATCGGTCCCCTGGTGGCCTTGCCGGGCCTTGCCCTGGTGGGCTCACCCCTTCATCTGGCCGGGCTGCTCACCCGCGTACCGAGCCCTGTTGGGTGAGCGCCCTCCCCGGAGTCGGGCTCGGGAAGCAGGCCCTCACCCCTGACCAGCAGACCGTGCAGGCCGCCTTCGCCACCTGGCTGGCCGCACCTGCCGATGGCACCCCCTTTGTGCTCAGTGGCTACGCCGGTAGCGGCAAGACCTTCCTCTCGATCCGGCTGCTCGACCTGGTGGAGAGGGCCAGCCTGTGCTGGACCGTGGTAGCCCCCACCCACAAGGCCGTGGGCGTATTGAGGGGGCAGCTGGAGCTGGCGGGCCTAAGGCCCACCTGGTATCCCTCCACGATTCATCGCCTGCTGCGGTTGCGGCTAAAGCGGGAACGGGATCTGGAGCGCTGTGAGGAAACCGAGCAGACCGCTCTGGCCCTTGAACACCTGGGTCTGGTGTTGGTCGATGAGGCCTCCATGGTCGACAGCACCCTTCTGGAGATCATCCTGCGCTGTGCCCATCCCTTCGGGACCCGGATCGTGTTTGTGGGGGATCCGGCCCAGCTTCCGCCTGTTGGAGAGGCCCTAAGCCCCGTGTTCTCCCTGGGGCGGGCCCGCTGCGCCAGCCTGCTGCAGGTGGTACGCCACCAGGGCCCCGTGCTGCGACTGGCCTCCGGCCTGCGGGAGGGAGCGCTTCCCTGCAGCCCCCCGCCCCCCCTGCTGCCGGTCCGCACGGACCAGGGCATGGTGTGTGCCCTCGATCGCGCCAGCTGGCTGGTGGCGGCCCAGGAGGCCCTGCGCCGCAGCGCCGCAGCCGATGCTCCCGATCTCGCCCGCATTCTCTGCTACACGAACCGCTCCCTGGAGCAGTTGGTGCCGATCGCGCGGCGGGCCCTGCATGGCTCCATGGCCGACCAACTGCCGGTGCTGCCGGGAGAGGTGTTGATCACCCGCACCGCGGTGATGGCGCCGGCCTGCCGTTCGGGGGAGGAGGGCGGCGAGGAGCCTGACATGGTGCTGGGCTCCAACCGGGAGCTGGTGGTGCGGGATGTGGCCCCGGAGCGTTGTGATTTAGCCGACTTCGGCATCAGCAGCGGTGCCTCGGGGGGCTTGGAGGTCCCGGTGATCGACACCCTCACCGCCACGGTGGAGGCTGGCGCGAGCCAGCTGGCCCTGCGCCTTCTGCCACCGCTGGGTTCCCCCGGGCGCCGGGCGCTGGATGGGGTATTGCAGCGGCTGCGCCAACAGGCCCGCGAGGCCGGCAGGCAGGAGGGCTGGGCCCTCTGGCGTCGTTTTTTTCTGCTTCGTGATTCCTTCGCCTGGCTGGGGCCGGCCGCGGTGCTCACGGTGCATCGCAGCCAGGGCAGCACCTTCTCAGAAGTGTTTGTGGATGCCGATGTGTTCTGGCCGAAGGATCCGCTGCTGCGGCGCCAGCTGGTTTATGTAGCGGTGAGCCGGGCCAGCCGGGCGGTCACCCTGGTGGCGACGGCGAGATCAGATTGCCAGGGGTGGGGCACCTGGCTGCGGGATGGGGTGCAGGAGCCAATCGGCGGTTAGCCAAGCCGCAGGCCCTCGATGCCCTGCCAGCCCAGGTAAACCGCCAGGGCCAGACTCACGAGTCCGACAAGAGGGTCGGCATTCCTGAGCAGCCAGGATTTTCCCCTTTCCAGGCTTGGGATCACCCGTTCTTGGCCCAGCAGGGCCAGGGCCAGTAGGGGCACCAACAGCAGCAGGGCCGTGCTAATGGTGAAAATTCCTCCTACAAACCATTCCCGGCTCCGGTTTAGACCTGCCGCCAGCAGGTTGCCGCTGGCCTTGGCGTAGAGAAAGAGATCGTCGGGGCTCACCACCTGCACCAGCGAACTCAGGCCGAGCAGGGGGAGCAGGGGCAGGGCACCGAAGCCATCGAGCCGGCGGCTCCAGCCCGGCGACTCCCCTTCCTGCCGCGCGTTCAGGAGTTCCCGCAAGCCCAATGCCAGCAGAGCCCCGGCCGCCAGCAGATCGAGACCTGTGCGGTGCTGGCTTCCTTTCTCCATCGGCAGCACCAGGCCATGGCCCAGGCTGAGCATCAGGGTGAGTTCCAGGGCCGAGGTGAGCAACCAGGCCGCAACGAACAAGCCGCCACGCCGCAGGGGGTCGGGCCCCAAGAGAAGCAGCAGTAGCAGGGCGATGTGAAGCGGGCTGAAGGCGATGGCCAGGCCGAAGCCCGCCAGTTCAGCACCGAGGCTGAGGAGGTTCAGATGGGACCCATCGATTGGTGTCATTGTGAACCCTCCCGCTGGCTCCGCGGCGCTCATCACCGGGACGGGTACCGGCACCGTTGCCCGCCGTGCCCCGGCCCCGCGTCTTCAGCTGCGGATCTCGAACCAGTCGTCGCCAGTGGCCGCCACCCGGGTGCTGCCTAGCCCGGTCACCTGGGCCCGCAGGGGACCCTTCTCACACCAGAGCACCAGTTCAGCGAGGTGCTGGGGGAGGCCCTCCGCCTCCACCTCCACGGAGCCGTCGGGCAGGTTGCGGACCCAGCCGCTCAGCCCCAGTTCGTTGGCCCGCCGACAGCAGCCGGCGCGGTATCCGACCCCCTGCACCCGACCCCGCACCATCAGGCGCCAGCGTTCGGCCGGGGGGCCGTTGCGAGGGTGACTGGGCTGGAGAAAACGCCGTTCCGCAGAGACGGCGCGCCGACCCCGCAGCCGCCGGGCCGAGGCCAGGGAATCGCCGTTCATACCACCGAACCCGGGGTCGGCCAGGCGTCTGGAGTGTTCACGGCTGTCCATGGCGCTAGTAGCTGTGGCAAGGCGTGGGTACCCATGATCGGCCCCATCTCACGCTGGCACGGATCGCGCCGCTCGGCCACTGGTCGCAAGCATTCTTGGCCCAGGGGCGGGGGAGCGCAGCGATACGGTTGGGTTGTTTAAATCTTTAGGTTTTTGGCGCCGGAGATGCTGATGGTGCGAATAGGGGAGCGATGCAGATTTGTCATTGATGCAGTATCAGTTTGTTCAACCACCCCTGAGCGCTGATTGCGGGTTATATTCGGATAATGAGTTGCGGTTCATCATGGCCCAGGTAAGCATCCTGCCGAGTGCTGTTCTATCAGCCAGTGGCTTGTCCCGCCTGGCCGCCACCCCCACTCCCCATCAGGTCTCGCCAGCGTCCACCATCGACGGGACCTCCTCCCTTTCCCTGCCCCTACAGCTTGAGGCTGACCTCCGGGGCCTGCCATCGGCACCAGTGGCCTTGGCCCTGATTCCGTTCCTGGTGCTCATGCTGCTGGCCCTGCGGCCGAAGTCCCGCTTCCGAAATTGGTGCCGTACCAGCTCCCAGGATTTCCTGGGGCTGTTCAGGCCCATCCGGCGGCGGCGCCATGTGATTCATGACCAGCCCTATCTAGACCGAGTGCTGCTGGCCGAATTCGGTGGCCACCGCCCGCCCTCCGCTTCGTTGCAGTTCTCCTCCACCCGTTCCTCCACAGAACCCCCTGCCAAGGACGACAGCCTCCCTCCCTCCCCCGACGAGGGCCGCGACCTCCCCTCCTGATCCGCCCTTGCATCGATCCGGGCCGCCAGGCGTCTCACCAGTTGGGGAGATCCGGCCCAGTGCAGATGGAGCCAGCTTGCGTGCAGGTCAGCGCCGGTCCAGCCCTCCGGCCGGCTGGCAGCCCCCCATCCCGCCAGCCTCCACAGGGGTGCCCCCAGCGCCCCAGCCGACTGGGGCGCCGGCTTGATGGCGATCTGCCAGCGGTGAAATTCGTGTCCCTGATGGATCTCCCCCCGGCGTACCAGCAGGCCGTCCGTCAGGGCCTGGGCGTCGCGGTAGCCCAGGCTGAGCTCACCCCGGCGGGCCTGGAACGGAAGCACGCCGGCCATGGACCGCAGTTGGCCCGTGCCATCTTCCAAGGTGTTGCCCAACAGCAGTAGCCCTCCGCATTCCGCCACGATTGGCACTCCCCGAGCTGCCGCCGCGGCCAGTTCTCCGAGGCTGCGTCGGCAGGTCTCCAGCCGTTCGGCATGGAGTTCCGGGTAGCCACCCGGCAGCACGATCGCGCGGGTATTGGCGGGCAGCGGCTGATCCGCCAGGGGACTCCAGCTCACCGGATTGAGTCCTACCGCCTCCAGCAGTTCGGTGGTTTCCGGGTAGCGGAAGTGGAACGCGGCATCGGCGGCGATGGCCACCGGCAGAGCTGGCCGGGGGGGAGGCGGGCCCACCAGGGACCCGATCGGATCGGAGAGCCCAGGATCGGGGGCCACAGGGGCCAGCAGCGGCCAGAGCTTTTCGAGATCCAGGTGGCGCCGCGCCAGCTCCACCCAGAGCGGCTGTCGCTCTCCCAGGTCGTGAAGGTCCTGGGGCGGCAGGAGTCCTAGGTGGCGAGAGGGGAGCTCCAGGGAGGGGTGGCTCGGCAACACCCCCAACAGGGGAACCTCGATGCTGGCCAGGGACTCCTCAAGCAGGGCCCGGTGCCGATCGCTGCCCACCCGATTGAGCACCACACCGGCCAGGCGCACCTGCGGCGGCCCGTGGTCCCGGAAACCGCGCACCAGGGCCGCCAGGGACCCGGCCTGCCGGGAGGCCTCCACCACCAGCACCACGGGAAGGTCCAGCAGGGCGGCCACCGCCGCCGAACTTCCCTCGGAGCCTGGCCCCCGTCCATCGAACAGCCCCATCACCCCTTCCACCAGCACCCGATCCGCCCGGCTGCCATGCCAGCGGAAGCTGCTCTGCACCCAGGGCTCTCCGCAGAGGATCGGATCGAGGTTGCGGCACTCCCGTCCGGCCACGGCGGAGAGCAACTGGGGGTCGAGGTAATCGGGCCCCACCTTGAAGGGCTGGAGTCTTTCCCCCCGGTCGCAGGCCACGGCGGCGAGGCTGAGGCTGAGCAGGGTCTTGCCGCTGCCGCTGCAGGGCGCGGCGATCAGGCAGGCCATGGGCAAACGCTGCCGGGTAAGGGGCCGCAGGCAGCTTGCCAGTTGCCTGGCCCCCTGCGGCGAGCCCTTCTCGTCCCATTCCCCTGAAGGGCCTCAGTCCGGCAGGATCCGGGCTGCCAGGGGGGCGGCGTTGGCGAGCAAGGGATTGGTGGAGTCGTGGCCACCAGAGAGCAGCCGCGCCATCTCCATCTCCTCGTGTTCCTCGGGGAGGGGCACCACTTCCTCGGCTAGCTCCAGGGCCGCCATGCCGCCGGATTCGAGCCGCATGCAGCCCCCCGATTCGGAGCAGAGGATCACGCACAGCTGGGGCCGGCCCGCGGGTTCACAGATCAGGCGCAGACCCACGATCGCCCCGGGGTGGGCCTTGGGCATCCCCATTGGCACAGGCATCAGCCGGAAGCGCACGTTCACCCCATCGGTGCGTTCGAATTCAGCGGCGATCCCCCCACTCTCTGACGACGAACCGGAATCGGCGGGGATCGGACGGCTCGCGATCAGATGCCAGCCGAGCCGATCCGCGATCCAGGCCGCCAGCAACAGGCCCTTCACGGGGTGATCGCCTTCCACGTCGATGTCGAGCTGCACCACGTGGGCGAGGGCATCCCGTCGCGAGGGGGGATCGAACACCATGGCGAGCGATTCTCTCCAGCTGCGCAGCCGCAGCCAGTTGAGGTCGTTCACCGCCTGGCCTGCCTCGATGCGGGCCACCAGCACATCCAGGCAGCGGCGGGGGCTACCGAGGGAGGTGTCGATCACCAGGCGCCTCGGCAGCGGCGCCAGGGCCTCCAGCATGTCGAGGGGTTCGTCGAGGCTGCTGTTCCACCACACCCAGCAGGGCAGGTCATCACCCACCAAGGGCTGGATCAGGTGAAGGTTCTGCTGGATGGCCCCCATGCCGCCGCGCAGCACCACCGCATCGCCGCAGGCCGCCCCGGTGCCTCCCTCCTCCGGCAGGGGGCAATAGGCCGCCACCATTGTTTCCAGGGGCATTCCCGCATCGAGGGTGGGGGCCAGGGTGATCAGGCGGCGGGGCATGTGGGCGCTGATGGCGCTTTCCACCACCTGGCCCCGCAGGTCGGCGGAGCTCTGGTGGCCAGGCTTCTGGCCCAGGGCCCAGGCCAGCCGGGGATCCATCGGGGCGGTGCTCAGGGGCAGTCCGCAGTCGCTCACGGCCTGGCGGGCGGCCTTCATCAGATCACTGCGGTCGAAGCCTCGGATCGGGCCATCGATCAGCCCGACCCGCACCATCTGCTGCTCCAGCCAGGAGGGCTCCCACACGAGCAGGGTGAAGGTGGCGGCACCACTGGAGCCCTCCAGCATGCCCTTCCAGAGGCGATCCAGGTAGGGCGTGACCTCCGCCGGAGGGACATCCAAGGGGGCCTGCAGGGTCAGCTGGGCGGACATGGCGCTGTGGATGAAAGGACGGGATGGATGGACTGGGTGGCCTGGAAGGTGGATGGCCCACCCGCGAGTCGCCGGCAGAAACTCCGGCGTTTCAGGGGCGCCGCCAAATCAGGCCTTCATCGGCCAGCAGGTTGTCGGCGGCGGCAGGCCCCCAGGTGCGGGCTTCGTAGGGGTGCACCGGAAGCTGCCAGGGGGCCTCCTCGATCAGTTCAAGGAGGGGGGTATAGAGCCTCCAGGCAGCCTCCACCTCATCGCTGCGGGTGTAAAGGGTGGGATCCCCCAGCATGGCGTCGGCGAGCAGGCGCACGTAGCCCTCATCGGAGGGTTCCCCGAACGAGTCGTCGTAGGAGAAGCCCATGTCCACGGGGCGGCTGCGCATGCCCGAGCCGGGGGCCTTCACTTCGAACTTGAACTCGGCGCCCTCATCGGGCTGGATTCGCAGGATCAACTGGTTGGGTGTCGGAGCCCCACCGGCGGCATCAAAGAGGTGAACCGGCGCCTCGCGGAAGGTGAGCACCACCTCCGAAAGCCTTTTGGGCAGCCGTTTGCCGGTGCGCAGATAGAAGGGCACCCCCTGCCAGCGCCAGTTGTCGATGAACAGCTTCATCGCCACATAGGTTTCCGTGGTGCTGTTGGGATTCACGCCGGGCTCGTCGCGATAACCGTTCAGCGGCCGGGCGGTGGTTCCGCCGGAGGAGTACTGCCCCCGCACGCAGCATTTCCAGGGTTCCAGCTCATTAGCCAGGCGGGCGGCCTGCAGCACCTTGGCCTTTTCGTTGCGGATCGCCTCGGCATCGAAGCGGCCTGGCGGCTCCATCGTGGTGAGGGCCAGGATCTGGGTGAGATGGTTCTGCACCATGTCCCGCAGGGCGCCGGAGCTTTCGTAGTAGCCGGCCCGCTCCTCCACCCCCACCGTTTCGGCGGCGGTGATCTGCACGTTGGCGATGTAGTTCCGGTTCCAGATCGGCTCGAAGATGGTGTTGGCGAAGCGCAGCACCAGGATGTTCTGGACCGTTTCCTTGCCGAGGTAGTGGTCGATCCGGAAGACCTGGCTCTCCTTAGCGCAGGCCTGCACCACCTTGTTGAGGGCCTGGGCGCTGCCGTAATCGCGGCCGAAGGGCTTTTCGATCACCACCCGGCTGCGCTCGGGATCGGCCAGCAGCCCGGCCGAGGCCAGGGCCCGGCAGCCGCTGCCATAGAACTCCGGCGACACCGAAAGGTAGAAGGTGCGGTTGCCGCGGGTGGCGCGGAGGCGGTCGATGGTTTCCAGCCGCGTGCCGAGTCGCACCAGATGGTCGCTCTGCTGGAGATCCACCGGCTCGTAGAACATGCCCTGAGC
This sequence comes from Synechococcus sp. UW140, assembly GCA_943372025.1. Taxonomy (GTDB): domain Bacteria; phylum Cyanobacteriota; class Cyanobacteriia; order PCC-6307; family Cyanobiaceae; genus Cyanobium. The sequence continues at coordinate 16,899 of CALRXC020000020.1, read as the reverse complement.
GAACTGCTCCCAGGCTCCGGGGTGTTCGGAAATCGTGTCGGCCAACGCCTCGGCCATCTTCGAGCGGAACTCCTCGTCGCTCCAGGGGCGCCGGGCACAGCCGAGGACGGCGAACTCGCTGGGCAGGCGCCGCTGGCGGAAGAGCTCAAACAGGGCGGGCACGAGCTTGCGGTGGGTGAGGTCACCGCTGGCTCCGAAGATCACGATGCACTGCGGCGAGATCACCCGCTCCTGCCGCAGCCCCACCCGCAGGGGATTGGTGAGGAGGGTGGTCATGGTGTTGAAACCGGCCGGATGGTTCAGGTTTAACGGCGGCGGCGGGCCTTGGCTGCTTCGCAGGAGCCGTGTCGTTGCTGTGTGTGCGTTTTCGGATCGGAGTGGATCGGTTTCCCCGGAGTCGGGTCCGAGGCGGGCCCATCAAAAAAGCCCGCCGATGGCGGGCAGAAAGCAGGGGTTGGCGGATTCAGTAGGTTTCTACATGCCAGCGTTCGGCCTTCTTAAGCTGGGGCCGCAGTTCCGACCAATTGATTCCCTTGGCGGCGGCCGCCGCGGTCATGGCTTCGTCAATGCCGGGTTCCATGCCGCGTAGGCCACACATATAGACGTGGGTTTTTGGATCTTCGATCAGGGTGAAGATCTCCTCAGCGTGCTCGAGCACTCGATCCTGGATGTACATGCGACCACCCTTGGCGTTCTGCTGTTCACGGCTGATGGCCTTGGTGTAGCGGAAATTATCGGGATACTCGGTTTCGTAGCGGTTGAAGTCATCGTCATAAAGGAGGTTCGCCGTCTTGGGAACTCCCATGATCAGCCAGGCCTTGCCACGGAAATGCCAGCCGTTTGATTGCTGCTCGCTGGGGTCGAACATGCGGCGCAGGTAGGCGCGCATCGGAGCGATGCCCGTGCCCGTAGCCAGCATGATGATGTTGGCTTCCTCATCATCGGGGAGAAGCATCTCCTTGCCCACCGGGCCGGTGATCTTTACTTTGGCGCCGGGTTGGATGTCGCACAGGAAAGTGGAGCACACCCCGTAGATAGTCTGGCCATCTTTTTCGTATTCCAGCTGCCGCACGCAGAGGGAGACGGTGTGGTCGGCCAGGTCGTCGCCATGGCGGGTGCTGGCGATCGAGTAGAGGCGGAGCTTGTTGGGCTTGCCGTTGGCGTCGGTGCCATCGGGGATGATGCCGATGCTCTGGCCTTCCACGTAATGGAGTTGTGGGTCACCGCCCGCCAAGTCGAAGGTGATGTGGTTCACCCGACCGATTGCCCCATCAGCCAGGAGGCTGTAGTTGTCGAGCACGGTGCCGATGAAAGGATCCTTCGGCTTGTAGAGATTGACGGGGACTTCAGCGTGGCTCACGGAGGGTGCGGCGGGCTTGGTGTTGGATTGGGCAGGTTCTGTCTGGAGGGGCTCGGAGGGCTTCGGGCTGGCTTCTGAAGGGGCCTGTACGGATGCGGCCGCTTCCGTGGCAGAGGCTGCTTCGGATGCGGCGGGCTGCGGACCGCTGCTCACCACCCGGATGCGGCCGCCATTGCGGGCAATCGACTGCATCAGCGACTGAAGGCGGTCGAAGGACACGGTGAAGCTGCGCTCAGCCTGTCGTTGCTGGCCGACCCCGTAGCTTTCGACCACAACCGTGAACAGGCGGCCATCGGATCCGCTCGACTTGTCTGTGGAAACGCGCATGCGGTCGTAGCCCCCTAAAGCGGGTCGATCATAGACATCATCACCTTCCAGCCAGCACTTGATCTGCAAATGCAGCTAGGTTGGCTTGCGGTCAAGCTCTCGCTTCTGCCCTATTTCCCTTGGCGCAGCTCCCGGCAACCATTCCCCCTTCCCCTCAGGGTCGCTTGCTTGAGAACCCTTCAACGCCCATGATCTGTGGGCTGGACACCATCCAGCAGGACATGGAGCGGCTTCCTCAAGGGATCCGGCGGCTGGCCGTTCAGCTTCGCCTCAAATTAGACCCCATGTTTTTGTGGGACGTTCTCACCGATTACGAGAACCTCTCCCGCTTCATCCCCAACCTGACCAGTTCCAGCCTCCTCTGGCGCCAGGCCAACAGGGTGGGCCTGGAACAAGTGGGCACTCAGCAGTTCTGCGGATTGCGCTTCTCAGCGCGGGTGAAGCTTGAACTCACCGAGCTCAGGGATCAGGGGCGTCTCACTTTCCGGATGCTGGAGGGCGATTTTCGCTGTTTCGAAGGGGTGTGGTGCATCGGCACCGATGTGAGCAGCAGTTGGCTTCTCTACGAACTCACCGTTCAGGGAAAACCCGGCATGCCGATCGGCTTGATCGAGCAACGGCTCCAACAGGATCTCGCCAGCAATCTGCGTGGTGTTCAGAAGGAGGCCTTGCGCAGGGCCACAACCGCCTGATGCACCCCCGCTTCCGAGAGCTGTAATGAGCAATTTGCAACGGTGGGAGCTCCACCGTTCCACATACCCCCAAGGGGATTCGAACCCCTGTCGCCTCCGTGAAAGGGAGGTGTCCTAGGCCTCTAGACGATGGGGGCGAGGCCGTCGAGCCCATGGCTCCAACAGACGGAAACTACGGTTCAGGGGGACCCTTCGTCAAGGAGCTTGCTGCCCGCCAGCCGCTCGCTGACATCGGGAGAGGTCTGGCCGAACCAGACCGGCACGGTGAAGTGGAAACAGGCGCCCTCCGCGGGTTCCGAGACCACCCAGATCCTGCCCCCATGCACTTCCGTGATCCGCCGGCACACCGATAACCCCACGCCGAAGCCGGAGGTGTTGCCCGAGGTCTGGGGCAGGCGCACCCGATCCTGAAAAATGCGTTGCTGCTCTTCCCGGGGGATCCCGGGGCCGCTGTCACACACACTCGCCTGCACCCACTGGCTGGTGCGGTGCAACAGGGTGAGGGTCACCCTGCCTCCGGCGGGCGTGAACTTCAGGGCGTTCTCCAGAAGGTTGAGCAACACTTGTCGCATGCGCCGCTGATCGGCGTAAACATCCGGTAGGTCGGCCGGGATGTCGGTGATCAGGTCGAGGTCTCGGCCCACCCAGAGCTTCTCCAGCTCGAGAATGGCCTCAGCGGCTACCCGGCCCAGGGCGAGGCGCTGGGGATTGAAGAGGGCCTCCCAGCGGGTGGTGCCCACCTCCAACAGGTCGAAGGAGAGCGCCTCGATGTCATCGAGGCGCCGGTTGAGCACGTCGCGGAAGCGGTTTTCGTCGATCTGCCCGAGGCCATGGCTCTGAAGGGCCAGCTTGGCCGCGGTGAGGGGGGTACGCAGTTCGTGGGCCACCATCCGCAGCAGTCTTTCCTGCACCCCCAGCCGCTCGATCAGGGTCTCATTCTCCTGACGCAGCACCAGCAACTGGTCCTCGAGCTGGACCTCCCGGGCCGTGCGGCTGCCATCGATCTCAGCGGGCCTGAGGCTGAGGCCGAGGCTGCTGGCCACCTCCATCTGGCGCCAGCGGGGCAGCCAGCTCCTCACCTGCATCGCCAGGGTGGTGCCCGCGAACACCTGGCGCGGCTCTGGGGAGAGCTTCACTAAGGCTGGGGTCGCCACCAACCGGTGAAGTTCCAGTAATTCCGGATGGTGGGCGGGGTCGGCGATCTCCAGGGATATCGGGAAGGCGCACTCCTCGCCGTGCAGGAAGGCCACCAGATTGCGCAGATCAGGCGTGGCCAGGTGGTAGTTCGCTGCCACCAAGAGCAGTTTCAGCTTGGGCCGCCCAACCGCCGCCCCCGGTCCATTGCGGGAGCTGTCGGGATCCTGGATCGGCCCTGCGGCGGGCACCGGCATTCGGCGGCTGGACGCCACCTTATGGGCCCCTTGGGCAATCCGTGTTGATCTGGCTAGGACTGCAGCAAAGGCTCCTTAGCCATAAGGCCCCAAGAAGGCACCCCTCTCCAATGACCATGCCGCCTGAGCCGAACCTCGGCAACCCCCACCTTCCCTCACCGCGCCCGTCCCGCTCAGAAGGAGCTGTCCCCAGCCGTATCCAGCTCGATAGCAGCCTTCGCCGCTGGTTTTCCCGCAATCTGGGGCTGTGGCGCTCACGCCGCATCTACTTCTTCCCCGATGACGAGGTGATGCGGGTCGACATGCAGGTGCGGGTCGAGAGCTTCAGCCAACCGGTGGAGGGGGATGCGGCCTATCGCTTCACTTGGTGGCCGGAAAAGGAATACGACTTCTTCGAACGCAAGCCCGGCTACTCGCGCGAGGGGGCGATGGTGGCCTATCTCTGCGGCCACCAGCTCCGTCGCAGCGGCAGTTATCTGGATGGCGCGCCGAGCAAGAGTCAGATCCGCCAGGTTGATGAACACGAATTGAGGCTCGAATCTCACTACCAGGACTGGACCATTGTGGAACATATCCGCCTCGTCGATCAGGATCGGTATCGGGCTCGCTCGATTTTCTCGTGGCGTGATGGTGTCCTGGAGATCACGGAGATGCACCACGAGATTCGCCTGGAGGGGGCGGGTGCGCCGCTGGAAGGAGTGGCCTGAATCCCAACCGACCCCCTCGGCAGGACACCTTCGATGCAGCAGCATAGGAAGGTCCGAATCAGTTTCCCTTGTCCTTCCCCGTTCGCGGTGCCCGGCGCCTACTGGTTGCACCTCTTGTGGCCCTTCCCCTGCTGCTCTCTGGTGGAGCCGCCCAGGCTGCTCCAGCCACCCAGGCTGAGATGAACCTGTACACCCGCATCGCAGCGGTGAATGTCTGCATTTCCCGTACCGCTGGGGTTGACTTTGACAAATCTGTGGCCATCGCCGGCGAGACCATCGCCCAGCTGATCCAGGGACAGCATCAGGGCCAGATCCAGCAGGTACCCGGCAAGACCCTCACGATCGAGGAGTTGCGCAAGGGGTCCATCAATTCGGCCGTGCTCGGCGCCGCTGAAATCTGTCCGAAGTCGGTGCCGCCCGAGGTGATGAAGAAGGTTGAGGCGGCTCTGAAACAGGCTGGTGCCAAGACACCAGCCCCCTCCAAGTAGCCCCATTCCCCATGGCCGCCGTTCATCTCAGCGATTATCGGCCGGCCCCTTGGCTGCTGGAGCGCACCGACCTCACGGTGCAGCTCCATCCCGACCACACCCTCGTGGAGGCCCGGCTGGCCTTCCTGCCCAATCCCGAGGCTGAGGCCTCGGGAGACCAGACCCTGGAGCTGAAGGGGGTGGACCTGGAGCTGGAGGATCTCCGGCTCGATGGTTCCCCCCTGATGGCAGAAGCGTTTGAGCGTCACAACGATCGGCTCCTGCTGCTGGCCCCGCCCAAGCGCCCTTTCGTGCTCGAGAGCCGGGTGCGGATCAACCCCCACACGAACACCACCCTTGAGGGGCTATACGTGAGTGGAGGCTTGGTTACCACTCAGTGCGAGGCCGAGGGATTTCGGCGCATCACCTTTCACCCGGATCGTCCCGATCTGCTCAGCCGCTTCCGGGTGCGGATTGAGGCCGACCGCAGCACCTGTCCGGTGTTGCTTTCCAACGGCAACTGTATCGCCAGCGGCGATCTGCCCGCTGCAACGGATGCTGAAGGGTCGGGCTCAAGCGGGCGCCACTTCGCAGTCTGGGACGACCCCTTCCCCAAGCCCTCCTACCTTTTCGCCCTGGTGGCCGGCGAGCTGGAGGAGGTGCGCAGCATCTTCACCACCGCCAGCGGACGCCCTGTAGCGCTAAGGCTGCACGTTGAACCGGGTGATGCCGCCTACACCGCCCATGCCATGGCAGCGCTGCAGCGCAGCATGGCCTGGGATGAAAAGGTGTACGGATTGGAATACGACCTGGAGGAGTACAACATCGTTGCCGTGCGCCATTTCAACATGGGCGCTATGGAGAATAAGAGTCTGAATATCTTCAACTCCAAGCTCGTGCTCGCCGATGCCGAAACGGCCACCGACGCGGAACTGGAGCGCGTGGAAAGTGTGATCGCCCACGAATATTTCCATAATTGGACCGGCAATCGCATCACCTGCCGCGACTGGTTCCAGCTTTCGCTCAAGGAGGGGCTCACCGTTTTTCGCGACCAATGCTTCAGTGCCGATCAGCATGGTGAATCACTGAATCGGATCGAGAATGTGGCGATGCTGCGCAACACGCAGTTCCGCGAAGACGCCGGTCCCACCGCCCACCCCGTGCAGCCGGACCGCTATGAGGCGATTGATAATTTTTATACCACCACCATCTATGAAAAGGGTTCCGAGTTGATTCGGATGCTCCACACCCTGCTCGGCGAGGACACCTTTCAGCGCGGTATGGCCCTCTATGTGGCTCGCCATGACGGCAGCGCCGCCACCTGTGAAGACTTCGTGTGTGCCATGGAGGATGCGGCGGCTGGCGGGGCCGCCGCCGAGGTTGCGCGGCGGGCGCCGTTCAGTTTCGGGCGATTTCGCCGCTGGTATCACCAGGCCGGCACGCCGGTGGTGCGGATTCAGCGGCACTGGGATGGAGCCAACGGCCGTTTGGAGCTGACCCTTCACCAGCACACCCCGACCACACCCGGCCAGCTCCACAAGGAACCCCTGGTGATTCCCCTGGCCATCGGCCTGCTGGACCAGGCCGGGGAGCCCCTGCTGCCGCGCCTAAAGGGGGAGGATCCGGCTGAGGTCATCGCCGCGACCCTGGAGCCCAACCGCTGGGGCCGGGGCACCCGGCTCCTGGTGCTGGAAAAACCCCAGAACCGGTTTGTGTTTGAGGGGCTGCCGCTCCAGGCCCATCCCCCAGCCCTTTCGCTACTGCGCCATTTCTCAGCACCGGTGCGGCTGGAGATCGGCCGTCCGATCGGCGAGTTGGTGCACCTCTTCGCCACCGATAGCGATGCCTTCGCCCGCTGGGATGCAGGCCAGCAACTGCTGCGCGATGCTGCCCTGGCCCGTGCCGTCGGCCAGGCCGACCATGGCTTGGAGGAGGAGCTGATTGAAGCCTTCCGCCGCATCTTGGCCGACCCCTGCCTTTCCGAAGTGAGTCGTGCCGCCTTGCTCGCTCTGCCGGGGTTGGCGGAACTGGAGGAGGCGATGGCCGAGCCCGATCCCCCGGCCTTGTTCGCCTCGCTGCTGGACCTGCAGCGCCGGTTCGGAGAGGCCCTGGCCGACCCCCTGCACCAGGCACTCGAACGGATCACCCCCCAGTGGCCCCTGGCCTGGCCCGAGGGCAGCGGCGACCGGAGCCTCACGGGCCTGATCTGGAGCTGGCGGGTGGCAGCGGCCGATGCTGGGGCGATCGCCGCCGCCCGCGCTGCTGTGGAGGGAAGCTCCATGACGTTGGCGCGGGCCGGCCTGCGGGCTCTCCAGTGCCATGGCCTACCGGAGCGGGAGGCGGCGCTTGCCGCCTTCCATGATCGGTGGCAGGCCAAGCCCGTGATCCTCGATGCCTGGTTTGCCCTGGAGGCCTCTGCCCCCTTCGCTGATGGGCTGGAGCGGGTGGAGCGCCTGCTGGTCCATCCCCGCTTCGATCCGATGGCCCCCAACTCGGTGAGGGCCGTGCTGGGCGGTCTTGCGAGCAACCCCCCGGTGTTCCATGCCATGGATGGCCGTGGCTATCGCTTTTTAGCCGACCGCATCGCCGAGCTCGATAGCCGCAATCCGATTACGGCTTCGCGACTCGCCAAGGTCTTCAGCCGCTGGCGCAGCTATGGCGCACTCCGTTCCGCCCGCATGGCCGAAGCCCTCGAGCGCCTGGCTGCGGCCCCCCTGTCTGCCAACACCAGGGAAGTGGTGAACCAGAGCCTCACCGGCGGCTGAGCCTCTGGTTCACCCCTGACTCCTGAGGATGAGCACCCGGCGCCCGGGCTCACTCCGGAAGGGGTGGTGGTGGAGGCGGCGGCGGCGGCCGCCGTCTCCACACATTGCGGGGGGGGCGCAGGGGCTGGGGGGTGCCGCTGGTCGCCGCTGGTAGCGGCGGCGGCATCAGGAGGGCGGGGGGGGCGGGCCGAAAGGGAGCCATGACGGCACCTCTACCAGCTCCGAAGTGGGCCTTGTGGAGCTGGGCGAAGGTGGCCTGCCGGTAGGGCCCACCCTCTTTGCCGGCATAGGTTCCCCAGAGGCCCTCCCAGTAGAAGTAGATCACCCCATGGCCCCGCTGGGCCACCAGCTGGACCTTCTGGCTCAGGTTGTCCATGCTGGTGGTGCGGGTGCCTAAACCTGCCAGGATGCCAATCTCTACAGGAATCCCCCAGGTGCGGGCCTTCACAAGGGCCGGCTGATCGAGATCTTTGGCAAATCCGGTGATCGAATAGGCGTAGTTCTGCACCACCAGGTCGTCGATCAGTCCCCCCAAGGCCCAGAGCTCCCAGTCCTGCAGCCACTGGTTGTAGGCGAAGCGGAAGGGGCCCGGCGAAAGGCTGATCACGATACGTCGCTGGCCCGATGCCTTCTGGAGGCTGGCGCGCAGTTCCCGCAGCAGGGCGGTGAGCTGCTGACGCCGCCAGCGCATCCAGAAGCGGTCGTTGGGGTCCAGGGGAGGGTCTTGGCCCGTTTGGGCTCGGTAGAGGGCGCGGGTGGTGTCGTCGTAACCCAGTTCCACAGGCCAAGCGAAGTGGTCGTCGAGCTGGATGCCAGCCACACCGCAACGTTGCACGATCTCGGTGATCAGGCCGATGAAGCGCTGGCGGACGCCGGGGTGGGCAGGGTTCAGCCAGACCCGCAGATCCTTCAGCGGCGAAGTTGCCAGACTGGCCCCATGCATGGCGAACAAGGCACTGCCATCGGAGCGGCGCAGCACCCAGTCGGGATGCTGGCGCACCACCTCAGCATCACCAGGTTCCATTAGGCCGTATTCAAACCAGGGCACCACCTGCATGCCGCGGCGTCGGGCCGATTCGGTGAGCCGGCAGATGGGATCGAAATCGGGATTCACCTCGGCCAGGACCGGTTCGATTGGGGCCCAGCGGCTGCGGTGGAAGGTAGCGCCGCGGCTCCAGACATTGGGGTAGAGGGTGTTGAATCCCGTTGCGGCCAGCGCCTCCACCGCCGCGTCAATCCGGGCCGGGTCGTAATAAAGCGGGCTTGGGCTGTTGGTGAGCCAGACTCCCACCCGCCGTTCCCCCGGAGCCGGACCCTCGCCGGCCAGGGCCCGGGGGCCTCCACCCCCGACATGGCCCAGCAGCTGGAGGACGGCCGAGACCACCAGCGTGAGACTGACCGGCAACAGCCGCTTCAGGTGGGCGCGGCGCCTCAGTGGCGCGAGCTGCACGGGCGCTGACGGGGGATCGGATCCGTTCACGCAGCCTGATTCAGCGGAACATCGAACTCACGGAGCTCTCCTCGTGAATGCGCCAGATGGCCTCCCCCAGCATGTTGGCCACGGACAGCACCCGCAGTTGGGGGAAGCGTCGTTCCTGGGCCATGGGAATGCTGTTGGTTACCACAACTGCCTCGAACAGACCGGGTTCAGAGAGCCGCTCCACAGCGGGAGGAGAGAACACGGCATGGGTGGCGCAAGCCAGCACCCGAGCCGCTCCGCGCTGGCGTAACAGCTTGGCACCTTGGCAGATGGTGCCGCCGGTATCGATCATGTCGTCGATGAGGATCGCGGTCTTGCCGGTCACATCACCGATCACCGTAAGACTTTCGGCCACGTTGTGACCACTGCGGCGCTTGTCGATGATGGCCAGGGGAGCATCATGCATCTGCTTGGCAAAGGCCCTGGCACGGGCCACTCCACCGACATCGGGTGAAACCACAACCACCTCCTCGAGATTCCGGGAGCTGAGGTAATCCACCAGCACCGGCGAGCCGTAGATGTGGTCACAGGGAATATCGAAATAGCCCTGGATCTGCGATGAGTGAAGATCCATGGCCAGGACTCGGTCGACCCCCGACTTCACGAGCAGGTTGGCCACCAGTTTGGCGGTGATCGATTCCCGCCCGGCGGTTTTCCTGTCGGCTCTGGCATAACCGTAGTAGGGAACCACTGCGGTGATCTGCCGAGCCGAGGCGCGCCGGCAGGCATCCACCATGATCAGCAACTCCATCAGGTGGTCGTTCACCGGTGCGCAGGTGGGCTGGATGAGAAACACATCACAGCCACGGATCGATTCCTGGATCTGGATATAGAGCTCTCCATCGGCAAAGCGTTTGATCACGCGGGGTCCGTCTGGAACACCGAGGTATACTCCGATCTCGCGGGCCAGCTCGGGATTCGAATTGCCGCTGAACAGCCTGAGGCGGCGCGTGTCCTGCATGGTGTTCGGCTGGGCTTCGCCTGGTTCCACCCGTTCTGCGGTCGAGAAAGTGGTCACGGCGAACGCGATCGGAGCGGCGCGTCACTGATCGTAGGGGTGTGCCGCCCCCTGCGGGTCGCGAATCTTTCCCTAAGCCGTGGTTCCCGCTGTTCAGCCTGCGGCTGCACCGCCCCCGACCGGTGCGGCCCCCCACCAGCCCCGACTGGTGCTGGTGGGCTTCGGCAACCCCTCCGATCCGACGGCCCCCGCCACGCTCCTGCCGGCGGTAGCGCTGCGACTGTCCCGGGCTACCGGGCTTCCGCTGAGGTTGATCCCGCGGCCGGATTCGCCGCCCCAGGCCCTAGCGGACCTCCAGGCTGCGTCCGGGCCCTGGCTCGCCCCCCTGACCCTCGACCCCGGTCTTACCTTGGCCCAGGGCAGCTGGGCCGAGGCTCTCGGAGCCTGGCGTCAGCCGACCCTGCTAGTGGTCGATCAGGCCCAGCTAGGCACCGGCATTCCCGCCGCAGCGACGGCTCTGCTCGAGCGCTGGTCCGTGCCGCTGTTGGGGCTGCTCCAGTGGGAGGGGGGCTGGGACGCCTCGGCGCGGCGCCGGGACCGACTTCCCTGGCTGGGCCGGCTCGCCGACACGGAGGGGCCGGAACCTGATGCCGATGCTGCCGCCATGCTGCTTCTGAGCTGGAGCCGGTGGCGGGACCGGCTGGCCTGAGGGGTCAGGGTGCCTTCCAGAGCCCGTTGCCGGGCGGGACGTCGAGCTGGCGCAGGCCGCCGAAGTCCTTGTTGGCAGGCTTGAGCGGCAGCCGCTTGAACTGAATCGGTCGCTGGTCGTCAAGGCCGGCCGCCAGCAGGCTGAGGCTCTCCCGGGCCGTGAGGTTGGTTTCCACCTGGCCCTGGAGGTCGCGGAGCAGATCCGGCAGCTTGGACACCTGTTCCGGGCGGCGGAAACGCTCCCGCAGCCCCGTTTCCACCAGTTGGTGGTCGATGCGGCGGCCGGAGTCGCCCAGGCCGGGATCCCGGAAGCGCACCAGCTGTTCCACTTGGCTGCCGTTCAGGCGCTGCAGACCGCTTTGGAGGTCGATGCGGTATTTCTGAGCTTTGTCTTGGTAGCGCATCACCTGGGGAGGGCTCAGTTCCAGGCCCCCCACCCCATCCACGATACGGCGCAGGGCGGAACGAGGCAGCACCAGATAGCGGTCGGGTCGCGGGGGCTCCAGATCCACCAGCTCCCGCACCACTTCGGCGATCAGGGCCACCCCGCCCCGCTGGTACAAGGAGCCCAGCCCCACCGGCGTCGCCGAGCCTGGAATCCTCACCGCCAGCTCCACAGGAAGATTGAGAACCTGAAGGGGCCCCTTGGGATTCACCCGCACCAGCAGCAGGGCGTCCGCTCCGGGGGAACCCGCCGGGGCGGCATGGTTCACGGCATCACCGATCCGCTCGCCATCCAGGCCGATCACCAGCACGGTGATCGGCCGGCGCGGCTTCTCCGCCAGGGTGGCGGGGGTGATCGCCAGACTGTCGCTGCCGGCCCGGTCGGGTTCACGCCAGACCAGTCCCAGCACCATGGACGCCACCAGGGCTCCGATCAGGAGGAGTCCACCCGTGACCATGTTTTCCCTGTTCGGCCGCGGCAGCCGGGGCCATTGCAACCCCCGAGCTCTGCCTTTGCCGGAAGGCCCCCGGCTCCGACCCGTGTCGCGGCTTCGGCTCGAGGCTGGGGAGGATGGTTGGGAATCCCTGCGGGCAGGCATGGAGCCGGTGAGGGCCAGTTGGGAGCCACTCTGACCCAGCGCTGGGCCGCTACTCCCGCCCGGGGGCCGATAGGTTGAGGATTGTGGTGATTCGCCGGCCCTCCCTTTGTCCGCCGCCCCGTCCCCGTCCCAGCCCCCAGCCCTGCCCCATGAGCGGGCCCGGCCCCTCTCCCCCGGCAGCACCTATCCGGCGAAGGATCTCTGCAGTCTCTGCGGCCTGTGCGATAGCCGCTGGGTGGCCTACGTGCGCAGCTCCTGCGCCTTCCTCGAGCAACGCTTCGAGTCGATGGAGCACCAAGCCCATGGCCGCTCGCGCAACCTTGACGACGAGGACGAGCTCTACTTCGGCGTGCAACAGCGCATGCTCAGCGCCCGGCTCGCCGCCCCGATTGAGGGTGCTCAGTGGAGCGGCATCGTGAGTCGCCTCGGTGTGCGGGCCCTGGAGAGCGGCCTGGTGGATGCGGTGCTGTGCGTGCAACAGAGCCCCGACGATCGCTTCACACCCGTGCCCGTGCTGGCTCGCACCCCCGCTGAGGTGTTGGCGGCCCGGGTGAACAAGCCCACCCTCTCCCCCAACCTGCGGGTGCTTGAGCAGCTGCCCGGCAGCGGCATCCGCCGACTGCTCGCCATCGGCGTGGGTTGCCAGGTTCAGGCCCTGAGGGCCGTTCAGGCCACCCTGCCGCTAGAGGAGCTCTATGTGCTGGGTCTGCCGTGTGTCGACAATGTGAGTCGCAAGGGTTTGCAGACCTTCCTGAACAGCGCCAGCCGCTCTCCCGATACAGTTGTTCATTACGAGTTCATGCAGGATTTCCGCATTCACTTCCGCCATGCTGACGGCAATGAGGAGACGGTTCCCTTCTTCGGCCTCGACACCCCTGCTCTCAAGGATGTGTTTGCCCCCAGCTGTCTGAGCTGCTTCGATTACACCAACGCCGGCGCCGACTTGGTGGTGGGATATATGGGTGCCGAATTCGGCCGCCAATGGATCACCGTTCGTAATCCCCGCGGCCAGCAGCTGCTCGATCTTGTTGAGCCCGAGCTCGACACCGCGGCGGTGACCAGCCGGGGGGATCGCCGCGCCGCCGTGCAGCAGGGCATCGGCGCCTACGACAAGGCCGTGAAACTGCCCCTCTGGCTGGCGGAAGTGATCGGCTTCTTCGTGCTTCGCTTCGGGCCTAGGGGCCTGGAATACGGACGTTTCTCGATCGATTCCCACTTCACCCGCAACGCCCTGTGGCTGCAGCGCCACCACCCGGAGCTCGTGGAGCGCCATATTCCCGCTTTCGCCCGCCGCATCGTGGCCCGTTACACCCTGCCGAAACCGTGAGCTCCTCAGAACGTGGCTGCGGCGTGTTGTTTCATCCCACCGCCTTTCCCGGCACCCCCGGCAGCGGCACCTTCGGAGCCTTCGCTCGCTCCTGGATCGACCTGCTGGGCCTTGAGGGCGTGGGGGTGTGGCAGATCCTTCCCCTCGCTCCCACCGATGGCACCGGCTCCCCCTACAGCTCCCCGAGCGGATCCGCCCTCAACCCCTGGCTGATCGATGCGGATGATCTGCTCGCTGCTGGCCTGATCAGCTCCTGCGACCACGACCAGCTCCCCTCCTGTTCCACGGAGCGGCTGGATCCGGCCATGGCCACGGCCCGCTCCGAGGCGATCGCCGCCGCCCTGGCTCGCCACTTGCCCTCCCAGGGGGCTGGGCGGCAGCAGGCCTTCCGGCGCTGGCGGCGTCAGCAGCGCTCCTGGCTTGACGACCACTGCCTGTTCATGGTGATCCGCCGCCAGCAGCAGGGCCGACCCTGGTGGGAGTGGCCCGGCCCCCTGGCGCGGCGGGACCGGCGGGCCCTCGCCAAACAGATCCGGGACCGGGGTCAGGACTTGCTGGCCGAGGCCCTACTGCAGTGGCAGCTCCAGGAGCAATGGCAGGCCCTGCGGCAGCGTGCCCGCCAGCGGGGGGTGCGGCTTCTGGGCGACCTGCCCTTTTATGTCGCCCACGACAGTGCCGATGTCTGGCGCCGGCCTGGGCTATTCACCGTGGGGCCCGATGGCCTTCTGGTCAGCCAGAGCGGTGTGCCTCCCGACTACTTCTCCGCCACCGGCCAGCTGTGGGGCACGCCAGTGTATCGCTGGTGGCGCCATTGGCTGGGGGGCTTCCGCTGGTGGTTGGAGCGTCTCGACCGACAGCTGGATCTCTTCGACCTTTTGCGCCTCGACCATTTCCGCGCCCTCGAGGCCTTCTGGTGCGTGCCGGGGGGTGACCGGACCGCCGAGGCGGGGGTGTGGGTCGATTCGCCGGGAGGGATGTTGCTGGAGCTGCTACGCCGCCGCTGTCGCCGCCGGGGGCGCCTACTGCCCGGCGGGATTCTGCCGTTGATCGCGGAGGACCTCGGGGTGATCACCCCGCCGGTGGAGGCCCTGCGGGATCGCTTCGCTCTGCCGGGCATGAAGGTGCTCCAGTTCGCCTTCGATGGCGCGGCCGACAACCCCTACCTTCCCGCCAACACCGTGGGCAGCCGCTGGGTGGTGTACACCGGCACCCATGACAACGCCACCAGCCGCGGTTGGTGGGACAGCCTCGATCCGGACTCCCGGTGGCGCTTCGCGTCCTTGGTGGGCGGCAGCGTGCATTCCCCCTCCTGGCAGCTGCTGGAGCTGGCCCTCGCCTCGAGCGCCGATCTGGCGGTGGTGCCGGTTCAAGACCTATTGGAGCTGGATGATGGGGCCCGCTTCAATACCCCGGGCACGGCTTCGGGGAACTGGTGTTGGCGGCTGGATCTCCCCCTGGAGCGTCTGGCCGGGGCGGTGCAAGGCTACGGCGCCATGGCTGCCGGCTACGGCAGGGCTCCTGGGGTGCATGGCCAGGGCAGGGTCGAAACCCTTTAGCGCTCTCACGGGGGCGATGGAGCTGGAGATCGCCGTTCGCCTGAGGGTGGGGTGGCCAGGGTCGATGGCACGGCGTAGGCCCCTCCTCCGCCGGCCTGCGGAGCCAGAACAGCTCCTCGCCAGCGCACCGCTGCCCCTTGGGGTTCTGGGCTGAGGGTCAGTCGGAAGGGGGGCAGCACGGGCAGCGCCAGCTGCCCTTCCACGCCGCTGAGGGTGGTGGTGCCGCCCCGGTCGCTGCGGATCTCCACCCGCGTTGGGGTGAGGGTGGTGAGGTTCAGGATGCCCAGGCTGAGGTCGGGCCCACCGTTGCGGGCTTGCTTGCGAAGTAGCCGCAGGCCCTTTCCTGAAGCGGCCTGGCTGATGGGCCGTAGATCCGGGAAGGCCTCCAGCAGCTCGGCGTCCGTTTGGGCGGATGCTGCCACCGCCGCCGCCGGATCTTTCAGAGGCGGGAGGGGTTGGGTGCTGAGGACCCCCCGAGAGGCGAGTTGGAATTGCTGGAGGTTGAGCAGATGGATGAGCGCGAAGGTGAGCAGGGCATAGAGCAGGGTGGCTTGCCAGCTCGTGAATACATCGATCGAACCCGGCGTGAAGCGCCGCAGCCGGCCTTTGCCACCCGGTCCTTCATGGAGGTGCCTCGGGTTGGGCGGTACCAAGGGCTGGAGGCTGCCGGTAGGTATCGCCAGGTGGCGCTCAAGCAGGGGAATCATCGTGCGCAGATAGGTGGCCTCCGGCAGCCGATCACGCCAGCCCCGCTCCAAAGCCTCCAGCACCGCGGTGCTGATGCGGGTCTCCTGGGCCAACTGGCGCAGGCCGAGCCCCCGTGCTTCCCGAGCCAGCCGCAGCTGACGTCCCGCTTCCTGGAGGGGATCCAGCTCAAGCGTGACGCTGCTGGAGGGTTCCGCCGTTCCCGGAGCGGTCAAGGGCAGCCGCAGGCGCCGGGCCAGCCTGGCGGCGACGGGGGGCAGGGGCGGAACCAAGGAAGCCAGCCGGGCGGGGCCCATCAGTCTGGGCCAAGGACTTCGCAGGGGCTCACCGGGCGCCAGCGGCCCTCGGGCAGGTCGGCCAGCCGCAGGGGACCGATAGCCACGCGTTGGAGGTCGAGGACCGGATGGCCGAGCAGCTCGGCGGTCCGGCGGATCTGCCGGTTGCGGCCCTCCAGCATCACCAATTCCAGGCGCGTGTTCGCCCCCCTGGCCACAAGCAGCCGGATCTGTAACGGCTGGCACCGATGGCCATCAAGGGGGATCCCGGCGGCCCAGCGCTCTAAGGTTGCCGGCATCGGATGCCCCTCGACCCAGATCCGGTAGGTGCGGCGATGGCCGAAGCGGGGGTGGGTGAGCCGCAGGGTCAGATCCCCGTCGTTGCTGAGCAGCAGGGCGCCGCGGCTGTCGGCATCCAGCCGGCCCACCGGATGGAGACCCTGCCCTCGCCTCAGCTCCGGCGGCAGCAGATCCAACACCGTCGGTCGCCCCTGGGGATCGAGGCATGTGGAGAGCACGCCGACCGGCTTGTGGAGCAGCAAGGTGAGCGAGACGGGCCGTGGGCCCAGAGGGAGGTCGTCGATGCTGATCTGATCGCGGGCCGGATCCGCCCGCTCCCCGAGGGTCGCGATGCGGCCGTTCAGACGCACTCGACCCTGCCGCAGCAGCGCTTCGGCCCGGCGGCGGGAGCAGACCCCGGCGGCGGCGATCAGCTTCTGCAGCCGTTCGGCACCGCGCTGTTCGGATTCGGGATCTGGAAGCATTGACCCGGCCGAGAAGGTCGCCCCCAGTATCCCCTGGCAAGCGCTCGGCGCAGCCCGGTCAAGCCGGAGCAGCTCCGAATTCACGGTCCAGGTCGGATCGATTCCGGGAAAGGGTGGTAGGTTACGAAACCAAAGGGTTTCCTAACCCGTCTTTCACCGATCGCTGCTGCTGTTCTCGCAATGCCCTCCGTGACCTTGGCCGGTACCGCCGCCCTGCCCCTTGATGGCGACCTTGTGCGCTCCTACCTGCGGGACATCGGCCGGGTGCCTCTGCTGAGCCACGAACAGGAGATCACCCTGGGGCGTCAGGTGCAGGAGCTGATGGCGCTGGAGGAGCTGCGGGAGGAGCTCACGATGCGCTCCGGCGGTGAGGA
>CALRXC020000019.1:0-68815 GCA_943372025.1 Synechococcus sp. UW140 | reverse complement strand
GCCCAGGGACGGAAGGTTTTAAGCTTTTGCATGTCCCATTCTCCCAGGCAGATCCATTGCTGTCACTGGGATCTGGGCAGATTTACGGGCGTCTGTGGAGAGGTGTGGTGTTCGGAGCTGGGTGATCTATGCGCAACACGCTCCTAGGCAGGAACCCTGGATGGGGCTAGCCCGGGCGAGTGCGGCGCGAAGGGGGCCGGCTCAGAAAGGCCTCGAGGGCTGACTGACGCTCCGATCAGCCTGGGTCGAGCTGCTGGGGTGGAGTGTCGTGGGGGCCAAGGTGGAGGAAGGAAACCGACCCAGCCCCATCCACAACAACCCGCATCAACTCCATAGGGTGGTCGCCTTACGGCGGATTACCCCGGCGATGGCCAACCCTCCCCTGCCCCCCTCCGAGGACCTGGCCCGCTACTTCGAGGCCCGCGGCGAGCTGGCCAAGCCATGGACCTGGCAACTGATGCGGCTGGCCAAGATCCGCGAAGCCAAGGACACCATGGACTCCCAGGAATACCTAGAGCGCGTCCAGGAGGCCCACGCCGACCTGATGCGGCTCGGTGAATTCTGGAAGGGACGCGAAGAGGAGGTGTTCGGCGGTCGTTATCACCCCGCCAGTGTGATCGAACCCTTGCCCGGTTCCCCGGAAGACCGTTGATCGGCCGTGCCCGAATCTCCCGCCCCCGGCCTGTCGCGAGCCGCTAGAGCCCCTTCACCGGAGAAGGGCATCCACGCCATGGCCCCGCTCATCCGCTTCACCCTGCTGGCCCTCTATCTGGCTCTGGTGTTGCCCCTGCCGCTGATGGCCCCCGAGACGCTGCGGCCCCTGCTGCTGGCGGCGGTGCCCCTGGGTCTGTTGCTGGTGGTGGCGATCACCAGTGAACGGGTTGAACTTGATGGCAGTGGGATCCGGGTGGGCCACCCCCCCTGGTGCGCCTGGCTGCTGCGCCGCGGCTGGAAGCTTCCTTGGAGCGCGATTCAGTCGCTCACCCCGGTGGGCACCAGCCAGGGCGGCAGGGTGTATTACGTGCGAGATCAAGGGGGTGGGGCGTTCCTGCTGCCCCAGCGGGTGGAACGCTTCGAGGCCTTCCTTGAAGACTTCGCCGTGCGCTCCGGCCTCGACACTTCAATGGTGGCCCGGATCAGTCCACCCTGGACCTACCGGCTGCTGGCCCTGCTCTGCGGCCTGATGTTGGCCGGTGAGGGAATCAGCCTGGCCTTTGCCATGGCCGGCGATTGAATGCGAAGGTTCGAAGGATCGCAGCCAGGCCACTCTTAGCTTCATAAACACAATCATGTTCACGTCAAGTCAGAGTGATCCAGGCAATAGCAGCCACTTTGTTTGGTAAAGCAGATCAATGTTGCGAGGCTTCGTTATTGCATCTTCAGCAGCCCTGCTGCGTGTTGGCCAGGTGCTATGAATTGCCAATGCATGAGCGCTCTCGCCAGCCAGCCCGTCTAACCCCTCGGTCAAAGGGACCTGCCTGCGGCAGGCCCCTTACCTCGAACGTTAGAAGGATCAAAAGAAAGCCTGTAGCGCCAGCGTCTTGACGTCTTAACGTTAAAGCGCTAAGGCAAAGGAATGGATGAAACGAAGCGGGCTACCATCTACTTTCACGCGCATGTGCATCGTGCACTGCGACTAAGAGCTGCTGCATGTAACCGCTCAATTTCGGATATGGTCAATGAAGCAGTTCGCTGACATTGGTCGAAGATGCGGACGACTTGAGAGATGCTGATCATTGGCAGGCTGAACCAAGCTCTAGCTTCGAAGAGTTTGTCACAAGCCTAAGAGATAGTGGCCGACTATAGCCTCACGATTAAGTCATCGGCTGCCAAATAACTTCAGGCAATATCTAATGAGGCGACTCTGAGCCGATTAATTGAGAAAATCAAATCACTGGCTGCCCAAACCCGCGACCTTCAGGATACGAAAAGCTCGCGGGCAGGCAGAGCCTATATCGCATCCGTCAAGGCAACTATCGGGTAATCTACTCTGTCGATGATAAGTCGCGCATTGTCGATGTTGTTAAGGTTGGACACAGAGGAGATGTCTATCGAAGAATGGACCTTGTAACATCAAGAAACAGAAGGCGGGAGCGGAGGAAATCGGCAATGCCCATGATGGCTCCGCCCGCTTCTGATCTTGAGCGAAACAAGCTGTTCAGCTTCCGTAATGTCACGCCACTGGACAGGCAAACGGTGGTCAGGATGAACAAGGACACGCTCTACACGGTGGCCCTGGTGGATACGTCCAATGGTGCCACCATCACGGTGCCTGACATGCCGGTGGGCCGCTATTTCTCGGTGCTGTTGCTTGATAATGATCACTATTGTCCGGGCATAATCTATACCTCGGGCACGCACAAACTGCCCGAGGATACCAAGTATCTCGCCATCAATATTCGTATCCAACTGTTGCGCCCGGATGACCCGGCGCGGACATCGCGCTAGTCAACCAATTGCAGGATCAGTTTGTCATCAAGGCCAACAGCGCCGACCCGTTCCCGGAACCGAAATGGGACAAGAAGTCGCAGGCCGCACTAACCGCGGAATACAACACAGAGTTCGCCAAGTTCGATCTGTATCCTGAAGGCTGGATGGGCAAACGCGGAGAAGCCGATGAAACAACCCGTCACATCGGCTGCGCCGGTGCGTGGGGCTTTTCCCAAAAAAGGACGCAGTTTACATCAATTACAACGGACATCTGCCCGCCGACAAGTGCCACACCGCCACCTACCAGGTGCCCGAGAACAGCGGATTCCGGTCCATCACCGTTTATGGCGCGGATGGCTACATGAAGAGCGTGGATAACATTCTCAATGCCTCGAACACGAAGATGAATGCTGACGGCACGTTCACGGTTCATTTCGGGCCGAAGGAAGCCTGCGGCGATGTGCCCAACCGGCTGGATGTGGGCGAAGGTTGGAATTTCCTCATGCGCGTTTATCGCCCCGGTCAATCCGTTCTGAATGGAAGCTACAAACTGCCGGATGCCGTCGCCTGCAAATAAGCTGACCGGAGCTGACCCTTTATCTCCGGAGCGAATCAGCCGGGGAGGACAAAGAAGCCAATTGGCTCCCCGCGCCGAAGAAGGTCCCAGCGCAACGGCGATCTTCTCAACGCAGTTGCTCACCTGATCCAAGAACGGCAGCCAGGGATCGGTGCTCCGATGAAATTCTTTGGAGGCTCAGGGCTGAGGCGGGGTGAACCGTGAACCCACAGAGGGTCGGTGGACCAGCGGTCCTTGGCGGGGTCAGCTAAGGGCCGCGATCCGGTTTGTTGAGGCACCGTCAGCAAGCATCAAGGTGTCGTCCTGATGGGGAAGGGTATCAAGGCTGAAGCGGTAGCCCTGCTGTCGCATGGTTTCAATGCCACCGCCTTCTCCGAGGCCAGCTTGCTCAAGCTTGCGGCGCAGGGTGAGCACCTGGGTGTCCACCGACCGGGGGCCGCCACTGAAGGGGGGCCAGGCCATCCGCAAGAGTTCCTGTCGGCTGCGCACTATGCCAGGAGGCATCAGGAGGGCGCAGAGCAGCGCGAACTCACGAGGGCTGAGTTCAACAGGCTGATCTCGGAGGGTCACTTGGCGGAGTAGCAGATGCACCTCGAGTGGTCCGACACAGACCCGCTCCTGCAACCCATGGCCGCTGCGGCGCAGGAGGGTGCGGCAACGTGCCGCCAATTCTTCCAATCCGAATGGCTTGCGGAGCACATCGTCGGCTCCAGCATCAAGCAATGACACCACAGGCTCGGAACCAGAGCGGGCCGTGAGCACCATCACCGGACAATTGAGCTGGCCCGCCAGGCGCAGCGCGGAGGTCTCCTCCAGAAGCTCGGCGCTCACCAATAGATCAGGGGATTGCTCCTGGCAAATTTCGATGGCCTCGCGGGCCGTTGCCACCGCCGCAGCCAGATGACCGTCCTGTCGGAGTCGCTGGGCCAAGACCGTTCGCAGGGTCGCATGGGGATCAACCACAAGAACCCTGCGGGCCTGGCTGCCATTGTCCGTCGACGTGGACTGCACCATGCAGATGGCGAGTTAGCCCTAGTGGACACAAAGGTTGACTCATCATAACGGAACAAGAAGGATCGAACGCGTATCAGGCGATGCCTTTCAAACCGTCCCCCGGGCGGCTTCCCGCCCCATTTGGGGCTCAAGAGCTGGCGCCAGGCGGCAGAATGCCTCTATGGGCCCACGCCCCAAGGAACCGTGCTGCAACATCCCGACGCCATCCGCCATTTCCAGTCGCTCTGCGACGCCTGCCAGGAGCTGTCCAACCGCTTCCATGGCCCCTCGGAACTCCGGCTCTATGCCGATGGCTACCTCCATGCCCTGCGGCGCACCGCCGTGCTTGATCCGCTCTCCCAGCGCCGCCTTGAGGAACTGGTGGACCGCTGGATCATGGATCCCTCCAGCTTTATCGGACCGGACGGCGACCCCCGCACCTTGTTCGAGCGCGAAACGGGCCGCCTGTGAAGTCCGGTCTGCAGGCCTCCGCCGCAGCGGACCCTTAGGAAGCCAGGGCGACAGCGAGTTTCTCGCGCAACTCACCGGAGTTATACATTTCGATGAGGATGTCTGATCCACCCAAAAATTCCCCTTTCACGTACACCTGGGGAATCGTGGGCCAGTCGGAGTATTCCTTGATTCCCTGGCGGATTTCAGGATCGGCCAGCACATCAAAGGTCTCGAAGGGCACTGCCAAGGCCGTGAGGATCTGAACCACGTTGTTGCTGAAGCCGCACTGAGGCATCAGCTTGTTCCCCTTCATGAACACGTAGACGGGGCTGGTGGCGATCAGATCGTCGATGCGTTGCTGGGTGGTGCTGTCCATGGAGGAAAGGAGCGAATCGGAACAAGAGGTGCGTGATGCTGGATCAGACCGGCGTGGAGGTCTGCACGGCCAGGGCATGGATCGCCTCGCTGGCCAGTTCACGGCGGAGGGCCCCGTAGACAAGCTGGTGCTGTTTCACCCTGCCGAGGCCATCGAAGGCGGCGGACACCACCCTCACCTGCAGGTGATCACCACCGCCGGTGAGGTCTTCCACCTCCACTTCGGCATCGGGAAGGGCGAAAAGAATGGCGTCGCGGACCTGCTCCGGCTGGACCATGGAAGGGAATTCCTGGGTGACATGGGAAATCTAGGCGTCACCGGGTGAGGGTGGCTTGAGGGCCACGGGACTCAGCCGCCGGGGGCCACGGCGTTGTAAGGAGTGCTCACGAAGCCGATCTCCAGCAGCTGCTGGTAGGCCTTGCGCCCCTGCTCACTGGAGGGGGACATCACCTTCACCACCTCCACCAGCAGCGGCACGGCCACCTCCGGCTGGCTCTGGCGGCGGAACAGGGCGGCCAGGCGCATGTTGGTCTGCACCAAGAGCTCGAGGGCCTGGCGGCTCTTCTCATCCATCTCGCGGGGGATGCGGGCATCGAGACCGCGGAAGGCGCCGCTGAGATCGCGGTAGAAGCCCAGCAGCCTGCGGCTGGCATCGCGGGCCTGGTCGTAATGGCGGCGGGCCTCCGCCAGATTGCCGGCGGCCACAGCGGCGTCACCGCGGGCCACCAGGGTCTTCACGGCATTGATGTCGAAGGCGGTGCCAGTGGCGGCGAGGCTCTTGATGTCCTCCTGGACCTGGCCGCGGGCTGCACCGCCGGTGAAGATCGGCGTGGCGGGCAGCAGCAGGGCCAGGGCAGCGGCCCAGCAGGCGCTGGCTCGCCGAGGCAGGCGAAAGGAGCTGACGGGTCGGAGGCTGCCCGGAAGGCGGAGAGCGGCAGAGGCGAAAGGCCTGGTCACGGAAGCGCCAAGGGGAAGCTGAACTTTACGGGGAGGCACAGAACCCCCCCCCGAGGGGAGACCGTCAAGCGGCTGGGGTGGACTGGCCCGGAGCCGGCCAGGGGAGACCCCGGGGCAGCGATAGGGCTTACGCCAGGGGACGGCCCACCAGCTCCCGAGCTTCCCGCTCGGCGCGCACCATCGACGCAGCGAGTTCAGCGGTGAAGCTGGCAGCGGCGGCACGCCCCCCCTGGCTCACCCCCAGGGCAGAGCCGATCTGGACCGCGGCGGTCTGTCCGGGCCGCGGAACAGGCTGGCCGTAGGCAATGCCCACCGGCACCACCCGCACATCCACGCCCTGGCCGGCGGCCAGCTGGGCCAGCCGGGCCAGGCCCTGATGGAGCCGCAGCGGTTCGTCGTGGCGATGGATGCGTCCTTCGGGGAACATCACCAGCTGCTCCCCCCGCTCCAACAGATTCACCGCAAGCCGCAAGCTGGTCAGGGTGGGACGGCCCTGATCCACCGGAAAGCAGCCCAGCCGCTGGAGCAGCCATCCCTGGGGCCCCACCATCTCGTCGCGGGTGACCATGAAGCGGCAATCCCGCCCGGTGACGCGACGTCCGGCCGCATGGGGCAGCAGCAGGGCGTCCCAGCGGGCCCGATGAGTTGGCGCCAGCAGAACCGCACCGGAGCGGGGCAGATGCTCGCGACCCCGCACCATCACCCGGGAGAAGAAACTAGGCAGGGCCAGGTCCTGGGTGAGCACCATGGCCAACGGCGCCAGCCAGGGGCTGACGCCATTGCAGACACTTCGCTCACGGGCTGCGATCAATGCGCCCCCGGCGCCGCCTTCGATCGGCGGACCGGAAAGGCCGGCCGACTCCAGGGGGCTGGTGCTGACGGCAGACACCGTTGACTCGATGGCCGGGCCCTCGACCGCCATGGGAGAAGGAAGGATGGATGGGATCCTCCGTGAAACTAAGGGCACAACCAGGGCCCTGAAGCACCTCATCGGGCAGTTGGCCCGTCGGCCGATACGGTTTGGCCACCCGTTCTCCCCTGCCCGCGCAGGTGCGATTGCATGGCCAGCCTTGGCGTGAACATCGATCACATCGCCAACGTGCGCCAGGCGCGCCGCAGCGTGGAACCCGACCCCGTGACCCACGCCATGCTGGCCGAACTCGGGGGCGCCGACGGCATCACGGTGCACCTTCGGGAAGACCGCCGCCACATCCAGGACCGGGATGTAGAACTGCTGCGCCAGACGGTGCGCACCCGGCTGAACCTGGAGATGGCCGCCACCGCAGAAATGGAGGCGATCGCCCTGCGCATCCGCCCCGACATGGTGACCCTCGTGCCCGAGCGCCGCCAGGAGGTGACCACCGAAGGCGGGCTGGATGTGGCCTCCCAGGTGGCGGAGCTAGGCGGGATCGTGGAGCGCCTCCAGGGGGCGGGGATCGGTGTGAGCCTGTTCGTGGATCCAGTGGCCGAACAGCTCGATGCCAGCTGCGCCACCGGGGCCCGTTGGGTGGAACTGCACACCGGCCGCTATGCCGAGTCCAGTTGGCAGGAGCAGCCCACGGAACTGGAGCGGCTGGCCGTCGGCTGCGCCATCGCCCGCCAGCTGGGGTTGCGGGTGAATGCCGGCCATGGACTCACCTACGCCAACGTGGAACCGGTGGCCGCGATTGAAGGGATGGAGGAACTGAACATCGGCCACACGATCGTGGCCCGCGCCCTGGCGGTGGGTCTGCAGGCGGCGGTCCGGGAGATGCGGGCGCTGATTCAGAATCCCCGCCGCGACCCCCTGTTCGGCAGCCGAGTTCCATGAGCACCTACCACTTCATCGCCGCCAGCGAGGCCTTCCTCACCGTGGAGGAGCCCCTGGAGGAGGTGCTGCGGGAGCGGGTGCGCAACTACGGCGAAGCGGGCAAGACGATTGATTTCTGGCTCGTGCGGCAGCCTCTCTTCCTGGAGGCCCCGGAGCTCGCCGCCGTCGCCGGCTCGGTGCCGCGGCCGGCGGCGGCGGTGGTCTCTAGTGATGAAAAGTTCATCACCTTTCTCAAGCTGCGGCTGGAGTTCGTGGCCCGGGGCCAATTTGAGGCGCCCTCCGCCACCATCCCGGACGCCCTGGCCGGGGCAGCCTGAGGAGCCTCAGAACAGCCCGAAGAATCGTTTGCGACCCGCTTCAGCATCGGCGGGGTCGGGAAGGGAACGGGCTGGAAGCCCCTGGCCGCCATCCTGGTGGTAGCGAGGTTTGCTGTCGCCGATGGTGAGCAGGGCCTCCTTGTTCTTCCACCAGATCCAGTCACGGATCGGAGGGGTCTGCAGCAGGTCGCGGCGGGTGAGGCCCAGCCCCAGCTTGCGCGAGGCATCCAGCAGCACCTCCACCATGGCGTCGCCGTCGGAGCAGCGGGCCAAGGCCTCATTGGTGCGTTTGGCACCATTGAGGGCCTTCACCAGCAGCGCCACCCGCTGGCTCACCGGCAGCGTCGCTGGATCCATGCGCACCCCCCACACTGTCGGCACCGTATCAGCGTTTTTTCCGCCCGGAGACCCAAGCCCCGCGCTAGCACAACCGGGATCCGCCGGTCGCCAAGACCACACTGTGACGTGACGGGGCTGACAGATCGGGGGGGAACGGGCAAGACTGGCAGCGAAGCATCGTTCTGATGACCCCCCTTTCCAGTCCGCCACACCACTGGGTGATCGGGGACATTCACGGATGCGCCGAGGCTCTCACCACCCTGGTTGCCACGCTGCCAGAGGCCGACCGTCTGATCTTCTGTGGTGATCTGATCAATCGGGGGCCCCAGATCGAAACGGCCATGGATCTGGCCTGGGAGCTGGTGGAGCGAGGGCGGGCCGTGTGGTTGCGGGGCAACCACGAGGCGGCGCTACTGGCCGATCTGCGGCGTGGTGACTGGCGGACTCTCGTGGGCTGCGACACCTACCGCCAGCTCGGCGACCATTGCTGCCGGGCCTGGCAGGAACGCCTTGAGGGCCTGCCCCTCGCCTACTGGGGCGACGGCTGGGTGGCCACCCACGCCGGCTTCGATCCGCTCACCTGGCGGCCCCACCTCTCGATCCGGCTCGCCTTCTGGCAGGCCTACGACGGCCGCTTCGGCGAGGTGGTGGTGGGCCACACGCCCGGCCCCGGGGTGCGCCGCATCGGTTACCGCGAATCCATCGTGCTGATCGACACCGGAGCCTGCTACGGCGGCCAGCTCACCGCCTACTGCCCGGAAACCGGCCGCACGGAGAGGGTGGATGGACCGAGGGTGCCATCGTTCCCACCCCGGCGGCTCAGCGCCATCGGTTGACCTCGCGGCCATGGCCGTGACCCGCTCGCCGGTGGCATCGGAGAGCGAAGACTCTGAAGGAGCCCATCGGCCGTGCTGACCCTCTACCGCAGCAACCGGGCCGAGGTTCTGGCCGAACTACTGGGAACGCTGCTGCGCCTCTCACCACCCGATCCCTTCACGCCGGTGGAGGTGGTCGTGAACACCTGGCCCACCAGCCGCTGGCTGGGGGAACGGTTGGCGATGGAACTGGGGGGCGTGGCCGCCAACCTGCGCTTTCCCTTCCCCGGCACCCACCTGCGCGGGATCGTGGAGGGGATCCTGGCGGAAAGCGACCACGAAGCGGGTCGGGAACCCACCTCTGAGCCCACCAGAGAGCCGCTGAACGGGAACCAGAAGGGCATCGACCCCTGGCGGGCCGAACGGCTGGTGTGGTCCGTGCTGCCCTTACTGCCAGCGGTGGCGGCCGCCGCCGAGGGGGAACCCCTGCGGCGCTGGCTGCGGGAACGGGATCCGACCCGCCAGCTGCGCCTCGACACCTGGACCCTTGCCCGCGCCATCGCCGACGCCTTCGACGACTACGCCCTCTATCGCCCCGAGCTGCTGCGAGCCTGGGAAGCCGGGCAAAACCAGGAAACCGGGGCCGAACCTCTCCCCGCCAGCCAGCTTTGGCAGCCCCTCCTCTACCGCGAGCTGCGCGGGCGGCTGGGGCGGGAACCCTTCAGCCTGCGTGTGGAACGGGCGGTTGAGCGGCTGCGGCACCTGCCGCCGGATCCGGCGCTGCCGCCCCTGCGGCTCTTCGGCCTGAGCAGCCTGGCCCCGGTGCAGGTGCGCCTGCTGCAGGCCCTCAGTGGCCGCCAGCCGGTGGACCTCTACCTGCTCACCCCCTGTCCGGATCTCTGGGAACGCTGCTCCGCCCGCCGACTTCGCCTCAGCGATGCCCTCGCTTTGGCCGATCCCCTCGACAGCGACTGGCTGCTGCGGGCGCCGCCCCTGGAGGCCCGCTTCGGCCGGCTCGGGGCCGAATTCCAGCAGCTGCTAGAGGGCACCGGTGAGGTTCAGTTCGGGGCCTGGAGGGAGGACGATCTGTTCCTGCGCTCGATCACGACCCCGGGGCCGGATGCTCCCCCCTTGCTCCACCAGCTCCAGGATCAGCTGGCCACAGGGGCCACCCCCGGGGGGATGCGCTGGGGCGAAGCCGACCACTCCCTGGAGTTCCATGCCTGCCCCGGTGCCCTCCGGCAGGTGCAGATCGTTCGCGACCGTCTGCTGCAGTTGATGGCCGCCGACCCCAGCCTTGAGCCCCGCGACATCCTGGTGATGACCCCCCAGGTGGATCGGCTTGCGCCCTTGGTGGGCGCCGTGTTCGGCGACAGCGAGGCCACCGGCGTGGCCCTGCCTTGGAGGCTCACGGACCGAAGCCAGCAGGCCGAGGGGGGGGTCGCCAGTTGCCTGCTGGCCCTGCTCCAGCTCGGCGGAGCCCGGCTGACGGCCTCGGGTCTTGAGAGGGTGCTGGCCTGCGGCGCCCTCCTGGAGCGCTTCCACCTCAAGGCGGAGGAGGGCGGCCGACTCCATGACCTGCTGCAACGCATAGGATTCCGCTGGGGGCTCGACGGCCGGGATCGCGGCGGCGACCCCACCCATTCCCTCGGCTGGACCATCGACCGGTTGCTGCTTGGACTGGTGCTCCCCACCAGCGCGGGACTGGCGCCGGGAACCGAAGCCCCCACCGCGCCAGCCGCCAGTGGGGCTCCACTGGAGCTCAGCGGCCGCTGGCTTCACCTGCTCACCCGGCTGCGCCACTGGTTGAAGGAGCTGGGTCAGCCCGCCACCCCTGGGGTCTGGGCGGAACGGCTGCGGCTCCTCCTCGCCGACCTCTTCGGCGATGGCGGGAGCTCTGCCGCCGAACTGCCCGAGCTGCTTGCCGCCCTCGAGAGCTGGCGGGAGCTGGCGGGGGAATCGCCCCTGCAACTGGAGGCACCGGTGGCGGCGGCGGTGCTGCAGGAGGCCCTGGCGGCCGGGAGCGGCCGCTTTGGCCATCGCAGCGGGGCGCTCACGATCAGCGCCCTCGAACCGATGCGGGCCATCCCCCACCGCGTGATCGTGCTGATGGGCCTGGATGCCGGGGTGTTTCCCCGCGCCGGGGTGCGACCCGGCTTCCATCTGCTGGAACAGCGCCGCCGCCTGGGGGATCCCAACCCAGCGGACCAGGACCGCTACGTGCTTCTGGAGGCCCTGCTCTCGGCTCGCAGCCACCTGCTGATCACCTGGAACAGCCGCGACGACCGCCGCGGCGAGGCGCTCGAGCCGGCGGCCCCGGTGCGCCAGTGGCTGGACTGGCTCGGCGCGACTTTGGCCCTGGCCGCCCGAGACGGCGCTGGATGCTCGGCTGTCGAATGGATCCCGAAACTTGTGGTGGACCACACCGCCAGCCCGCTGGAGCGGGCCAATTTCCTGCCCAAGGGCGGTCGCCCTCCGGCCAGTTGCGACCGGCGCCAACTGGCGGCCCGCCGTCTGCTCGACGAACCGGGGGCCGGGGGAACGGCACCCCTGTTGAGGCGCCCCATGGCCGCCAACCCCGGGAGCGACACTGCCCCCGCCGCCGAACCGTTCGAGGACCTGCGTGCCTGGTTGATGGCCCCCCAACTGCAGTGGCTAAGGAATCTGGGACTGCGGCCCTCGGAGTGGGAGCGCAGCCCAGAAGATCTCGAGGCCCTCAGCCTGGGGGAGCGGGAACGCTCAAGCCTGCTGCGCAGCCTCGGGATCGGCGACGCCAACGCCCAGCAGAACACCGACTGGCTCGAGCGGTGCCGGGGCCAGGGGCTTCTACCCCCGGGCAGCGCCGCCACCCTGGAGGCCCGCCACCTGGACACGCGCCGCCGGGACCTCCAAGGCCAGGCCTCCGCCCTCGGAGCGCCCTGGCAAGGGGAGGTGATCTGGGGAGCCTGGCGTAGCTCGCAACGCTGGCAGGGGGACTCGGTGCTGGTGACGCACTGGGCCAAGGGCGGCCCCATCCAGCTGCTGGATCTCTGGCTCCAGTTGGTTCTCGCCGCGGCCGCCGGCCGGAGCCAGGGCCAGCTCCCGGGGCGCGGCGTGCTGCTGGCCCGGGACAAGGGCGATGGAATCGCTGCCACCACCCTGATCGCCCCGGATCTGGAGGCGGCCCGGAGTGAGCTGGAGCGGCTGGCTGCCCTTCGTGATCAATGGCGTCAGGTGTGCTGGCCTGTGCCGCCGCGAACAGGCTGGAGCTGGTGGGAACAGGAGCGGGCCGGCGCCTCCGGCCTGGCGGCGGCCCAAAGGGAGTGGGAGGGAGGTCACCAGAGCCGCGGCGAGCGGGAGCGGCCCGAGATGGAGGCCTGCTTCGGAGGGGAACTGCCGGTGGCGGACCTGCTGGAGAGTCCGTTTGCGGCGTTGGCCCAGGAGCTGTTCGAACCGATCCAGGCGGCCCTGGAGCCGAAAAAGAAGACGCGGGGAAAACACTGATGGCCCGCTTCGACGCCAACGGCTTTCCCCTCACCCCGGGCGTGCACCTGCTCGAGGCCAGTGCCGGCACCGGCAAGACCTTCGCCCTGGCCCATCTGGTGCGGCGTCTGGTGGCCGAGAGGGGCTGGGCCCTGCGGGAGCTGCTGGTGGTGACCTACACCGAGGCCGCCGCTGCGGAGCTGCGGGATCGGATCGCCACCCGGCTGCAGGCGGCCCTGACGGCACTGGAAAACCAGGCCCCCGGCGACCCCGCAGCACCCCTGAAGCCCCCTGCGGTGGATGCCACCCTCACCGCCTGGCTGGAGAAGCTGAGGTCGGAGGAGGCAGCTCAGGAGCCGGCGCTGCTGCGCGGCCGCCTGCTGCTGGCCCTTGAAGAGCTGAGTGCCGCCGACATCACCACGATCCACGGCTTCTGCCGCCGCACCCTGCAACGCCAGGCCCTGGAGGCCGGCTGCGCGCCGGAACTGCGGATCGAAACCCAGAGCGACGGCCTCGTGGCCCAGGTCGTTCACGACTATTGGCAACAGCAGGTGCTGCCCCAACCTGTGCACCTTGTGGCGGGCCTGCTGGACGCCCGGATCAACCCCGACCTGATCGAGACCCTGCTCACCACGCTCGATGGCGATCCGGCCCTGAGGCTCGATCCGCTGCCGACCGGCTTAAGCCCAGAGACGCCCCTGGGCGAGCTCCTACCGGCAATCGTTCGCCAGAGCTGGGGGGATTTTCTGGACCAGTGGCGGGAGCGGGGGGAGGCCCTGGAGGCAGAACTCCGCGCCGCGGCTGCAGACTGGAAAGCAGCGGCTGCCAAGGGGGCTCCCGCTCCGGATACAAAGCCCTACTCCGAACGCCCCCGCACGGACCGTGTCGCGGTGCTCAACAGCTGGATCTACGAGCAGCCCCAGGAGGGGGACTACGAAGCAGTGCGGGATCAGAAGCTGCTCAGCGGCTACTTCCACCCGGGCAGCTTCTGCCGCGTGGCCCGCAAGCTGGAGGGGAAACAACCACAGCGCCTGCCCCAGGAACCCCTGCTGCGGGCCGTGGCGGCGCTGCTGGAGAGTCCGGCCGAGTTGGTGCTGCTCCACGCCTGCCACTGGGGCCGCGCCGAGCTGGTGCGCCGGCGGGAGCGGCGGGGAATGACCACCTTCTCCGAGCTGCTTGAGCGGCTCGATCCGGGACTGGACGACGGCGACGCCAGCCCATTGCTGGAGGCGGTGGCCCGGCGCTACCGCGCCGCCCTGGTGGATGAGTTTCAGGACACCGACCCGATCCAGTGGCGCATCCTGCGGCGGGCCTTCGGCCAGGGCCTGCATCCCCTGGTGCTGGTGGGCGACCCCAAGCAGGCGATCTACCGCTTCCGCGGCGGCGACCTCGACACCTACCGCGCCGCCAGTCTCCAGGCCGGCGAACCCTGGGAGCTGGTGGAGAACCACCGCTCCACCGAGGCGCTGGTTGAGGGCTTCAACGGCCTGATGGCGCCAGGCCTGCGGCGCTCGGAGCTTGCGGTGCCTGCCGTGAACGCCAGGGCCAACCGCCAGGGTCCCCAGGGGCCGCCGATCGATCTGCTCTGGCTCGGGCCTGAACCAAGCGACCCGAATCTCTCAAGCCGCACCGACCTGGAGGCCCGGCTGCCAGCCTGGATCGCCAGCACGGTGGAAGAGCTGCTCGCCGCGGGGCTGCGGGTGGTCGACAGGGGAACGGAACGCACCCTGGAGGCCGCCGATTACTGCCTGCTGGTGAGTCATCACCGCCAGGCGGAGCAGCTGCGCCAGGCCCTGGAGCGCCGTGGCATCGCCAGCCGGCTGGTGAGCAAGGCGGATGTATTCGACACCCCGGCCGCCACGGACCTGCAGCGCTTCCTCGATGCTCTGGCCGATCCGGCCGACCCCAACCGGCTGCGGCTGCTGGCCGCCTCCCCCCTCCAGGGCTGGAGCGCCGAGCGGATCGCGACCACGGATTCGGCCGGTTGGAGCGTCCTGGCCGGACGGCTGGATGGCCTGGCCCGCCAGCTGCCGCGCCGGGGCCTGCTGGGGGTGCTCGCCGACTGGCTGGGGGCCGACACCCTGGCGCGACTGGCCTGGGGCGGGCGGCTGCTGGCGGACCTTCAGCAGGTGGCCCAGCTCGTGCAAGAGCGCCTCCATGGCGAGCAGCTTGGGGCCGCAGCCGCGGCCGACTGGCTGCGCCGGCTGCGGCTGGCGGAGGACCGGGTGGTGCCGGAGGAGCACCAGGCCCACAGCGACCGGGCCGATGGGGCGGTGGCGGTGGTCACGATCCACCGCAGCAAGGGCCTGGAATTCCCGCTGGTGATCTGCCCCTACCTGTGGGAATCCGCCTCGGGAGGAGGGCGCGGTCCGGGCCGGATCGGCCGGCGCTGGCATCCTCCGGGCGTCGACGGACCCCACCTTGATCTGCACCTGAACAGCGGCTGGGGCCCGGGCTACGAGGCCGATCGGCAACAACGGCTCGCCGAAGAGCAGGAGCGGGAGCGGTTGGCCTATGTGGCCCTCACCCGGGCGCGGCACCGGCTGGTGCTGGCCTGGGGCCCGGCCCGGGATCAGCAGTGCAACCCGCTCTTCCCGTGGCTGTTCGCCGCTGAAGCGCTGCCGGTGCTGGACGACGACAGCCTGGCCACCATCGCGCCGGCGCTCTGGCGGGAAAGGCTGGAGCAAGCCATCAGGGAACGGGCCCTGCCGATCCGCCTGCTCGATCCCCCACCGGCCCCCACCGAGCCGCCACGGCGATCAACTCCCCCGCCGCATCAGGAGCTGGTCGCCGGTCCGGTGCCCCGGCGCCGGCTCGACAGCCGCTGGGGCCGCAGCAGCTACACCAGCTGGACCCAGGCCAGTCACGCGGCCCTGGCGCCGGCAGCCCTGGAGGAAGGACGGGACACCCTGGACCCGGACGCCCCAGGGGAGGAAGAGGGCGGGGTACCCCTAGATCGGAAGGCCACTCAGCGGGATTCCTCGCCCGCTCAGGACTGGAGCCGCCACACCGAACCGAGCGGTGCCGAACCGGAGGACGAGGGGACAACCGGGCTCCAGCCGGCGCGATTCGAGGAAAACCAGAGTGGAGACAACAGCACGATCACCTGGCCCGACCAAGGCCCCCTGGCCGTCTTCCCCCGCGGTGCCGCCGCCGGTGACTGCCTGCACCGCATCCTGGAGCGCCTCGAACTCACCAGCGGGCTCCAGGCAGCTCCGGAGGCCACGGAGCTGGTGGAGCGGGAGCTGCGTCGGGCCGGCCTGGAGCGGGAATCGCCGGATGGGGTGCTGGAGGGTCTGGAGCGGATGCGCACCACCCCCTTTGGCGGGCCGCTGCAGGAGCTGCGAGTGGCGGATCTTCCGGCCTCCCGCCGCCTGCACGAGATGAATTTCGACCTCACCCTGGAGCGGGTGCGCGCCGCGGATCTGGCCACCGCCTTCGCCAACCACCCAGGCGGCCTGTTCGGTGCCGACTACGCCTCCAGCCTCGCCCAGCTTCCGATCGACAGCAGCGGCTTCCTCACCGGCTCGATCGACCTGGTGTTCCGGGCCGATCCGGAAGCGGCCGGGGGAGACGGGCGCTGGTGGGTGGCTGACTGGAAGAGCAACTGGCTGGGTCAGCGCGATGGCGATGGCCAGCCCATGGCCTGTGGTCCCCGCCATTACAGCCAGGCAGCGATGGCCGCCCTGATGGCAGCCAGCCACTACCCGCTCCAGGCCCATCTCTATCTCGTGGCCCTGCACCGCTACCTGGGCTGGCGCCTGCGCGGCTATGACCCCCACGTGCATCTGGGGGGCTACGCCTACGTGTTCCTGCGGGGAACTCCGGGGCCCGACGGGGAGGCGGCCCTGCCCGGGTCGGTTCCGGGGATGGTGGTGGAGCAGCCACCGCTGGGGAGGATCCTGGCCCTGGATCAGGCCCTGGGCGGCGGGACGGGTGCTGCGGGGAGGGCATCCTGATGGCGCCCAGACGCCGGCAGCGGGAGCAGCCCGCCTGGCTGGCCCCACTCCAGAGCGCGCTGGTAGAGGCGTTGCCCCGCCTCTACGGCGCAACGGTCAACCCCGCCCTGGCTGCCCTGATCACCGACCTGGTGAGTGCCCTGGAACAGGGGCGGCTTTCCATTCCCCTGCCGCAGGAGCTGGCGGCGGATGCGCTGGCCGCCACGGCGTTGTGCCGTGATCCCGACGGTCCCCTGGTGATCGAAGCCGATCAGCTGAGCTGGCGCCGCTGGCACGACCTTCGCCAATCGGTTCTCTCAGCCCTGCTGGAGCGGGTGGAACTTCTGGACACCGCAGACCCCACTCCAGTGCCGCTTGCTCCAGCGGGGCATGCCCGAGACACCAACGCCCCAATCCCGGGCAGCTCGATTGGCCCAACGGCCACCGAAACCCTCGATGCTCGCCAGATCCAGGCCGTCGAGGCGGTGCTGAGCCATCGGCTGGTGTTGCTACAGGGCGGCCCCGGCACCGGCAAGACGAGCACGGTGGCCCGCATGCTCGCCGCGGCGCTGGAGCGGGATCCCGCCACCCGGGTCCAGCTGGCAGCCCCCACCGGCAAAGCCGCCGCACGCCTGCGGGCCGCCACCGGCAACCGCTACCCCTGCGGCACCCTGCACCGGCTGCTGGAGAGCCGCGGAGACCATTTTGCCCGCAACAGCCTCCACCCCCTGCCCCTCGACCTGCTCGTGGTGGATGAGGTGTCGATGGTGGATCTGGCCCTAATGGCAGCGCTACTGGAGGCCCTCCCCACCAGCGCCCGGCTGGTGCTGGTGGGCGATCCGGCCCAGCTGCCGCCAATCGCCCCCGGGGCCGTGCTGCTAGACCTGCAGCAGCCGGATCTGCAGGCCGGGCTGAGGGACGCCGCCATCACCCTCACCACCACCTACCGCAATAATGGCTCGATCGCAGCGGTGGCCACCGCCCTGCGCGACGCCGCCGCCCCGCCGGCTCACGGCGGAGGAATCGTCCACCCGGCGTCTGCCAGCGAGGTCGCCCCCCTGGCGCTGATCCAGCCTCTGCTGGAGGGTCTGGGTCCGAACGACAACCTCGCCTGGCGCCAGGAGTTCGGCGGCCGCCTGCCCGCCGGGGTGCTCAACAGACTGCGGAGCCAGCTCATCACCCTGGCGGAGATGGCGGCCCGGTGCCGTCCGGCGGAGCCCGATGGCTGGCAGGCCCTGCTGGCCGAACGGGACCGACTGCTGGTGCTCTCCCCGGTGCGCCGAGGCCCCTGGGGAGTGGACGCGATCCACCGGGCCGTGCTCGGCGAAACCGCTTCAGGCCCTGCCGCCTCCTGGCCTGAGGGCCTGCCGGTGCTCTGCACTCGCAACCTGCCGGAGCTGGGCCTGGCAAACGGTGATGTGGGGGTGCTGGTGGGCGAACCGGGCAGCGCCATTCGCCAGATCCTCTTTGGAGGAGAGAACCCGCTGTGGGTTCACCCGGCACAACTGGCCGGCGCCGCCGAACCGGCCCTGGCGCTCACGGTGCATAAGGCCCAGGGGAGCGAAGCTGCGGAGGTGATCGTGCTGCTGGGCGATGCCGAGCCGGATGGACGACTGCTATACACCGCCCTCACCCGGGCCCGGGTGAGGGCCGAGCTGATCACGCCGAGCTGATCGCCGCCAGCTGTTTGTGCCGACCTGATGATCCCGAGCTGATTCAGGCCAGGCCGGATCCAAGCTTGCGTCGCTGCAAGGCCCTGAGCAGACTCGGCTTCAGGCCCAGGTACCGAGGCCTCATCGATGTCCAGCCCCTCCTTCTCCGCCGCTAACGGCTCCCCCCTTGACCACGAGCCCCCCGGCTCCTCGGCGCCACCCCTGA
Organism: Synechococcus sp. UW140; assembly: GCA_943372025.1. GTDB lineage: Bacteria > Cyanobacteriota > Cyanobacteriia > PCC-6307 > Cyanobiaceae > Cyanobium. The sequence goes on along the minus strand of CALRXC020000019.1, from coordinate 50,470 downwards.
GGGTTGAGCGCCCTTGGGGATGGTTCGAGACTCTGGTTTACGCGCCGCCGGCAAGCCCGCCGGACCGTGGGGGCGCCTACGCCGTGAAGCGTCTGTGGATCTCCCCCCGCTGCCGCATCAGCCTGCAGCGCCATAACCACCGCAGCGAGCACTGGGTGGTGGTGTCCGGCCACGGGGAGCTGGAGTGCGGCGATGAGCCCATTGCGGCCCAGCCGGGAACCACGCTCTTTGTGCCTGTCGGGGCCATCCACCGCGCCAGCGCGGGCGCCGAAGGACTGCTGATCGTGGAGGTGCAGCGGGGAGATGAACTCCGGGAGGACGACATCGAGCGTGTTGAGGATGATTACGGCAGGGTGGTAAGTTGACGACACAACCTTTGAACAAAGGCAAGGCGGCGGGAGTCCGGGCTGGCATCGTTCCATCCGGCATTCACCAATGGGTCGCTGCCGGCCTGCGGATGAAGGATTCACCCAGGCTCCACCTTGACCCAGACCCTTGAAGGCGGCACCGCAATCGGTGCCACCGATTCCGCTGTGACCACATTCGCTCCCGATCTCGAGTCCATGGCCAGCGAGGCTGGTCCCGCAACCCTCAGCGACGGCTACGACGACCAAAACGGCGATCAGCACGAGGCTGAAGTCTCCGCACCGGCTCTGGTTTTTCCCGAGCAGGACCAATCCTTGATCCTGACGGAATTCCAGGGAACCCTTGACGCGGAGCAGGAAACACCGGAAGTCGCCGACCACTCCCTCCCCGCCCCAGGCTTCGCCGGCTTCGGCCTGGTCAGGGAGCTGCTTGAGGGACTAGACGCCCTGGGCTTCCGCGAACCATCTCCAATCCAGAAGGCCGCCATCCCCGAGCTGCTGCTCGGCCGCGACCTCGTGGGCCAGGCCCAGACCGGCACCGGCAAGACGGCGGCCTTCGGCCTGCCCCTGCTGGAGCGCCTCGACCTGGGCCAGCGCACCCCCCAGGTGCTGGTGCTCACCCCCACCCGCGAGCTTGCCCTGCAGGTCGCCGAGGCGATCACCTCCTACGCCACCCGGCTGCGGGGCGTGAAGGTTCTGGCCATCTATGGCGGCGCCGATTTTCGCGACCAGATTCAGCAACTCCGCCGCGGCGTGCACATCGTGGTCGGCACGCCAGGCCGGGTGATGGACCACATGCGCCAGAACACCCTCGATCTCTCGGGCCTGCGCTCCTTGGTGCTCGATGAGGCCGACGAGATGCTTCGCATGGGCTTCATCGACGACGTGGAGTGGGTGCTCGAACAGCTGCCAACCGAGCGGCAGGTGGTGCTGTTCTCCGCCACCATGCCATCCGAGATCCGTCGCATCTCCCAGAAGTATCTGCGTGATCCCGCCGAGATCACCATCCGCACCAAGGCCGCCGATGGCCGCCGCATCCGCCAGCGCTACCTGATGGTGAATGCACCCCAGAAGATCGAAGCCCTGGAACGGGTGCTCGAAGCCGAGCGCAGTGAAGGCACGATCATCTTCGCCCGCACCAAGGCGATCACCCTCACGGTGGCCGAATCGCTCGAACAGCACGGCTATGAGGTGGCGGTGCTCAACGGCGATGTGCCTCAGAACCTGCGGGAGCGCACGATCGAGCGCCTGCGCGATGGCCGGGTGGATGTATTGGTGGCCACCGATGTGGCCGCCCGTGGCCTCGATGTGGAGCGCATCAGCCTGGTCATCAACTACGACATCCCCTTTGACGGGGAGGCCTACGTCCACCGCATCGGCCGCACCGGCCGGGCCGGCCGCAGCGGCGACGCCATCCTCTTCCTTACCCCCCGGGAGCGCCGCTTCCTCGGCGGGCTGGAGCGGGCCACCGGCCAGCCGATCGAGCCAATGGAGGTGCCCTCCAACGCCACGATCAACCAGCACCGCCTCGACCTGATGCGCCAGCGCCTCACGGAACGGCTTGAAAGCCCCAGTGGCAGCGATGAGGAGCGTGCCCTGATGGCGGAGATTCTGCAGCGGGTGTCCCAGGAGCAGAACTGCAGCGGCGAGGCGCTAGCCCTGGCCGCCCTGCAACTGAGCCTGCGCGGCAAGCCGCTGCTGCTGGAGGGTCAGGAGAACTGGGCCACACCGCGTCATCCCCGCGATCGCGATCGTCCCCGTGATGGGGAGCGGAGCCGACCCGGCGACCGATCACCACGCGGTGCCACCGAGCCGGATGATGGACCTCCGGAAGCCCACATGGAGCGCTTTCGCATCGAGGTGGGCTGGCGCGATCGGGTGAAGCCCGGCAACATCGTGGGTGCCATCGCTAACGAGGCTGGTCTGAACGGCCGTTCGATTGGTCGGATCCGGATCTTCGACAGCCACAGCACCGTGGATCTTCCCCGAGGCATGCCCGACGATGTTTTCAACAATCTGCGGAGCCTGAAGGTGATGAACAGAGAGCTAAGGATTTCGCGGTTGCCCGCCTGACTCCCATCCTCCACCCCGGGACCCGATCCAGACGACGCCCGCCGATCACGATGAAACCCGCCCTCCTTCCCTTGGTCTTGAGCCTTGCCCTGGGCATGGCCCCAGCAGCACCGGCCCGTGCGGACGGGCTGGGGGACATCGTGAAGGCGGTCTGCCTGTCAGCCTTCGAGAACGAAATGAGTCAGGTCGGCAAAGTGCCTCCCGCCGGCATGGCCAGCTATGCCTGCACGTGCGTTGAGCAGCGCATCCGGACAGGCAGCGGCATTGAGGCTGCCCGCTCCCATTGCCGTCAGGCCACCGCCCAGCGGTTCCCGATTTAATTCAACCGGGGCAAACGCTCCGATCTAATAGGTGATGGGGCCGTTGATCGCGCCTGCGGGGATAAGAGGAGGCATTCAGGAGTAAATCTCTGTAACTGCGGCGCTGCTCACCATCGTGAGATCGGCCAAGCCAAGGCTCTCAACCGAAGCGATCAGGGCCGACTGCACCTCCAGATTTTCACTGCAGATCAGGGTCTGCAGGAGGTCAAACCGGTCTTGGGGGGCCAGTTCGCCGTCCTCGCACCAGGCGAGGCTCCAGGGGACGGGAATCGTGGTCATGGCAGGACCGCGCTTGGGATCGCGGGAGATCAGAGTTTGCTGACAATGAAGCATTTTGCCGCTCAAGGCCAGTCTTCTTCACAATCGCTGCCTGGCCGCCGCGGGCTTCCGCCACCGGCAGCGGCCGAGTGGGGTGGGTGGGTTCTAGTTGTAGGCTTAGAAGGATTCCAAGGCGTTCAGGCTTCCCTTCGGCACGCTCAGCCGGCTGCGACCCCACAGGGCGCGACCTCTTCCAAGGCTCCGACCTCCGGTCTTCTCCGTTCACTGGCTTTCCCTGGGTAACCAAGCATCAGACGAATCAGTTCCAGGCTTTTCAGTGAATGACCATCTACGTCGGCAACCTCTCGTTCCAGGCTGAACGCGAGGACCTGCTTGATCTTTTCGGCCAGTACGGCGAAGTCCGCCAGTGCAGCCTCCCCCTCGACCGCGAAACCGGCCGCAAGCGTGGCTTTGCCTTCGTGGAGCTCGCCGACGATGCCGCCGAGCAGAAAGCCATCGATGACCTCCAGGACGTCGAATGGATGGGTCGCATGATCCGCGTCAATAAGGCCACCCCCCGTGAAGGTGGTGGTGGTGGCGGCGGCGGTCGCTCCGGCGGCGGCGGCTATGGCGGCGGCGGCGGTCGCTCCGGCGGCGGCGGCGGCTACGGCGGCGGCGGCGGTCGCTCCGGTGGTGGCGGCGGCGGTGGTGCTGGTGCCGGTGGCGGCTACGGCGGTGGCGGTGGCGGTGGCAACCGCTGGTGATCCTGTTCCCTCGTTGACATCCTCGGCACCTGGGCTGCAGCGGCTGATCAGGCTGCTGCGGCCCCATCGCCGCAGCATTGCTCTGGCGGCCAGCTGCTCGGTTCTCAACAAGCTCTTCGATCTCGCTCCACCGGTGCTGATTGGCCTTGCGGTCGATGTGGTGGTGAAGCGCAATGGTTCCTGGCTGGCGGGCTTTGGCGTGCCCTCGGTGCCAGGCCAACTCACCGTTCTCGCCATCCTCTCGTTCCTGGTCTGGAGCGCCGAATCGCTGTTCGAGTACCTCTACGCCCTGCTCTGGCGCAACCTCGCCCAGACCGTGCAGCACGAGCTACGGCTTGAGGGCTACGACCACCTCCAGCACCTGGAGATGGCCTTCTTCGAGGCTGGCAGCAGCGGTCGCCTGATGGCCGTGCTCAACGACGACATCAACCAACTCGAGCGCTTCCTCGACCACGGCGCCAACGAAATTCTCCAGCTGATCACCACCGTTCTGGCCGTGGGGACCGCCATGGTGTGGTTGTCGCCAGGGGTGGCGGGGGTGGCCTTCCTGCCGATTCCTGTGATTCTCTGGGGCTCCCTGCAGTTCCAGCACCGCCTGGCACCCCGCTATCGCGAGGTGAGGGAGAAGGCTGGCGATGTGGCGAGTCTGCTGGCCAACAACCTGGGGGGCATGCTCACGATCAAGAGCTATGCCGCCGAGGCCTGGGAGAAGCAGCGACTGGAGCGGGAAAGCGAGGCCTATCGACTCAGCAATCGCCGAGCCATCCGCCTCTCGGCGGCCTTCATCCCCCTGATCCGGTTCGCGATCCTCTTCGCCTTCCTGGCGATCCTGGTCATCGGCGGACTGCAAGCCTGGCGGGGCGAGATTGCCGTGGGCAGCTACAGCTTCCTCGTGTTCATCACCCAGCGCCTGCTCTGGCCCCTCACCACCCTCGGCCGCACCCTCGATGACTACCAGAGGGGCATGGCGTCCACCGACCGGGTGGTGGAGCTGCTCGACACCCCGATCGCGATTCCCAGTGGACAAAGGGCTCTCCCGCTCGAGGCCGTGAAGGGCACGATCCAGTTCGAGGATGTGGGCTTTGCCTATGGGGGGCGCCAGCCGATCCTGGAACACTTCAACCTCGAGGTACCCGCCGGCAGCACCGTGGGCATCGTGGGTGCTACAGGTTCCGGCAAGAGCACGATCGTGAAGCTTCTGCTGCGCCTCTACGAGGTGCAGCAGGGCCGGATTCTTCTGGACGGTCAGCCGATCACAACGCTGCGCCTCGAGGATCTGCGCCGGGCGATCGGTCTGGTCAGCCAAGAGGTGTTCCTCTTCCACGGCACGGTGGGCGAGAACATCGCCTACGGCAGTTTCCAGGCATCACGGTCCGCCATCGAACGGGCCGCAGCCCAAGCGGAAGCGGCTGATTTCATCGAAGCACTGCCGCAGGGCTACGACACCGTGGTGGGCGAGCGGGGCCAGCGCCTCTCCGGCGGCCAGCGCCAGCGCATTGCCCTGGCCCGGGCCTTGCTCAAGAATCCGCCGGTGTTGATCCTTGATGAGGCCACCGCTGCGGTGGACAACGAAACCGAGGCGGCCATCCAGCGCTCTCTGCAGGAGATCACCCGCCACCGCACCACCCTGGTGATCGCCCACCGCTTGAGCACCGTGCGCCATGCCGACCGGATCGTGGTGCTCGACCGGGGGCGAGTGGTGGAAAGCGGCCGGCACGGGGAGCTACTGGCTCGCCAGGGCCCCTATGCGGCCCTCTGGCGGGTGCAAAGTGGTCTGCTACCCGGCGAAGTGCTTCAGCCGTGAAAACCCAGGGTCCGGTATTGATCGCCATTGCCGTGGGTCTAGGCCTCGGTGTGGCCTTGGCGGCGCCCATGGCCGCCCTGCTCCGCAGCGATGCCACGGCAGGGGCGGAAGGCCGGCAACCAATCGCCAATCCCTTCGCCGGCTGGGTGGACGGGAATGGCGAGGATTTGCTGGTGCTGGGCACCGATGAGGGAGGCGGCAACACCGATGTGATCAGCTTGGTGCGGATCGAGGGGGGCGTCACCCGGGTCCGCCAGATTCCCCGCGATTCCTATCTCGAGACAGACCGCTGGGGGCCGATCAAAATCAATGCCCTCTATAGCCTCGGCGGGGAGGAGGCACTGAAACGGGAGCTCTCCCAGCGCATGGGTCAACCGATTCGACACCATGTGATCGTGAATCTCGTTGCCCTCCGGCACCTGGCCGATCTGGTGGGGGGCATCGAGCTGACCGTGCCGAAACGCCTCTACTACGTGGATAACAGCCAGGGCCTGATGATCGACCTGCAGCCGGGCCGGCAGACCCTCAAAGGCCGCCAGCTGGAGGGATTTCTGCGTTTCCGCCACGATGAGAGCGGTGACATCGGGCGCCTCGAGCGCCAGCAGCTGGCTCTACAGGGTCTTTTCCACAAGCTAGGGCGTCCCGAAAGCCTGGTGCGCCTGCCCTCGCTTCTGATCGCTACGAGCAAGGAGATCCGCACGGACCTCGGACCGATGGAACTGGGAGGGCTGATGACCGCCATGGGTTCGACACGGCTGGAGACGGAGCGCCTGCAGGGCCATCCCTTCGACCGCAACGGCATCAGCTACTGGGACACGAACTGGCCTGTGGCCCAGGAGCACGACGGCCTCTCTTCCTCCGAGTCTGGTTCAGGGCGAGGGCCAGGGCGGCCGCTCGCCGGCAACGGGAAGGAGAAGGCCGCGGCGCAGGGCTTCCGCTTCCTGTACTAGTTCTGGCTGGGGAGCTGCGCCCCTGACCGTTGGCGGGGCCGCCCGGTTGAAGAGCCCAGGCGAATGGTAGCCGCTAAGGCAGCCACTAAGGGCCCCCCTCCGGCCCCCTGGGCCTTCGGTTTCGATGGAAGGGATGATCCGAAAGGGTGACGAGCGCGAGGAGCAGGGCCAGCAGGGCCAGCACCGGGCTGGAGGCCGCCACCGTGATGCCGAGGGCGGCAGTGAACCAGATCGAGGCGGCGCTGCTCAGGCCCCGCACATCATGGGGGACATCAGCGGAGGTGGCAGGAGAGGGCGTCATGATCTCACCGGCCCCGAGGAAGCCCACACCAGCAGCCACCCCTTGGATCGCCCGGCTGCGGGCGTCCAGGTCGGGTCCGGCGGCCAACAGCAGCAGGCAGGAGCTGAGGCCCACCAGCACGTGAACCCGGACCCGATTGGGATGGGGACGATCCCCCCCGTGATGGGCACGGTTGAGACCCACCGCCAGGCCGCACAGCACTGCCAGTCCCATCCGCAGCAGAGCCTCCAGATCAGGCACGGGGGAGAGCACACTCAAGGATGAAGCGGCCAAGAGCAACGCCAAGACCATCACGGCTACCAGTCCCCATGATTGATCAGCGGCCCTATCCGGACCACGGCCGCTGCGCAGGCGGCGATGTAGGCCCTTCCGACTGCCGGGCCCGGATGCATGCCGGGCCCGGAAGTCGGAAGGGCCTGGCCGCATCAGGGCAGTGGGTCAGACCGTCAGGTCCCCTGCTGGCGCTTCACCGCCCCCACCAGCCGGTCCGCCAGGGACTCCGCCAAGCACGGCACCACGGCAAAGGCACCGCTAAAACCGGAAAACATCCAGAGTCCTGGGGCACTGTCCACCGGACCGGCCAGGGGTGATCCGCCGAGGCAGAAGGACACCGGCACTTGGCGGTAGAGGCCCGGCAGGGATGCCAGCTGGGGGTCGAGATCCTGCAGGCCTGCCCGCAGCCGGCTCTCCATGGTGGCGGGATCGGGCGGCAGGTCTGAATCGGGATGGGGCCTCACCAGGGTGATCTGGCCCATCAGGATCCGATCCCCCGAGGGAGCCAGGCCCGCGTCCACGATCCAGCGCTCCTCCACCAGCGATACTGCACCCGCCTCCAAGGGCGGTCGCCGCAGGCGCAGCGGCTGCACGATCCGCCCCCGCAGCACCTGCTGCAGCCAGGGATGCTGGCGTTGCTCGTGGTCCAGGGCTGAGGGATCGAGCTCGATCACCCCGGCCCAACTGTAGCGCAGCCGCTCCGGCAGATCCGGCCAGAGGTTGCGGTTGGCGGCCCCGGCGGCCAGAACCAGCTGAGGGGCCACCGACGGCCGGCCGCTGGCCCCGCCTGCGCTCCCCGGAGCGATGGGCTCACCATCGCCACCGATGGCCCAACAGCCCCCCCCCGGGCACAGCTCGATCCGGGAAACGGTTCCCTGCCAGCGGCTGACCCCGGCACGCTCTAGGGCTCCCGGCAGGGCAGCCGCCAGGGTGGGCGCATCGACGCGAGCAAAGGGAAACGGGGCTGTGGGCAGCGCCTGCAGCCAGACGGGGAGACGCCTTAGGGGCCCAGGCCAGCCATGAAGCACCAGGCGGGAGCGTTGTAGGCCCAGGGGGCCATGCCATTGCTCCAGCTGACGCCAGGATCTCAGCGCCGAAGCCGGCAGGCTGCCGTAGCTCAGCACGGTGGCGGAAGGGTGGGCCGATCCCACCAGCCAAACGCTCGGTCCGCGGCGGGCCAGAGCCAGAGCGAGCAGGGAACCGGCCAGGCCGGCCCCCACCACCACGAAGGAGGGGTTGATGCCCTGCTGCTGGGTCACGGGAACAGGCGGGGCTCAGATCAGCAGGTTGAAAGAGGTGATCACGCGCCCGAAGAGCTCCTTCACCCTGGGCCAACGCAGTTCGTTGGTGCTGGCGGCGAAGGTGTAGAGCCGGCCCCGATCCACCACGGCGGTGGCCAGCTCATGGCGGTCACGGTCGGCCAGGTGAACGGTGTATTCCAGGTCGTAGAAGGTATGGCCCTCCTGCTGGCGTTCGCGAGCCTCCACGAGTTCAGCTTGGCGACCGCTGCCCTCCGGCGCGATCACCTCACGGCGCAGCTTCTCCCCCACCGCCACAGCGCTGCCCAGGTCGCTCAGATCCCGATCGACGGCCAGCTCGGACACCACCAGGCTGAGGGTTTCATCACTGTTGATCAGGTCGTGGAACACCACCTGGGGCCCGTTGCTCACCTGCACCCGCGTCCAGCCGGTGGGATAGAGAAAGGCGTAACGCCCATCGGGGCTCTGGTAGGAATTGAGTCCCGCCGCCAACGCGCTGCAGCCCACCAGCACCAGGGCCAGCAGCACTCCCGCCAGCAGCGAGGGCCAGCGATGGGATGGGCGGGCGGAGGCGTGGAGCATGGGACGTCACGGCGCTGGGGCGCATTCTGGCCTGGGCACCGGCGTGTCCGGGAATCGGGCTCTTTCGAGGGGAGCCAGCCAGAACTCACCGCTGCCGAGATTCGAGCGATGCTCCGAGCGGTGTTCCCAAAGGTTGCCTGCGCCGGGAGCCCTGAATGGGTCTTAGCGGCGGCGATGCCCCCCTTAGGGCGCCTAGATTCCGGGCAGTTGCGCCCGAGCCCTGAGCGGTTTCACCCGACCCCTGGCCCGGCTGATCGATCAGTTCGAGCGGCTGCCCGGCATCGGTCCACGCACGGCTCAGCGGCTGGCCCTTCACATGCTCCGCCAACCCGAGGAGCAGATCCGCGTCTTCGCCGACGCCTTACTGGCGGCACGCTCCCAGGTGGGCCAGTGCCGGAGCTGCTTCCACCTCTCCGCCGAGCCGGACTGTGAGATCTGCCGCGATGAGGAACGGAGCAACGGCCAGATCTGCGTGGTGGCCGACTCCCGCGATCTGCTGGCGATGGAGCGCACCCGCGAGTACCGCGGTCGCTACCACGTGCTGGGCGGCGTGATTTCGCCGATGGATGGCATCGGTCCGGAGTCGCTGCAGATTCAGCCGCTGGTGGAACGAGTCGACCGGGAGAACGCCAGTGAGGTGATCCTGGCCCTCACCCCCAGCGTCGAGGGCGACACCACCAGCCTCTACCTGGCCCGGCTGCTGAAGCCCTTCACCACGGTCACCCGCATCGCCTACGGGCTGCCGGTGGGCAGTGAGCTGGAGTATGCCGACCAGGTGACCCTGGCCCGGGCCTTCGAGGGCCGCCGTCGGATGGAATGAAGCCCGCCATGAGCCAACGTCCGACCCGCTACAGCACCATCCCCCCAGCCGAGCGGCTGCCGGAGTGGATCCGCACGCCGATTGGCAACGCCTCCGCCCTCGAAACCGTGCAGGGGGTGGTGAAGCAGCAGCGGCTGCACACGATCTGCGAGGAGGGCCGCTGCCCCAACCGCGGTGAATGCTATGCCGCCGGCACCGCCACCTTCCTGCTGGGCGGCCCGATCTGCACCCGCAGCTGCGCCTTCTGCCAGGTGGAGAAGGGGGAAGCGCCGGTGCCCTTCGATCCCGGCGAGGCCGAACGGGTGGCCGAGGCGGTTGAGACCCTTGATCTGCGCTACGTGGTGCTCACCGCCGTCGCCCGCGACGATCTGGCCGACCACGGAGCCACCTTGTTTACGGGCACGATGGCGGCGATCCGGGCCCGCAACCCCCTGATCGCCATCGAGGTGCTCACCCCGGATTTCTGGGGCGGTCACCGCGAGGAAGCGGAAGGCCGCGCCGCCCAGCGCCAGCGGCTGGCGGCGGTGTTGGCGGCCGAACCGGTGTGCTTCAACCACAACCTTGAAACGGTGGAGCGGCTGCAGGGTGAGGTGCGCCGCGGCGCCACCTACGCCCGTTCCTTGGCCCTGCTGGCGGCGGCCCGGGAGCTGGCGCCCACCATCCCCACCAAATCCGGCCTGATGCTCGGCCTGGGCGAAAGCGAGGAGGAGGTGGTGGCCACCCTCAAGGATTTGCGGGCGGTGGATTGTCAGCGCCTCACCCTCGGCCAGTACCTGCGGCCCTCCCTGGCCCATATTCCCGTGGCCCGCTACTGGACCCCCGAGCAGTTCAGCCGGCTCGGCGCCATCGCCCGGGAGCTGGGCTTCGCTCAGGTGCGCAGTGGCCCCCTGGTGCGGAGCAGCTACCACGCGGCGGACCATGGCTGAATGCCGTTGACCCGGTTCAGCCCGTTATTGCCGGGCCTTGCTGGCGATCCCGGCCCTCACCTTGCTCTGGCTTCCCTGCTCCCCTGCGAAGGGCCCAGCCCTTCATCTCCCCGAGCAACTGCGCCGAGCCTTCCCCCAGCGAGCGGGCTACCCCCACTGGCAGCCGACACAGCCCCCCCAGGGTCTGGGGCGCGCGCAGCCGCAGCAGCAGGCCCCGCTCGGGGGCGATGGACTTTGCAGCTCCTTCAACCCCGCTCAGCGCAGCCTGAGGGTCAGCACCACCGCCACCACTAGGCCGGTGACGACGATGGTGCGGCGCAACAGTGGCTCCGGGATCTGCCGGCCGTAGCGCCCGCCCAGCCAGCCGCCCGCAGCGGTGCCCACGGCGATCAGGGCCGCCACCTGCCAGTCGACCCGGGTGAAGCCGATGAACACCAGGGCAGCCGTGGCATTCACGATCAGCGCCAGGGCATTTTTAAAGCCATTCAGCCGCTGCAGGCTTTCATCGAGGCCCACCGCCAGCACCGCCAGCAGCAGCACGCCCTGGGCGGCGCCGAAGTAACCGCCATAAAGACCCGCCAAATACACCCCGACCAGCAGGGGGAGGCGGCTGTCCTGCTGGGATCCGGGGCGCCGTTCGATCCAGGCCCTGATGCGGGGCTGCAGGGCCATCAGCACGGAGGCCAGCACGATCAGCAGCGGCACCACCGCAGCGAACAGCTTCGCCGGCAGGGCCAGTAACAGAATCGCGCCGCTCAGGCCACCCAGCAGGGAGGCGGGCACCAGGGCCAGCAGGCTGGAGCGGTGGCCCGCGATTAGGGGGCTGTAGGCCAGCACCCCGGCCGCGTTGCCCGGGATCATGCCGAGGTTGTTGGACACGTTGGCCAGAACCGGCGGATAGCCGAGGGCCAGCAGGGTGGGATAGGTGATCAGCGAGCCTCCCCCCACCAGCACATTGAGAGCGCCGGCCAGAGTTGCTGCTCCGATGATCAATGCCGCCTCCACCCAGACCATCATGGTTAAGCCCCGGGCTGACGCCTTTCCCGGAGGACCTTGCCATACAAGCGTGAAGGGCCCGCTCATCGGTCAGATGCCGCTGGCAACGGCGATCAGATCATCTTGATGATCAGCTGGTAAAAACGCCCAAGAGCCACGGCGATCAGATCCAGCACCATGAAGGAGTGAACCGCCACCAGCATCCGCCCATTGCGGGTCTTGCCGATCACCTCCGAGTGGCTGCGCCGCATGATGGACATCAGCGAGGCGTGGTAATAGTCAAACATGCCGACCTGGTCGCCAGCATCGGCAACTTCAATCACCCTGCCAGGCTGTGACTGGCCCACCCAGTCGATGCGCCAGAAGATCCACCCCCAGGCCAGCACAAAGAACACCAGATAGGTGAGGAGCTGGCCCATCAGCAGCTGGGGTAACGCCGGTGGAGTGAGCAGGAGCAGGTTGATTTTCAAGAAATGGAAGATCAGATTGAAGGTGATAAACGCTCCGGCAATCACATCCAGCCAGCGACGGGGAATGCGTCGTCGCAGCAGCACGGCCAGCAGCAGCAGGCCGATGATGAGCAGCGAGGAGCCCACGGTGATCCATCGCTGCTGAAGCGCCAGAGTCTTAAGCGTCAACTTGAGAGAGTGGGTGCTATCCGCCGCTGTTGAGTTGAGTGCATCCACATAGCTGATCATGTGAATGCGCACCAGGATCAGCGTGATCAAAATCACCACCTCCTTCCACTGCTCGCGGGCATCAATCAAGACCAGGTTCCCCCTGACCGGGTTCCGACTGAATGGCCAAGGTCGCCTTGCTGTACTCCGGGGGGGTGCCTGTTGGGGCCCTAGCGGCGGCTCTGATGGGTTGGGTGGGTTCTCTTGCTGGCTCGGCGTCGTGGGGATCAAGGAGATCTGGAGGGCCGCCTGGGCCGGAAGGTTGGGGCGACCATATCGCGCCTTTCTGACCAAAGCCGGTGGATCATCATCGCTTCTCTGGCCAGGGCCTTGTTTCGGCTTATGCCGTGATGGATTCCAACGTTGCGACAAGCTCAGCGAAGCGGGGCCGGCTCGCAGCCGCTGGCGCCACGCAGCGAAGCTGCAGTGCATGTAACGACGGCAGGCGCAGGTCCGGTTCGGGGTCAGGTTCGAGTTCACAGCGCTCCAGCAATTCGCCAAGCAAACAGCCGAAAGCGCGCACCTCCAGCGCCTCAAACGGATTGGTGCCTCCACTGACCTGAGGCGGGTAAAAGGTGGCTGCCCCGAAGTCCCCTAACAGACACCCGCCCTCGGGACGATAAAGAACGTTGTGGGCGTAAAAATCACCATGCAAAATCCCCCGGGCGTGCAGGTGCTCGCCGACAGCGGCCAAGCCCTTCGCTAGATCCAGCACCAAGGACAGGGAGAAGCGTTGGCCGTCTGCGTAAATGTCCCGAGTGCACGTTGCCAGATTGGGCGGAGCGGCCAAATTCCGGAACCCCGGGTCGATCCACGGCATCACCAGGCCGCTGCTGCCAGCTGGGTGGCCGGTGAGTTCACCAAGGACCCCGATCAAATGCGCGTGATTCCCAGCAGCCAGACAGGCCGCCATTTCTTCGGCAGGAAACCCGTCACTAGTGACCGCCCCCTTAAAGAGTTTCACCGCCACGGGATGGCCGGCATCCTGCGGCGACGGCTGCCAGTGAGCCTTGTGGATCACTCCCGAGGCGCCTTCGCCGAGTTTTTCTCCCAAAACCAGATCGTCCCAGTGCAGACGGGCTACGGCCCGACACGGGGTCTGCGGCGCCGCTGAAACTGGATTTCCGCCAAAGGCCAACCAGGTCAAACGGGGAAGTTGCAGCAGCCACTCCGGCAAAGCCTTGAACCGGTTGGCCGAAATTCGCAGCAGTTCGAGGCTGACGCAGCCGCGCATCGCCTCCGGCAACACGGCCAGTTGATTGCCTGCCAACATCAGTTTTTGCAGACGGGCACAGCTGCCGATGGAGTCGGGAAGTTCTGCGATCTGATTATCCGTGAGGATCAACCAGCGCAACCCGGGGGAAATGGCGGCAGCGGCAACCGCGCGAATGCTGTTCGCTTTGAATCCGACCATCTCAAGCTGAACGCACGAGGACAGCACCTCGGGCAGGTGGGTAAAGCGATTGTCGGAGCAGAACAACACCCTTAACTTGTTCAGACGCGGCAAGTCATCCGGGAGCGCGGACAAGGCATTGCCCGAGAGATTCAGAACTTCAAGCGTGTCGGCCAACGCGAAGATATCCCGCGGGAATTCCTGCAGACCACAGGCAAGATCCAGCCGCGTAATGCCCTTTAGCTCTCCGGAGCGCAAGGCTGCAAGAGTAGCGGTGGTTGTCGTCATGGCTCGAATCTCGGCCAGCACAATAACCAGCTAGGTTCCCATCCTGGGCCGTTCAACCCAACAGCCTCTGCAGCCATGAAACCTTCCGTTGGTTGGCAATGTTTAGTCATGAATAATCAAGGGGCAACAACAGCTATGGATGGGTTTTGAGGAAGGCCTCAATCGCACTGACAATACCAGGAGATGAGGTTCCACTAATCAGATAAAGCTGAAACTTTTGGCCTTTACTGAGATGCTGAGAATAAGAGGAGCTGAGCAATGGCAGATAGGTGTTGTTGTTGCGTAGATGAATCTCGAAGAAGGGAACGGTGATGGCATTAACGTAATTGCCAATCAATCCCTGGCTGGGTAGCGTGAGATCGCCGACGGATTCAATTGTCTGCTTGATGCCGGGGTCAATCTCGTTGAAATTCACATGGGCCTGGCCTTCCAACAGCATCCAGTATTTTTTCGCTTCCTTCAGCCAGGTGAACGGCCGAGCCTGCTCGAGAGCAGCGGGAGCGGCTGGGTCGTAGCTGCCGGAGGCGAGCATTACAGGGATGGCAATGGAGCTTATTCCTTTCGGACCGAAAATGCTGCGCATCACCGGATTAGCTGCAAACACAGCCCGAGCCCTCGGATCATGAAGGCCATAGGACTTGCGGGGCAGTTCAAGCGCTCGGCACTCCAGCAACAAGGAGATGTCAAGGGCGGAATAGGGACGGATGCAGTCGGCTCGGAGATAGTCGAAATCAATCGTTGCTCCGGCCACCGCTAGGGCGGTATACCCCCCGAAAGAGTGACCAGCAATCCCGACTGAGGCAAGGTTCAACTTGCCATCAAAGGAACCTGCATTGCGCCGGCCCAACTCATCGATCACGTAGCTGATATCCTTGGGCCTCTGGATAAAGTCCTGCACATCGAAGATGTCCTGATGCAAACCCTTCAGCATCTCCTTCAGCCAGATCGTATCGCTGCCTGGATGCTGAGGGGCCGCCACCACATAGCCGTAGCTGGCCAGATGCTTGAGGCCTGCGGCGTAATCCTCCGGCCTTGAAGCAAGGCCGTGGGAGAAGATGAGAACCGGGATCTGAGCAGCCGTGCTCTTCTCTGGAATATAGACGTCCACATAGAAAGTTCTCTGGCGGCTGGCATCCACCAGATTCCACACCTGCTGACGCACGGAAAATGGCCCAGGCTTGGCGGGATTCGGCAAGGAGTTGAAGTTAACCTGCGGTTGTGCAGCGGCTTCTTTGGCCGAGAGAGCTCTCATGGTGGAGGTGATGGCTTCCGTGGCGGCGATGACCTTCTCTCCGTCCTTGCCGGCACCAGCAATCTTTTCCCCGTGCAACTGGATGTTGGTAGGCAATTGCTGGAGCACGTTGAGCAGGCTCAAACCGTCGCCGGAAAAGGCCGCCCCCACCAGGGCAGATCGCAAGGCAAATTTGCCATTGCCGCCTCGCTGCAGGGTGATGCCACGTCCTAACCGCTCCAGAACTTCTTCCCCAATATGGCTGTTAAAGAACTGCGACACCAACAGCGGGTCGATATCAGCCCGCTGCACCAATGCTGAGCGCAATTCATCTCGTTTATTGGCAGGAGTGAACTGCAGAAAGAAGGCCAGATCATCAGCAACACTGCCATCCTTCGCGAAGGCCTGCAGGGAACTGATGCGCAAGGAGCGGATCAGCGGCCCGTAGGAAAAGGAAAGAAGTTCACCGGCATGGACCGGACTGATCGCCATCAGTGGGACGGAGAGGCCTGCGAATAAAGCCACTAGCGCAGGCTTCAACAAGATCTTGAGCAAGTGGTTGCCTTTGAATTGTTGATCGCAGTTTATCATTGCACGCTTGTCTCTTGGCGATACAAGACCGAGGTCCAAAGCCTCCGCAGGAATGAGTTGATTTGAATCATCAAACGCCCTCTATTGAGCGCTAGCGTG
Organism: Synechococcus sp. UW140; assembly: GCA_943372025.1. Lineage (GTDB taxonomy): Bacteria > Cyanobacteriota > Cyanobacteriia > PCC-6307 > Cyanobiaceae > Cyanobium. The sequence goes on along the minus strand of CALRXC020000019.1, from coordinate 34,500 downwards.
ATCGGAGCTAGCCAGTAAGAGTCGGGTTCATTGCCTCTTCACCCCTACACTCCGGCCAAGCAAGTTGCCGCTGCGATGGCCCATGAGCCCCTGCTGATCGCCCGGCCGGATCCCGGCGTCGCCAATCCGAGGGCGGTGGACGGGGTGCTAGCGCCTGCTCTCGCCAACCGTCATGGCCTGATCGCTGGCGCCACGGGCACCGGTAAGACAGTGACCCTGCAGCGCCTGGTCGAGCAGTTCAGCCGGATTGGCGTGCCCACCCTGCTGGCTGATGTGAAGGGCGACCTCTCCGGCCTGGCGGCAGCTGGCCAGGAGGAAGCGGTGTTCAGCCAGCGGCGCGAACAGCTGGGCTTGGAGCCGGCGGTCTTCGCACCCTGTCCGGTGGAGTTCTGGGATGTGCTGGGCGAGCAGGGCCATCCGCTGCGGGCCACCATCTCCGAGCTGGGGCCGATCCTGCTGGCCCGCCTGCTCAACCTCAACGACACCCAGGCCGGGGTGCTCACGATCGCCTTCCGTCTCGCCGACGACCAGGGCCTGTTGCTGCTTGATCTCAAGGATCTGCAGGAACTGCTGCGCCACCTGAGCGAGAACGCCCGCGAGCACAAGACCAGCTACGGCAACATCTCAGCCGCCAGCGTCGGGGCGATTCAGCGGGGCCTGCTGGCCCTGGAGCAGCAAGGGGCCGATCGCTTCTTCGGCGAGCCCTCGCTCAACGTGTTGGACCTGCTCCAGACCGATGGCGCCGGCCAGGGAGTTGTGAACATCCTCGCGGCCGACCAGCTGGTGCTCTCCGCCAAGCTCTACGCCACGGTGATGCTGTGGCTGCTCTCCCAGCTCTATGAGCAGCTGCCGGAGGTGGGCGATGCGGAGAAGCCGAAGCTGCTGGTGATCTTCGATGAAGCCCACCTGCTCTTTGATGGCGCCCCGCCGGTGCTGCTGGAAAAGGTGGAGCAGGTGGTGCGGCTGATCCGCTCCAAGGGCGTAGGCCTCTACTTCTGCACCCAAAACCCGCTCGATCTGCCGCCGAAGGTGCTGGGTCAGCTGAGCAATCGCGTGCTGCACGCCCTGCGGGCCTTCACCCCCCAGGAGCAGAAAGCCGTGAAGGCGGCCGCCACCACCTTCCGCCCCAACCCGCCCCTCGACGTGGAGGCGGCGATCGGCGAGCTGGCGGTGGGTGAGGCCCTGGTGTCGTTTTTGGACGAGAAAGGCGCCCCCACGCCGGTGGAGCGTGCCTTGGTGGTGCCCCCCGAGAGCCTGGTGGGTCCGGTTTCAGCCGAGGAGCGCAGCCGGCTGCGGTTGGCCTCGCCCCTGCACGACCACTACCGCGAAGCCCAGGACCGGGAATCGGCCTACGAACTGCTGCGCCAGCGGGCCGCTGATGCCGCCGCCGCCGCCGAAACCGCCAAGCGGGAGGCCGAGGCGGCCAAGCAGGCCGAAGCCCTGGCCAAGCAGGCAGCCAGCGAGCAGCAACGCCTGGAGCGGGCCGAACAGCGCGCCGAGGAGCGGGAGGCAGCCCGAGCCGCCGCCACCGCCGCCCGCGAGAAAGAGCGGCTGCTGCTTTCGTTGGCCGGGGAGGCCGGCAACCTGTTCGGTGGTCGCACCGGACGGAGCATCGCCCGGGGGCTGATGGGGGGAATTCTGGGACGGCGCTGAGCCGGGCCGACAATCAATTCCTGGTTGGGCACCGTGCTCATCCCCTGCTGGGCCGGCAAGGTTGCGTGATCTGGCTGGCGTTGATTCGCTCTGCCGGCTGCCTGGGCGCGCCTGATGGGAGGCGCTGCTTGAGCCCAAGGGCCCAGGGTTCGTGAGCGTGGTTGCATGGCCCTGGCTTCTCCTGCCGTCGCTGGCAGGATGCCCACCGTTGCGGAGCAGCCGTGGTGAGTGGCGAGATCTCTGTCGAGGACAGCGCCCACCTGCAGTCGGTGGCCGAAGCCTTCGATCTACCGGCAGCGGTGGCGCGGATCGAACCTTTGGGCAACGGCAATGTGAACGCCACCTACCGGGTGCAGCTGGTGGGCTCGGAGCAGGGCGCCTACGTGCTGCAGCGCCTCAACACGGCCGTGTTCCGCCAACCACGCTTGGTGATGGCCAACATCGAGGCGGTGGCCGCCCATGTGGAGCGGCGCCTGGCCGAGGGCAACCCCGACCCCGATGGTCGTGCCTGGCGGATGCCCGCGGTGCTGCGCCGGCGGGGCAGCGGCGAAGCCTGGCTGGAGCTTGATGGCCAGTTCTGGCGGATGATCAGCTTCCTGGAGGCCACCCGCAGCGTCGAGGCGATCGAGGCTCCCGAGCAGGCCCGCGAGATCGGAGCCGGCCTGGGCCTCTTTCATGCCCTGATTCACGACCTGCCCGCCGAGCAGCTGGCCGACACCCTGGAGGGCTTTCACATCACGCCGGCCTACCTGGAGCAGTACCGGCGGGTGTTGGCCGACAGCAGGGTGGAGCGGTGCGAGCGCTGCAGCGAGGCGATCGCCTTCGTGGCCGAGCGGGAACACCGCGCCGGCGTGCTGGAGGAGGCCCGGGCGGCGGGAAAGCTGCAACTGCGGCCGATCCACGGCGACCCCAAGATCAACAACCTGCTGCTCTGCGAGCGCAGCGGCCAGGCCGTGGCCCTGATCGACCTCGACACCGTGAAGCCCGGCCTGGTGCACTACGACATCGGCGACTGCCTGCGTTCGGCCTGCAATCCCCTTGGCGAGGAAACCTGCGACCTCGACGCCGTGCACTTCGACCTCGACCTCGCGGAAGCGGTGCTGCAGGGCTATCTCGGCGTGGCCCGCGGCTTCCTCACACCCGCCGATCTCGAAGCCATCCCGGATGCCATCGCCCTGCTGCCCTTCGAGCTCGGCCTGCGCTTCCTCACCGACCACCTGGCCGGCGACGTGTATTTCCGCACCGAGCGCCCCGGCCACAACCTGGACCGCGCCCTGGTGCAGTTCCGGCTGGCCGCCAGTGTGGAGCGGCAGCGCGAGGCGATTCAGGCGCTGGTGGAGCGGCTTTGATGGATTGCGGTTCCCCCTCCAGCCCCCAAGCGCGCCAGCCCGTGCAGCACCCCTTCGCCCTGCGCTCCTTCGCGCCGCCGCCCGCTTCGCTCGCTCTGGCCGGCAGCGTGCGCCGCGACGGCGATCACCTCAGCCTTCGCTATCGGCTGGAGGACCCGGAGGGTCTGGTGCTGGTGCCCCCGGCCATCGCCGCGCCGCGCCGCTGTTACGACCTATGGACCACCACCTGTTTCGAGCTTTTCCTGGCCGAACCCGGCGCCGAGCCCTACTGGGAGGTGAATCTGGCGCCCAACGGTGACTGGAACCTTTTTCGGTTGAACGGCTACCGCCAGGGCCTCGCTCCCGAGCCCGCCATCAGTGCGCTCCCCTTCGAGGTGGAGCGCGATGGGGGCGGCCTCGATCTGATGGTGACGCTGGATCTCGGCGCCCTGCCGCTGGCGGGGCGGCCCCTGGAGCTGGCGGTGACCGCCGTGGTGGAGCTGCGGGATGGGGAGATTCTTTATTGGGCCCTGGCCCATCCCGGCGAGCAGGCCGATTTCCACTGGCGGGAGGGGTTTGGCCTGCGGGTGTGAGGGGGCGGTTTCTGCCAGGCCAATCATGCAGAAACTGCATAGCTGGCGACGGTAGGCAATCCGCCGCCAGAATCAGCTCTAATGACAGCAGCCGACCCTCACTCCGTACCCGACGGCGCTCCCCACTCCGGAGCGGCGAAGCGTTGGTTGCCCCTTCCCTTGTGGAGCGCCTCTTTCCCGGGATGAACAAACGCGCCCTCAGCGAAACCGAGATCTGCGACCGCTTCATCACGCCGGCGCTGCAGCGGGCCGGCTGGCTTTTGGAGCGAATGCGGCGGGAGTATTCGTTCACCGATGGCCGGATCATCGTGCGCGGGCGGCTGGTGAGTCGGGGCCGGCGCAAGCGGGCCGACTACCTGCTGGTGTACGAGGGCGTGCCGTTGGCGGTGATCGAGGCCAAGGACAACAGCCATGCCATCGGCGACGGCCTGCAGCAGGCCCTGGCCTATGCCGAGATCCTGAATGCGCCGTTCGTGTTCGCCTCCAACGGCGATGGCTTTGTGTTTCACGACCGCACCGGCCAGAGCGAGCAGCGCGAAACCAGCCTGGCCCTGGAGGCCTTCCCCAGCCCCGAGGAGCTCTGGCGCCGCTACAGCCTGTGGAAGGGCTTCTCGGCGGAGCAGGAAAAGGTGGTGCTGCAGCCCTATTACGACGGCGGCAGCCGCAAGGATCCGCGCTACTACCAGATCAACGCCATCCAGGCCACGGTGGAGGCGATCACCAAGGGGCAGCAGCGCATCCTGCTGGTGATGGCCACCGGCACAGGCAAAACCTTCACCGCCTTTCAGATCATCTGGCGGCTGTGGAAGGCGGGGCAGAAAAAGCGGATCCTGTTTCTGGCCGATCGCAATGTGCTCGTGAACCAGACGATGGTGAACGATTTTCGGCCGTTCGGGCCGGCGATGGCCAAGCTGAGCACTGCGGCTAAAACGATCGAGCGGGCCGATGGCACGCTGGAAACAATTGCGTTGGCGTTGAACAAGCAGCGCCGCATCGATACCTCCTATGAGGTCTATCTGGGGCTCTACCAAGCGCTCACGGGGCCGGAGGAGCGCCAGAAGCTCTACAAGGAGTTTTCGCCCGGCTTCTTCGATCTGATCGTGGTGGATGAATGCCATCGCGGTAGCGCGGCGGAGGATTCGGCCTGGCGCGAGATCCTCACCTATTTCAACGCTGCCACCCAGATCGGCCTGACGGCCACGCCAAAGGAAACCAAATATGTGTCGAACATCGAGTACTTCGGGGAGCCGCTCTACACCTATTCGCTCAAGCAGGGCATCCGCGATGGCTTCCTGGCGCCCTACAAGGTGATCCGCGTGCATCTCGATCTGGATGTGGAGGGCTATCGCCCGAAGGTTGGGGAGGTGGATGATCGCGGCGTGGAGATTGAGGATCGCCTCTACAACCAGAAGGATTTCGATCGCAATCTGGTGATCGATGCCCGCACCCTCCGGGTGGCGAAATGGATCAGCGACTACATCAAGGCCAGCGGCGATCGGATGCAGAAAACGATCGTGTTCTGTGTGGACACCGAGCACGCCCTGATGATGCGCCAGGCCTTGATCAATGAAAACCAGGATCTGGTGGCGGCCAACGGCCGTTATGTGATGCGCATCACCGGCAACGATGAGGAGGGTATGAAGGCCCTCGATGATTTCATCGATCCGATGAATCCCTATCCGGTGCTGGTCACCACCTCCCGGTTGCTCTCCACCGGCGTGGATGCCCAAACCTGCCGGCTGATTGTGCTGGACCGCGAAGTGGGCTCGATGACCGAGTTCAAGCAGATCGTCGGCCGCGGTACGCGGGTGCATGCCGACAGCCAGAAGTTTTACTTCACCCTGGTGGATTTCCGCAAGGCGAGCAACCACTTTGCCGATCCCGACTTCGATGACGAGCCGGTGCAGATTTATGAGCCGGGTGAGGAGGATCCACCATTGCCGCCGGAGGAAGCAGACCCCCCCCGAGCGCATGACGACGACCTCTGGCCGGAGGAGGACGGCGAGGGCGAAACGCCGTTGCTGGGCGACGGCGAGGATCCGGAGTTCCCTGATCCTTTGCCCCCCGACCCCCCCGGAGAGCCACGCCGCAAGTACTACATCAAGGGCAAGCCGGTGCGCGTGCTCACCGAGCGGATCGAATACCTCGATGAAAACGGCAAACTTGTCACTGAATCGCTGCGCGATTACAGCCGCCGCACGGTGCGCGAGCAGTACGCCAGCCTCGATGCCTTCCTGCGTCGCTGGCGGGGGGAGGAGCGCAAGGCGACGATCATCCAGGAGCTGGCTGAGGAGGGGCTGCTGCTGGAGCCGCTGCAGCAGGAGCTGGGCCTGGAGCTCGATCCCTTCGATCTGATTTGCCACATCGCCTACGACCAGCCGCCCCTCAGCCGCCGCGAGCGGGCGGCCCGGGTTCAAAAAAAGGATGGGTTCAGCCGCTACGGACCCCAGGCCCGGGCGGTGCTGGAAGCCCTGCTGGCTAAGTACCAGGATGGCGGCGTGGTGGACGAGCTGGCCGACGTGAAAATCCTGCAAATTCCGCCGTTCAGTGCCATGGGCACCCCGATGGAGTTGTTGCATCGCTTTGGCGGTAAAAAGGCCGATTTCGAGCGGGCGGTGCACGACTTGCAAGCGGCCCTGTATGCGGAGGCCGCCTGAGATGTCGGCCCGCACGGCGGTCAAGGCGATTCAGGACATCATGCGCAAGGACGTGGGCGTCGATGGCGATGCCCAGCGCCTTTCGCAGTTGTGCTGGCTGTTTTTCCTCAAGATCATCGACGACCAGGACCAGGCCCTGGAGATCACCGAAGACAACTACCGCTCCCCAATCCCAGAGCACCTGCAATGGCGCCGCTGGGCCGCCGATGAAGAGGGCATCACGGGGGATGGCCTGCTGGAGTTCATCAACCAGGAACTGTTTTCCTATCTCAAGGAGATGCCCCTCAAGGGCTCCCACCCCAACCGGGCCCAGGTGGTGCGCGAGGTGTTTGCCGATGCCTACAACTACATGAAATCAGGTCAGCTGCTGCGGCAGGTGATCAACAAGGTGAATGGCATTGATTTCAATAACCTCGCCGACCGCAAGCATTTTGGCGATGTGTACGAGCAGCTGCTCAACGATTTGCAGAGTGCTGGCAATGCCGGCGAGTACTACACGCCGAGAGGCGTGACCAGCTTCATGGTCGATCGCATCGATCCCCGGCCCGGCGAGTTGCTGCTGGACACCTCGGGGGGCACCGGCGGCTTCGTCACCTGCTCGATTCGCCACATGCGCGAGCGTTACGTGAAGACGCTTGCCGATGAGCAGGCGATGCAGGCTTCCCTGCGGCTGATCGAGAAGAAGCCCATTCCCTACATGCTGTGCATCACCAACATGCTGCTGCATGGCATCGAGGATCCCAGCTTCGTGCGGCGTGACAACACCTTGGCTAGGCCCTATCGCGATTACGGGCCGGCCGATCAGGTGAACGTGATCGTCACCAATCCACCCTTTGGCGGCCAGGAGGAAGACGGCATTCAGGACAACTTCCCGGCCCAGTTCCGCACCCGCGAAACGGCTGATCTGTTTCTGGCGTTGTTCATGCGCTTGCTGAAGCCCGGCGGCCGGGCCGCCATCGTGTTGCCCGATGGCACCCTGTTCGGCGAGGGCGTCAAAACACGGCTGAAGGAGCGATTGCTGGCCGAATGCAACCTGCACACGATCGTGCGGCTGCCCAATTCGGTGTTCCGCCCCTACGCCAGCATCGGCACCAATTTGCTGTTTTTTGAGAAGGGCACCCCCACCCAGGAGATCTGGTACTACGAGCACCGCGTGCCCGAGGGCCAGAAGGCCTATTCGATGACCCGCCCGATCAAGCAGGAACATTTCGAAGCTTGCGTGGCCTGGTGGGGCGGCCCCAACCGCGAGGGCCGCGTCGAAACCGAGCAGGCCTGGCGCGTGCCGATCGCCCAGATCCAAGAGCGCAACTACAACCTCGATCTCAAGAACCCCCACACCGTGGCCGCAGACCACGGCGACCCGGAGGAGCTGCTGGCCAGCCTGCAGGCGGCGGAGCAGCAAGCAGCAGAGCTGCGCGACCAGCTCAAGGCGATCCTGGCGGAGGCGCTGTTGCGATGAATGCCGAGCGATTGCTGGCCCATTTCGAGCGGATCAGTGAGGCGCCGGATGCGATTGCTCGATTGCGGCGGTTCATCTTGGATCTGGCGGTGCGAGGGAAGCTGGTGGAGCAGGATCCGGAGGATGAGCCGGCAGCGGAGTTGCTTGCAGCCATTTCCTCAGAGTCACAACAAGTCAAAGGGCGGAGGAAGGCAAGTCCACACTCTGCAGGTCAAGTCTCAGATGGTCCATTTGGGGTTCCCAGTTCATGGGAATGGACACAACTTGGAGCCATAGGAGATTGGGGTTCTGGCTCGACTCCTTCCCGTGGGAGGAGCGATTATTACGGCGGAGCTACCTCATGGTTTAAGTCAGGTGAGTTAAATGACAATAAGTGCCTTCGTGAGTCGGATGAGAAGATTACGCATTTGGCCCTGGAGCAATGCTCGTTTCGCCTGAATAGTCCGGGTGATCTCTTGATCGCAATGTATGGAGCGACGATTGGTAAGCTTGCCATCTTGGGGGAGGAAGCAGTCACGAATCAGGCTGTTTGTGCATGCACGCCTTGCTGGGGCGTAGACACTGAATACCTTTATTTGTTCCTGCTTGCTCAACGTGATGAGTTCAGGCTGGCAAGCGAAGGGGGAGCGCAACCCAATATTTCGAAGGTCAAGATTGTTAATACTCCAATCCCCCTCCCCCCCCTCGCCGAACAACACCGCATCGTCGCCAAGGTGGACCAACTGATGGCCCTCTGCGACCAGCTGGAGGCCGCCCGGCAGCAGCGGCAGCAGGGCCGCGAGCGCCTGTTGTCCGCCACCCTGCAGCTCCTCAACCAACCCGCCGAAGACCCCGCCAGCTTCCGCCAAGACGCCAGCTTTGCCCTGCAGGTGCTGCCCTCCCTCACCACCACCCCGGCCCAGATCAAGCAGCTGCGCCAAACGATCCTGAGTCTGGCGGTGCGGGGGAAGCTGGTGGAGCAGGATCCGGAGGATGAGCCGGCGGAAGAATTGCTAGAAATTATCAATGGGGAAAGAAGGCTATTGCTCATGAGCGGCTATCCCAATGCAGACGAGGCTCGTGCTCAATTGAAGAAGCAAGCCTCAGTTTTAGAGCCAATGCCTCCCCACTGGCTTCCAAAAGGTTGGGCCTGGACGACTTTGATCCGTTGTTCCGCTCTTGTTGTGGATTGTCGCAACAAAACTGCACCTTATGTTTCCTCCGGTGTTCCCCTTGTCAGAACTACGAATGTCAAAGAAGGCCATCTTGTCATGGAAGATATGCGCTATGTCGAGGAAGGCATTGCCAAGGTATGGTCATCTCGATGCGAGCCTCAGTCAGGAGACATCCTCATCACAAGAGAGGCCCCGATGGGTGAGGCATGCATCATCCCCGAAGACATGCGCATCTGCTTGGGTCAACGGATGATGCTGGCTCGCATGGTTCCTGGGACTATTTTTAATCGCTACATCCTTTACATGTTGCGCGATCCGTTTCTTCTGGATCGAGTTCAGGACAAGCCCGTTGGTGCAACTGTTCAGCATTTGCGTGTTGGCGGAGTTGAATCGCTCTTGGTCCCCCTCCCCCCCCTCGCCGAACAACACCGCATCGTCGCCAAGGTGGATGAACTGATGGCCCTCTGCGACCAGCTGGAGCAGCAGCTCAGCCAGGCTGATCAGCAGCGGGGGCGGTTGCTGGAGGCGGTGTTGGCGGAGGCGTTGGAGGAGCCGGAGAAGGCCTTGGCCGCCATGACATGAGAAGGGCTGGGATCACCTGCGGTTTTCTCGGTAGACTCATGAAAGCCCTGCACGATTAACCCTGCGGACCCCAGGATGCGGATCGATAGCTTGCTACTGGAGAATTTCAAGGGCTTTCGGCGCCGCGAGCTGACCTTCCATCCTCAGTTCAACCTGGTTGTGGGTGAAAACGGTACCGGCAAAACATCCTTGCTTGATGCGCTCGCTGTTGCCGTTGGCAGTTGGTTTCTCGGCGTCGCAGGCGTCGACACGCGCCATATCTATCCCCACGAAGTGCGCCTTCAGGCCTTCCCCTCCGAGGCGGGTACCCACTGGGAGGGGCAATATCCTTGCTTCATCGAGGCCTGCGGACCCATTGGCCACGAACCAACCATCTGGCGCCGCAGCCTCAATGGGCCCGGTGGTCGCACCACCAGCACAGCCGGGATCAAGAAGTTGGCGAAGCAGGCAACGCAGGCTGTGCGTGAAGGCCAATCCATCAATCTTCCCCTAATTTCCTATTACGGCACCGGCCGCCTCTGGCTTGTGCCAAGGGAGCAAGGGCAAGTTAAAGAACCACCCAGCAGCCTGCTCACCAAACAGCTGTCCCGATTGGATGGTTACAAGACCAGTGTCGATCCGCGCCTCTCGGTCAGTGCGCTGACCCAGTGGGTTGCACGCCAATCCTGGCTCAGCTTTCAGCAAGGCGGCCAGGACAGTCAAAGCTTTCAAGTGGTCCGCCATGCTCTAGTCCAAATCATCCCTGGCGTCGAAGATCTGTATTTTGATGCCAATCTTGGTGAGGTGATCTTGCGCTTTGCCAATGGGGATCAACAACCCTTCATGAATCTCAGCGATGGCCAGCGTGCCATGCTTGCCGTCGTTGGTGATCTTGCCCAGAAGGCCGCCACCTTGAATCCCCATTTGGGTGCAGATGTCCTGAGGGAAACCGAGGGTGTCGTGATGATTGATGAACTTGATCTGCATCTACACCCAACCTGGCAGCGGCATGTGATTGAGGATCTGCGCACCACCTTCCCGAAGATTCAGTTCATCTGCACCACCCATTCACCGTTCCTGATCCAGTCACTCCGATCGGGAGAAGAGCTGCTGATGTTAGAAGGTCAGCCAACAGCCAAGCTCGGTGATCTTTCGATCGCCGAAATCGCAGAAGGAATCCAAGGGGTGCCTGACACCAGCGTCAGTGCTCGCTATGCCGAGATGAAGGATACAGCCAAGAACTATCTCCAGTTGCTTGAAGATACAACCCTTTCACCAGCCGACAAATCGGACGCTTTTAAGGATCAATTGGCTGAGACAATCTCTCCCTTCGCAGATAATCCTGCTTTCCAGGCTCTTTTGGAGTTGCAGAGGGCAGCCCGCCTGGGGGGTGGGTGATGCGTCCGATTCGGCGTGGTGCTTCACCCCGCCCTGGGGACTTCTCCAACTATCGCGATGCCCTTCCGGATCTGGTCAGCAGATTGGGTTCCTATTGCAGCTACTGCGAGCGCCTTATCCCTGTCCAGTTGGCTGTCGAACATATCCAGCCCAAGGGCCTGCCCGCTTATCAAGCCTTGATCGGAAGGTGGGAGAACTTTCTGCTGGCTTGCGTGAACTGCAACTCCACCAAGCTTGACAAGGATGTTGTGCTGAGCGATGTTCTGCTGCCTGACCGTGACAATACCTTTTTGGCTTATCTCTACGATTCTGGTGGTGGCGTGCAGGTTTCCCCGAGGCTCAGTCGCTCGGAGCAGAAACTTGCTCTTGCCACCCTCACTCTTGTGGGACTTCAGCGGCCAGGTCCCGCCGCTGCCGACGCCAACGGACGACTGATCGCGCTCGACCGCATCAAGCAGCGCCTTGAAGCATGGCTGATGGCGGAATATGCGCGGGACAAGCTTCTTGCCTTGCGTCCAGGCGATGCTGTGGTGGTTGAGGCCTTGGTGCGTCTGGCGCAGGCTACTGGTTTTTTCAGTGTCTGGATGGAGGTATTTGTTGACGATCCCGCCATCCGCAACCGACTGGTCGAAGCTTTCGCAGGTACGCGCGACAGTGGCTGCTTTGACCCGCAAACCTCCGCTCCTGTTCAACCTGCTCCCAACCCAGATCAGCTACCCAATGGTGGCAAACTCTGATATGGCTGTTTGTCTTTCCGCTGTTCGGCCCGACCTGATGGCCCTTTGCGACCAGCTGGTGCAGCAGCTCAGCCAGGCCGATCAGCAGCGGGGGCGGTTGCTGGAGGCGGTGTTGGCGGAGCTCAGGATCGCAGGCGCTCCAACGACGTGCTGGCCGGCCCCGCTGCTTCCCCTAGGAGAATCGTGATGCTCAAGGCCCTCACCCTTCACGACTTCACGGTGTTTACCAAGGCCGAACTCCGCTTCGGCTCCATCAATGTGATCCATGGGGAGAACGGCAGCGGCAAGACGCACCTGCTCAAGCTCGCCTACTGCATCGTGTCCAGCCTGGTGGTGGCAGCCAATGAGCCGGCGGCGGAGCGCCCCACCAAAGCGATCATGGATTCTCGCTTCGGATCCAAGCTCGTCGGTGTTTTCCGGCCTGATCGGGGCAAACTCGGTCGGCTGGCCCGACGCATCCAGGGCCACAAACGCGCTGAGATTCTGGCTGATTTCGGCTCCGCGGGGCAAGCTTCCTTCTCGTTTTCCACCCAAAGCGATAAGGCCGTCAAGACCGAAGACCTCCCCTCGGCATGGTTGCCGCATGGCCCGGTGTTTCTGCCTACACGTGAATTGCTGTCGGTCTATCCCGGTTTCGTGAGCCTCTACGAAACCCAGGCCATCCCCTTCGATGAAATCTGGCGCGATACCTGTGTGCTGTTGGGCTCGCCCATTGCCAGGGGTGCCAGGAAAGGCGAAATCGCCGATTTGTTGGCACCACTGGAGGAGTCCCTGGGGAGCAAGGCACTGCTGGAGGGAGATCGCTTCTTCATTCAGACGGCTGAGCCGAATATCAAGGTGGAGGCCGATCTCGTGGCTGAGGGCTTTCGAAAGCTCACCATGGTGGCCAGGCTCATTGCCAATGGCAGCCTGGATGCTAATTCGATGTTGTTCTGGGATGAACCTGAAGCTAACCTCAACCCACGGCTGATTCGGCGTCTGGCGCCGTTGTTGCTGGATCTGGCCGATGCAGGCGTGCAAGTCTTTATTGCCACCCATAGTCTTTTCTTGATGCGTGCCCTGGAGCTGGAGCGCCATCACCGCAGCAGCCTCAAGGCCGTGTTCATTGGGCTCAAGGCAACGGCTGAGGGAGTGACCGTTAAACAGGGCCCCTCCCTCACCCAGTCTGGAGACATCGTTGCTCTGACGGAAGACATTCAGCAGGCGGAGCAGCTGCTGGATCAGGCTATGGGTGTGCTGCCATGACCAGCATCTCTGTTGAGCAGCTGGTCTTTACGTTTGATCCTTCTGTCGTTCCCTTTCAATACGAAAAGGATGCCGTCTGTGTGCCCCGATGGCCACAAGGTTTCAAGGTTGTGGATGTTGTTGCCCATGATTTGCCTGTACCCGCTGCGCTCACATGGTTGATTGAAGCCAAGGACTATCGGGTGATCACCAATCCACCTAAACCCACCAATCTCGCCGGACTTGCAGCCACCGTTGAAGCGAAGGTGCGCGATTCGCTCGCTGCTTTGCCGGTTGTTGGGACTCAGTCCACCAATGCAGCAGCCAAAGCTCATGCTTTGGTAGCGAGTGCAGCTCCGGCGATGCGCGTTGTTCTTCATCTCGAACCCCACCCTGCTGCAGGTCTTCATGCGGCTCTCACCCCGGCAAGCTGGATCGCCAACGCGTTGCTCCAGTTGAGGATCAACCTGGTGGACATTGATCCCAATCCTCTGATTCTTAGTATCGCTAGCACGCCTGCGGCTAATGTTCCATGGTCAGTTTCCTGAGTCCCGTCGACCTCTATTGCATTCATATCTATTCAGATTACTGACAGCCATGTCGACCTTCTCTTCTTCGGCCGTTTCGGGATCGATCAGCAGAATCGCTGTCCTCTAGCTCTCATGCTTCCTCGCACCCACCCCGCGCCAACACTCGGCACCTCGCCGACCTGATCGCTTTTCTTGAGGACTACGGCGATCTCGCCTGATCGCTCTTCGCGCAGATCCCCCCTCAACGCCCCTCCACCAGCTTCTGAAGAAAGGCCTCATCCACGGCGCCGGACACCGCCTCGCCATTCACCACGAAGAAGGGGGTGCCCTCCAGGCCGAGCCGATCGGCGAGTTCCCGGTCGCGGTTGATCGCCTCCAGGCTGGCCGGGCCCTGCCGATCGCTGTTGAAGCGCTTCAGGTCTAGGCCCTGGTTGCGGGCGATCTCCAGGTAGAGGGGTTCACCCAGCCGCTCCTGGGCGCCGAACAGGGCATCGTGGTATTCCCAGAATTTGCCCTGCTGTTGGGCGGCCCAGGCGGCCCGGGCCGAGGGGAGTGCTTCCGGGTGGATCCGCTCAAGCGGATAGAACTTGTAGGTGAGGCTGAGTTTGCTGGCATTTTTGGCCAGGAAGGCCTGCAGGGTGCTGCTGGCGCCAGCGCAGTAGGGGCACTGGAAATCGGAAAACTCGATCAGCCGCACCTTGCCCTGGCCCAGGGTGGGGGAGCTGCCGATCGCCGCGGCCGGGTTGCTTTGCAGCTCGGCGAGGGCTCCTTCGCGGGCCTGCTTTTTCTTCTCCTCAAGCCGGCGCAGCTGGGTTTGCAGGGCCTCGAACACCGCTTCGGGATGGCGCTGCAGCACCTCCAGCACCCGCGCCTCGAAATCCGCACTGAAAACCGGCAGTGGGGCTGCGGCCGTGGCGGAGGCCCCAGGAGCCGCGGCGGCGGGTAAGGCGCCGACGCTCAGGCTGAGCAGCAGTGTCAGCAGCAGGGCCAGGCTCCGGCCCAGGGCGGCGCGGGGCCCCTGCCTGCCCAAGCAGGGTCGAGAGCCCGCAGGGGTTCCAAGCGGGGCTGAGCAGGGGAATGCCGGCGGCTTCACGGCAGGAGGTGGTGGTGGTGGAGTCCACTCTCGGGTGCCGCAGTGGCGTCCGGCTGCCGCCCGCCCAAACCGCAGCGGGCTGTGATGGAGGCCGCGACTGGCGCCATTGGTTTCGCACATCCTTCCCTCTCTCTTCCTCTCCCGACTCCATCTCCCTCGCCGCCTCCGACTCCATCTCCCTCGCCGCCTCCGATTCCATCTCCCTCGCCGACTCCGACTCCATCGCCCTCGCACTTGCCATCTCCCTCGCCCTGGACCCTCGCCCCCTGTCCCAGTCCCCGCCTACCTCCTCGCTCTCGCCGTGGACCCTTGACCCTCGCCACTCGCGTCCCTCATCCCTCATCCACCATCCCTCCTCACCCGTCCCCATTCCCAACACTCGACACTCGACCACCCGTCATGGCTAACGGCTATTGGCCACGGGTCACTGGTCGTCACTGGTCATTCGTTTCGGATCACGGATGACGGGATGCTGTCCCCTGCCTCTGGATGGAGTGCACGCCTGTAGCGCTTTGGTTTCAGCTCGCCGCCGGCGATGGAGGAGGCTGGGAGTCCGCGCACGACCATCGATGGCCGCCGCAACCCGATCGAACGCCGCCCTGGTGCTGCGCCGCATCGCCTCCGATGCGGGGAGCGGCTCAGAGCAGAATGCTGCCCCAGAGCGGGGCTTTGGAGGCGGATCTGGCCGGCGGGCCGCTTCCGGGGGGCGAGGCGCCCGGGGACGCAAGCCCGGCGCCTTCGGGCCCCAGGATGGCAGCGGATCTCAGGGACGCCGCAAACGGGGCAGTGGCCTCAGTGCCGCCGATCGCTCACCGCTCGGCAAGGCCCCCGATCTCGATGCGATCATCGCCCGCCAGCGCCTGGGCCTGCCCCTGGCCGGTCGCCTGCGGGAGGCGGATGTGACCCGGGCCTGGAAACTCGCCGCCGCCGACCACCACCCCGATCGGGGCGGCCGCCACGACACCATGCAGGCGGTGAACGTGGCCCGCGACCTGCTGCTGGGCCGCGGTGTGACCTGAGCTGACCGCTCTGGCGAGCGATTGCGGGCGGGCCACAGGGGCTGACGATCGCGGGCGTCCATTCCGGGCGCATCGCTGCTGCCAGGAGGCCGGCTACAGAAACCACCTCGCTGACCTGTGTGCTGCCGATCGCTGGGCACCCCCGCCGCTGGGAGGATCGAACCCCCCGCCTCCGGCTCCCATGCTTGAACGTGCCGCCCTGCTGGGCAGTTGGCAGCTCTGGGCCGGCCTCTCGGCCCTGTTCGCCGCCATCACCTCCCTGCTGGCCAAGCTGGGGGTCGAGGGGATCAGCAGCAACCTGGCCACCTTCCTGCGCACACTCGTGGTGGTGGTGCTGCTGGCCGGCGTGGTGCTGGTGGGCGGTGATCTGCGTCCCTGGCCCGATCTGCCCCGCCGCAGCCTGCTCTTCCTGCTGTTCTCCGGGCTGGCCACCGGCGTGTCGTGGCTGTGCTGGTTCCGGGCCCTGCAGCTGGGGCCGGTGTCGCGGGTGGCGCCGATCGACAAGCTCAGCGTGGTGTTGGTGGCCGTGCTGGGGGTGACCCTGCTGGGGGAGAGCCTCGATCCCCGCCAGTGGATCGGCGTGGCGCTGATGGGGATCGGGGCCATTCTGTTGGCCCTGCGTTGAAGGTTGCCTTACCGCCTCGGCCTGGAGGGCTGCCTTGCTCGCGCCTGCGTCCGTGGGCTGCTTCCG
This sequence comes from Synechococcus sp. UW140, assembly GCA_943372025.1. GTDB lineage: Bacteria > Cyanobacteriota > Cyanobacteriia > PCC-6307 > Cyanobiaceae > Cyanobium. Next base: position 18,403 of record CALRXC020000019.1, on the reverse strand, counting down.
CCCGCTGGGGTTGACTTCCCTGGTGGCCTTCAGCCATGCCTTCCCCAGGTGCTCCGATCGGCGGCCTCCAGCCTGGTGGCAGCCCCTGGAATTGTGGCGCCAACCCTGGCGCTGACGCTGGCCGTTCCCCTGCTGGGTTCCCCGCGCTGGCCTCGAGCCCGGCGGCCTGGGCCGCCTACGCCCCCAGGTGCGTGCCGCCTTCAGGGCCACCAACACCCTGGTGAGGGCCCCCGTGGACCCGACCGCGGAGAACGGCATCAGAGAAATCGCTCGCTGCTGGGGTTTCTGGGCCTGACCCGCTGAACAGATCACCTCTGCCTCACAACCGGAACATCACCTGAGAAATCACCACCCAGGCGTTCTTGTCGCCGAAAACGTCGTAGGTGGTGAGCTTGTAATTGCCCTCCAGGCCCAGCTGCAGCCAGGGGTTCACATCCCAGAGCAGATTGGCGAAGATGCCGCTGTTGACCTGCAGGCCGAACACCCCGGAGTCCTGGGCGTTGTCGATGCCGTAGCCGAGGTTGAGGCGCAGGTTATCGGCCAGATACACATAAAGCTGGCCCCAGCCGCCAGCGGTGGGCACCGCCTGGTTGGTGGCGCGGTTGTAGGTCTGGAGGATGCCGGCCATGTATTCGCCCAACCCCTGGCCGGTGTAGAGCTCGCCGCTGAGGCCGAAGCGGCGGCCCAAGGCGATCTGCCCATCGAGGGCGGCCCCCCATACGTTCACCGTGGTGCGATCGGAGACCAGGGTGAGCGGATCGGTGGGGCGGATGTTGTCGAGCACCCGCAGTTGGCCCACGATCCCGGACACCCCTAGCTCCACCGGCCGCAGACTGCGGCCACCGGCGCGGTCGGCGTACGGGCCGAAGCCGAGGTTGAGGCGCGCCTCCAGGTTGGGCCAGCCGTTGTCCTCCACGATCTCCTGAATCTGAAGATTGGCCAAATCCACGTTGCTCGGCAGGGCGGTGGTGACCGGTGAGGAGGCCGCCAGCTGCACCACCCCGCCGAAACCAGGGCCCGCCTCAAAGGTGCGCTCCACCCGGAACTGGGGCCGATAGGCGCCGGGGTTGCCAGTGGCGGCCAACTTGCCGTTAGGCAGGGTGTCCGGGTCTCGGGGGGCGAACACATCGAAGTTCTGGCCGGCGGCCACCCGCCAGGCGCCATTGCCGATCTCGCCGTAGGCCACCACCGGCGTGAAGCTGTAGCCCTCCGCCAACAGGTTGTCCTGCAGCCCGAAGATGGCAAAGGCGCCGGGGGTCCAGGAGCCCCACTTCGGCCCGCGGAAGGCCGCGTACACCATGCTCTGCTGGGCCGAGAGGTCGTAGGAGGCTGCCGGATCCTTCGGGCTCACGATCAGGGGCTGGCCCGGGTTGAAGGTGTAGCGGCTGCTGGAAAAGCCCAGCAGCTTGGCCTCAGCCCAGAGCCGCAGGGTGGAGTCGCCGGCCTGGAGGGCGAAGCCCTTGCCGGGGGTGTAGGTGGCCGTGGGTGCCGGTGCAGCGGAAGCGCCGGCAGGAGCTGGAGCGCTCTGGGTGTTGGGGGTGCCTTCAGCCGCGGCGGTTGCAGGGGTGGCTGGTGCGGTGGGTGTGGCGGCCAACGGGCCTGGGGCCGGAGCTGGGCCCCCCGCAGCCGTTGTAGGCGCCTTAACCCCAGCGGCTTGGGTGATGGTGACGGAAGGAGCTGGGGCGAGCGCTGGGGCGGATGCGGTTGCAGGGCCGGCGGATTGGGAAGCGGCCGCAATGGGCAGGGCCCCACCGGCGGGAAGCGCTGATGCGGCAGGTGTGCCCGAGGCAGCAGGGGTGCCTGAGGCAGCACCGGCACCGGCGGCCTGGCCGGTGAGTTGCTGACGCAGCTGGGCCAGGTCGGAGGCGAGGGTGTCCTGGCGGGCGGTTTCGGCGGCCAGTTGGCTCTGCTGGGCCGCGATGCGCTGGCGTGAAGCCGCCAGCTCCTGCTCCAGTCGCTCCAGCCGGCTCAGGGCATCGGCGGGGTTGCGGCAGGCGGGAGCGGCGGCCAGCTTCGCCGCCAGGCTCGGATCAGCCCGCAGGAGATCGACCGGCGCCGTGGTGGCAGGCAACCCCAGGGCGCGGCGGCACCCGGGCAATGCCAGGCTTGCCGCCGCGCCCGGCGGTTGGGGTGCCTCGGCCCGGGCGGGGGGAAGGAGGGCGATCGCACCGCCTCCCGCCAGCAGCAAGGGGAGCAGACAGGGGCCAGGCCGTTTCAACACACAGGCAGTGGCAGAGCTTGCCGGATGATCGCGATTGCTGCGGCGATTCGCCATCGATCAGCGGCGGTGTCACTACGCAGAAAACGCAGATCTGCAACGACCGACCTGGGGCAGGCCAACTTTTTTCTCGCTGTCCCAGCCGTGCGACGGCCTTCACCTGGTCGGTTTCAACGATGCCCTTACAGCGTTCCCTCCCCTTTGCTCGGCCTTCGCCACGGCCCGGCAACGGCGGCTGGCGGGGAAAGCGCCGTGGCTGGCAGGGCAGCTCCGGCGGGGAGTGCGGCGGCGGTGGGAGCGCTGGGGCTGGCAGCAGCTGGGCTGGCAATACGGCAACTGCGGACTGGCCGGAGAGCTGGTGGCGAACAAATAGGCCGATGGGAAATGATTTGCTTAGCGAGGCTATAGGATCGTTGTTGATGTTTGTGCCACGATCTTGATCTCTAACCGCCGCCGTTGTCATCGCCTCCAGTCGTTGCTGATCGCCCCATGGGCTCTGGCTGTCTTGGCCATGGCGCCAGAGCTGGTCAGCGCCGCAACGCCGCCGGCTGGGGTTAAGGCCGGTGGGGTCAAGGCCGGTGGGGTCAGGACCGTTTTCACCGGTGATGTGATCAACGGCAAGAAAGTGGTGAGTTCACTCAATACCGACGACCTGGAGCCCGGCCGCAAACACCTGCTTTATTTCCAGGGTGTTCAGATGTCCACGGGGCAGTATTGGTATGTCTCGGTGATCGTGGCCAAGGGGATCCGGCCCGGCAAGCGTTTCACCCTGACCAGTGGTGTGCATGGCGACGAGATGAGTTCGGTGCACACCGTCCAGTCGATCATGGGTCGCCTCAAGCCGGCTGAAATGTCAGGCACCGTGATGGCGGTTCTCGACATTGCCCGACCGGCAGTGGAGAGCATGCAACGGCGTTGGCCGAGTATGGGCCGGGGCCTGGAGTTGACAGACATGAACCGCGAGTGGCCCGGCAACGAACAGGGCATCGGCGCCGCCAGCCGCCACGCCGGCCTGGTGTTCAATCGGCTGCTCAGGCCCAATACCGATCTGGCCATTGATTTCCATACCGGCACCACGGGCATCGATGCTGCGGCCTTTCACATCGGCGACATGCGCATCCCGGAGGTCAAGACGATGATGATGCTCTATCCCGTGCCGCTGATCTGGGACAACCCCGTGTATCCCAGTGTTCTCCACAATGCTTTAATCAAAGCCGGCATTCCCTGTTTCACCCCCGAAATTGGCCCGGCGCGCCGGCTCGATCTGGACATGATTCCTCTGTTTGTGGATGGCACGCTGAATGTCTTGAAGCACTATGGCGTGATCCCTGGCCCGATCGGGCGCACCGCCGTCGATGCCAATGTGTTGATCGGTCAGAACGTTTATACCGTCGTCAGTAGCCAGGGAGGCTTCATCGAATGGCTGGTGAAAATCACCGACAACGTGAGGGCCGGTCAAAAGCTGGCGATTCAGCGCAATGCCTTTGGTGAGGTGCTGGCTGAATACATCAGCCCCGTCCAGGGCCGCATCTCCGCTCTGCGCAGCGACGCCACATCGGAGCCCGGTAATGTATTGGTATTCATTCTATCCACCTCAGCCCCAAGTTCTGGAGCGGTTCCCTATGCGGAATAGACGGTTCGTCCGGAGCCGACTCTCCTGATAATACCATTCCAAAGATAGCTGCTCGGCTCCACTTCGTGGAAAACGCAAAACAGTGGCATCCGCTCCAGGGCAGGCCTACCTTTGATGCGCCGCCCATCGTTTGCATGGACACCAACTGGTCTGCATGGACACCAACTGGTCGCTTTTGATGAAGCCCTTGCTGCAGGCGCTCAAAATTCCTTGTGCCCAAACTGCTGCCCCGGTCCGTAGATGTGGCCCATCTGGGGGAGTGGCCCTTGGGCTCGCGGGCTTGGTTTTGGGGTTCCTTCCAGCCCCGCAGGCCCTGGCAAGGGAACTTCCATTGGTTCGGTCAGCGCCCGAAGTCGCCGAAGTCGCCGTCAGCGGCCAGGGCGTTGCGGCGGTTCAAGCCAACCAACCCGTGCTGGCCCAGGCCCCGGCCGCTGTTGGTGGCCAGGGGGCAGAAACACCCCAGCAGTTGGGCGCGGAGGAGGCCAATCTGGCCAGGCAACTGGCCAACCCGGTGGCCTCACTGATCAGCGTGCCGTCCCAGTTCAACTATGACCGTGGCATCGGCGTTCAGGAGAACATTCAGCGGGCCAACCTCAACATCCAGCCGGTGGTGCCCTTCAAGCTCTCGGCCAACTGGAACCTGATCTCTCGCACCATCCTGCCGGTGGTGAACCTCCAAGGCGCGGCGGGGGCGGAAACCGGCCAGCTCAATTTTGGTGACACCGTGCAGAGCCTGTTCCTCTCCCCGGCGAAGCCTGGACCCGGGGGCGTGATCTGGGGCGTCGGCCCGGTGGCCCTGCTGCCCACCGCCACCGGCCAACTCAGCGGCCTCCACCAGTGGGGCCTCGGACCCACCGGCGTGGCCCTGGTGCAAAGAGGCCATTGGACGGTGGGGGCCCTGGCCAACCACCTCTGGAGCGTGGCCAACAACGGCTCCAACGCCAATGTGAATGCCACCTTCCTGCAACCGTTCCTGGCTTACACCACCACTAACGCCTGGACCATCAGCCTCAACACCGAATCCTCCTACGACTGGGCCGCCGAGCGGTGGGCGGTGCCGCTCAACCTGGTGGTGACCAAGGTGACCAAGGTGGGCAACCAGCTCCTCTCGCTGGGAGCGGGCGTGCGCTACTGGATCGATGGACCCGATAGCGGCCCCCACGGCTGGGGAGCCCGCTTGGTGGTCACCCTGCTCTTTCCCACCCGCTGAACGCCCCCCGATCCCTGTCCCTGCCGCCCCATGAACCCCAAAGCCCCCCTGGTTGACCCTGGCCTTCGGGCCGCCGGCCTTGGCCTGGCCTTCGGCCTGATCGGTGCCACCTCCACCCCTGTGGGAGCGGCACCGCTGCAGCAGCCCGCCGCCACCCTGTATCGCGGTGGCGACATCCTCACCATGGCGGGGCCCAAGCCCGCCTATGCCGAAGCGCTGGTGGAGAAGGGCGGGCGGATCCTTTATGTGGGGCCCCTGGCTGGGGCGATCAAGGCCGCCGGTGGCGGCGCCCGGCAGGTGAACCTGGCCGGCCGCACCCTGCTGCCGGGCTTCATCGATGCCCACGGGCACCTGGTGCTGGCCAGCCACACCCTGCTCAACGCCGACTTGATCGGCGTGAAGAGCATCCCCGAGCTGCTGGGGCGCATGAAGGCCCACGCCGCCACCCTGCCGGAGGGCGTGTGGGTGGAGGGCCTGGGCTACCGGGCTGAACAGCTCGCCGAAAACCGCCACCCCACCAAGGAGGAACTCGACACCGTCAGCGCCAGCCGGCCGGTGTTCGTGCAGGACGGCTCCGGCCACCAGGGGTCGATCAACTCCGTGCTGCTCAAGCAGATGGGCTGGAGCGCCAGCAGCAAGGATCCAGCCGGGGGGGTGATCTCCCGCAAACCGGGCAGCAGCGAGCCCAGCGGCCACATCGCCGAAGCGCCGGTGTTTGCGGTGCTGGCGGCCAAGGCGCCCCTCACCCCGGCCCAGATTCGCCTCGGGGTGGCCAAGGCCGTGGCCCTCTGGACAGCCAATGGCCAAACAACCGCGTCGGAGATGGGTTTTGGCCTCAGCGATGACGACATCGACGTAGCCCGGCAGATGCTCGACGAGAAGCTGCTGCCGATCGACCTGCTGCTCTATGTGAAGCAGTCCTTCCTGGAGCAGGCCAAGGCGGGCCGCAGTGCCGTGGTCGCCCAATACGCCGATCCCGCCTCGCGCGCACCACGGGTGGATGGCGATGGGCGCTACCTGAACCGGGTGCGGCTGGCGGGGGTGAAGTTCTGGCTGGACGGCAGCATGGACAACGCCTTCATGTCGCAGCCCTACACCAACAATCCCCCCGGAAATACTGAGAAAAACTTTCGCGGCCTGGCCGTGGATCCCCAGGCGGCCGTGGAGGCCACGGTGGCCACCTATTGGAAGAGCAACCGCCAGGTGGCCGGCCACAGCATCGGCGACCAGGCCGTGGATAACTTCCTCACGGCGATCGAGAAGGCCTATGCCGCCCAGGGCCCTGCTGACCATCGGCCGGTGATCCAGCACGCCCAGTTCCTGCGGCCCGACCAGATCGCGCGGGCCAAAAAGGTGGGGGCGATCACCAGCTTCACCGCCGGCGGCATCTATCCGATGGGCGACTACCTGGCCCGCTTGATGGGCCCGGAGCGGCTGGCCTGGGCCGGGGCGGCGGGTTCGGTGCAGCGGGCCGGTATCCCCTGGACCATGCACCACGACATGCCCGCCGGCGTCAGCCCCAGCCTGATCTATGCCCTCTGGAACATCGTGAACCGCACCACCAAATCCGGGGTGGTGCTTTCACCCCAGGAAAAGGTGAGCGCCTACGACGGCCTGCGGGCCCTCACGATCAATGGCGCCTACCAGTTCCACGAGGAGAAAACCAAGGGTTCCCTAGAGCCCGGCAAGCTGGCCGATCTGGTGGTGCTGAGCGCCAATCCCTTGAAGGTGGATCCGATGACCATCAAGGAGATCCAGGTGCTGGAAACGATCAAGGAGGGCACCAGCCTCTACCGCAACCCCGCCCTCACCGCCGGCGGGGCCGCCACCGCAGCGGCTCCGATCAACGAGAAGGACAACTGCCTGGTGCCCCACGACCACCCCCAGAAGCCCCTCAATCCGGCGCAGCAGGCCGCCATGGACCGCCTGCTGGCGCCAAGGCCCTGAGGCGCTCGCGGGCAGGTACCCAACCAGGCGCTCAGGCTTCGAGGCAAGTCGGTGTAGCGATCGTTATCCTTGCCCGCGCATATCGCCGCCCGCGCCCGATGCTCACCATCCCGGATCGGTGGGGACCGTGTTGCCTCAGCGAACCGCGAGTGCCCTTCCTCAGCCTGCCGGGAGCCTCCGTCCAGCTCGATGATCCGGTGCAGGTGGCGGAGAGGCTGGCCACCTTGATGCCCGTGCGCAGTTGTGATGCCCAGGAGCGTCCCTCCCCGGCGCGGCCGTTCCGCTGTCATACCGGTGGCCTGCGGCTCGGGCCCCTCAGCTTGGTGGCGATCTGGGGCCCGGGGCTGCGGGGCGAGGTGGATGGCACGGCCCAGGCCAGCTTCATCCTTCCCTACCGGGGCGAGGGACACTTCCGGCTCGGCCGCCGCAGCCTCCGCAACCTCGCCGGCCGGACCCTGCTCTATCTGCCCCCAGAACCCTGGCGCACCAGCAACGACGCCATGGGGGGCATCACGATCCGGCTCGATCCGGCCCTGATCCGCCGGGTGGGACTCACCATGGCCGGACCCGCGGCGGCACCAGAGCCCTGGCAGGCCCTGGCCACCCACCCGCTCGTGGTGGAGCTGGGGCAGCCTTCAAACCCGCTGCGCTTTGAGCGGCTCTACCGCTTGATGCTGTTCATCCAGGGCCTGCTGCTCCGCCAGGGCGGGGTGCCAGATCTGCTGCGGCTCGACGATCTGCTGCTGCGCCAGATCGTGGAGGTGCTGGCCCCAGCCTTGCTCGCCAAGTGCACCGCCCCCGATCCGGAGGTTTCTGACTGTGCCATCGATGCGCTGGTGGATTGGATCCACGCCCACTGCCACGAGGCGATCAGCCTCTCGGAACTGGAGCAGCGCTCCCATTACTCGCGCCGCAGCCTTCAATACGCCTTCAAAGCCAGGTTCGGCTGCGGTCCGATGCAGTACCTACGGCGCCAGAGGCTCTGGCTGGCCCGCCGCCGGCTGGAGGACCCCGGGCCGGAGTGCAACGTGAGCAGCATCGCCAGCGCCTGTGGCTATCTCAGCCTGGCCAGCTTCAGCCGGGATTTCCAGCGCTGCTTCGGAAATTCCCCCTCCAGCCTGCTGGCCCAGCGGCGAAGGTCCTGGAAGGGTCAGTAGCGGAAAACACAGAGATTCCAGTCGAGCCACGACGAAGGTGTGGCCATGTCACTTTCCGTCCTTGGGCAGCTCACCAGCACGGCCCACCTCGCCGCCGTGGGGCTGGTGGAGGTGGCGATCACGCAGGTGATGGCCGATGCCGCCGACCTGGTGGCCGTCACGCTCCAGCAGGGCCTGTTTCCGATTGTGCTGGCCGGCGACCATTCGACGGCGGCCGCCACCATCGCCGGCATCCGCCGCGCCCATCCCAGCGATCGATTGGGGGTGATCTGGATCGATGCCCACGCCGACCTCCACTCCCCGTTCACCACGCCCTCGGGGAACATGCACGGCATGCCCCTGGCGATCGCGGCCGCCCATGACAACCTGCCAGAGGCGATCAATGATCCCGATACCATAACCCGCCAGCTCTGGCGGCAGCTGCAGGAGCTGGGCGGATCCCAGGGTCCGGCCCTCGATCTGGCAGACCTGATCTACATCGCGGTTCGTGATACGGAGCCCGCCGAGGATGCAACGCTGGCCTCCCATGCCATTCCGGTGGTCCGCACCGAACAGGTGCGGCGCGAAGGGCCCGATGCCGCCGCCCGCCGCTGCCTCGATTACCTCGCCGCGGTGGATCGGATCTATGTGAGCTTCGATGTGGATGCCCTGGATTCCAGCATCTGCAAGGGCACGGGCACCCCTGTGCCCGGTGGTCTCTGGGCCGAAGAGGCCGAGGCAATCCTGCGGTGCCTGCTCGACGACCCGCGGGTGTGTTGCTGGGAAATCTGTGAGATCAATCCCCATCTCGATACGCTCAACACCTTGGCGGAGGTGTCGCTGAGGATTTTCAACAGCGGTCTGGAGCAGCTCGCGGAGCGTCTCACCGCTCCCGGCGGGGTCTGCCATCCCGTCTGAATCCCCCTCCACCTAAGGCCTGCTCCTTGGTCTGCTGAAGCCCACGCCAATCAGGCCCTTCCAGTTGCAACGGCTGTTGCACGCCAGTGGCACGCTGCCTCAGCTGAACCATCAGGGCCGCGAAGGGCTCCGCTGTGCCCGGGTTCACCGGCTAGCGCAGTCGCCTAGATCGATCGGGATGGCCTCGGACGCGTCGACCTGGCGGAGTTCTCGGCACTCGATGGCGGCCAACCCCCCTCCGCCAGCGTGAGATCCGCCACCAAAACGACTTAGCGGCAAGGCACAGGGCATTGAAAATGATTGCCACACACCACAGCCCATCCCCGGCCTTGGCTAACGACCAACCCACCCTGATCCGCGATTTCGCCTCCCGCTGCCGTGAGCGGATCGAGGAGTTTGAGAAAACCCAGGTGCGTTGCGGGCTGATCGGGCCCTCCGGCAGCGGTAAGTCGTCGCTGATCAATGCCATCGCCGGTGAGCGCATCGCCCGGGTGGGCGTGGTGGAGACCACCAACGATCCCCTGGAGATCAGCCACCGCGGCATCACGTTTGTGGATTTACCGGGCTGCGGCACCCGCCGCTGGCCAAAGGACACCTACGTGGAGCGGCTGGATCTGGCCAGCTACGACTGCTTCCTGCTGGTGACGGCCCAGCGCTTCTACGAGAACGACGCCTTCCTGTTCCAGCAGCTGCGGGCCCTTGGCAAACCCTGCTTTGTGGTGCGCAACATGATCGATCGCGCCATCGAGGATGGCCGGCACGACCACGGCCACGACGAGTCCGAGATTCGGCGCATCATCCAGGCGGACATCCGTGGCCAGCTGGAACCCGATCCCCCGGAGCGGGTGTACCTCACCTCGGCCCGCCAGCCCGCCCAGCACGACCTTCAGGCTCTGCTGGCCGACATCGGCGCCGCCCTGGCGGGACTGAAGCAATCGCGCTTCGTGGCCGACATGGCCGCCTACGGCCAGGACGCCCTCCAGCGCAAGCGCAAGGTGGCCCAGGAGCGCATCCCCCCCTATGCCGGCCTGGCTGCCGCCAATGGCAGCCTCAATCCCATTCCCGGTCTGGATCTGGCTGCCGATGTGTCGTTGCTGCTGAAGCTCGGCGAGGAGATCTCCGCCATTTATGGTCTCACCAGCAGCCAGTTCGACTACATCAAGCGCCTGCTCGGCCCGAAGGCCCTGCCATCGCTGCTCACCAAACTCGCCCAGTTCGGCACCAAATACTTGGCCCGCGAGGGCCTGATCGGCCTGCTGAAGCGCCTCGCCAGCCGCGAGCTGAGCCGCCAGTCGACCCGCTGGATTCCCCTGGCGGGGCCCTTGATCGCGGCGGGGATCGGCTGGCAGTCCACCTTCATGCTCGGCGAGCAGCTGGTGGATGAGGCCGAGGCGCTGGCGGGCGAGATCCTGGCCGACATCCTCAGCGGCAACGAGCTGCCGCAGCGGGGCTGAGCCGGCGGCTGCCCAGTCAGCGGTGCTGCGATGCACGGCTGATCTGCAGCAGGGCTTGTGCCAAGCGAATTAGGAGCGGCCTTGTCCGAAGGCGAAGTTTTGCAAGGATCAAATACGCTGTTGGCAAATCGGCATACATTCACCACCTGGATGCCATCGGCATTCACCTGGTTGATCCGATTCATTATTTTCTATCTTCTATGGGGCCTGTCCATCAGTTCCCTGTTTTCTATCGGCTATTTCCGGATTCCTATCTCTGAGTTCGCAACTGCGGGCGCGGCGCTTATCTCCAGGCGCCAGCTTCCCAGCCACGTCCCGTCCTGACTGCCCCTGGCCTCATCTCGCCAGAGGCGCAAGGCCTTCCCCGGTCTGATCACCGGATGCCAGCAAGGCCTGAATCCAGCGGATCGGCTCACCTCCCTTGCCCTTTCACCCCCTTTTCGCCATGTCCCTCGTCCGCGCACCCGAGCTCGGCATCGAGCGTTTCGCCAACAATGCCAGCCGCGAGCACTGGTCGAACGCCTCCGACGCCGATAAGAACACCACCATCCGTGCCGTGTACCAGCAGGTGCTTGGCCAGCAGCATCTGATGGCCAGCGAACGGCTCGTTGGTGCCGAATCGTTGTTCCGTGACGGCTATCTGACGGTGCGTGAACTGGTGCGCGCCGTGGCGAAGAGCGGTCTGTATCGCAAGCGTTTCTTTGAAAGCAGCAATCCTTATCGCTTCATCGAACTTAACCACAAGCACCTGCTGGGCCGCGCCCCGCAGAACCGCGAAGAGATGCTGCATCACTTCACGATCCTGCAGGAGCAGGGTGTCGATGCCGAGATCGATTCCTACCTCGACAGTGACGAATACCAGCGCCGTTTCGGTAACGACACTGTGCCTTATCTGCACGGTTGGGATTACTCGGCCGGCCACCAAGGCCGCCAGTTCTCCTGGATGACCCGCCTGGCCCGCGGCGCCGCCGCCTCGGCCAAGGGCGACGATTCCGGCAATCTGTTTCGCCACAACCGGGCCGTGCACCAGAACCGTCCCGTGGCTGTGGCTGGATCGGCTGGCCGGGTGGTGATCGTGTCCACCGAGGGTCCCTTCCGAGCCCTGATCAGTGAGGCCTCCGGCTTGGCCGCTGATTTCGAGCCCACCACCGTGCGGCGCTCCCACACCGGCAGCCATCGCCAGGAGGCCCTGCTGGGCTCCTCCGGCAGCCGCGACGGCGGCATCGCCACGATCACCGCCACCGGCGTGGTGAACAACGCCGTGTCCCGCAGTGGTGCCTACACGGTGCGGGTGCCGGTGAGCAGCCTCAACCAGGCCCTGCAGCGGGTGAATCGCCTCGGCGGCCGCGTGATCAACGTGGTGGTGGGCTGATCCAGCCGCTGGCGAGGCTGGGGACGTCGCCAGCAGCGGCGCCGCGGCCTCAGCCGTCGCGGCATCAGCTCTCGCGGCGCCACACCGCCAACCCACCGGAACGGCCGCGGGCCGCCAGCCAGCGGCCCTCCGCGCCGCAGGCGATCAGGGCAAAGAAGGCCCCGCGCCGGGGATCTGGTGCCGGCAGGGAGCGTTGCAGGAGCAGCCTTTGGCCGGCGCGGATCTCGAGCTGATCGAACTGGAAGCGCAGCAGGGGCCTGCGCCCCTCCAGCCAGCCGGGTCCCTGGAAGCGCAGCTCCAGGGGCCCGAGCTTCACCGCATTGGTGAGCTTCAGCCCGGGGTGCGGCTTCGGCGCGGGATCTGGGCCGGTATTCGGTCCTTTGTCAGGCCTGGCGTCCGGTTGGGTACTCGGTTCGGTATTCGGTTCCGCCTCGATCCGCAGGCTGGCCCCCAGGGCCCGCAGCGCAACCCCGGCAAGGGGAGAGGGCTGCCGCTGTCCCCGGGACCAGACCCTTTCCAGCCGCCAGAGCCCCGTCAGGTGGCCGCTCTCCAGGCCCGATCCCTTCCGCCGGGCCACTTGCTCCAGGGCCTGCAGCTCATCGCCACTGGGCAGTGCCTCCTCGGCAGGCCCGCCCTCGGAGACAGCATCGATCGGAGCAGGCATAGGGGCCTCCGCTGCGCAGGCCCACCTTTGCAGAGATTCGCCGCTGATGGCTTCCAGCCCTTGATGCCCCCGAATCCACATCCCCTCCCTCGCTCAACGAGTCCCCAGCGACGGGCGCTCACCGGCAGGTGCGCCTCGGCTTGATCATCGTGACCAGATCTCAACAGAATGGTTCCATGGCCCACCCGCCACCTCCATTCCGGGGGCGTGCCCTCCGCCTCCCGGAGTCCTTGCACCGCGCCGCCGTGGCCGGCCACGGCGCTCAGTCCCGGATCCACCCGATCGACCATGCCCTGCGGTTGCGCAGTCTCTGGCTGGCCTACCTCCTGGCCATGCTCTTCCACGTGGACCTGGGCCTGATGCCCCTGTTTCACGGCCTCTCACCGGAGATCGCCGCCCAGGTGCCGCCGGGGCGGCTTGGATTGCTGTTCTGGGCGATGTTGGTGTATTTCCTGATTCCACTCGACGCCTTGCTGCGGATCGCCTGGGCCGCCAGCCAGCCCACACGGCCCGGCCACTGGCTCCGCTGGCGCCGCACCCATTTCTGGATCAGCGTGGTTTACACCTTCACCAACATTCCCCATCTGGTGGCCGACATCCTCGTGCCCGATTCCCGCGCTGACCAGGTGGCGCTGATGGTGGTGCTGCTGTTGATCGGTTTGGTGATCAACCGCGAGGCCTGGGCCTGGTGGCGCGAGGCGCGCCCCTGAGAGCATGACCTCCCCTCCAGCTTTTCACCATTGGCGTCGTCCGATCCCGATCCGCTGGTCCCGATCAGGGCCCGCACCCCGGACCGCACCCCAGACCAGCCGATCCTGGTGCTTGGCGGTTTCCTGATCGGGGCGGAGGCCTATGGGCCGCTGGTGGCCAGCCTGGAGCGGCTCAGCGCTCAGCCGGTGCTGCTGGTGCCGGTGTCACGCCTCGACTGGCTGCTGACGCTGTTTCCCTTCGGCTGGGCGCGGCTGCTCGATCGGGTGGCGCCGCTGGCCGCCGAGCTGGCCGCCCGCTCCCCCAGCGGCCGCATCACCCTGGTGGGCCACAGTTCCGGCGGCATTCTGCTGCGGCTGTTCCTGGCCGACGGCCCCTTCGAAGGCCGGCGCTACAGCGGCCGCCGCCTAGCCGACACCCTGGTGATGCTCGGCTCTCCCCATACGGCCCTGAAGGCCACCGCCATGCGGGCCCGGGTGGCGCGGGAGCTGCCGGGGGCCTTCTTCGCATGCGCCGACACCGATCCGGTTCGCTATGTGGCGGTGGCGGGGGCGATTGATCTGGCTGAGGAGGCCGCTCAGGCCAGCGCCACGGCCCGCCGGCTGGCCCCCACCGCCTACCGCAACAGCACCGGTGATCCGGCCGATCGGGGCGATGGCCTGGTGCCGGTGGAGTCGGCCCTGCTGGAGGGTGCCGAAGCGCTCGTGCTGGAGGGGGTGGCCCATGGCGGGGCCTTTGGACCCGTCTGGTACGGCACCCCGGCGGTGGTGGAGCGCTGGTGGGCGGCGGTGGCCGGCCCAGTCGGCGGGCCCGCCAGCGGCGCGGCCTGAAGGTCAACTGCGCCGCAACCAGCCCGGTGCGCCGGAGAACCACTCGCCCAGATCGTCGCGGCGGGGATCGAAGGCTCCCTCCGGCCCCACTTCGCCGAGATCCATCTGGGCGAGGAAGCGATCCAGTCCTTCCCTGGGTGTTCCCTGAACCTGGGTGCGTCGAGCCCGGCGCAGCCAGCTCCAAACGGTGGGATCGCGGTCGGCGAACTTCTGCACGTAGATGCGTTCGGCGAGGCTCACCGGTTCGGCGGCAGCGATGCGGTTGATGATCTCCTGGAGCCGAAGCCTGGTTTTCGGCGTGAGCATGGAGAGGGGTGCAATGGGGTGGCGGCAGATTCAGACCGCTGCCCCGATGAAATGGTGGCGAACCGCACCAATCCCCCCGCCATGTCAGCGGATCCCCGTGGTTTCCGGATGCCATCGCTACCGAACTCGATTCGTGTTGCTGAAAAGCAGCGAATGACAGCGCCATCTGCCGGTGTTCGGCTCGGCATTGATCAGCTTATGCCAACAATTCAGTGGTGATGGTTGATGGTTATCTCATGGTCCGCTAGGGATCAAGCGCATAGCCCTGCCATGCCCCAATCCCCCGATCCGGTCTGGACCCGCCGCTTCAGCGCCGAGGAGCAGCAGGCCCTGGCCGAGGAGGCTCGCGCCGGCGCCGTAGCTGGCCCCGCCGCCACCCCCCCTGCAGCCGGCGCCGCAGCTGCCGCAGGAGGAGCTGCTGCATGGGGACCTGCCGCTGGAGGGGAGGCCCCCTTGGCGGGCCTTCGCTTCGCGGTGAAGGATCTGCTGGCGGTGCGGGGCTGGCGGATGGGTTGCGGCAACCCCCACTGGGCCGCCCTCCAGGAGCCCAGCCCGGTCACCGCTGCCGCGGTGCAGCGGCTGCTGGCGGCCGGCGGACGCTGCCTCGGCACCACCTGGCTCGATGAATTCGCCTTCGGCCTGGCCGGAGAGAACGCCTGGGGTGGCACGCCCCCGAACCCGCGCGCGCCTGGCCGGATCCCGGGGGGCTCCAGCAGCGGCAGCGCCTCGGCGGTGGCCCTTGGCGAGGCCGATCTGGCCCTCGGCACCGACACCGCTGGCTCGATCCGAGCCCCCGCCAGCTGGTGCGGCCTCTGGGGACTACGGCCCAGCCACGGCGCCGTCAGCACCGATGGGGTTGCACCGCTGGCCCCCAGCCTCGACACGGTGGGCCTGTTCGCCTCCTCACGCGAGACGTTGCGGCTGGGCATGGCAACGTTGCTGGAGCCAATGGCTCGGCATAACTGCGGCGATCACGCAACATTGGACCCCGCCGCCATCGCCGTCGCAACCGCCTCAACGGTCCGCGCCATCGGCTGGATCCCCGAGCTGTGGGCTCTCGCCGATCCCGCCGTGGCGGCCCCCCTGGAGCAGCAGGCCCGGGAGCTGGCTGAGCAACTGGGGCGTCCGTTGGAGCGCTGGCCCCTGGCGGAGCTGGGCTTCGCCTCCCCGGAGGAGCTGCAGGGCCTGCTGGAGGCGGTGCAGTGGTCAGAGATCGAGCAGAGCCTGGTCCAGCTGCCGAGCGATCTGCCGGTGGGTCCCACCCTGGCGCGCAACCGCGCCCTGGTGGCCGGCCGTGACCGCAGCCTGTTGCCCGGAGCCCAGATCGCCCGCGAGGCCCTGCGGCAGAAGCTGCAGCAGCTGCTGGCTCCTGGGTCCAACGGTGGCGGACCAGCCCTGCTGCTACTGCCCTGTACCCCCACGGTGGCGCCCCCCTGCGGCAGCCTCGGCAGCGACCGCAGCACCAACACCGTGATCCAGCGGCTGCTGCAGCTGGGCGCCCTGGCCAGCCTCGCCGGCCTGCCCCAGCTAGCCCGGCCTGGAGGCGTGGACCGTGAGCACGGACTGCCGGTGGGCCTGGGCGTGCTCACCCAAGCCGGCGGCGACCAGCTGTTGTTGGCATTGCCGGATCCTTAGCCTTACTCACCATGGACCGGATCCAGTTCCACCTCTCCATCCCCGCCCTCGACCTGGACGCTACCCAGCGCTGGTATGTGGAGGGGCTCGGTTGCGTGGCCGGCCGCCGCAGTGCCCATGCCCTGATCCTCGATCTGGGCGGCCACCAGCTGGTGACCCAACGCACCGATCCGGCCGTTCTGGGCGAGCAGCAGCGCGGCATCTATCCGCGTCATTTCGGGCTGGTGTTCGCTGAGCTGGCCAGCTGGCAGGCCTTGCTGGAACGCAGCCGCTCCGCCGGTCTGGTGTTCGGGATCGAGCCGAAGCTCCGCTTTGCCGGTGAAGCACTGGAGCATCACACCTTTTTCCTGATCGATCCAGCCGGCAACTGGCTGGAGTTCAAGCACTACAGCGACCCAGAGGCGGTGCTCGGCTGCCGCAGCCACACCCAGGTGGGCGATCCCCGCCATGGCTGAAGCTGCGCTCCATTGGCTGCGGTGCCGGTTGGTGGCGGGCCATGGCGTGGCATCGGGCCGGGCCGCCACCAGCCCCTACCCGGCCGGCACAATTCACCTGCAGGCGCCCTATTTCGCGGCCAGGGGCATCGATCTGGCGCCCTTCTTCGCCGGCACCCTCAACCTGGAGGCCGCTCGGGGCCACTGGCGCCTCCGCAACCCCGATGCCCGCATCGAGGCCCTGGAGTGGACCGATCGCCATCCTCCGGAGACCTTCTCCTTCTGGCACTGCCGCCTGCGGGTTCGCGCCGAAGCCGCCGCCGCGGCAATCGTTGGCGGGGGCGCTGGAGGTGAAGTTTCAAGCGGCAATACGGTTTGCTCCGATGCCGGAGGCGCCGTTGGTTCCGCAGGGCTGGCCGCCCTCATCTATTACCCCCACCCCGAAACCAAGCGCGCCCACCACCAGGCGCCCAGCTGCCTGGAGCTGCTGGCCCCCTGGATCCCAGGACTCACGCCGGGTCAGGAGCTGGAGCTGGGTGTCGATCCGCGCCGCTGTCGGCTGATCGATCCGGCCCGGCTGCGGGCGCGGCTGCTGGAGTTCCTCAAGTTCCGGGTGCTGGCGGCCCAGGAGGAGTTCTTCGTGGCGTTCCTGGTGCTCCAGCTCGGTGAGGCCCCAGGGCCGGATCCGAGGCCTTGCCTGGATCCCGCACCCCAGGTTGTCGGCGGGGCCTTAGTCCAGCCCACCGCCTTGGCCGCCCCCACCTCCGCCCTCGATCCCAATCGGTTCCGCACCTGGCTGCAACCCATCTGGCCCGAAGCCCTCGATCTCGACGACGCCGACCTGCTGGCCACCCTCGAGCAGGCCCGCCAGCTTTATGTGAACTGAGCGCTCAGGCCGGTCGGGCCATACCAAGCCCTGCGCTCAGCTCTTGCCCGCCAACTGCTCGCAGGCGGGGGGCCGGCCCATTTGCTGTGCCGTTTCCACCGGCCGCCCGAACTGCCGCTGCAGCTCCTGGAGCTGTTGGTTGATGGCGCACTGGGCCTGCCGCCAGGCCTGGCGCTCGGCGGGATCACTGGGTTCGGCCCCCAGGGCGTCGGCCTCCCGCAGCAGGGGCCGCAGCTGGTCGGCCCACAGCCCTCGCTGGCCTGGGGTGTTCTCCTTCGGCAGATCACGGCTGAGGGACGCCTGGTCCCAGGCACTGCGGCGATCAGGCAGCAGCAGCAGCAGCACGGCTCCCAGCCCCAGCAGCTGGGCAACGCTGGCACCGATGAGCACGGGACGTTGACGCACAGCAGTAGGCAGAGGGCAGACGATCCCAGCATGGACTTTGACCCGAGAGGCTGCCCCTCTGGCGCCATCGTGCCGAGCCGTGGCCTGGGCAGATCAACAGCAGCTCAGCCCGGCGTTAGGCGCGTGCAGCACTGGTGACCTTTTGCAACCTTCCGAACCCTTATGGGCGGATCGACAAATATGGCCGCGTTTACCCAATACTCGTACCGTCTTCATCTCATTTCTGTGACGGTTTCGGCATTGTCTACACGTTTCCTATAGCAAGGTCGATCAATCATGCCAGACTCTATTATTTCGTCCCTAGCTGCCCCTGCATTCCTTTGTAGCACAGTGAACACATCTTATGCGGATCCGCCTAAAATGCACCAGCGTTGGTCGATGAGCCATGAGATCCATTGTGGCGCAGTGCTTCTGTCGCCTGGCCGCCGGGCGAGTACTGCGTCTTAGGAGGACAGCAGGGGGCTTCGGTGCGACATAGGCGGATCTGCCCAAATAGAAGTTCGGAGGATCCACCAATAGCTTCTATGATCGATAGATCCTGGGACAGATGAAGGCTTTTTCAAATGGCTGAGCTCACTTGGCAGAAAGCGATCCAGAAGATTCTTGCCGAATCCACTGGCCCTATTCACTACAAGGAAATTACCGAA
>CALRXC020000018.1:0-69635 GCA_943372025.1 Synechococcus sp. UW140 | reverse complement strand
GAAAGCTGATGGCGATGCTCGCGCCGGTACATGTGGAAAACTTTGGGCGGCTTTTTGGCTCAAATTAGCCGATTTCAGCACATTTTACCGCTTTCAACAGCTCAGATCAACTGCAGCGGAAGCGATCTTCCATTTTTCAGGAAGCCCTACGTTGGCTTGTTGTTATAGGGAGGCATGAGTTCTGCTCTCAGCAGGGCTTCGGCTGATGCCATCCCGTACCTGGCTGGTGGCGTTCAGGCCCCTGGGCACACCAAGTGCTGAGTTGGGGTGCCACCGACGGTGCCGAGCGTCTCACTCGGCTTCCCAGTGAGGCCAGGGCGTGCCTTGCGGAACGAATGGCGCAGGGCCTGGTGATCTTCGCTGGCGGTCTCCGGATTATGGCCGACACCGCGGATCCGGATCCGATAGGTGCCGTGGGAGGGCCCGACCTGGCGAATCAGGGCATCGCGGGCCTCGTGGTGCAGTTCCTCGAGGGTTGGGGCTTCCACCACAAGCCCCCGTTCAGGAGCCGTGGCCTCGATCCGGCCGGGCTGCTCGGCCGTGACCAGAAAAACGATCTCGCGCATACCTGTTGCTTCGCTTCCTCCTATGGATCCACCCTGCCGGGTTCGACGCGCATCGGGGTGCTGCCTGGAATACGGGGATCCGTCATCGAGATTGCCCCGGCAGGCATGGCTGCCTTGCCGCTGGCCCCTGCACCCCAAGGGTGGTTACCCATGGCAACCTGACACCTGAAGGGCACCCCCAGCCGCTTCGCCTTCTTCGGGGGGTTCCCCGGGATCCCTTTGCCGACCCTGGCGCCATGCCGATCGCCGCTTCCTTCTCCTCCCCCCGCTCCTACACCCTGCTCTCGGTGGCAGCGGCTGTGGCCACCATCGCCCTAAAGACGGCGGCGTGGCGGCTCACCGGATCGGTGGGGCTGCTCTCCGACGCGCTCGAATCGGGGGTGAATCTGGTGGCAGCCCTGGCCGCCTTCTGGGCCCTCACCCTGGCGGCCAAGCCCGCCGACCGCACGCACCACTACGGCCACTTCAAGGCGGAATATTTCTCGAGCGGCCTGGAGAGCGTGCTGATCGTGGTGGCTGCCCTGGCCATCATCTATGCGGCGATCGGCCGTCTCCAGCAGCCTGCGCCCCTGGAGCAGGTGGGCATCGGGCTGGCGCTCTCGCTGCTGGCCACCGCCCTCAATGGTGTGGTGGCCTGGGTGCTGCTGAGGGCCGCCCGCCGTTTTCACTCGATCACCCTGCGGGCCGATGCCCATCACCTGCTCACCGATGTGTGGACCTCTTTCGGGGTGGTGGTGGGGGTGGCTCTGGTGAAGATCACCGGCTTCACCATGCTCGATCCGCTGATCGCCATCGCGGTGGCGCTCAACATCGTGGTGACCGGCTGGAAGCTGCTGCACGAAACCGCCTCCGGTCTGCTCGATCGCGCTCTGCCCGAGGGGGATCACGCCCAACTGGAGGCCCTGCTTGCCTCCCATGAGAATGAGCAGATCCGTTTCCATGCCCTGCGCACTCGGGTGGCGGGATCGAGGCGCTTTGTGGCCTTTCATGTGCTCGTCCCGGGTGCCTGGAGCGTGCAGGCCGGCCACGACCTCTGTGAAAAGCTGGAGCAGCAGATCGCCGCCGCCCTGCCCCGCACCCACGTGCTCACCCACCTCGAACCGATCGAGGACCCGAAATCCTGGGACGACCAGGGCTTTCGCTGGGAGGAGGGTTGAAGGGCGATGTCGTCGCCGGGCGTTCCGATGGGCCCAGACCAGCAGGCACGGCAGCTCTGGTGAGCGAGAGCCAGCCTGGAAGTCAGCGGCAGGGGCCGCCCTACCTGGGCCTGCCGCCGCTCGCCCCCGGGCTATGGCGATGCACCGAAGGGTTGGGCATGGCCTGGGTCATGGCGGTCAGGCCGCTTCGGCCGGGGGCGGCTCGTGGGAGACCAACCGCTGCAGCAGCCGAGGCAGCACCACCCCCTTCAGCACAAGGCTGGTGATCACCGCCACCGCCACCAGGGCCTCCATCTGCGTGGCCAGGTCGGCGGCCTCCAGGGGATGCACATCCCGCAGCCGCGGCACCTGTTCCAGCAGTGCCAAGGAGAGTGCCAGAGGCACAGCCCCCCGCAGGCCTCCGGCACAGATCAGCAACCGTTCAAGCCGCTGCCCCCGTGGCGCTCCTCCCAGCCCCAGCACCACCAGTGGACGCACCAGCAGTTCAAGCAGCAGCCCCAGCACGATCCCCAGGGGAAACATCTGCACCATGACGCCGGGATGCACCAGCAGCCCCAGCAGCAGCAGCATCGTGAATTCGGCCGTGGTGTTGAAGGGGAGAAGCACATGGCGGAGCCCTGCATGGCCGAAGGCCCCGCGGGTCTGGGGTCGGTTGGCCAGCACCAGGCCCGCGATGTAGACGCTGATCAACCCTCCGCCGCCCAGCACGTTGCCCATGGCGTAGGCCACAAAGGCCACCGAGATCGCCAGGATCAGCAGGTGCTCGCTGTGGGTCACCAGCAGGGGAATCAGGCGGTTGGCCATCAGCCCAACCATCAGGCCTCCGGCCAGCCCCGCCAGCAGGTGCCCCACCAACTGCAGCAGGCTGCTCGGCAACTCCTGCACGGCACCGAAACGAAAATCACCCTGGCCGCCGTGCTGAAACGCCAGGAACAACGTCACCACAAGGCCAAAGCAGAGGATCGCGGTGGCACTGCCCAGGGCAGCCTCGAAGGCCAGAACCGGTTGCACGGTCTTAGGGGCATGGTGCCCCCACTGATGGGTGAGTTCCTCATTGGCGGAGCCGTCCGTGGGCAGTAGGCAGGCGGCCGTGAGCATGGCCACCCCCAGGGGGAGGGGGGCCGCCAGGCCGGCCCTGGGGAGGAACGGAAGCCCGGTGTGGCCCAGGGCCCAGAGCAGCAGGCCCAGCAGCAGCCCGGAGAGCAGAATCCCGATCGTGGGCAGGGTCAGGGCCAGGGACATGCGGCCGCGGATCCGATCCAGATCGGTGTTTAGGCCCGCGTAGAACAGCAGCAAGGCCAGGCTGGTGGTGTGCAGGGTCTCCACCTGGCCATGGCTCACGACATGCAGCCCGTGGTGCAGCCAGTTCACCACCAGGGCCAGCGCCAGGATCGGCAGGGCGGAGGGGATCGCCAGCCGCAGGGCCAGTCGATGGAGTCCCAGCGCCAGGATGTAAAGGACGCCGGTGGCCAGGAAGAATCCACGCGGCAGGATCGTGCCCGTGGCGGTGGAGGACACGCTGTCGGCGTGTTCCGAAAGGGTTAGCAGCCAGGTGAAGCCCATCCACCGAAGCCCGGAAGCGGTTGGGGCCGAAGCTAAACGGCGCTGAGGGGCTGGCGGAGGTAGCCCCCTCAGCGGTTGATCGGGGAAGATCGCTCCCGTTCAGACCCTCGCCCGGCACTCCATGAGCCTTCTCCAGCCTCGCAAGCTCGTGGTGCTTGGCGACAGCGGCGTCTTCGGCTGGGGCGATCCCGACCAAGGCGGCTGGTGTGAACGGCTCCGGCGCCACTGGATGGCCACCCCAGGGGCACCGGTGCTCTACAACCTGGGCGTGCGCGGTGATGGGCTGGAGCGGCTGGCGGCCCGTCTTTCCCCCGAGGTGCTGTGCCGGGGTGAGCTGCGCCGTCAGCGGCCCCAGGGCATCCTGATCTCGGTGGGCCTCAATGACACCGCTCGGGTCGGCCGGCCCGACGGCCGCCATCAGCTCGATCCCGAGGGCTTTTTCTTCGGCTTCCAGCAGTTGCTGCGCCAGGCCCGGGAGCTGGCCCCCACCCTTGTGGTGGGCCTCACCCCCGTGGATGGGGCCGCCATGCCCTATGCCGAGGTGCTCTGGTATCAACTGGAGGCAGTCCGGCGCTACGAGGGTCTCCTAGAGGAGGCCTGCTTGGAGGCCGATGTACCCTTTCTGCCGATGCTCGAGCCCCTGCTCGCCGATTCCCGCTGGCTGCGCTGGCTGGATACCGATGGGCTGCATCTCAACAGCGAAGGCCATGCGGAGGTTTATGGGCGGGTGCGGACCTGGCCTGCCCTGCTGCAGTGGGCTGGCCTGGAGATGCGGCTGCAGCCCACCTCCAGTTTCTGAGTTCAGGTGCAGTTCAGGCGCACCGTCCAGGGGCCGGCCGGATCCGTTCCACCAGTCCAGCCGGTTGAAACGCCCATCGCTCGCCCGGAGCTCGCCATCCCCCGATCGGGTGAATGTTGTTCCGCCGATCCGGTGACAGTGCGCCCCCCGGGCCCGCCGCATCGTGGAAACACCGATGCTCATTCCGGCCATGGCCGCCTTCCTTTCCCCCATTCCCAGCCGTCCGACCCACTTCCAGGCCTCCATCCCTGTGGCTGCCGCCTTCGTTGCCGCTGCACGACCCGTTGCCGTTGCTGGTGCTTCCCCCTCCCTGGCACCCTCCTCGCCAGCCCCAAAGACCGGACGTGCGTCGGTACGGGCACGAGCACCGGGACGACTTCAGGCCAGCGATCCCTTGGTGCGTCGCCGCAATGCCTTGGTGGAGGCGAACCTTCCCCTGGCCAGGGCCGTGGTGGCCCGCTTCTCCCCACGGCCGCCGCTACCCCACGAGGACCTGATGCAGGTGGCCAGCTTGGGCCTGATCCGGGCCGTGGAGGCCTTCGATCCCAGCCGCGCCGTGAGCTTCAGCAGCTTTGCGGTGCCCTACATCCGTGGGGCCTTGCTGCATGAGCTGCGCGATCGCCAGCCGATGGTGCGCATCCCCCGGCCCCTCTGGGAACTGCGTCAGCAGAGGGCCCGCCTTCAGGAGGAGCGTCGTGGGCAGGGCCTGCCTGCCCTGGATCGATCCGCCCTGGCGTTGAGGCTCGGCTGTACGCCGGAGCGGTTGCTGGAGATCGAGGACCTGCGGGCAGCGGCCCTACCCCGCAGTCTCGATGCGCCGCTCGAGCGGGGGCCGGCGGGGCGCGATTCCAGCGAGGGCGTGGCACTGCTGGATCGCCTTGCTGATCCGCGTTCGCTGGTTGGTGATCTCCCGGAGCCTGACGGGGTGGATGCGCTAGCGGCGGAGCGGGTCTGGTTTCGGCAGCAGATGGCGACTCTGGATCCGATCCGTAGCCAGCTGGTGGAGGGTCGTCTGCGGCTGGGCTGCACCTGGGTGGAACTGGGGCGGCAACTGGGCATCCATCCCCGCATGGCCCAGCGGCGCTGCGACGCGACCATGCATGAGCTGAAGCTGGCGGCGGAGCGGTGGCAGGCCACCCGCGACGGGGCTGAGATCACCTGAAGGCGATGGCTCACGGTTCGTGGGGGGGGGCGAGCATCCGGTTCCCGGGGTCAGCCGCCCCGCAGACCCAGCGCCGCGAGGGCCAGCAGCGCCGCCACCAGGGTCTGCACCCCATTCACCATCTCATTGCTGAGCCAGCTCAAGCGGTGCTGCAGGGTGGCGCCGATCACGCTCTCGGCCAGGGTCGCGAGCAGCGCCACGGCTCCTACAAGGAGCCAGGTGCTCGGGCCGGGGATCAGGCCCAGAGCCAGCATCACCAGGGCCATCACCAGCCCGCCGGCCAGGCTGGCTGCGGTTCCCTCCAGGCTCACGGCCCCTTCGGTGCCGGCGGGCACTGGCCGCAGGCTGGTGATCAGCAGGGTGTGACGGCCCCAGCGTTTGCCGATCTCACTGCCGCAGGTGTCGGCGAGCTTGGCGCTGAAGCTGGCCGCGAAGGCCACCAGCAGCGGGCCGCTCCAGCTGAGGGGCGCCCGGGCGGCCAGCATCGCCAGCAGGGCGCCCACTAGGGCGGACCCCCAGACGTTCTCCGGGCCCCGCCGGCCGCCGCGGGCTTCGGCCAGGCCGCGCTGTTGCTTCTCACGCAGCCCCAGCCGGGTGACCAGGGAGCCAAGGGCGAGATACAGCACCACCGCAAGCCAGCCCCGCCAGCCGAGGGTGCCCCACAGGATCGTGCCGAGGATGCCGGCATGCACCCAGCCGGATCGGGTGAGCAGCGGAGCCCGCTGGGCCAGGGCGATCAGCCCGGCGTTGAGGACCAGGGCCAGCAGCCAGTGGGCGGGATCCTGGGGCGGCAGGGAGAGCATGGGGAGAGGGGACTGGGCCAAACAACCACCAGCTGCTCCCCGAGCCAGCCCCTGCGGCGGCTGGAACCGGACGGCGGGAGCGGCCCTGCAGGGGAGCGGGACTGTTGCACTGGTCTAAGCGCCGGGGGCTGACGCGCCGCCGCCGGCGGATAATCCCCCCATCGCGGCTGCTTCGATGATTTTCAAACCGAAATTCTTCCTCGACCTGACCGGTGGAAACGATGAGCTGCCGGCAGCCCCCGTCGTGGTGGCCCCGGTGAGGGAGAAGGCCTCCCCCGCCAAGGCGCCGGCCAGCAAGCCGGCTGAAGTGGCGGTTCGAGTTGCCCCCATTACCCAGTCCCCTACGGCGAGCGAGCCGGCCAAGGTCGCCGCCGAAGCCCCCGCCGCCGCTGCAGCCCCCGTTGCCGCCGCCGCTCCCGCGGCCAGCACCTCCCTCACCACCGCCGAGTCGATCGCCGCCGAACTCGCCGCCGCCCAGGCCAACCTCCCTGCCCCCTCGCTGGCCACCTTCGCGCCGGATGCCCTGGTTCCCGGTGGGGCCACCCCCCGGCGTCGCCGCAGCGGTGGAGCCAACCTCGCCGGGTTCAAGGCGATCGCGCGCTCCTTCGTGAAAAACTGAGCATCGGCCTGCCTTCACCCCTGCCGCTTCGAGGCCAGGGCCAGCCAGCTCAGGGCGGCGACCGCCGCGGTTGAGGTGCGCAGGATGGCTCCCCCCAGGCTCACCGGCTGCCAGCCGGCCGCCAGGGCCGCCTTTTCTTCTTGGGCGCTCCAGCCACCTTCAGGCCCGATCGCCAGCCGCAGCTCCGGCGGACTCAGATCGGGCCGGTTCGGCAGGCGCTCCAGCAGGAGGGAAGGCAGCAGCTCGGGCAGGGTTGGCAGTGCCTCCTGGCGGGTCGTGGCCAGCAGGGACCCTCCTGGCGCGGGGCTGCTGAACCAGGCCAGGGCTTCCACCGGTTCAGCCAGCTGCGGCAGCCAGAGGCGCTCGCATTGCTCGGTGGCCTCCCGCACGATCATGCGCCAGCGCTCCAGGGGCAGAGCGCCACGCACCACCCCCCGGCTAGCCAGCAGGGGCTGCAGCTGGCTAGCCCCCAGTTCCGTGGCCATCCGCCACACCAGCTCCGCATCCCGCTTGGGCACCGCCATCGCCAGGGTGATCGAGGGCCTCGGGCGGCCGGCCCGCTCCAGGGGCTGCTCCAGGGGCTGCTCCAGCTTCAGCATGGCCGGCTGCTCCAGGGTGGCGGTCCACAGCTGCCCTTCGCCGTCGATCAGGGCGAGCCGATCGCCATGGCGGAAGCGCAGCACCCGCGCCAGGTAATGGGCTTCCTCCGGCTCAAGCTCCACAAGCCATCCCGCCTGCTCCAACCCGATCCGGGCCGCCGCCACCTCGAGCCTCCCGGGAGGAATCAGCAGCCGGCGTAGCTCTCGGGCCATCGGGGGTGTGGCTTAGTCGTCCAGGGTGAAGGGGCTGTCGGGGGCCTCCTCGATCGGCCAGTCCTCATTGATGCCGCCGATCAGCACCTCCTCGATCTCCAGCACATCGCTGTTGAGTCGGCTGAGGGTGTTGATCAGCACGTCGAGGGCGAAGGCATCGCTGGTGCCCAGATCAAGCCAGCAGCGTGCCCATTCTTCCTCGTATTCCATCGGGCCCATGTTGTGCATGAGGGCCGGTAGGGCTCGCTCCGCCTCATCCGCCTCGTAGACCAGCCAGTTCAGATCGGCTCCCTCCTCATGGGCCTGGAGGTTCTCGGCGTTGAAGCCCCCCAGCTTGCCGAGGAAGAACCAGCTGTCGAACACGGTTTCCAGGTAGCTCCGCTCCGCCGCACCGGGCGGATGGCCGCAGCGCAGCCAGATCCAGCAGTTGAAGGGGTCGACCTCGCGGAAGCGGACCTCCATGGCGATGGGCGGCGATGGGAAGGATGCTTCCCCATGCAACCACTTCGCCCACCCTGCCCCGGCAAGCTGGGTGGATGCTTGAACTCCGAGGCCTCCGCTACCAGCCCGCCACCGCGCGCCAGCCTGTGCTGCGGGACGTTTCCCTGCAGCTGGCGGCGGGGGCACCCCGGCTGGTGGCGGGCCGCAGCGGCTCAGGCAAGACCACCCTGCTGGAACTGATCGGGGGTCTGGCCGATCCCGATGCCGGCCAGATCCTCTGGAACGGTGAAGTGCTGAACGCCCGCCAGCGCCGCTGGCTCTGTGGCCTGGTGTTTCAGTTTCCGGAGCGCCATTTCCTCGGCCTGAGCGTGGGTCAGGAACTGAGGCTCGGTCAGCGCCGGCTCGGCGGCGATGCCGTGGAGCGGGTGCTGCGTCAGGTTGGACTGGCCTCGATCTCCCTGCAACAGGCACCGGAGCGCCTCAGTGGCGGTCAGCAGCGGCGCCTGGCCTTGGCGGTGCAGCTGCTCAGGGATCCGAAGGTGCTGCTGCTCGACGAACCCACCGCCGGCCTCGACTGGACCGTGCGCAACGAGGTGCTCCAGCTCCTCTCTATCCTTTCCCGCGAGCGGGCCCTGCTGGTGGTGACCCACGAGCCCGATCTGTTCGCCGGCGTGGTGGAGGGGGGGTGGTTCCTGGAGCAGGGCGCCCTGCGTCCGCTGAGGGAACGGACCCTCGCACCGATTCTTACGATGCCGCCAGAAGGAGTTGGCGATGGCGGATGAGCTGCTGCGGGCCACCGCTGCCGGGGGCGGCATCCGGATGGTGGCGGTGAACACCACCGGCATCAGCCGGGAGGCTCAGCGGCGCCATGGTCTCTCGTTTCTCACCACCGCGTTGCTGGGCCGCGCCATGACCGCCGGCCTGCTGCTGGCCAGCTCGATGAAGGTGGCCCATGGACGGGTGAACCTGCGGATCCGCTCCGATGGGCCCCTGCGGGGGCTGATGGTGGATGCCGGCCGGGATGGCACGGTGCGCGGCTATGTGGGGGATCCTGGCCTGGAGCTGGATCTGGTGGCCGATCCAGCCGGGGTGCCCCAGTTCAATTTCCGCCGCGCCGCCGGCACCGGCTATCTGCACGTGGTGCGCGACATCGGCCAGGGCGAGCCCTTCAGCAGCACCGTGGAACTGGTGAGCGGCGGCATCGGTGATGATGTGGCCTCCTATCTGCTCCATTCCGAACAGACCCCTTCGGCCCTGTTCGTGGGTGAGGAGATCGGCAGCGATGGCGTGCGCTGCTCCGGCGGCGTGCTGGTGCAGGTGTTGCCGAAGGCGGCCCAGGAGCCGGCCCTGGTGGCCCTGCTGGAGGAGCGCTGCCGGGAGATCGAGGGCTTCGCGGGCCGTCTGGCGGCCAGCGCCGATCAGCTCCATCTCCTGCTGCAGGATATCTTCCCCGACCTTGATCCGCTCCCCCTGGAGCAGGCCGAGGCCCGCCAGAGCCTTCGCTTCCACTGCCCCTGCAGCCGCAGCCGCAGCGTGGGCGCCCTCAAGCTGCTGGGCCGTGAGGAGCTCGGCGCGATGCTGCGCGAGGACGGCCAAGCCGAACTCGTGTGCCATTTCTGCAGCGCCACCTACCGCGTAGCGGCGGAGGAACTCCAGGAGCTGATCGCCGAGTTCGATGCGGCCTGAAGCCGGCCGCTGCTTGGCTCAGGTCAGCCCCTTTCTGGTCTGAGCATCCTGGCTGCTTGGGACCTACGGGTCCCCTGATGGCTTCCGTTGTGGCTTGCGATCCCTCTAGGGCGGCGGATCTTCACCTGGGCCATGCTGGGATCCGATTCCGGGCGCCCGATGGCCAGTCCCAGCGAAAACCGCTCCGGTGTCTGGATGCCGGCCTCCCGATCGGCTGGGCCGGAGGGGGGACAGGGCCGCCGCTTCTCTGGCGGGCGCCACGGTGAGCAGCACAACAGCCATCGCATCGGCTGGCTGCGGGCCGTGGTGCTGGGCGCCAATGACGGCATGATCTCGGTGGCGAGCCTGGTGGTGGGCATAGCCGCCTCCGGGGCGCTTCGCCCCCAGATCCTGATCTCGGGGCTGGCCGCCACGATGGCGGGGGCGGCTTCCATGGCTGCGGGGGAATTCGTCTCGGTGCAGTCGCAGGCGGATACGGAGCAGGCCGATCTGACCCGGGAACGGCGGGAACTGGCCAGGGATCCGGCCGGGGAGCTGGCGGAACTTGTGGAGATCTACCGAGGGCGTGGTCTCAGCTTGGAAACGGCCCGGCAGGTGGCGGAGCAGCTCACCCTCCACGATGCCCTAGGGGCCCATGCCCGCGATGAATTGGGGCTGAGTGAAACGTTGCGGGCCCGGCCGATCCAGGCAGCTCTGGCCTCGGCGGCCAGCTTCACCTTCGGGGCCCTGGTGCCGATCCTGGCGATTCGGCTGGCCCCCGAGGACCGCATTGGAGGGGTGACCACCGGGGCCGCCCTGGTGGCCCTGGCGATCCTCGGGGGCCTCTCGGCCCGGGCCGGGGGGGCTGATGTGCTGCGAAGCGTGCTGCGGATGTTGTTGTGGGGGGCCCTCGCCATGGGCATCACGGCGCTGGTGGGGCACCTGGCCGGCGCTGTGGTGTGAGGCAGGCGCCTGCGCTGCATGGGTGAAGAGCCCGAGGCCGGAGCTTGGGCCGGCGTGGGTGGGCTTCATGCCAGGAACAGCGCGCCGAGCAGCAGCAGCAGCAGGGCCGGAACGGCCTCAATCTGGATGGGGGTGAAGGGCAGAGCAGGAGGTAGGCCGGGTGCCAGGGCTGCGAGTAGCAGGGCTCCAACCACCAGGCCCAGCACCAAGAGGAGCACCGACCAGCCCACGGCGGCCAAGAAGCGTCCGTGGCGGCGCTGCAGGTTGAGCACGGTGACACTGGTGGCCAGGGCCAGCAGCAGATCGGCGGGCAGGCCGGGCAGGGTCACCAAGAGCACTAGCAGGGCGCCATGGGCTGCCAGGGGAAACCACCGCTCGCGGCCCTCGGCTAGGGCCAGGGTTGGCAGGGTGGGCCTAGCTACCGTTACCCTCCCGGCAGGCAGCTGCGGCAAGGAAGGCAGGGAGGGCAGCACGGGCCTGGAGGGTGGAGGTGCCGCCTGCTCCCGCTGAGAGGCCGTTCGGGCAGCGCTGCTCACCTTCCCCTGCTGGCGCTCCTTGAGCCGATCCATCAGCACGGCGTCATAGGCCGCCTCGATGGCGGACCGAGCCAGAGGGTCCTCCCCTACCTCCTTGAGCCTGTCTGAGCGGGCCGCCTGCACCGCGTCAAAGGAGGCGTCAGGCTCCACACCGAGGCGCTGGTAGGGATCCGGGCCATCGGGGGCGAAACCGGAGGAACCCGGTGCCGGGGGTGTGCCTTGGTTCATGGGAATGAGCGTAGACAGGCCGGGTCAAAACAGAGGGTCGCTGTGGCGGAACCCGGCCTCCAGCTGGAGCAGGCGGCGGCAGGCGTCAGCCTCGTCGGCGGCGAGGCGCCGGCGGCGCTTGAGCAAGGGCATCTGGGGGGGAAGGTGGCTGCCTTCCCGCATCTCCACGGCTCCGTGGGCGGGAGAGAAGCTCACGTAGTCACAACCGCCATCGCTTCGGGGACGAACCAGCCAGCAGGGGCTGGCAGCCGTGGCGGCATGGGAGAGGGGGCTCGGCATCGCAGCTGTCGTCATCGCGGGCAACCGTGGGTCGGCATGACGATTTATTTCGCCATTCTGGCGTCCGCCGGGGCTGGATGCGGTAGCGGATGCCTCCAGGGGATGGTGAGTCTTTCCGGGTCAGAGGGCGATTGGCTCGACGCCGCTGACCACGGGTGCCACCGAGGCGAGCTCCAGGTCGGGGTGGTCCTCCCGGAGCTGGTTGAAGTTCCAATCGTTGCGGAACAGGAGCACGGGCCGGTCCCAGGGGTCCCGCACGGTCTTGCAGTTGAAGATGCGGCCCACAGCCTCCAGGGCGGGCCAGCCACCGCTCACCCAGCGAGCCAACGTGAACTCCATCGGCTCCAGCCGTGTCTTGACGCCGTATTCGTTCTCAAGGCGGTACTGCACCACCTCCAGCTGCAGCTGGCCCACCGCCGCCAGAATCGGATCGCGTTTGCTGGCATCGGTGTCGTAGAGCACCTGCACCGCACCCTCCTCCCGCAGCTCATTGACGCCCTTGCGGAAGCTCTTGAAGGCGGAGGGGTTGGGGTTGCGCAGCCAGGCGAAGATCTCCGGGCTGAAGCAGGGAATACCCTCGTATTCCACCCGTGGGCCGAGGTAGAGGGTGTCGCCGATCGCGAACATGCCGGGGTTGTTGAGGCCGATCACATCGCCCGGGTAGGCGTCCTCCACCACCTCGCGGTCCTGGCCGAACAGCTTCTGGGGGCGCGACAGGCGGATGGCCCGGCCGCTGCGGGCGTGCTGCACGGTCATGTCCTTCTCGAAGTGGCCGGAGCAGACCCGCACGAAGGCGACCCGGTCGCGGTGGCGAGGATCCATGTTGGCCTGCAGCTTGAACACGAATCCGCTGAACCCCGGCCGCAGCGGATCCACCGGACCCTCGCGGCTGGTGCGGGCCGTGGGGCGCTGGGCGAGTTCCAGAAAGGCATCGAGGAAGGGCCGCACCCCGAAGTTGGTCATCGCCGAGCCGAAGAACACCGGACTCAGCTCACCAGCGTGCACGAGCTCCAGATCGAGGTCGGCGCCGGCTCCCTCCAGCAGCTCGAGTTCCTCGAAGGCCTGCTCCAGCAGTTCGGGCTCCACGAGGGAGGCCAGCTCCGGTGCATCGCCGGCCAGTCGCTTCTCGGCGCTCTGACGGCCCCGCTCGGCCCGCTCGAACAGGCTCACCTCGTGGCTGCGGCGGTCGATCACGCCGCGGAAGCGATCGCCGCTGCCGATCGGCCAATTCACCGGCCAGCAGGCGAGCCCTAATTCCTTCTCGATCTCATCGATCAGATCGAGGGGCTCCCGACCGGGCCGGTCCATCTTGTTGATGAAGGTGAAGATCGGGATCCGCCGCATCCGGCAGACCTCGAACAACTTGCGGGTCTGGGGTTCAAGGCCCTTGGCGGCGTCCTCCAGCATCACCGCGTTGTCGGCGGCGGCGAGGGTGCGGTAGGTGTCCTCGGAAAAATCCTGGTGACCGGGAGTATCGAGCAGGTTGACCGTGCTGCCGCTGTAGTCGAACTGCAGCACGGTGGAGGTGATCGAGATGCCGCGTTGCTTCTCCAGCTCCATCCAGTCGGAGGTGACCTTGCGCTGCTCCCCCTTGGCCTTCACGGCGCCTGCCTGCTGGATCGCGCCCCCGTAGAGCAGCAGTTTCTCGGTGAGCGTGGTCTTGCCGGCGTCGGGGTGGGAAATGATCGCGAAGTTGCGGCGACGGGCCACCGCTTCAGCCAGGGCGGCGTGCTCCGGGTCGGCTGGGCTCGCCGCGGAGCCGATGGGCGCGGTAACTGGAGAATCGGTGCTCATGGGCTCCAGCCTGCCAGCCGGCGGGAGCCGGATGGCCGCCGGTCGTTCCCGGAACCGCCTCAGGCTTTCCGCCATCTGGGAGTGTCGAGAAAGCTGTCGATCACAGAATCGATTGGATCGATGGTCTGCGAGGCGCCCCCCTGGGCTGTTGGGCAGGGGCTGGTTCTGCTCAGGTCAGCCGGCCCACCACCTCCAGGTGGCGGTCGCCCAACTCCCGCACCGTCAGCTGCTGCAGTCCGGCCGCCTGCAGCTGCTCGGACACCTCGTCGGCCCGGAAGGCGGCTCGCAGCGAAAGGGCGAAATCCCGCCGCAGCACCGCCGGGGCGCCGGCGGCGTGGCACTCCACGAGGGCTTCTAGGGCCTCCTGATCGCGGGGGCGGCGCAGATCCCGCACCACCACCAGGGCCCTGGGTGTCCCCAACTGCCGCAGGCTCCGCCAGAGCACTTGGGGATCGTGGAGATGGTGGAGCAGGCTGTTGCTTACCAGGGTGGTGAAGGGAGGATGCCAGGCGCCTGTGAGGTTCGCGATCGCCCCAGGGGCCAGCGGCAGGCAGGCCCGCTGAAACCGCAGGCCCGTCCATCGACCGGGATCGTTCTGGAGCCGTTGATCGGCCAGTCCAATCATTGCCGCGGCCCCATCGAGACCTAGAACGGTGGCACTCGGGCAGGCCTGGGCCAGCCGGAAACTGATGTTGCCGGGGCCGCAACCCAGATCCACCATGCGTTCCGGTGGGCCAGGGTCCAGGGGCGACACCGCTGCGAGCCGCTCCAGCAC
Source organism: Synechococcus sp. UW140 (assembly GCA_943372025.1). GTDB lineage: Bacteria > Cyanobacteriota > Cyanobacteriia > PCC-6307 > Cyanobiaceae > Cyanobium. The sequence goes on along the minus strand of CALRXC020000018.1, from coordinate 55,473 downwards.
CATGTCCACCAGCGCCTGGTCGGTGGCGGAGAAATCGGCGGCGGCGTAGGCACGGGCCTGCAGCGCGTCTTCCATCAATTCCGGTTCGGGAAGGCGCTGCATGGCCGCAGGGCGGTTCAGGGCGCGACGGGCTGAAGTTCTCGGAGGTGATCGATGAGCTGTGCCTCTAATTCGAACTGGGGGTGGTCGAAGAAGTAACCCTGGAAGAGCTTGCAGCCCGCTTGCTGGAGGGCCTGCCACTGGTCGTGGTTCTCCACACCTTCGGCCATGACACGCAGGCCGACAGAACGGCCGAGTTCGATGATGCCCCGCACGATGGCGGCATCCTGGGAATCAGGCGGCGGCAGCTAAGCGGCGGCGCATCCGCCGGCTCCAGGCCAAGGCAGCACCGGCACCGAGCACCGGGAGGGGGGCGGGCACTTGCTCCTGGAAGAAGCCGCGGATCTCGCCACCGGGGAAGGCGAAGGTGTGCACGTTGAGGTAGGCCTTTTTGCCGACAAGGGCCGACAGGAAGGCGTCGCGGGCCCCTTCTACAGTGCCGCCGTTGTCAGAGATAAAGCCGGCGCGGTAGGTGGTGTTGTTGAGGAGATCAAGGGTTCTGCTGTAGGTGCCAGATTTGACGCCCGAAGGGAAGCCGGCGAAGGAGGGGGTGGTGGTCATCACTGAAGCGGAGCCGTTAAACGGACTGCCAGTAGGCCCATGGATGTGGGCCACGGTGGTGTTGCCGCTGAGGCCCTCGAATACCACCTGGATGCTCATCAGGTTGGCGATCTCATCGATTGTGAGCAAGGCGGTGCCGCTGCCGGTTGCCCCCTCGACCTCCGGACCCAAGATGGTTTAAGCACGAGGGCTTGGGCCGGCGTGCCGACAAGGGCCGAGGCGCCAAGGGCCGAAGCAAGACCAAAGGCATTGCAGGCGGAAAGGCGAATCATCGGGACGATAAGAATACTTTGCGAAGTTTATCTGCAACTTCTGGCCAATTCAACGGGATGATCAGGCTTTCGCGTCCAACCGGGTGGTCGGCTCACCAGTTTTATCCGTTCAGGCCACCGCCAGCGGCTTTGCCACCAATGACCTCCGCCTGCAGCGCTGCCGCTGGTGGTGCCCGCCGCTTGCACCCCCCACCAGTGGCGGTAAGGTGCCCTGATCCTGAGGACGCTCGCCCCCCGTGACCCTGTCCGCCGCCCGCCCGCAGCCGGCCAATGCCTCAAGTCCGACTACGAACGGGCAGAGCCTGGGCTTGCACAGCTCGAACGGCCACAGTTCTGACGGCCTCCCCCAAGGCGATCGGGTCCAGGATTTCCCCCCCACCGCCCCGGCCGCCAACCCGGTTTTTTACCGCACCTATTCTCGCAAGACCCCATTTGGCCGCGAGAGCTGGCATGAGGTGGCGGAGCGCAACCTGGAGGGCCTGCGCAAGCTCGGCCACCTCAACGACGACGAAGTTCAGCTGCTGCGGCGCATGCAGCGCCATCAGAAGGCCCTCCCTTCTGGCCGCTGGTTGTGGATCGGCGGCACCGACTGGATCGAGCGCTCCGAAAACTTCTCCGGTGCCTACAATTGCACCTCCACCAACCTGGTGGATTGGGAAGCCTTCGCCCTGATGATGGACCTGGCGATGATGGGCTGCGGCACCGGCGCCATCATCGAGCCCCATCTGATTGGGCGGTTGCCGGTGGTGCGCAACGCCCTGGTGATTGATGGGGTCAGCCCGATCGGCGTGACCCCGGCCGGTTCCCGCCAGCAGACCACCACCCACACGATCGAGGCCAATCGGGTGGCAATCAAGGTGGGCGACACCCGCGCCGGCTGGGTGGAGAGCTACCGGCTCCTGCTGCAGTTGAGCAGTGCCGAAGGCTTTGACGGCCCGATCCAGATCAGCGTGGACCTCTCCGACGTGCGGCCGGTGGGCGAAAGCCTCAAGGGCTTCGGCGGCATGGCCAACCCCGTGAAGCTGGGCGATCTCTATGGCCGGGTGGCCCAGATCCTCGGTAAGGCAATCGGCCGGCGCCTCACCTCGGTGGAGTGCTGCCTGCTGATCGATGAGGCGGCGGTCACGATCGTGGCCGGCAACATCCGCCGCAGCGCCGGCATGCGCCAGTTCGCCGCCGACGATCTCGCCGCCTCCACCGCCAAGGACAACCTGTGGCAGCAGGACAGCGAGGGCAACTGGCGCATCGATCCGGAACGGGACTCCCTGCGGATGGCCAACCACACCCGCGTCTTCCACAGCCGGCCCAGCCGCCAGACGGTGCTGGAGGCGGTGACCAAGCAGTTCCAGAGCGGCGAGGGTGCCATCCAGTTCGCGCCCGAGGCGATCGCCCGCTCCAACGCCGACCTGCTCACCACCCCCGAGCTGCGCGAGGAATTCGTGGGCATCTATTGCGACCAGGGCCGCGAGGAGGCGGGTCGCTGGCTGCAACTGCACCACGCCGGCATCACGGCCGAGGAGCTGGAGCACCGTCTCGGCCGCTATGGCCTCAACCCCTGCGGCGAGATCCTCGGCGCCGATTTCCACTGCAACCTGGCCGAGGTCCACCTCAACCAGATCGATCCGGCCGACCACCAGGCCCAGGAGGATGCCTTCAAGGCCGGTGGCATTGCTGTGGCCTGCCTGCTCAATCACCGCTTCGAGGTGGAGCGCTACCGCCAGAGCCGGGCCTGGGATCCGATCGTGGGGGTGAGCTTCACCGGCCTTTTCGATTTCTTCGTGCATGCCTTCGGCACCCCCTGGTTGCAGTGGTGGGAGGCGGGCCGTCCGGATTCCGAGGAGGGCCGCGGCTTCCGGGCCGAGGAGGCGCGCTACCTGAGCCGCTGGAAGGAGATCGTGAACCAGGCGGTGTGGGAGTACTGCGACCGCCACGGCATCCGCCGGCCCAACCGCTGTACCACCGTGCAGCCTGCCGGTACCAAGAGCCTGCTCACCGGCGCCTCACCGGGCTGGCATCCGCCCAAGGCCCAGCGCTTCATCCGCCGCATCACCTTCCGCAAGAACGATCCGGTGGCCCTGGCCTGCATGGACTTCGGCTACACGATCGTTCCGAGCCAATCCGATAAGGACGAGCAAGGCCGGCTGCTCGATGATCCCTTTGATCCCCGCTGCACCGAATGGCTGGTGGAGATCCCCACCGAAGTGAGCTGGGCCAACATCCCCGGAGCCGATGCGGTGGAGATCAACACCTTCTCGGCCCTGGCCCAGTTCGACTTTTACATGCAGGTGCAGCAGCACTACACGGCTCACAACACCTCGGCCACGGTGGAGTTCCGCGAGCACGAGATCGAGGCCCTGGCCGATGCGATCCACCGGGCGATTGACAACGGCGACGGCTACATCTCCGCCGCCCTGCTGGCCCGCTTCGATGCCAATGCCACCTTCCCGCGGCTGCCCTTCGAGCCGATCGATGCGGCCACCTACCAACGCCTCTCGGCCGAGGTGGAAGGGCGGCGCAGCAGCACCGATTTCTTCGAGGCCCTGCGGCGCTACGACAGCGGTGAGCTGCAGGAGGCGGGTCCAGCCGGCTGCGACTCCGATAAGTGCCTGCTGCCGCTGGCTAAACCTGCCTGATCACGTCGGGAGGCAGTGTGGAGGAAGGACGCTTCCGGTGCTTCCCGTCTTGGCTTTGCTGGCAGTACGGGCAAGCGGGGCCGGCCGTGTTCACAATGGAGTGATGCATGGGCTCTTCGGGGCTGGTCGGTGGGATGAAGCTGCGCCAAATCGTCGCCCTGCTCCTGCTGTTGTTCGTGCCCCTCTCCGCGCTGGCCGAGCGCCTCCACTGGGGTGATGGCGCTGTGTTCGTGTTGGCGGTGCTGGCGATCCTGCCCCTGGCGGTTTGGCTGAGCACCGCCACCGAGGAGCTCTCGCTAGCCCTGGGCCCCAACATCGGCGCCCTGCTCAATGCCCTGTTCGGCAACGCCACCGAGTTGATCATTGCGCTCACCGCCCTGAAGGCCGGCCTGGTGGTGATCGTGAAGGCCAGCATCACGGGCACGGTGATGGCCAACCTGCTGCTAGCCCTCGGCCTTTCGATGCTGGTGGGAGGCATCGGCCGTAAGGAGCAGACCTTCCAGCCGGTGGTGGCGCGGGTGAACGGTTCGGCGATGACCCTGGCGGTGCTGGCGATCCTGATCCCCAGTCTCACCAGCCTTGATCCACTCCAGAGCGCAGCTGGCAACGGGGCCTTCTCCCGCTTTGTGGCCTGGCTGCTGCTGTTGGTGTATGGGCTCACGCTGGTGTTCTCGCTGCGAACTCACCGTTCCCTTTATGAGGTGGCCCAGGTTGAGCTGGGCGCCGAGGGGGCCGAGGCCGGTGGAGTGGCGATGGACGCCGCCGGGGAGGGGGAGCTGGAACACCGTCCGCCCCTGCTGCCCTGGTTGCTCGTGCTGCTGGCCGCCACCGTGGGCATCGCCTACGAATCCGAACTGTTCGTTGGGGTGGTGGAAACGGTGAGTGAGGGCGTAGGCCTCTCGGCCATGTTCACCGGGGTGGTGCTCCTGCCGCTGCTGGGCGGGGTGGCGGAATACATCACGGCCGTCTCGATGGCGCGCCGCAACAAGATGGATCTGGCGGTTTCGGTGGCGCTCGGCTCCACCCTGCTGGTTGCGTTGCTGGTGGTGCCGGTGCTGGTGCTGGTGGGGCCGGCCCTGGGCCATCCGCTCGATCTGAGCTTCAATCCTTATGAATTGGTGGCGATCGCCATGGCCGTGCTGGTGAGCAACCTGGCCAGCCTCGATGGCCGCTCCGACTGGCTGGAGGGTGTGCTGCTCCTGGCCGCCTACTTAATTCTGGCTGCCGGTTTCTTCTTCCAGAGCCCTTCGATCGCATGAGCAGACCGCCCGAGCCGAGGGGATTCTTTTCTCCCCGTGGAGCGGCCTCCCGTTGGTGGTCTCGGGAGGGGCGAGCCGCCACCCCTTCCCAGGGCCTGAAGGATTCCGCCCGGCAGCCTGGAGCGGCAGTTCAGAACGATTGGGTTGCGGACGAGCCATCGGCTTTTCATCCGATCGGCCAGGATCAAGCGGGTCTGGCCTCGGCTTCGGTGGGCGAACGGATAGCTCCTGATCCGGGGAGTTCTCTTCTGGTGCCAGGCGCCGATGCCACGCTCATTCCCCCCTTCCGGGCGAGCAATCTGCTCAGCCGTCTGAATCGATCGGCATCCTTACAGCTGATTTTGGCCGCGGCCCTCACCCTGGTGGGTCTGCTGGCCCGCTGGCCCCTGCTGGCGGTGCCGGCCGGCGTGGTGTTGCTGGGGCTGGCGCTTCTGCATTTGTTGCCCGACCTCTGGCGGCTGGTGAGCACCCGGCTGGATGAGGGGCCCACGGCTCGGGTGCTGGCGGCGCTCGCCCTGCTGCTGGCCGCCGTGGCCCTGCCCCTGGCCCTGGGCTGGCTGGATCCCTTCCTCGATCTCTACCGCAGCCGGAACTGGGAGGCGATCGGGGCCTTGGGTGAGGGGGTGATCGGCGCCTTCGGGCAGATCCTGGTGGCCCTGGTGGCCCTGGCGATCGCCTGGCGTCAGGTGCTGATCGACAAGCGGCTCACCACCCAGCAGAACCGCATCACCCAGGCCCAGACGATCGACAGCTTCATCCAGGGCATCTCCGATCTGATCAGCGATTCCGAGGGGATGCTCGAGGATTGGCCCCTGGAGCGGATGCTGGCCGAGGGCCGGCTGGCGGCGGTGTTCGGCAGCATCGACAAGGACGGCCGCTCCCGCATCCTGCGCTTCCTCTCCCATGCACGCCTGCTGACGCCGCTGCGGCGTGACAACCGGCTGGGCCGGGCCATCCTCGATGGCAACGGCAGCTATGAGGAGGACCGGCTCGATGGGGTGCCGGTAATCCGGCTGCACCAGATTCTCAAGGGGGTGGATCTCTCCAGTACCGACCTGCGCGGCATTGATTTCAATGGCGCCGACCTGAGCGGCACCGACCTCAGCCATGCCGACCTGTCTGGCGCCAACCTGGCGGGTTGCAATCTGGCCGGGGCGAATTTGGAGCGGGCGTTGCTGGATGGGACTCGCCTCTTCTACGGCCGCAGCCAGACCGCGACCCCCCGCCTGCTGCAGGGTCGCTTCGATCTCACTTCCGGTGGCGGCAGCGGCGCCCTGGTAGAAAATGCCAACTTCAGCGGCGTACAGCGGCTGGATGCCGCCACCCACCAGTACCTGGCCGCCTGGAGCGGACCCCGCTCGCGGGCCACCATCCCGGGGGGCTGCAAGGGCATCCCTAGTCAGTTGGAGTCAAGGTTGCGGCGCCCTTGAGCACCGGCGCCTGGTTCAGGATCCATGAGATCATGGGCTTGGTGCCGGCCGCTCCGGTGCCAACCCCTGGAGGGGTGGTCGAGTGGTTGATGGCTCCGGTCTTGAAAACCGGCGAGGTGAAAGCCTCCGCGGGTTCGAATCCCGCCCCCTCCGTTTTTGCTGACGCACAACCCACTGACGAATCGGCGGGCGTGTGGCTGCTCGAACGAGATTGATTCTGGCCATGCCTCATTGACTTACTGGTGCGTTCGTCACCCTTGCCAGCTAAAAGTAAGTCGAATCCGGATGGGTTACACTATCCCAAAATCGCTGTTCCAGAAGAAAGCCATCGCAAAACAACTCTGGCGCGATACCTGGCAAGCTTTGAATACTCCGATTTCCTTGGAGGGCACGGTTAAAGGAAGTGTGGATAGCCTGAAGACGATCGCCGAACTGGCAAAAGCAATTCAGGAGAACAAAAGCGCCCAAGAACTGGCACCCCTGGTCAACCATTTTTCATCGTTACTGGATGCATTGAGTTCGCCGTTGGGGCGGGGTTGCTGAAATACGTTGTGGAGGCAACATGGCAGGTGCCGACGTTGGAGCTGGGGGTGGCGATCGCCGCGCAGGCTGCCTACCTGAAAAGTGTCCAGGTTTTTCTAGAGCAGCATCCAGAGCTGGTGCAGCGGTTATCTGACCAGCCTGCGTCGGCAGCGCTGACAAAACAGATTCAACGGGTGGGCGAAACGCTGAAACTGGATGGCAAGGAGGTGGAGCTCACTGAGCAGGAAGCCCGACAAACGTTGATTTGTTTCCATGAGTCGCAACTGGCCCGGATTTTTAATCGGCTGCTGAGCCAGCGGTTGCAGGAGGCGGGCTTGTCGCCGGATGAGAGCGAACGCACCAGCGACCGAATTTCCCGCAGCACCCACCGCTACCTGAAGGAGATTGTGGCGGAGGTGCGCGACCAGGTGAAGCGGCTGGCGGCGGTCTATGGGGAGGGTTGGTTCCAAGACCAGGAACGCTATGCCAGTGTCGATCGCTACCTGGAGGAAGTGATTGCCCGCAAACCCCAGGAGACAGTGTTTGACGAGCCCTTCACCTTTGCCGATTTGTATGTGCCGCTGCGAGTGCAACCCGTTAACAAAGAAGGCAAGATAGGCGATGATGCCACACCTCAAAACATTGAAACCTGGGCGGAAACCCTGTTGCAGGATGTCCGGGCCCAGGGGCAGGTGTTGTTATTCAGGGTGGCCCTGGACGGGGCAAGAGTGTGTTTTGTCGGATGTTTGCCGACAAGGTGCGGCGTGAGTGGTCGCCGATCTGAATTCCCCTGTTGATTCGGTTGCGCAATCTCCGAATTTCGCTCTGGAATTTGACAAAACCCTTGAGGATGCCATTGGCACCGATTTCACGAAAGATGCCGCCGGCTGGTTGACCGATCGCAACACGCGGTTTCTGTTCTTTTTGGATGGCTTTGATGAACTGCTGATGGAACGGGGCACTTCGGGAGGCCTCCAGCAGTTTTTAGCTCAGGTGGGCTTGTTCCAAAACCTTACCGGCAGACCCCTGGCGCTGTATGGAGTGGAACGGCTGATGCCCCAGAATCTGGAGCGGGTCGAGATTGCGCCGATGGCGGCGGAGATTCAGCAGCAGTGGTTGTTGAACTGGGAAAAGTTGGCGGGCAGCGAGAAAACGCGGCAGTTTCAGGAGTTTTTGCAAAACCAGCAATGCCCTAAGCAGGTCAAATCTCTGGCCAGAGAGCCCCTGCTGCTTTACCTGCTGGCGGCGCTGCACCGCGATGGCGAACTCCAGGAATCTCAGCTCACTGGCGATGATCCGGTCGCCGTGCGGATTCAGATTTACGAGGCGGCGTTAGCCTGGGTGTTGAGACGGCAGCGCAGTGAGAACAGCAGGTACATCACCTCCTGCTTCTGACGCAAGCCCTGCCGATGCGTCGCCATCGGATGCAGCACCGCACTGGGGTCCTCCAGCTGCTCCTTGAGGCTCTCTGTGGTGTGCAGGGCAAAACGGCGCACGTCTTCCAGGGTCGCCGGCCGGTCCTGGGGCAGCAGGCGGAAGTAGCCCTGACCCTTGAACGGACCCACCAGGTTCATGTTCACTCCCTGGCCCCGTTGGAAGGCCACCACGGCTTGGCAGATCTCGGGCCAGCCAGGTGCAGCTGGGGCAAGGCCCCCAGGGCCTCCTGAAGCCTGCGCTCTGCCCGCTCCCGCAGCGGTCTTCCAGCCAAGCGATCGGATCGGCCCCCCTGTTGAACACGAAGCACGGCAGCCTCCGCGATGCCTGCCCGGGTCAGGCGATCATGGTCATACCAGGTCGGTGAATAGCGGTCGCCCTCACCGCTGCCCCAACGGCCTCTCCGGCAGGAGACAATGGATCGCAGCAGCACCGTGGGCCCCACGTAGCCGCAGGTGCCCTCAGGCGCCTGGGGATCAGCCCTAGGTACTGGAGAACGATGGTGGGCATCAAGTCACGCAGCCTCAGTGATGGGGCATTAGCGTTTCACTGAGCTCATCGGCGACATCAGTTTTGATTGTGCAATCGCTTAATGGCTTGGCGAGACAAAGAACTGCATAGCCAGCTTGGATCAATTCAATTGTTAGAATATTTTGTTCAGATTGATCCACAGATCCCGACATGATAAGGCCTGCGCAAGTGCTGCAATCTCCGGCTCGACAGGAGTATGGCAACGACAGACCTGCAGCCTCCGCAGCAGCTAAAATGTATTGATTATCAGGGCAAGAAAAGACAACTCCATCGCTTGTTGTGATCTGAAATGCGGTCATGATCCTCGTTTTTATAGAACCCTACTCGTGCCGCACCTGATCCTCCCAGGCCAGGGCTGGACTCCCCTTCGTCAACGTGGGGTTAAGGAGCGCGCCGGCCGCCCCCGCACCATCTCGCCCCTCTACTCCTACGAAGCCCCCCTTGATCGATGGCACCATTGAGGATTCGACACGCCTCCCGTACCCGGCCGCTGCTGGTCTCCACCTTCCTGCTCCTGTGTCTGGCCTGCGCGTCGCCCTGGTAGAATCGTCCCATTGAAGGCCCCCAATACCGCGGCGCCGGCTGATCCGGTGCTTTTGGCCCTGCAGGCAGGCTGGCTGGCTGGTGGCAGAGGCTCGGCCACCCTGCTGATGGCCGCCCTCGCCCTGGTGCTCAGCCTCGCCGGGTGGAGGCCCGCACAGACTCCCGTGCTCACCCCTGCTCCGGTTTCGCCACCGCCGGATCTGCTGCCCCCTGTGGCTCAGACTTGAGCTGGCCCCAGTGGTGGTGTCGCTGCGCCCCCAGACCATCGACAAGTACGGCCCCAACGTGGCCAAGATTTTCCGCAATGGCCAGAATATCAATCTGACGACGGTGAGCAGCGGCCAGACCTTCGTGTAGCGGAAAAATCTGAGGGCCAGCAGAACATCAATAAAGGGCTAGTTGGCTAGCTGGTGATCCACTCAGTCAAATTCTACCTTAGAAAAATCCTTGCAAAGATAATACGATCACACTATTGCTTGCAAGGGCTCAAGAGCAAAAACTGGGTACTTTGCAGGCATACAGCAAGCACCACGCCTACAACCGCAATCAGGAGCAATCTTAAGCTGCGCCTACGAATATCCGTAACACCAGACGCAAGGAAGATGGCCAACAACAGAGAAGCCGAAAATCCGATTAAGCTAAGCCACCAAGACCAAAATCCAAATCCTCCGAATTCCGAGCAAATGTTGTTGAAGTGAATAGGTGTTTCCATTGCCGACCAAATACTTAACTGCCTTACAGCAAAGAGTAAAGCGTCACCAAACCTGGCAGCGCTGCCCACGAAACTGCACGAAGCGGCGCAAGATCCGTGAGTTGCTTCATCGGAACCGAGCCTCCTGGGATGTACCATCGCCATGATGGCGATCCGGGGGCCTGCGAAAGATCAGAACCAGGGCGATCGCCAGGGCGATCAGCAAGGGCGCCTCTCCCCAGCGGTCGTAGGGTGTGAGCTGGCTGCGGGGCCGCAGGCTGAAGACGGCGCTGCCGTTCCGGCCGGCCGGCAAGCGGTCGCGTAGCCGGCCGGCGGCATCCACCAGAACGCTGGGACCGGTGTTAGCGGCACTCACCAGCCAGCGGCCCGTTTCGATCGCCCGCAACCGAGCCAGGGCCAGGAACTGGGCCTGGAGCAGCGGGGGATAGGGATCAAGGTTGGCGCTAGCCAGCAACCAGCCCGCCCCCTCGCGGCTGGCCCGGGCAAGGGCGGTGCCATCGGCGATCTCGTAGCAAATGGCAACGCCGATCGGACCCGCCGGCCTGCTGAGCAGGCGGTTGGGCTGGCCGGGCTGGAGTCCCCCCACGGCGGAGAGACCGCTCCAGCTCCAGAGATCCGCCAGGGGAACCCACTCGCCGAAGGGCACCAGGCGATGCTTATCGATCCAGCCCTCCGGATCGCGCCCCCCCACGGCAAAGCGGAGCAGGCTGCTACGTAACCCCGCACCCTGCTGCCGGAAGCCGCCGCTGAGCACCTCCACCGCCGCGGCCTCCGGCAGCGGCTGCCCCAGGGCCAGGGCACCCTCGGGCAGCAGCAGACTCTGAACCGGTCCCCCCGGGGATCCGGGGGCACTGCGCTGGGCCAGGGCAAGCTGCTCCAGCAGGCGCCGCTGCTGGGCGGCCTCGAATTTCCGGCGGGTGGGGATCGCCGGCTGGAGCACCAGCAGGCGCTCCACGGACGCGGGCACGACCGCCGCTGCAGTGGATGGCGGCGGAGGCAGGGATCCCAAACCCAGACTGCTGGCCGCCAGCACCAGGGCGGAGCCCGGAGGCGATCCAGCCAGCTCCCCGTCCAGCTCCGCGCTCACGGTGGCCAGGGCCGCCAGGCCGAGCAGATGGGAACCCAGCACCACCAGGCCCATCAGGGCCAGCCAGCCGCGGCGGGAGCCAGTGCAGTGCAGCAAGCGCCACAAGCACCAGCCCACCAGCACCTGCAGCGCCGCCACCAGACCGGCGCCTCCCAGGGCGGCAACCCCGGCCAGGGCCGGGTCGCTGGGGAGGGCGGAACTCCCCAGCCCGATCCAGAAGAGGGGGCCGCGGGCGAGCAGCACCTCCGCCAGCCCCCAGAGGCAGGCGGCGGCAACCGCCGTGGCCGGTTGCGCCGCATTCCCCCGGCTCACCAGGGCCAGCCAGCCCTCCACCAGCAGCCCCCCCGCCAGGCCGCAGGCCCCCCACAACGCCAGACAGAGCGGCAGGCTCAGGGGTCCCGGCACCCCGATCCAGTCGAGGGGATGGAGCCAGAGCAACCAGCGGTGGCTCACCAGCACCGCCGCGGCCCCCCAGAGCAGCCCGCACCAGCGGCGCCTCTCTGCTGCTCCGGCGGCAGTCGGATCATCACCGGCCAGAGCCCAGAGCGCGGCCAGGCCGATCCAGATCAGGGGCGGAAACCCCAGGGGGGGCAGAGCCAGACCGGCCAGGCCTCCCGCCGCAACGGCCAGAAGGCGCTGGCGCCTGCAAGCCCGGACCTGGGCCGGGTGACGGTCATCTCCCATGGCGCAGAAGCCTAGAAACGGTCAGGGTCGAAGAGGCTTCGGCCATCACCTCCAGGGCCGACCACCGGCTCCACCCACCGAACACCACCATGGATCAGGGCAATCTGCTGCAGATGCTGCTGCTGCGCGGCCTCGGCACCACCTCACTGGTGGGGGACCGCCTCCGCAATGTGAGCCAGGACTGGGTGATGAGCGGCCGGCTGGATCCCACCCAGGCCTCAGCGCTTGTGGATGATGTGCTGAAGGCCCTGCGGGGGGAGACCCCGGAAGTCGAGCAGCAGGCGGAGCGGCAGCTCGAGCGCAACCGTGACCAGTTGCTCCAGGATCTTGGGCTCGCCCGCCAGCGGGAGGTCGACGAATTGCGGGGCCGCATCGACCGACTGGAACAGACCCTGCGGCAGCGCCAGGCCAACGGGGACCGGTTCGACTGAGGACGGTGCGACTGAAGACGGCTCAACTGAGGACGGCTCCGATCGCCACCTCCTGAGGAGACCAGCGGGGACGGAGGCCCAGTGGCAGAATCCGGCGAGTGTTCATGGTTCCGCCTTGCGCGACATCCTGATCAGTTCAGCCGTCTTCCTGGCCTGCCTGATGGTGGCTTTCGTGAGTCAGCTGGTAGCCCCTACACCGATGGTTGCCGCCGCCCCGACCGCGGCCTCGGCCATCGCAACGACAAGCCCCGCCGCCGCGGCCCCCCAGGCTCAACAGACAGCGGTGGCGGCCCCCTTCGAGCTCGATCCCACGGATCCCAACCCGTTTCTTTTCTCCATGGCACCCGAGACCCCTTCCACCAACGCCGACCAGCTCGCAGCCGCCGGGAGCCTCGGTGGCGAACTCAACGCCCCCAAGGAACGGGTCACGCCCAGTGGTCTGCGCATCACCGATCTGGAGCTGGGCACGGGCGCCGAAGCCATCGCCGGCCAGAGCGTGAGCGTGAACTACCGCGGCAGCCTCACCAATGGCAAGGAATTTGACAGCAGCTACGGACGGGGCCCGTTCAGCTTCCGCCTTGGCGGTGGCCAGGTGATCCAGGGATGGGATGAGGGCGTGGCGGGCATGAAGGTGGGTGGCAAGCGCAAGCTGGTGATTCCACCCGACCTCGGCTACGGCTCCCGTGGCGCCGGTGGCGTGATTCCTCCCGATGCCACCCTGATCTTCGAGGTGGAACTGCTGAAGGTGGGAGGATGAAGAAAGCTGGCAGGCCGAAAGCTTGAGGCTGAAAGCCGGTCCTGCCGGAGTGGCCTCCCTGCCTTCCCTGATCCCCGTCCAGTCATTCTGTGAGAAGGCTCCGGTCCTGGAGATCCCAGCCTTCTGTCGATCCGGCGGTGGGTCTCTGCCCTGGGCGCCGGCCTGATGGGCATCAGCCTGATGTGATCCGCCTGTCCTGGTCTGGGGCTGGCCTTTATTAGAATGCCACCGGAGCGTCCGCACCGGATCGCCGCACCGGTTTCGGCCGCAATGCCGTGCTCCTCCGCCGGCCGGGGCCCGTCCCCGTCCGACCCCATCCCGATTTCCCCAACATCCCCCAACCATGGCTCACCAGCTGCCCTCGCTGCCCTTCGACCTGGACGCGCTCGAGCCCCACATCTCCCGCTCAACCTTGGAGTTCCACCACGGCAAGCACCACAACGCCTACGTGACCAACCTCAACAACCTGGTGGCGGGCACCGATCTGGATGGGAAGAGCCTGGAGGACACGATCCTGGCGGTGGCCGGTGACGCCGGCAAGGCGGGCGTGTTCAACAACGCCGCCCAAGTTTGGAACCACACCTTCTACTGGCAAGGGATCAAGCCCGGTGGCGGCGGCACCCCAAGCGGCGCCCTGCTCGAGAAGATCAACGCCGATTTCGGCAGCTTTGATGCCTTCGTGGCGCAGTTCAAGGCAGCCGGTGCCACCCAGTTCGGCAGCGGCTGGGCCTGGCTGGTGCTCGATGGCGGCACCCTCAAGGTGACCAAGACCGGCAACGCCGATCTTCCCCTGGCCCACGGCCAGAAGGCCCTGCTCACCATGGATGTGTGGGAGCACGCCTATTACCTCGACTACCAGAATCGCCGGCCGGATTACATCACCACCTTCCTCGACAAATTGGTGAACTGGGATTTCGTGGCCACCAATCTGGCCGCCGCCTGACGGGCTTTAGAGCAGGGCCCTTCACGGCCATCCGCCGCTCCATTTCCTGCAGCCTCGACCCCGCAGCGGCGGGGTTTTTTGTTGGATGCCGATCGGGACATGGTGCTGGCGGCCCCGGTGCCTAGGTTGGGGCCTCATGATCACAGAAGGGCGGCAAACCCATGGACCTGTTGGTCGACCTGTTGCTCCTGCTTGCGGCCTGGATCCTGCTCGTGCGCAGCAACACGGAACTCGATGAGGTGTGGGCTCTCTGCCTACGCCTGCTGAGCGCCGGCTCGGTGCTGGCGGTGATCAGCAACGAACGCGGCCAGCCCTTGGCGATCGCCCTGCTGGTCGTCGCCCTCTGGCTGCCTGGGGCGGATCGATTCGAGAAGCGGCTATGACCGGATCGCGATGGCCGCCTGCCCCCGATGTGATGCCGTCGCCTGACCCGCGTGCCCCCATCCCCCTCGCCATCGTCCAACGATGACCAACCACGAAGGACCCGACCTGCTGGAATTGGTCTTTGTGGCCTTCGTGCTGGCAGGCATCGCCTATAGCTTCACCCACTAGCTTCTCCCATTACCCATAACCCAAAAATGCTGGGGCGTGCGCAGGGAAGCACGGCCTCCGGGGCGATCCACATGGCATCGCCGTAGGAGTAGAAGCGGTAGCCGCTTGCCATGGCTTCCCCGTAGTGAGCGAGCAGCTGGCGCCGGCCAATCAGGGCGCTCACCAGCAGCAGCAGGGAACTCTTCGGCAGATGGAAATTGGTGAGCAACCCCTGCACCACGCCGAACCGGAAGCCGGGCTGAATCACCAGGTTCACGGGCCCCGCAAAAGGCACCAGCCGGCCCCCATGCAGGGCCGCCACCCCTTCCAGACTGCGCACGCTAGTGGTGCCGATGGCGATCACCCGACCACCCCGCCGCCGGCAGGCCTCCACGGCGGCCACCAGCTCCTCGCTCACCTCCACCCATTCGCTGTGAAGCGTGAGCTGGCGGAGGTCCTCGCCCTCCACGGGCCGGAAGGTGCCCAGGCCCACATGCAAGGTCAGGCAGGCCCGCTGTACACCACGGGCCTCCAGGGCGGCCAGCAGTTCATCGCTGAGATGCAGGCCGGCGGTGGGGGCGGCCACCGCGCCGGGGCGGCTGGCGAAGCGGGTCTGGTAGCGCTCCCGGTCGGAGGGATCGTGCTGGCGGATGTACGGGGGCAACGGCATCTCCCCATAACGCTCCAGCAGGGCCTCGATCGCCTCGGGGCTGGTGCAGTCGGGCGGGAAGCGCACCACCCGGCCGCCGCTGGCCCGATCCACCGCCACGATCTCGAGCGGCACGGGGGGTTGATCAGCCTGCTCCAGCAACAGCACCTCCCCCGGCCGGAGGCGCCGGGCCGGACGGGCCAGGCAGAGCCAGTCGGAAGGTGCCGGGGGGAAGGGGGCCTCCAGGGGGGTGGCCAGGCCCGCAGGCTCCAGCACCAGGAGCTCCACCAATCCGCCGCTGGGCCGCCGGGCCTGAAGCCGGGCCCTGAGCACCCGGGTGTTGTTCACCACCAGCAGATCGCCGGGGCGGAGCTCGTTCTGAAGATCCCAGACCGAAAGGTGGCGCGGCGCCGCGGACTCTTCCTCGGCGGCGGAAGCCGAACAGGGGGCCACCGCCAGCATCCGGGCCGCATGGCGCGGTTCCACCGGCCGCTGGGCGATGGAGGTCTCCGGTAGGTCGTAGCTGTAACTGGACAAGCTGAGATCAGCCGGGTCGGGGGAGCCGGGTTCGGGATCCTGCGGGTCAGGGGGGTTGCTGGTCATGGGCTGGGGATGGGGTGCCCTGAGGACAGCCGCTGCTCCGGTGCCGCGCCAATCCGGGTGCGACATCCGGACGCGACCCGCTGGAACTCAGGGCGCCAGAACGGATAGCGGCAGAACGGAGGGCGCCGAGCTGGACAACTCAGAGCGCCAGGCTTTCCGGATTGGTCTCGATCAGCTGGGCCAGATCCTTGAGGAAGGCGGCGGCATCAGCGCCGTAGATGGTGCGGTGGTCGCAGGTGAGGTTCACCTGCATCTGCCGCTTCACGCTGATCGAGCCATCCTTGCCGGCCACCACGGTGGGCCGGGAGGCGGCCACCGCCAGGATCGCGCCGGTGCCAGGGGGGAGGATCGCATCGAAGCGATCGACCCCGAACATGCCCAGGTTGGAGAGGGTGAAGGTGCCGGTGCTGTATTCGTCGGGCTTGAGCTGCTTGGCGCGGGCCCGCTCCACCAGGTCGGCCCAGGTGCGGGAGAGGCTGTAGAGATCGGTGCGGTCGGCGGCGGCCAGCACCGGTGTGATCAGGCCGCCATCCTCCATGGCCACGGCGATCGCCACGTTGATCGCGGCGGGATAGGCCATGCCGGCCTCGGTGGTGGCGGCATTCACCTGGGGATGGCGGGCCAGGGTCACGGCGGCGGCCTTGGCCAGCAGGGCCGTCATCGTGACGCCCTTGGCCTTCACCTGCTTGTAGAAAGCATCGAGCTTGTCGGTGGTGATCGTGTAGCCCACCCGGAACGCGGGCACCTGCAGGCTGGCCACCATGTTGCGGTTCACCGCCTGCTGGAGGGTGTTGAAGGCCACGGTGTCGCCGGGGCGCCCGAAGGCCTGGCCCGAAGGGGCGACCGGCGCGGCTGCGGCCCCACCAGTGCTGGCCAGCGGGGCCACGGCAGGCCCCGTTCCCTCCGCCACCCGGGGCAGGCTCACCGGCTGGCCGGTGGCGGCCAGAACGTCTTCAGCCTGGATGCGGCCATGGGGACCGCTGCCCCGCAGGGCCTCCAGGGCCACACCGAGCTGCTGGGCGAGCTTGCGGGCCCGGGGGCTCGCGACCACACGGCCGTTGCCGTTGCCCGAGGAGGCTGCTACCGCCACCACGGGCACCTGGGCCAC
Source organism: Synechococcus sp. UW140 (assembly GCA_943372025.1). GTDB lineage: Bacteria > Cyanobacteriota > Cyanobacteriia > PCC-6307 > Cyanobiaceae > Cyanobium. The sequence goes on along the minus strand of CALRXC020000018.1, from coordinate 38,684 downwards.
CGGAGCGGCAGGGGCAGGGTTGGCAGGAGCTGGGGCGGCTGCAGCGGCCACCGGAGCCGGAGCCGGAGCGGCAGGGGCTGGAGTAGCGGCTGGAGCCGGAGCCGCCGCCGGGGCGGCAGGCGCCTTGGCCTGCACCTCGGCGATCTCAGCCTGGGTTTCCACGATCAGCCCGATCGTTTCACCCACCGGCGCGGTGCCACCGGCGGGCATCAGCACGGCGGCCAGAAAGCCCTCGTTGAACGACTCCACATCCATGTCGGCCTTGTCGGACTCGACCACCAGCACCGACTCACCGCGCTCGACCTTGTCGCCGGGTTTCTTGAGCCACTCCACGATCTTGCCCTCCGTCATGGTGGAGCTGAGGGCGGGCATGAAAATTTCGTGGGTTGCCAACGTTGAGGTCCCGCGGGATTGGGGCGGAGTTTAGGCGGCTCGTTGCCCCGACTTCCGTGTCTCACGGGCCCAACGGGCATCCCAGGACACGCGAGGTCGGCGCGTGCCGCAGCTTGGCGGCTCCGCCGGGAGCCGTTGCTTCAGCCCCCGCAACGCCCAGTCCAGGCGAGCAGCCCCGAGGAGGTTGGGACGCCCACCCACCGCGGGGCCCTGAACGCCACCAGGGCCGCTGGGGTCGGCGTCAGGAGGGGCTCTCAATCGCTTCGATCATGCCATCGCGCACCAGCACTGCCGCTTGGAGCTTTTGCACCAGGTTATCGCCCACCGCCACATCCACGAAGCTCTCGATCTGGCCCTGCTCAACGATCTGCTCAAACTCCAGGTCGCGCACCTGGCGCTGCTGCTCAAGGATCTGGCGCTTCTGCTCTTCGATCTCGGAGCGCTTGGCGGCCACCTGTTGCTGCACCGAGCCCACCTGCTCCTGCACGCGGGGATCGAGGGGGTTGGCGCTCTGGCGACGGATCTCATCGATCACCTGCTGGCCCTCCTGCTCGAGCTGGGCCAGCTGCTGGTCGAGGTTGGCCAGGGCGCCGCTGAGTTCGCGCTCGGCATCCTCCTTCCAGCGGGGCGTGACCACGGCCCTCACGGTGATGTTCCGCTTGATCGTGATGGTGCTGCCGTCGGCCATGGGAGAAGAAATGCAGCGCTCAGGCTGTCAGCCGGCCGCTCTGGGGTCAACCGGGCCACCAGGGCGGATGGCCGTTCCCCCCCCGGCCCTCAGACCTCGCCGTAGAGGGCGGCGATGGCACCCTGCTCCCGAGCGGTGATGCGGTCGCGCCGCTGCTTGAGGGTCTGGGTGAGCAACCCGTTCTCGATCGTGAACGGCGCCACCAGGGCCACCCCCGCGAGGCGCTCATCGGGCCGCGATCCGGGCCGGGCCGCCAGCACCCGGTTGCAGTCGCGGGTGAGGGCCTTCAGCAAGGCCGGATCGGCGCGATCGCCCTGGGTCCCCAGGGGAAGGGAAAGGCCCTGGGCCCCTGCCCAGGCCTCCAGGGGCTCAACCCGGGGCACCAGCAGGGCAGCGAGCTGCTTGCGGTCCTGCCCCACCAGCATCACCTGCTCGATCAGGGGAGAAGCCGCCAGGGCTTCCTCCAGGGGCCCCGGCTCGATGTTTTCGCCACTGCTCAGCACGATCGTGTCCTTGGCGCGACCGGTGAGCACCAGGCTGCCGTCGGCTAGCAGCAGGCCGAGATCGCCGGTGTCGAACCAGCCCTCGCCATCGATCGCCTTGGCGGTGGCCTCTGGTTTGCCGAAATAGCCCGCCATCACCTGGGGGCCCCGGGCCAGCACTAGGCCCCGCTCGCCGAGCCTCAGGGTACGGCGGCTCTCGGGATCCACGATCTTCAGAGCGGTGCCCTCGAGCGGACGGCCGGCACTGCCGCGGCGGTTCGCCCAGGGCCGGCGGCAGGTGAGCACCGGAGCGGTTTCGGTGAGGCCATAGCCCACCAGCAATTCGATGCCAACGGCCTCGAAGAAGCCATCCACATGAATCGGCAGGGCGCCGCCGCCGCTGATGGCGGTGCGCAGCTCGCCGCCCACCAGCTGCTGGCGCACCTTCGGCCAGAGCAGGGCACCGGCCAGGCCGTGGAGCGGCCAGCGCAGGGCCGCCTCAGCCGCGGCCGCCAGGCGTGGGCCGGGGCCCTCCGGGGTGAGGGTGAGATCACTGGCCCGGCGGCGGCAGAGATGGAAGCGGCCGCTGTTGGCCAGGCCCAGCTCCAGCAGACGCCGCCGCAAGGCCGGCATGGCGGCCAGCGCATCCTCGAAGCCGGCGTAGATCGCCTCCCAGATGCGCGGCACGCTGATCATGTACTGGGGCCGCACCTTTTGCAGATCGGTGCGGAAATGCTTGAGGCCGGTGTAGGTCTGGCAGGCGCCGCAGGCGAGGAGGAAATACTCGGCGCTGCGCTCGTAGGCGTGCCAGATCGGCAGGATGCTCAGCACCCGATCCCCCGCGCGGGGGGCCACCGCCACCCCGAGGTTCTGCACCTGGTGCAGCAGGTTGGCGTGGCTGAGGGGCACGCCCTTGGGTTCACCGGTGGTGCCAGAGGTGTAGAGGAGGGTAGCCAGGCGCTGAGGGCCGCCCTCGGGCCAGGGGGGCGGCGGTTGGGCGGCGCCCCGCTCCAGGAGCTGATCCCAGCGGAGGCAGGGAGGGCGGCCCCCCGCCTCCGGATCGCCGGCCACGGGCCCCGCCCCAGCAGCGCTGCCGGGATCCGCCGGCGTGGCCGCGCTCCAGCCGGCCGGGGTCTCACCCTCCAGCACCACCACAAAGCGCAACCGCCCGCGCTGGACCGGATCGAGGGCCAGCCGCTCCAGCAAGCCCGCCGATTCCACCACCAGAGCGATGGCGCCCGAGTCGGCCAGGATGTAGCGCAGCTCCTCCACCGGCGCCGCGCTGCCCCGCACCGCATCGGCGGCCCCGGCGCGCATCAGCCCCTGGTCGACCAGCAACCAGCGCGGGCCGTTCTCGGCGAACAGGGCCACCACATCACCGCTGGCCACCCCGAGGGAGGCGAAGCCGCTGGCGGCGGTTTCGATGCCCTGGCGCAGCTGGCGGAAGCTCAGGGTCACCGGGGGGTGCAGGTGCGGGGCCTCCAGGGCGGGATCGTTGCCGTGGCGGGCCTCCAGCTGGGGCCAGAGCTGCTCGAGTCCCTGCAGGTCATACCAGTTGTGCCGCAGGGCCAGGGCGCTGCGATCGGCCCCATCGGCGGCCCAGTGGATCTCGGCGGCGGGCGTGGCGGCGGACGGCATGAAGGCGGCGGGCCAGACTGCGGTCCAAAGGGTGCCACGGATCTGCGCCGGCCGGCGAGGGCGCGGGCCGGCGCCTGGGGATCGAGGCTCGGGGCTCAGGGGCCAGGGTTCTCAGGAGCCACTGTCCCCGTGAGACTTTGAGCCTTCGCCTCCCGCAGAGACACCGCTGGCTGCCCCATCCCCTCCAGCTCCTCGCCCTCCCGCGGTGGCCGCAGTCGCAGAGCAAACCGCCGCTCCAGCTGGACCAGCAGCCCGGGCGCCACGTCGCTGCAGGTGAGAGCAGGCCTCCAGTCCGTCAGGCGCCCCACCGGACGGTCGGTGATGCCGCAGGGCACGATCGCCGCGAAGCCATCCAGGGAGCCATCCACATTGAGCGCGAGCCCGTGCTGGCTGATCCAGCGGCGAGCGCCCACCCCGATCGCCGCCAGCTTGCGGCCCTCCAGCCAGACCCCGGTGCGCCCAGCGCAGCGCTCCCCCGGCAGGTCCAGCTCAGCGAGCAGATCGATCACCACCTGCTCGAGATCGCGCAGGTAGCGGTGCAGGTCAGCGCCATGGCGCTGCAGGTTCAAGACCGGATAGAGCACCAGTTGGCCGGGGGCGTGGTGGGTCACCTCACCGCCCCGGTCGATGCGGTGGAGGGGCAGGGGCGGATCGGCCGGATCGAAGCGCAGGTGGGCCGTGCTCGCGCCACGCCCCAGTGTGTAACAGGGTTGGTGCTCCAGCAGCAGCACCGCCTCCGGAGCCTCGGGATCAGCCAGCAAGCGCTCCTGGAGCTGCCGCTGCCAGGCCCAGGCGCGAGCAAACGGCACCGGGCCCGGCGGTTCATAACGGATTGCGGAGCGTCTGGTGTCCATCGGCCACCGTTCCTAGCGTGGAAACAGCCAAGACCCCCGCGACTTCCGACGTTCCGCGGGGCGGTTGGCACCCGATGAAACTCCTGATCCATGGCCGCAATCTGGATGTCACTCCCGCCATCCGCGACTACACCGAAGCCAAACTGGGCCGCGCCATCAACCACTTCGAAGGGCTGGTGAAGGAGGCCGATGTGCATCTCTCGGTGACCCGCAACCCACGGGTCCCCCAGCAGACCGCCGAGGTCACGGTGTTTGCCAACGGCCTGGTGATCCGCGCCCAGGAACGCAGTGAGAACCTCTACGCCAGCATCGACATGGTGGCCTCGAAGCTGAGCCGCCAGCTGAATCGCTACAAGGACCGCATCCAGCACCGCACCCAGGGACCGGTGCACCGCTCCGCCGCCGCCGAGGAGGCCGGCGCCGCCACGCTGCCGCCCCCGGGCCAGAGCCTCACCGACGGCAAGGAGGTCGAACTCCCCAGTCGGGGCGTGCGGCGCAAGTACTTCGCCATGCCGCCGATGGAACTGGAGGAGGCCGTGCACCAACTGGAGCTGATCGACCACGACTTCTTCGTGTTCCGCGAAGCCGGCAGCGGCCAGGTGCAGGTGGTGTATCGCCGCAACCACGGGGGCTTCGGCGTCATTCAGCCGAAGGACGCATGAGCCGGGATCTCCCGGATCTGGCCCCCCTGATCGACCACGCCCTGCTCGATCCCCACCGGGGCAGGGATGCGGTGCTTGCCTGTTGCGATGAGGCCCGCCACTTCGGGTTCGCCGGGGTGTGCGTGGCCTCCCGCTGGGTGGCCACAGCCCGCGAGCGCCTGCCGGCGGGCGATGCGGTGCGGCTGGTGAGCGTGGTGGGCTTTCCCTTCGGAGCGGTGCCGGCCGCGATCAAGCGCGCCGAAGCGGAGGCGGCCGCGGCCGCCGGCGCCGATGAACTCGATGTGGTGCCCGATTTCGGCGCCCTGGCCGATGGCGACAGCACCACCCTGCTGGCGGACCTGGCCCCGATCACGGCGCTGGGCCTGCCGGTGAAGGTGATCCTGGAGATGGGCCGGCTGGAGCCGGAGGCCCTCGCCCTGCTGGTGGAGGTGAGCCTCGATGCTGGTGCCCGCTTTCTCAAGAGCGGCAGCGGCTTCGGGCCTGCGGTGTCGGCCCCGCAGGTGCGCCAGCTGGCGGCGCTGGCCCGGGGCCGGGCCGGCATCAAGGCCTCTGGGGGCATCGCCTCCCTGGAGCAGGCCCTGGAGCTGGTGGAGGCCGGCGCGGTGCGACTGGGCACCAGTCGGGGGGTGGCCCTGATGCAGGCGCTGCGGCGGGGCGCTCCTGCCGCCGGGCCCAGCGGCTGAGGAGGCACCTTGCCGGTACAGCTGCTGGAGGGATTGGTGATGAGCTGCCGCCCGCTCGGCGAAAACGACCGGCTGCTCACCCTGCTAAGCGAGGCCGAGGGGATGGTGCGGTTGGCGGTGCCGGGGGCACGGCGCCCCCGCAGCAGCCTGGCGGCGGCGGTGCCCCTCACCTTGCTGCGGCTCCAGGTGGGCGGCCGGGGCGATCTGAAACGGGTGCGGCAACTGCAGGTGCTCCACAGCCATGGAGCCCTCGGGGAGCGCCTGGAGACGCTCGCGGCGGCCCAGGGGTTGGTGGAGCTGGGCCTGGCCCTGGTGCCGGGCGAGGATCCCGTTCCTGGCCTGCTCGCCGACCTGCTGCTGCAGCTGGTCCGGCTGGAGACTGTGGTGCGGGAGCGGCAGGACCGTGCCGAGGCCCTGGCGATCGCGGTGCAGGGGAGTGTGCACCTGCTGGCCCTGGGGGGCCTGGCCCTGCCGCTCCAGAGCTGCGCCCGCAGCGGTGAGGCGCTGCAGCCCCCGGTGGGGCACTGGGACTGGCGCTGCAGCCTGCTCCCCCAGGAAGGGCTGGTGATCGGCGCCATTCCGGGAGCGCGGCTTGTGCTCAATGCCTCGGAGTTAGCGCTGCTGCAGCGGCTGCCCCGGGCCGGCACGCCCCGCCGCCGGGACGGGGATCTGCTGGGGCCGGAGCGGGTGTGGCTGCACCTGCTCGAGCTGATCGAGGCGTGGTGGGGCGAACACCTGGGCCGACGCCCCCGGGCCTTCAGACTGCTGCGTGCCGGCTTCGAACCCGGGGAGCCCGCCCGTTGAACCGCCAACCGCCATGAGCCAGACAGGTGACGACCGCGGCCCGGCAACCGCTGCATTCGAACCCGAAGCGGATGCCCCGGCAGCACCAACGGCTGCCCCGAGGGCGGCAACGGGCGGGGAGGGCGGCATCGCGGCCCTGCTTACCAGCGTGCAGTTTCGGAGGCTCTGGCTGGGGCAGATCTTCTCCCAGCTGGCGGACAAGTTCTACATCGTGCTGATGGTGTTCCTGATCGCCCAGTACTGGGTGACCGACAACCCGGCCGCCGATCCGGCCCTGGTGGATGCGGCGGCGGCGATGCGCATCGATCTGGAGACCCGGGCCCAGCTGATCACCCTGATGGCCACGGGCATCTATGTGGCCAACACGATTCCAGCGATCCTGCTGGGCACGGTGGCGGGGGTCTGGGCCGACCGCTGGCCGAAGCGCAAGGTGATGGTGGCCTCCAATGCCCTAAGGGCCGGTCTGCTGCTGCTGGCGCCTCTCTGCCTGCTGAAGGGGCCGGTGTGGCTGGGGCTGAGCTGGGGCTACTGGGCCCTGGTGGGCATGACCTTCCTCGAATCCGTGCTCACCCAGTTCTTCGCCCCCGCCGAGCAGGCCATGCTGCCCCTGCTGGTGCCCTCGGGCCAGCTGCTGGCGGCCAACTCTGTGTATCAGGCCACCAGCATGGCCGCCACGATCGTGGGATTCGCAGTGGGGGATCCGGTGCTGCGGCTGCTGCAGAAGGGACTGGCCCAGGTCGGCATTCCGGGTGGTGAATTCGTGCTGCTGCCGCTCTGCTACGGGCTGGCGGCCGTGGCTATCGCCGGCATCGCCCTCGAGGAGCCCGTCCGGATCCCCCGCTCCATTTCGGTGTGGGAGGAGATCGGCGAAGGCGTACAGGTGCTGCGGGAACGGCGCAGCGTGCGCGCCGCCATGATCCAACTCGTGCTGCTCTACAGCCTCCTTGCGGCCCTCTACGTGCTGGCGATCAGCCTGGCCGCCACGATCGAGAGCCTCGGCCCCACGGGCTTCGGGATCCTCCTGGCCGCCAGCGGCGTCGGCCTGGCGCTGGGGGCCCTGGCGGTAGCCCAGATGGGGGAACGGTTCAACCGCCGCCTGCTCGGCACCAGCGGCCTCGGCGTGGTGGCCTGCTGCCTGGTGCTCCTGGGGCAAGCCCGAGGCCAGCTGGTGCCCACCCTGGCGCTCTGCGCTCTGCTGGGGGTAGGGGCAGCGGTGCTGGCGATCCCGGCCCAGACCACGATCCAGGAGGACACCCCCGAGGACCAACGGGGCAAGGTGTTCGGCCTGCAAAACAACCTGATCAACATCGCCCTCAGCCTGCCGCTGGTGCTGGCTGGGGCGGTGGTGAGCCGCTACGGCCTGCTGCCGGTGCTCTGGGGCCTGGCGGCGATCACCCTGCTCACCGCCCTGCTCGAGCAACCCTGGCGGCGCTGCTAGTTTCACTAATCGAATGCGGGTGGATCGGTGGTTCAGATTGCCTGGTTGGGCAAGAAGTCCCCCTTCTGCGGCAACGTGACCTATGGCCTGAGCACCACCGAGTCACTGCGCCGCCGCGGCCATGCGGTGCACTTCATCCACTTCGACACCCCGGCCGCTCCGCTGGGAGCTCCCCTGGGCCGGTCGGATGGGGGCTCCCCCCAGGCGGTGGCCGTCCGGGCCGGGGGGGGCGATCTGGAGCCGGAGGTCACCCTGCCCTACCTGGTGAAGTCGCAGGTGTACACCATCCCATCCCCCGGAGCCCAGCGGGAGCTGCGGGAATCCCTGGAGCGGATCCAGCCCGACCTGGTCCACGCAAGCCTCACCCTCTCCCCCCTCGACTTCCGCCTCCCCGACCTCTGCCAGCAGCTGGGATTGCCGCTGGTGGCAACCTTTCATCCGGCATTTGACGCCAGTTTACGCAACCTGAGCGCCGGCACCCAGCAGCTGACCTACCAGCTCTATGCCCCCTCCCTGGCCCGCTTCGACCGGGTGATCGTGTTCTCCGAGCTCCAGGCGGAGTTGCTCGAGCGGCTGGGGGTGCGAAGGGAGCGGCTGGCGGTGATCCCCAACGGGGTCGACACCGACCTTTGGTCGCCGGCACCCAGGGCTCCGGGCCCGGTTCTCAGCGACCTGCGCCGCCGCTTCGCCGGCCGCCGGGTGTTTCTCTACATGGGCCGCATCACCACCGAGAAGAACCTGGAGGCGCTGCTCAAGGCCTGGCGCCTGGTGAGGCCGGCCGGCTGTGTGCTGCTGATCGTGGGCGATGGCCCCCTGCGGGCCTCCCTGCAGAACCCCGGCGAGCCGGATGTGGAGTGGTGGGGCTTCGAGGCCAGCCTGGAGCGTCGGATCGCCCTGCTGCAGCTGGCGGAGGTGTTCCTGCTCCCCTCGCTGGTGGAGGGGCTGTCGCTGGCCCTGCTGGAGGCGATGGCGGCCGGAACGGCCTGCGTGGCCACCGATGCCGGTGCCGACGGTGAGGTGCTGGAGGGTGGAGCGGGGATCGTGATCAGCACCCAGGGGGTCACCACCCAGCTGCGCACCCTGCTGCCGGTGCTGCGCGACCAGCCGGTGCTCACCGCCGAGCTGGGCCGCCGAGCCCGGGCCCGGGTGATCGAGCGCTACACCCTCACCCGCAACATCGATGCCCTCGAACAGCTCTACACCGACCTAACCCGGGCACCTTTGGTGGCCTGAGCGTGGGCCCCTGCCGGACCAGGATCGCCTCGATCACCATCAAGACGTGGTAAGCCTTCAAATCCAGCATCCGCTCCTGGAAACCGGCCCTGCTGCCGCGCACCTTCCGGTGGGCCCCCCAGTGCTGGAGAAAGCGGCCCCGAGGGCGCTCTCCCGGGCCGGACCCCAACAAGCCGTAACCCGGTGATGCCCCTTCAGTAGCGCTCGGGCCGGGGCCGCCACCAGGTGGAGTTGAGGCCCCCCCGGGCCAGCTCTGCCGCCCGGGCCTCCAACTGGAGCCGATCCACCCGCCAGAGGCGATACAGCCCGCTGCGGGCCAGCTCCGTGGTCCCCAAGCCCCGCCAGTGGGGAAGGGCGGCGGTGGCCCCATCGATCACCAGCAGCACGGAGGGTTGCTCTGCCGCCGAACTGGGAAGCTGGCCAGCGCGGCGCTCTCGCCGCAACCGATCGGCCAGGTTGATCGGCCCCTCCGGGGGGTTGCCCTCGTAGAGCACCACCCGGCGGCTGTAGTAGTGCAGCGAAGGCTTCAGGATCCCCACCATCGCCAGGGGCTCACCGGGTCGGGCTTCATGGCGAACGGCCTCCGCCATCGCCCGCACCGGAGCGCCGCGCAACTGGTCGCCCAGGCTCCAGAGCGGCAGCAGCACCAACGGCACGAAGGCCACCAGGGGGAGCTGGAGCAGCAGCAGCGGCAGGGGCCAGGGAGCGCGGCGCCAGCACCAGCCCAGGGAGGCGGCCAGCAGGTAAAGGGCAGCGGCCAGGGGCAACCGTCCGCTGGCCAGGATTCCGGCGGGCAGGGTGGGCAGCTCGGGGTCCTGGATCAGCGGAACCCAGAGGGGGCCGGCCAGGTAGGCCACACCAAGCAGGGCGCAGAGCGCCAGGCTGAGGCTCCAGGCGCGTTCGAGCGCGCGATCTCGGGCGCGACCGGACGACGAACCTCCAAGAGCCGCGCCGCCAGGCCCCGGTCCTCCAAGGGCTGAGCCGGCGGGCACCGGACCTCCGAGCGCTGAGCCGGCGAGTGCTGAGCCGCCCGGCCAAGGGCCTCCGATCGCCGCACCGTCGAGCTCCGGACCTCCGAGCACCGATCCGCCGGGCTCCATTCCTGCCAGCGCCGCGCCGCCAGACCCCGAACCGCCAGACCCAGAACCGCCAGACCCCGAACCGCCGAGCCCCCGGCGCCCCGCCTCCCGGGCCCCGACCTCCGAGGCCGATGCCGCCGGCCCACCGCCAGCGACTAGCAGGATCAGCAGCCCCGCCGCCGGCGTGGCCGGCAGCCAATAGCTCGGCAGCTTGGTGGCGGCGATCGTGAAGAACGCGAGCACCGCCAGCAACCAGCAGGCCGCGAACCGATGGAGGGAAACCGCAGGGGGCACGGAGCGCAGGGGCCAGGGACCCAGGGCCCGCCTCAGCCCCAGCAGCAGCAGGGGGGTGACGGGCAGGCTGGCCACTACGAGGATCGGCCCAAAGAACCACCAGGGCTGGAGGTGGTGATTCACCACCGCGGTGAAGCGCTGGAGGTTGTGGTAGCCGAAGAAGCTGTCCCAGAAGGGGCGCCCCTCCCGCAGCAGGGCCAGGCCGTACCAGGGCAGGGCCAGCAGCACCGCCAGGGCGATCCCCGTCAGCGGCCGTAGCCGGCGCCGCAGGGTGGCCGCATCCGCCTGCAGCGCGGCGAAGAGCAGCAGGGTGAAGGCCACCAGCACCAGGGCCACGGGCCCCTTGGTGAGCACCGATAGGGCCAGCACGGGCCAGGGGATCCACCAGCGGGAACCGGGATCGGCATAGGTGCGCCAACAGAGCAGCAGGCTGGAGGCCAGGGTGGCGGTGAACAGGGCATCGCTGACGCCGATCCGGCTCCACAGGAGCACCAGGGGGGAGAGGGCGAAGGCCAGGGCGCCCACCAGGGGAGGCAGCGGCGGGGCCAGCCCAGGACGAGGGGCGCCGGCATGGCCTCCTGCAGCCCCGGCCTGGGGCCAGCGCCGCAGCGTGTCGGCCAGCACCAGCATCAGCGCCACCATGGCCAGGGCGGAGGGAAGGCCGGCGGCCCAGCTGCCCAGCGGATCCCAGCGCTCCTGGCCCGGCAGGCGATGAACCAGGGCCATCAGCCAGTACACCAGCGGCGGCTTGTCGTAGCGGGGCAAGCCGTTCACCTGGGGCACCAGCCAGTCGCCCGTAGCGACCATCGCCCGGGCGGAGGCGGCGAAGAGCGGCGGGGTTTCATCCACCAGCCCCGTGCTTCCCAGCTGCCCCACAAAGAGCAGCAATCCCAGCAACAGGGTGACCAGAACGATCACCAGGCCGGCCCGGCGCTGGAACCATCCGCCCATCAATGCGCCTCCGTCTCCTGGACGGGGCCGCTCGCCACGCCTCCCTCCGGAGCCGCGGGCTCGCCCGCTCCGGGTCCGACCGCCCCGCCGCTGGCTCCGGCCACCGCCGGCTGCCAGAGCTGGCCCCGCTGGTTGATCAGCAGCACCGAAACCAGCGCCAGGGCGGCTCCGAGCCACTGCAGCGGTGCGAGCCGCTCCTCCAGCAGCAGAAAGCCGCAGAGCAGGGCGAACACCGGGGTGAGGAAGGTGAGGGCGGTGAAGCCGGTGAGGTCGCCGCGGCTGGCAAAGCTGAAGAAGAGCCCGTAGGCCAGGGCGCTGCCGAACAAAGAGGCGTAGGCCATCAGGGCCCAGTCGAGGGTGCTCCAGGCCGGGCGCAGGGCATCGAGAACCGCTGCCGCCGAGGACCCTGGCGCCAGGAGCGGGCCCAGGGCCACGGCCAGCAGCAGCGGCACCCCCCCCAGCAGCATGTGCCAGGCGGTGACCGCCACCGGATCACTGCGGCGGGTGGCATAGCGGCAGAGCACCGTGCCCACCGCCATGGCGGCGGCGGCCCCCAGCATCCAGGCCTCGCCATGGCTCCAGGGGTGCAGGCCCTGCACGACCGGGCCCTGGAGCCACCACTGGCGCAGCAGCTCCGGCGGCAGACCGAGACAGACGATGCCGAGCAGCCCCACCAGCAACCCCAGCCAGCCCACCGGATTGATCGCCTCCCCGAACAAGGCCCGCGCCAGCAACGCCACCAGCAAGGGCTGGGAATCGATCAGCACCGAGCCCAAACCGGCGCCGGTCTGGGCGAGGCCCCTGGCCCGCAGGCCCTGGAACAGGGTGGCATCCACCAGGGCGAAGGCGATCAGGGCGGGGATGTCGCCGGAATCCACCCGCAAGGAGCGGCCCAGGAGCCGGGCCACCAGGAGCAGCACCAGGGCCGCGGGCAGCAACCGCAGGCTGGCTACCAGCAGGGGGTCAACCCCCTCGAGCAGGGGCTTCATCGCCGCCATGGCCGTGCCCCAGAGCGCGAAGGGCAGCAGCATCAGCAGCCAGCGCAGCAGCGGCGGGAGGGGGGGTGCCAGGTCAGCCTGAGCCATGGAGAAGGGTCGGACCTCAGGCCGGCGACGGGGCCGGATGCAAGCCCTCTTTTTAAGATCCGATCAAACCACCCTGATCCCATGCCCTGGCCCTGGCGCCGCAAGACCCGCCGCACCCTGGCCCGGATCGCGATCGAAGGTCCGATCGCCGGAGGCACCCGCACCCGGGTGCTCAAGGCCCTCGATCAGGTGAGCCGGCGCGAATGTCCGGCCCTGCTGCTCAGGCTCGACACCCCGGGCGGCACGGTGGGCGACAGCCAGGAGATCCATGCAGCCCTGCTGCGCCTGCGGGACAAGGGCTGCCGAGTGGTGGCCAGCTTCGGCAACATCTCCGCCTCCGGCGGCGTGTACGTGGGGGTGGCGGCCGAGAAGATCGTGGCCAATCCCGGCACCATCACCGGTTCGATCGGCGTGATCCTGCGGGGCAACGACCTCTCGCGTCTACTGGAGCGGATCGGCGTGCGCTTCGAAACGGTGAAGAGTGGCCCCTACAAAGACATCCTTTCGCCCGACCGGGCCCTGAGCGAGGCGGAACGGGGGCTGCTGCAGGAGTTGATCGATTCGAGCTACGGCCAGTTCGTGGCGGTGGTTGCCCAGGGGAGGGGCCTGGAGGAGGAGGCGGTGCGCCGCTTCGCCGATGGCCGGGTATTCAGCGGCGCCCAGGCCCGCGAGCTCGGCCTGGTGGATGAACTGGGCGATGAGGAGCGGGCCCGCCGCCTGGCCGCCGAGCTGGCCGGCCTCGACCCGGAGCACTGCAAGACGGTGACCTTTGGCAAGGCTCCCGGCCGCCTGGCGGCCCTGGTGCCGGGCAGCAGCCTGCTGGAGACGATCAGCACGGCCCTGCGGCTCGAGCTGGCCTGGGCCGGCCAGCCCCTCTGGTTGTTCCGGCCATGAACAACCCTGGCTGGAGCCTGCGCGCCCTGCGGGGTGCCACCACCGCCACCGCCAACACCAGCGAGGCGATTGGCGAGGCCGTGGCCGAACTGATCGAGGAGCTGGTGCGGCGTAACGGGTTGGCGGGGGAACGGGTGCTTTCGGTCACCTTCTCGGTGACCCCCGATCTCGATGCCTGCTTCCCTGCCGCCATCGCTCGCCGCCGGGCCGACTGGGGCGCGGTGGCCCTGCTCGACTGCCAGCAGATGGCCGTGGCGGGCGACCTGGAGCGCTGCATCCGCCTGCTCGCCCATGCCTGGCTGCCGGCGGAGCGGGAGGTGGCTCACGCCTACCTGCGCGATGCCACCCGACTGCGACCTGATCTGGTGAAGGAGAGCTGAGGTCGCTTGGGGGGCCGGTGCGGAAATCCCACCCCCAGCCAGCTCCCCCGCCGACCACTCCCCAGGCGGGGGGTGAATCACCCTGCGGAGAATCGAAGCAATCCATTCGCCCCAGCCCATGGCCCCCATCCGACCCCTCGGGGCGATCCGTCAGGCCCTCCGCGGTAATGCAGGCAGCTGCCGCCGGGGCGTGGCTGGAGGCCTGCTGGCCAGGGCCACAGCCTTCGGGGCCGCCGCCAGCCTGGCGCTGGCGACCACCCAGCTGCCCGGCATGATCCCTGGCCTGGGAAGCAGCGGCAGCACCGCCCGGGCTCAGGGCACCTCGGGCCTGGTGGAGTTCCGCTGGGACAACAACAAGGACTACAACAAGCTCTATTACTTCGTCACCAGCACAATCCGGCAGCAGCGCTCCGATTACTACCTGATCCTGCGTCCGAAGGACCGCAAGACGGCGATCCTCAAGCTCACGATCACGATCCCCGATCACTTCGACGCCAAGATCGATCCCAAAATGATCCAGCTCTGCCGCATGAGCAGCGGTGGCATGACCAAGCGCACGCGCTGCGAGAAGAAGCTGGCCGCCACGATTGAGGTGAGTCCGGGTGGTAAGGCCATCGAGGTGTTCCCCGACACCCCGATCCCGGTGGATGGCACGGTGGGGGTGCTGATGACCCTGTTCAATCCCTTCAACGCCGGCATGTTCCAGTTCAACGCCCTAGCCCAGGCCCCGGGCGAGGTACCGATCTCGGGCTACTTGGGCAGCTGGCTGATCGAGATCGACCCCAACTGAGGGGAGGCACATGCCTGATAGGGTATCGGGCTGAGAAGCCAACGTCATGACGAAGCGCACCCTGGAAGGAACGAGCCGTAAACGCAAGCGTGTGTCTGGCTTTCGCGTGCGGATGCGCAGCCACACCGGCCGCCGCGTGATCCGCACTCGCCGCCGCCGCGGACGGGCCCGTCTGGCGGTCTGAGCCGGGCACGGGCGGTGTCCCTGCCACAGCGGCATCGGCTGCGGGGGCAACGCCCCTTTGATCGGCTCTACCGCCAGGGGCGTCGCCTACACGGTGAGCTGATGGTATTGCGCCTGCTCCAGGCCCATGCCGAGCTCCTCCCCCCGTCCGACCGCAACCGCAGTCCAAGTTCTTGGCGCTGCGCCGTGGTGGTGAGCGGCAAGGTGAGCAAGCGCTCCGTAAGGCGCAACCGTCTACGGCGCCTGCTTCACTCCCATCTGCTGCGGCAGGCCCCTAAAGGCAGCCACCCCCTCTGGCTGCTGCTCAGCCTCAAACCGGAGGCCGCGGTCACAGCGGAGCCTCGGCTGCTGGAAGAATGCAACTATCTCTTGCGCAAGGCAGGCCTGCTCCATGAACCAGGATCGCCTCCCTGACCCGGGCCCCACGGCCGGGAGCGCCGCCGCCGCAGCGCCCTCCACGCCCAGCGAACCCACCCTCTCCAGCGGCGAAACCGTCTACTACGAGGGCGGTCCGGCTCGGGGCGACTTGGTGCTGAGCCTGCTGATCGGCCTCACCGTGATCGGCCTGCCGATCGCCGTGGGGGCGATCGTGCGGGCCCTCTGGCTGCGCTATCGGATCACCAGCCGCCGGATCTCGGTGAGTGGCGGCTGGTTGGGCCGGGATCGCACCCAGGTGGTGTACTCCCAGATCCGGGAGGTGCTCTCAGTGCCGCGAGGCTTCGGCGCCTGGGGCGACATGGTGCTGGTGCTCAACGATGGAAGCCGGCTCGAGATGCGCTCGGTGCCCCGCTTCCGGGAGCTGGAGGCGTTCATCGAGGAGCGGCGCCAGGCGCGATCTTCCGCCCCCGCCAGCCGGCCCGCTCCAGGGTTCGGGGATACGTCCCGGGCCCCCGCCTGATTCACCCCTGTGCTGGGGCACACTGGCGCCGGCACCCACCCACCCTTCCCCCAGCCCTCCTTTGCTGTGATCGGCTACATCTCCGACAACCTGCTGCTCCCGATCCTCGATTTCTTCTATGGATTGGTGCCCAGCTACGGCCTGGCGATCGTCGCCCTCACGGTGGTGATCCGGCTGGCGCTCTTCCCGCTCAGTGCCGGCTCGATCCGCAGTGCACGGCGCATGCGCATCGCCCAGCCGGTGATGCAGTCGCGCCAGGCAGAGATCAAGAGCAAGTACGCCAACAACCCCACCAAGCAGCAGGAGGAGCTGGGCAAGCTGATGAAGGAGTTCGGCAGCCCCCTGGCGGGCTGTCTGCCCCTAGTGGTGCAGATGCCGATCCTATTCGCGCTGTTCGCCACCCTGCGGGGCTCACCCTTCGCCGATGTGCCCTACACCTTCAACCTCAAGGTGCTGCCGGCCGATCAGATCGCGGCGGTGGAGACCAAGCCCTTCAACACGCCCAGCCATTCGATCTTCGTGACCAGCACCAGCCATGTGCCGGTGATCGGCACCCTGGAGAAGGGCACGAAGCTGGGCGTGGGCGACACCGAAATGGTGGCCCTGCACACCCGCGAAGGGGGCAGCTTCGCCTCGGTGCTCTCCGGGGTGGAGAACGGCGAGGCCTTCCAGCCCCGCTGGAACGTGACCAAGGGGGAAGGGGTGGTGAGCGTGGCCGACGACGGCACGATCACCGCTCTCACCCCCGGTGACGCCACCGTGGAGGCCTCGATCCCCGGCCTGGCGGCCCGCAGCGGCTTCCTGTTCATCAAGGCCCTCGGCCAGGTGGGCCTCATGACCGACGGCGCGGTGAACTGGGATATCGCCTTCCTGGTGGCGGCCTTCGGGGCCAGCCTGTTCATCTCCCAGATCCTCTCGGGGATGGGGATGCCGGCCAATCCGCAGCAGTCCACCGCCAACAAGATCACGCCGGTGATGATCACGGCGATGTTCCTGTTTTTCCCCCTTCCCGCCGGGGTGCTCCTCTACATGGTGGTGGCCAACATCTTCCAGGGCCTGCAGACCTGGATCCTCAGCCGCGAGGCCCTGCCGGAGAACCTCCAGCAGATCCTCGATAAGCAGATCACCCAGCAGGCCACCGCCACCGCCACGGCCGGCGGTGGGGGCGAGCGGCTGCCGTTTGAGCCGAAGGGCCGCAAATGAGCCTCGCGGCGGGCGCCCCACCACCGCTGCGGCCGGTGGCCCTGCCGGAGCTAAGGCTGCTGGCGGAGCCTCGCCACTGGGAGGTGAACCAGCAGATCGCAGGGCTGGAGAGCCTCTCCCCAGTGCGGGGCCAGCTCACCGCCCACCACCACAGCGGCGTGCTGGAGGTGGAAGGGGAGGTGGACACCATCGTGACCCTGCGCTGCGACCGCTGCCTCAACCTCTTCAACCAAGCCCTGCGGGCCGAAGCCCACGAGCTGCTCGAACTGGCCGCAGCCGGCGTCGGTTCCGGGCCAGGCGGCACCCTGCCCCACCCCACCCGGCCGCTGGATCCCACCGAGCTCACCCCATCCGGCGATGACCTCGACGACCGACTCGATCCGGAGGGCGACTTCGACCCGGAGCGTTGGCTGTTCGAGCAGCTCAGCCTGCGGCTCCCGCTGGTGAACCGCTGCGGTGCGGACTGCCCGGGTCCGGCCACCTGGAGCAGCGCGGAGGGCAGCGGCGACAGCCGCTGGGCGGCCCTCCGCAGGCTCAAGGAGAGCTGAACCAGCACCCATGGCAGTCCCCCTGGCCGACCAGTTGGATCTGCTGATCCGCTCCCGCACGCCGATCCTCTGGATCCGCAGCCTGGAGGAGGAGCGGGTTGAGATGCTGCTGGAGCGGGCGGCGGTGCGGCTGGGGGGGCGGCGCCTCTTCCGCTGGGACTTCATCGGGGGCCTGCGCGGCGCCCCGGGCCGCGAGGGGGAAGCGAGCCGCAACCCGATGGCCGCCCTCGACCTGCTGGGCGCGGTGCCGGAGGAGCAGGGCGCGATCCTGCTCCTGAAGGATTTCCACCGCTACGGCGATGACGCGGGCATCTGCAGGCGGCTGCGCAACCTGGCCGCCGAGCTGCGGCAGCGCCCCCACACCCTGGTGATCACCGCCCCGCAATGGCGCCTGCCGGCCGAACTGGAGGACAGCGTGGCCGTGCTGGAACTGCCCCTGCCCGATGGCAGCGAGATCGCCCGGCTGCTGGCGAGCATCGCGGCGGCCAGCGGCGAACCGTTGGAGCCGGCAGTGCTGGCCGAGCTGGCCGGTGCCTGCCACGGCCTCAGTGAGCAGCGGGTGCGTCAGCTGGCGGCCAGGGCCCTGGCCCAGCGGGGCCGCCTGGGGGAGGCGGATCTGGCCGAGGTGCTGGAGGAGAAACGCCAGGCGATCGCCCGCAGCGAGCTGCTGGAGTACTGCCCCAGCGAGGCCAGCCCGGCCGATATCGGCGGTCTGGAGGCGCTCAAGCACTGGCTGGAGCAGCGTCACCGGGCCTTCAGCGAGGAGGCGCGCCGCTATGGCCTGCCCCTACCGCGGGGTGTGCTGCTGGTGGGGCCCCAGGGCACCGGCAAGAGCCTCACCGCCAAGGCCATCGCCCACAGCTGGGGCATGCCGCTGCTGCGGCTGGATGTGGGGCGGCTGTTCGCGGGGCTGGTGGGGGCCAGTGAGGCCCGCACGCGGGAGATGATCCAGCGGGCCGAGGCGATGGCCCCCTGCGTGCTCTGGATCGATGAGATCGACAAGGGCTTCGGCCTCGGGGTGGGGGGCGGCAGCGACGGCCGCAGCGATGGCGGCACCAGCCAGCGGGTGCTGGCGAGCGTGCTCACCTGGATGGCGGAGAAGAGCAGCGCGGTGTTCGTGGTGGCCACCGCCAACGCCGTGGAACGGCTGCCGGCCGAGCTGCTGCGCAAGGGACGCTTCGATGAGATCTTCCTGCTGGAGCTGCCCAGCCCGGCGGAACGGGGCGCGATCCTCGACCTGCAGCTGCGCCGCCGCCGGCCAGCCCACAGGATCGGCCTGCAGGTGCTGGTGGACCGCACCGAGGGCTTCTCAGGGGCCGAATTAGAGCAAACGGTGATCGAGGCGATGCATCTGGCCTTCGCCGAGGGCCGCGAGCCCGGCGAGTCCGACCTGATCGCCGCCGCCTCCCAGGTGGTGCCCCTCTCCCGCACCGCCCGGGAGCAGCTGGAGGCTCTGCGCCAGTGGGCCTCCAGCGGCCGAGCCCGGCCCGCATCAGCGCCGCTGGCCTAAAGCCCGAGAGCCTCCGGCCCGGATCGCCTGCGGCGGTCCCGCTGGCCCCGACCCATGCGGGAGTGGGCACCGGATCGCTGAAGGCATCCTTGTAGTCCCAGCCGTGCCCGGGCTCCCACTTCAGAGAGATGGGCTCCCCATGCACACCGCCGCGGAGCTGGCCAGTCTGGCTCCCGCAAGTGCACGGGCTTGATCTGGATCCGCGCCACTGTTGCCTCCTTGGGAGCTTCCCGGCAGGGGGAGCGGGTCCTGGATCTCCAAGGGGTTGCTGCGCGCTGTTCCTGCCATCGCTGCGGAGGCGGCTGAATTGGCGCTCCAGCAGCCTCAGGTAGGAGGTGGCCAGGCAAGCCTGCTGAACGTTGAGCAGATCCGTGAGGCCGCACAGGTTGTGGGCCATGCTGTCGTGAAGGAGCACCCAGGCCAGATAGGTGGTGTTGAGGTCCATCGCCCACATGGGAGCTTGAGCGCCGTCCTGCTCTAGTCCCGTCCTCGTCGTCGAATCCTCTGGCCTCAAGCCAGCCCCCGGCTCTCCATCCCGACACCGGCAAGGTTTTGAGCCTGGCCAAACAACGCACGAAGCACTCGCAACAGCGCGCCCTCAACCACGACGGCTCCCTCCTAGGGGGACGGCTGGTGTGCGTGCTGCCCACCCATCCGGTCTCCGGCCAGATCTCCAGCCTGATTTCAAACAGCAACGGCAAAGCCCGCCCGCCGTTCGCCCCGGCTGCAGGGCTGGAGGGCTGCAGGGCTGCAGGGCTGCAGGGCTGATGTAACAGAACCATGAAGTTCCCGAACAACCCGTAACAACTCCGCCGGCTGCCGTGTTCCGGGCGCGTCACCGCCGGTAGCTTCCGGCCAGATGCACTTTTTGCGTGACTCCCACCCCGAGCCCCCGCGGCGAAATTACCGGCCAACTCGCCGTGGCCAGCCTCGGTGCCGGCGTGGTCACAAGTCTGGCGGTAGCCCAGGGGCAGGATCCCTTCACCGCCATCGGCATCACCCTCTTCTCCGCGCTGGCGGCAGTGCTGATAGGCCAGGTTCTCTAACGCTCCGCCGAGGGCGGCCTCTCTCTGGGCGGCTCCGCCCCGGATCCACCCTGGCAACCCAGGAGCTGAGCCATAGCTGATGCCAACCCCAGCCTGCACCGCGATCAATCCGGCAGCAGCCAAGATCCTTCACCTATGCGGCCCTCGAGGTCTACGGGACCTTCCTCAGCGGCGTGGTGTCGGCGCCTCTCCCATGATCCCGGTGTTCCCCACTGGCTGCTGGGGGGATCCAGGCCCTGGTGAACCTGGGTGCTGCCCTTATTCGCGATCAGCCTGCTGCTGATCAGTGGCCACCTCTATCCCCAATCCGACCTGATCTGAACTTGGCTGATCCGCTGCCGCCGCCTCGCCGGCCCGGTTTGCCTCGGCCTGCTGCTGCTGCCCCTCCAGCCTCCCACCATGGGCTGGGCCCGGAGCAGGCCGTGGCCACCAACCTCAACCGTGCTGCGCTCGGTGCAGCGGGAACTGAAGCGGCATCCCGACGTTCTCCCCTCCCGCCGGGATCTGGGGCGGCGGCTGGCCGAACCGGGCTCCGCTCCAGCCCCGCCAAGAGTCGCGGCAATCGCCCAAGCGGGCCCCCCGGGATCGCGTGCGCTCCAGCAGGCCGCCGATCTCCAATCCCTGCGGGAAGAGAAAAAGGTGCGCGAAGCGCTGGGAGTCCTCCGGCAGGCCGTGAAGCCCTGGGTTCCAGCAAGCGCCATCGCAGCGATCCACCGGCCCTGAATCCAACCGCACCCTCAAGAGCGAGCCGAATCGAAACCCTTCGGGCATTCGTCCTAACCCTCCGGACCCAAGGGCGGCCTACGCCGCCGCTGCCATGCTTCCAGAACGCCCGCCGCCCCCTCCTTGACCCGCACGCCCGGCCCCCATCCGGATCCCAGCAGCGCCGAGGGCCTGCGCGGCCAGATGCCCGCCCTCGCCAACAAGGTGTATTTCAACTACGGAGGCCAAGGCCCCCTGCCCACCCCCTCCCTGGAGGCCATCCAGGCGAGCTGGCGCGTCATCCAGGAGCTCGGACCCTTCTCCAGCAGCGTGTGGCCCCATGTGGGGGTCACGGTGGCGAGCCTGCGACGGGGTCTGGCCAGCTGGTGCGGCGTGCCTCCGGAACGGCTGGCCTTCACCGAAAACGTTTCGAGCGGCTGTGTGCTTCCCCTCTGGGGCCTGCCCTGGCAGGAGGGCGATGAGCTGCTGATCAGCGACGCCGAACACTACGGGGTGGTGGCCGCCTGCCGGGAGCTGGCCCAGCGCCAGGGGCTGGCCCTGACCAGCTTCACGGTGGCGGAAGCCCGGGCGAGCAGCGAGGCGGCCCACACCAGCGTGCTCACGGCACTGGAGCGGAGCCTCACCCCCCGCACTCGCCTGGTGGTGCTCTCCCACCTGCTCTGGAACACCGGCCAGTTGATGCCGATCGCCGCGGTGGCGGCCCGGCTGTCCCAGCATCCCAACCAGCCCTGGCTGCTGGTGGATGGCGCCCAATCCCTCGGCAGCCTGCCGGTGGCCGAAGCGGCCGCCGCTGCCGACATCTACGCCTGCACCGGCCACAAGTGGTGCTGCGGGCCCGAGGGCCTCGGGGTGGTGGCCCTCTCCGAGCGCCTGCTGGAGCAGGCCCGCCCCACCCTGATCGGCTGGCGCTCCCTGGCCGACGAATCCGACGGCACGGCGGGCTTCCACCGCGATGGCCGCCGCTTTGAGGTGGCCACTTCCTGCACGCCCCTGTTCGCGGGCCTTTCCAGCTCCCTGGCCCTGCTGGAGGCCGAGGGCAGCGATCAGGGGCGTCTGGCCCTGATCCGCCAGCGCAGTGCCCAGCTCTGGGAAGGCCTAGGGCGGATCACCAGCGTGCGGCGTCTGCTCAGCGAGCCCCCTCCGGCCGGCCTGGTGAGCTTCCAGGTGGAAGGCCAGGATCCGGCCACCCTGATGCAACGCCTCGGCGAACGGGGCATCTGGATCCGCAACCTGCCGGATCCGGCCTGCCTGCGGGCCTGCACCCATATCACCACCAGCCCCTCCGACCTGGAGGCGCTGCTCGAGGCCCTGCAGGACCTGGTGGCGGCTTCAGATGCGCCATGAACAGGGCCCTTTCGGGCCCATGCAGATCGCAGGCGGGTGCCGAACGAAGGCGGATCTCATGGTCTAGCCACTGAAGGCTCGGGCAGGGCTAGCAGGGCTCTGGCCAGGCCTTGCGACAGGCCCATGAAAAAGGGCCCCTGCGGGCCCTCTGCTGCATCGGTGGGACAGGCATCCGTGCGGCTGCAACGGTGCGGCTGCGGAACTGCGACTGCGTTGTTGCGGCGTCATCGTTGCCCGCCGATCGCAATCAGCCTTCCAAGTCGGAGTCGAACACATTGCTGTGGACCCAACCAGCCAGCAGGGCACCCACGATCGGAGCCAGCCAGAACAGCCACAGCTGACCCACGGCCTCACCACCGGCCCAGAGGGCCACACCGGTGCTGCGGGCGGGGTTCACCGAGGTGTTGGTAACGGGGATGCTGATCAGGTGGATCAGGGTGAGGGAGAGACCAATCGGCACACCGGCGAAGCCCATGGGGGCCAAGCGGTGAGTGGTGCCAAGGATGATCAGCAGGAAGATGAAGGTGAGCACCAGCTCGGTGAGCAGAGCGGCCCAGAAGCCATATCCACCGGGGGAGTGGGCACCCCAGCCGTTGGTGGCCAGGGGATTGCTGCCACTGAGGGTGAAGCCTTCACGACCACCGGCGATGCCGTAGATCAGGCCACCGGCGGTGAGGGCTCCCAGCACCTGGGCCACCACGTAGGGCAGTACCTTGGAGCCAGGGAACTTGCCAGCAGACCAGAGCCCGAAGGTCACGGCGGGGTTGATGTGGCATCCGGAGATGTGACCGATCGCATAGGCGGCGGTCAGCAGGGTGAGACCGAAGGCGAGGGAAACGCCGAGAAAGCCGAGGCCGAGGGGATTGGCGGCGGCGTTGTCATAGGGGAACACGGCTGCCAGCACGGCGCTGCCGCAGCCACCGAGCACGAGCCAGAAGGTACCGATGAATTCGGCAAGAAACTGCTTGGAAATGGGAACTCTGAGGGCCATGCAGTTGCAGGGAGAAAGGTCAAAGCGGCCCCATCTTGACAAAGGGACCTGACGGCGGCAAGTGAATGTGACAAGCGGATGACAATCGGATCGGTCCATCAAGAACCTGCCCAATCCTCCACGTGACTCGGAACACATTGACAGGTTCTTGCCGATGCCAAGGCAGTCTGCCCATAAACAATTGATCAGACTTTCAGTCTTGTTTTCCCTTCCACACCAGCGACCAACCGCATCCGGCACCCTGCGCCGCTGAAGGGCTGGGACTCGCACCTACCGCACCAGCAACACCGCACCAGCACACTGATGTCAGCGAGACAGAGCAGGGGGCCCACCAGACCAGCAGGTCGGGCAGCAAGACAACAGCAAACGAAGAATGCTCAGAACACTGTTGCCAAAATTCTCAATCCGAATATGGTTCATACGATGGATGGCGTATTCCGCGAACCCCTTCGCTAGGGCCCGTCGCAACGACAGGCCCACCACCCATTGGTTCAAGGTTTCTTCTCCCACTCTTACCAAACCCGACCCAAAGGAGTTTTTTCAGGATGGTCCAGTCCTCCCGTTCCATGCAGCGTTTTTTCCTGGTCTCCGCTGCCTCCCTCGGCCTGCTGGCCGCTGCAGGCCCGGTCTTGGCCGTCAGCACTGAGGAAGCCCTCAAGACCGCCACCGCGGCCTGTCTCGACAGCGCAGGCAAGCAAGGCTGGCGCACCGACCTCGCCAAGGTGATCTCCAGCCGCTCGATTGATGCCGACAAAGTTGAAGTGGTGTTTGACCTCACCAAGGACGGCACCAACACCGCCCGGCTCACCTGCCCCTACAGCCTGAGCAAGGGTGTGGCAGCCACCTTCGGCGGCGCCGAAACCCCGGCGGAAACAACCCCCGCTCCGGTTGAAACCACCACCACCACGGACACCGCCACCGGCGTGAACCCCTGGTGGTTGCTGCTGCCCCTAGGCCTCGGTCTGCTCTCCTGGGCGGCTCTGCGCGGCAAGACTGAAGATGTGGCCACCTACAGCGGCAGCTACACAACCCCCACCAGCACGGTGACCACCGGCACCACCACCTCCCGCAACATCTTTGTGGAGGCCAATGCTCACGATGGTCAGGTGGAAGTGCGCGAACATGCCGACGTCAACTCGGCCGTTCTGCGCCGCGTGCGCAACGGCGAGAACGTGCAACTCACCGGCCACCGCCGCAACGACTGGCTCGAAGTGACTAACGGCGGCTGGGTGCGTGACATCGACGTGCGCTACGACCGCACAACCGTTCGCTTCAGCTGAGCCTGGATCTGCACTGCGGTTCCTTCAGCAGGATCGAAGCTCAGCCCCCCGAACTCGGGGGGCTTTTTCATGGGGCGTGCCTCAGACCGCCACGGGGCGGGAGCGCAATGCCCTCTCGGCCTCCTCCCGGTCATCGAAATGGATCTTGGTGGTGCCGAGGATCTGGTAGTCCTCATGGCCCTTGCCGGCGATCAGCACCAGATCGCCGGGTACGGCCTCGGCGATGGCCGTGGCAATGGCCCTGGCCCGATCGATCTCCACGGCCAAGGTGGTTCCGGAGGGGATGCCGGCCACCACATCCGCCAAAATCCCTTCGGGATCCTCGGTGCGGGGGTTGTCCGAGGTCACCACCACGGCATCGGCGAGCCGGGCCGCGATCGCGCCCATCAACGGCCGCTTGCTGCGGTCGCGGTCGCCGCCGCAGCCGAACACGCAGATCAGCCTGCCATCGGTGAAGGGCCGGCAAGCCGCCAGGGCGTTCTCCAGGCCATCGGGCGTGTGGGCGTAGTCCACAAGCACGGCCGGGGCCGCGCTTCCGCCCGCGAAGCTCACCCGCTCCATGCGGCCGGGCACGCCGCGGAAGCTGACCTGGGCCTCGAGCAGCTGGGCCAGGGGAATCCCCTGCTGCTGCAGCGCCCCCACCGCCTCAAGCAGATTCATCAGGTTGAAGCGGCCCACCAGGGGGGAGTGGAAGCGACCCCGACCCAGCGGTGTCACCAAGGTGCCCTGGATGCCATCCGCTCCCATCTCCAGGTCCTCCACCCTGAGCTCCACGTCGGTGCGCTCCAGGGAGGCGCGCCAGCAGCGCACACCACGCTCCACCAGCTCGGCGGCCAGGCGTTGGCCCCAGGGGTCATCACCATTCACCACCGCGTCGCCAGCGAGGAAGGGTTCGGCGAACAGGCGGGCCTTGGCCTCGAAGTAGGCCTCCATCGAGGGGTGGTAATCGAGGTGGTCCTGGGTGAGGTTGGTGAACACCGCCCCGGCGAAGCGGCAGCCGGCCACCCGCTGCTGATCCAGGGAGTGGGAGCTCACCTCCATCGCGGCGATGCGGGCGCCGGCCTCGGCCGCCGCGGCGAGCTGCGGCTGGAGCACGTCGGCGAAGGCCGTGGTGTGTTGGGCGGTCACGCTGTGACCGGGCCAGCGGTTCACGAGGGTGCCGAAGAGGGCCGTTGGATGGCCTGTGCTGGCGGCCAGGTGCTCGATCAGGTGGGTGGTGGTGGTCTTGCCGTTGGTGCCGGTCACCCCGATCAAGGCCAGGCGGCGGCTGGGCTGCTGCCAGAAGGCCGCCGCCAGTTCGCCGGCCCAGTGGGCCACCGGATCCGCCACCACGAGCACCGGATCGGCAGGGCCCGGGGGATCGGCGGCGGCGGCCTGCTCACCGATCACGGCGGCGGCGGCTCCGGCGGCGAGCACCTGCCGCCAGAAACTTCCCCCATCCACGCGGCTGCCGGGCAGACCCACGAAGAGCGTGCCGTTGCCGAACCGGCGGGAATCACAGCTGATCGCGGTGATCCTTCTGTTCTCCAAGCCCTCCGGAATCGCCAGACCCACCTGATGCAGCAGCGAATGGAGAAACTGGGTCATGGGGGCCGCTCACCGCACATCGATGGCCCATCTAAGGCCCGTCACCCGGGGGAGTCCCGCCCGGGGCTGACGCTCCGGCAACCGCCCCGTGGGCAGTCAGCCAAGCCTGCAGCCGCTCCCCCCCGAGCCGGGGCGGCACCGGCGGCAGATCCACCCAGGCGGGGGCCGGAGCAGCCCCAGCCGGAGCAGCCCCGGCCGCAGCGGATCCGCCCGCCCGGGCCAGCACTGGCACCCGCAGGCCGTAGCGGGCCTGCAGGGCCGGATCCCCATCCACATCCACGAGCTCCAGGAGCGGCGGCGGATCCAGAGCCCGGAGCCGCTCCTCGAGGCCCTCGCAGAGGCAGCAGCCGACGCGGGTGTAGAGGCGCAGCGGCGGGGAAAAGAGCATCAGGCCGGCGGGAAGGGGGGGGATGGGAGAAGAAGGGGCTCAGGCGGGGGCGAAAATCATCTACCCACCAGCCGAAATGTTCGATCGGGGGGCACCAGGGCGCCCGTCCGGAACCGCTAACGCGCCAGCGGAGGGGGCTCGGGCCTCAATCGGGCACCGGATCGCAGCCGCAGGGGGTGAAGGGGTGGCAGCGGGCCAGCCGCCGCAGGGTGAGCCAGCCGCCGCGCCAGGGACCATGGCGGCCGATCGCCTCAGCGCCGTAGGCACTACAGCTGGGGATGAAGCGGCAACGGGGCCCAAGCAAGGGTGAAATCCAGCGCTGGTAGGCCCCGATCAAGGCCAGCAGCAGGGCGGCAAGAGCTTGATTCACGATCGCCAGTTGGCGCTCCATGGCAATGGGCAGGGCTTAGCAGACCCAGCATGGCGCCCGAAACGCAGATCCAGCCCAGCGGGATCCAGCAGGGGCATTGATTTAAGATCACCAATTGGCGCCCCAAGGCAAAGGAGCGGAACGGGACACTCCCCGGCCTCACCATTGCGACAGCGCGCCTGCCTGAGCCGATCGCCGGCTCGATCCCGTCCCCCCGAACCGAACCCTTCATGTCCCGATACCGCGGCCCTCGCCTGAGGATCACGCGGCGCTTGGGAGACCTTCCCGGTCTCACCCGTAAGTCCGCCAAGCGGGCTTATCCCCCCGGTCAGCACGGCCAGGCCCGTCGCAAGCGCTCCGAATACGCGATCCGTCTCGAAGAAAAACAGAAGCTCCGCTTCAACTACGGCATTTCCGAACGTCAGCTGGTGCGCTACGTGAAGAAAGCCCGTGCCCAGGAG
Source organism: Synechococcus sp. UW140 (assembly GCA_943372025.1). GTDB lineage: Bacteria > Cyanobacteriota > Cyanobacteriia > PCC-6307 > Cyanobiaceae > Cyanobium. The sequence goes on along the minus strand of CALRXC020000018.1, from coordinate 11,804 downwards.
GGTTCCACCGGAACCAACCTGCTCAAGTTGCTCGAGAACCGTCTCGACAATGTGTGCTTCCGCCTCGGCTTCGGCCCCACCGTGCCCGGCGCCCGCCAGCTGGTGAACCATGGCCATGTGACCGTGAACGGCCGGGTGGTGGACATCGCCAGCTTCCAGTGCAAGGCCGGTGATGTGGTGGCCATCCGCGAGCGCAAGGCCTCCAAGCAACTCGCCGAAGCCAACCTGGCCTTCCCAGGCCTCGCCAACATCCCGCCCCACCTGGAGTTCGACAAGGCGAAGATGACCGCCAAGGTGACCGGCCGGATCGAGCGCGAATGGGTGGCGCTCGAGATCAACGAACTTCTGGTAGTGGAGTTCTACAGCCGCAAGGTGTGAACGAGGCGGGCGGTATGGCCTCTGCCGCCGCCTTCCACCACTCCCCTAGCCCCCGCTCTGGCGGGGGCTTTTTTGCTGGCTGCAGTGTGGCCCGAATGGCCCCCGCTGGATTCCATGGGATGGGCAACCTTGGCGGCTGGGCTGTGTTTGGCTGAGAAGTCCCGATATTCGCAATGAAGCGCTGAGACTAGTCTCCGATTTATTGGAAGCATAGGCAGCGCTTTTTCTGAGACGTAAGATGCAATTACGGTGAACACTTGAGATGTGCTGAAGTGTACCGTGCTGCCATCGGTACACAGCCCAATAAGCCGATGATGCAGACCGCGCACGACCCACTCACCAGTTACTGACCAGCGCACTCGCGGCGGCACATCGGCAGTCCGTTCACTCCCCGCCCCAACCTTCCCCCTTGGCCTTACCTTCTCAAATCCCCTCCTGGCGCGGACGTTTTCCCCCTTTAGGCAAACGTACACGTTCAGAGGCTTTCACTTCCCCGCATCACTACACAGCAGCGGCCCCGGCCAGCGCAGCAATGCCTGATCGGCCGTGATCAAGGTGGCCGCCCGCGCCATGGCGGTGGCGGCGATGAAGCGATCCGCTGGATCGGGGTGGAACTCCGCCAACTCTGCAGCCGCCACCGCCAGGGCTCCATCCAGGGCGATCTCCACAAGACCGGCGCGCAGCCAATCCCCTCGCCAACTCTCGGGAGATTGGCGCAGGTCAATACTGCCCCGGGCGGCGAGCATGGCCACCTCCCAGAACGAGATGGCGCACACCGCCACTGAACCTTTCTCCCAGGCCGTGCGGATGCGCTCACGGCTGCTGGCCCCGAGGGCTGGATCCTCACGATCGAGCCAAAGGAGCACATGGGTGTCGAGGAGGATCACTCCAGGGCCGCCCAGGGGCTGTCGATCGGTGCGAGCAGATCGCCATGGATTTCCACGCCGGGATGGAGTCCGAAGGGGCTGGCGCGACGGGCCGGCGCGCACGCATGGAGCTCCGCCACGGGCTGACCGTTCTTGGTGATCACCAGCACCTCGCCGGTGGCAGCCACCTGATCCATCAACCCGAGGCAGCGTGCCTTGAACTGCGAGGCGCTGATCGTGGCCGCCATGTCCCCGGGGCAGATTCGAAGACCATCTTAAGGGGTTGAAGACCATGGTTAAGACCATGGTGGGGTTGATCCGACGCCCCTCTGGATTCACCCCCCGATCAATGTTTCCAGAGCCGCGGTCACATCGGCCTGGCGCATCAGGGCCTCACCCACCAACACCGCATCGGCACCGGCGCTCACCACCCGGTCAAGGTCGTCGCGGCTGAACAGGCCCGATTCGCTCACTAGGAGGGCCCCGCGCTCGCGCACCTGCTCGCCGAAACGCTCCATCAGCTGCTCGGTGGTGGCCAGGTCCACCGTGAAGCTGCTCAGGTCGCGGTTGTTGATGCCGATCAGATTCACCCCGTCGAGGGCCAGCACCCGCTCCAGCTCGGCGGCATCATGCACCTCCACCAGCGCCGCCAGCCCCAGGGCCCGGGCCACCTTGAGCAGGTAGGCCAGGTCTTGGTCGGTGAGGATCGCGGCGATCAGCAGGGCCGCGTCGGCCCCGGCCGCCCGGGCCTGGTACAGCTGATAGGGGCTGAGGATGAAGTCCTTGCAGAGCAGCGGCAGCTCCACGGCGCCGCGCACCGCCACCAGCACGTCGAAGCCTCCCTGGAAGAACTGCTTATCGGTGAGCACCGAGAGGCAGCTGGCGCCGCCGGCCGCGTAGCCCCGGGCGATCGCCACCGGATCGAAGTTTTCGCGTATCACCCCCTTGCTGGGGCTGGCCTTCTTCACTTCAGCGATCACCGCTGGCTTGCGGCAGCTGGCCCGCAGGGCCGCCACAAAATCACGGCTGGGCGGGAGCTTCGCCACCTGGCCCTTGAGCTGCTCCAGGCTCACCCGCTCCCGGGCGGCTGCCACTTCACGGTCTTTCTCCCACACGATCTTCTCCAGGATGTGGCGCGGCTTCTCCTCGGCATGGGGGGTGCCGAATTCGAGGTGGGCCACCCGCACCGAAGGGTTGGGGGGCCGGCGGCGGATCTCCATGGGGTCTCGGTTGAGGACTGCTAAAGGTTGGAAGCAGGAGGAAACGAAGGGCGGGACGCTCCCTCAGCCGGCGACAGCCAGGGCCGCCTGCTTGTAGGCCACCTCCACCACCTCGCTGAGGGTGGGGTGGGTGTGCACCTCGCTGGCCAGCTGCACTACCCCCTGGCGCCGCGCCACGGCGTTGGCGATCTCCTGGATCAGGTCGGCCGCATGCAGGCCATAGATGTGGGCGCCGAGCACCTCACCGCTGGCCTTGTTGAACAGCAGCTTCATCAGCCCATCGCTCTCCAGCTCGGCCAGGGCCTTGGAGTTGGACTTGAAGTAGCTGCGCACCACCCCCAGCTCGAAGCCCTGCTCCGCCGCCAGCGCCTTGGCATCGGCCTCGCTCAGGCCCACCGAGCTGATCTCGGGATGGGTGAAGGTGGCGGCCGGAATCGAGCGGTAATCGATGCGGCGGTGGTGGCCCAGGATGTTCTCCACCGCCACGGTGCCCTGGGCGGCAGCGGTGTGGGCGAGCATCATCTTGCCGGTCACATCGCCCACGGCCCACAGATGGGGAATCGGGGCGGCACCAGGTTCGCTGGAGGCGAGCGCCTGCAGGGTGTCGTCCACCGGGATGAAGCCGCGGCTGGTCTGAACGCCCACCGAGGCCAGATTGAGGTCTTTGCTCACCGGTACCCGGCCGGTGGCCACCAGCACCGCATCCACCTCCAGCGTTTCCACCGGCTCACGGGTCTTCATGTCGACCAGCTCGATCTGCACCGGACAGCCGGGCTTGATCGACTTGGCCAGCACGCCGGCACGGGCGTCGATGTCGCGGGAATCGATCAGGTTGCGGGCGGCGATCTTGGCGATATCCGGATCAAAGGTGGGCATCACCCGATCGAGGGCCTCAATCATCGTGACCTCACAGCCCAGGGCCGTATAGACATCGGCAAATTCCAGGCCGATATAGCCGCTGCCCACAATCGCGATCCAGCGCGGCAGCCACTCCAGGTCCACCGCCTCATCGCTGGTGAACACGGTGCGGCCATCGGTTTCGATGCCTGGTGGCACGAAGGGATCGGAGCCGGTGGCGATGATCACATCGCGGGCGGTGTAGGGGCGCTCCACGCCGCCGCCTCTTTCGCGCACCACCACCCGCTGGGGCCCATCGAGGCGGCCCTTGCCGCGCAGGATCCTGGCGCCGGAGCGCTCCACGGTCTTGGTGAGGTTGGTGCGGATCGTTTCCACCAATTGGCGGGCGTGATCGGCAATCTTCTGGCGCTCAAAGCGCACCGGCGCCGCGTGGATGCCGAAGCCGGCGAGGTGCTCGGCGTCGGCCAGCTCCCGCACCCGGCCGCTGGCGGCCAGCAGGGCCTTGGAGGGCACACAGCCCCGGTTCACGCAGGTGCCGCCCATGTCGCGAGCTTCCACGATCGCCACCTTCAGTCCGTGTTCCGCTGCGTGCTTGGCGGCATCGAAGCCGCCATAGCCGGCCCCGATCACGATCAGATCGAAATCGAAGCCGCCGGCGGCCGCCGGGGCGGTGGATCCATCGGGGGCGGAGCTGGCTGCGATCACCGAACGGCCTTAAGCGATTGGGCGCATTCTCCCCTGCCACTGATCCGGACAGGATCACCATCGCCACCGAATCGAGCCTTCGGGGGCGAAGCAGTGGCGCGGAGGGGGCCGGATCAGGCCCCGATTCAGCTCCCGGCCGCTCCTCCACCCGCAGCCTGGCGCCAGCGCTCCAGCAGCAGCGGCGCCGCGGCCACCGCCACATTCAGGGATTCCACCGCCGGGCTGTGGGGAATCGTCACCACGGCGTCCCCCGGCTCCAGCAGCCGAGGGTCGACCCCCGCTCCCTCGTTGCCCAGCAGGAGCACGGTGGGCCGGGTCCAGTCATGCCCCCAGTAGGGCGGTGGATGGGGCCAGGCCGGCGAAGGCAGCACGGCCGCCACCACCTGCAGACCGCTGCGGCGGGCCCCATCGAGGCGGACGGCCAGCTCGGCGGCCTCCAGGCGAATCAGGGGCAGGGCCAGGACCGCCCCGCTGGAGGAGCGCAGCACCTTGGGCTGGTGCGGATCGGCCCCTTCCCCCAGCCACACCTCCCCCACCCCGGCGGCCAGGGCCGTGCGCAGCAGCGTGCCCAGGTTGCCCGGATCCTGGAGACGGTCGAGGGCCAGCACGAAGTGAGCCGGACCGGCAGGCCGGGGCTCCGGCGTGGGCAACACCGCCAGCACACCATCGGGAGAGCGGGTGGTGGCGGCGGCCTCTAGCACCTCGGCCGCCATTGCGCGCAGGGGGGTGGCGGCCGGCAGGGCGGCCAGCAGGTGGGGGTGGCGGACGATCCAGGCGGGGGTCGCCACAAGAAGGTCGGGCTCGAGGCCGAGGCGCATCATCTCCTCGATCAGGTGGGTGCCCTCCAGAAGAAGCTGGCGGCTCTGCCGCCGCCCACGGGCCTCATGGAGGGAGCGCAGCTGGCCCACAAGGGGGTTGCGCCGGCTGGTGATCACGTCCTGAGCCGCAGTCTCGGGTACGGCAGGATCACCCTGGGACGCCCCGGCCTCAGAAGGGCCGGTTGCTGCGCACATGCAATTGTTTGTGGATCACCAGTTCCTGGCCATTGAGATCCAAGCCACTCACAGCGGCAACTTCACCACGCAGCCCTTCAGCGGCAAGGTTTTCAATCAATTTACGGATCACGATGTCCTCCACCGTGACCTGGTCGAACCCATCGGGAGTGAGGCTCTCCAAAAACTTGCCCACCTTGGCGGCAAGAAGTTCGGAAGAATTGGCGATCTTGAGAACGATCATAAAAAGGTCGATGCGGATGGGGAGACTTGAACTCCCACGACATTGCTGCCACTAGTACCTGAAACTAGCGCGTCTACCAATTCCGCCACATCCGCGGGCGCACCTCACTGCGGCAATCGCAGTGACCTGATGATTGTAGGTCATTGGCTCCAAGCTCGTCGCCCGCGCCGCTACTGGCCGCTCGCCGGAGCAACCCCACCGCCGTAGAGCGCCGGCGAGACAGTTCGGGCTGCGGCCTCGTAGACGATCTGGATAAAAGTTGTCAATATGCGCTCGCGTTTCATGACAGGCTCGGCGCCATGACCCTCTCCGCGGCACCGGCCATCCAGCTCCTCGACTCCCGCCTTGAGGTTTCCGGTGGCCTCAAGCTCTCCGGAGAGCTGCGCGTCAGCGGCGCCAAGAATTCGGCCTTGGTGCTGATGGCTGCCTGCCTGCTCAGCCGAGACACCCTGCGGCTCCGCAACGTGCCCCCCCTCACCGACATCACCGCCATGGGGGAGATCCTGGCAGCCCTCGGTGTGCGGGTCACCCGCCAAGGCGACTGCATCGACCTCGACGGCGAGCACATCACCCAGGCCGCCCCTCCCTATGAGCTGGTGAACAGCCTGCGGGCCAGCTTCTTCTGCATCGGCCCCCTCCTGGCCCGCATGGGCACCGCCCAGGTGCCCATGCCCGGGGGCTGTCAGATCGGGAGCCGCCCTGTGGTGGAGCACGTGAAGGGGCTCAAGGCGCTTGGCGCCCAGGTCACCATCGAACACGGGGTGGTTACCGCCTCGGTCCCTGGACGCAGCAAGCGACTCAATGGAGGTCACATCCATCTCGACTGCCCGAGTGTCGGCGCCACCGAGACCCTGATGATGGCCGCTGCCCTGGCCGACGGCGAAACGGTGATCGACAACGCCGCTCTCGAGCCCGAGGTGATCGACCTGGCCCGCCTGCTCAACGCCATGGGCGGCCGGGTGCGCGGGGCCGGTACCCCGACGATCGTGATCAATGGGGTGCCCACCCTCCATGAGGCCGACTACGCGGTGATTCCCGACCGGATCGAGGCCGGCACCTTCCTGCTCGCCGCGGCGATCACCCGCTCCAACCTCACGGTGGGTCCCGTGATTCCCGAGCACCTCGGAGCCGTGCTCACCAAGCTGGATGAGGCGGGTTGCCGCCTGGTGCAGGAGGGTACGAACCTGAAGATCAGCGCGGAGTCGATCCAGGCGTTTGATCTGCGCACCATGCCCTTCCCCGGCTTCCCCACCGACCTCCAGGCCCCCTTCATGAGCCTGCTGGCCACCGCCAACGGCACCAGCGTGGTGGTGGAGACAATCTTCGAGAACCGTCTCCAGCACGTGGCCGAACTGCAGCGCATGGGCGCCTCGATTCGCCTCCAGGGCAACACCGCCTGCATTGAGGGCGTGGCACGCCTCAGCGGCGCCCCGGTGCGCGGCACCGACCTGCGGGCCTCGGCTGCCATGGTGCTGGCCGGCCTCGCCGCCGATGGCGTCACCACGGTGCGGGGGCTGGAGTTCCTCGACCGCGGCTACGCGAACCTCGAGGGCAAGCTCAACGCCGTTGGGGCCCGCATCCGCCGGCTCAGCGATCCGGCCTGAGGGCTGGAGCCTAGAGTCTGAATCGCGGGAGCGTGCCGGAATTGGTAGACGGACTCGACTCAAAATCGAGCGCCTTCGGGCATGTGGGTTCGAGTCCCACCGCTCCCATCCCTTCGGCGGTGATGGACACCTACACACGCTTCCCCCTCACCTTGGTGCGGGGAAAGGGCCTTTGGGTGTGGGACAACGAGGGGCGCCGCTACCTCGACTGCGTGGCCGGCATTGCCGTGTGCACCCTCGGCCACAGTGACCGGGTGCTGCGGCGCAACCTCTGCCACCAGCTGGACACCCTCCAGCACGTGTCCAATCTGTATCGCATCCCCGAGCAGGAGGCCTTGGCCCGGGCGATCTGCGAGCGCAGCTGCGCCGACAAGGTGTTCTTCTGCAATTCCGGCGCCGAGGCCAACGAGGCCGCCATCAAGCTGGCCCGCAAGCACGGACACGTGGTGCGCGGCATCGAGCGCCCCCTGATCCTCACCGCCGAAGCCAGCTTCCACGGCCGCACCCTCGCGGCCGTGAGCGCCACAGGCCAGCCCAAGTACCACCAAGGCTTCGAGCCGATGGTGGAGGGCTTCCGCTACTTCCCCTACAACGACACCGCCGCCTTCGAGGCCCTGCTGGCCGAATGTGAAGCCGAGGCCCCCCGGGTGGCGGCGGTGCTGCTTGAACCCCTCCAGGGCGAGGGCGGCGTGAACCCCGGCGATCCGGCCTTCTTCCAGCGGGTGCGCCAGCTCTGCGATGAACGCTCCATTTTGCTGATCCTCGATGAGGTGCAGGTGGGGGTCGGCCGCAGCGGGCGCTGGTGGGGCCACCAGCGGCTCGGCATCGAACCCGACGCCTTCACCCTGGCCAAGGGCCTCGGCGGCGGCATCCCGATCGGTGCCCTGGCGGTGAAGGCCTCCGCCGACCTCCTCAGGGCCGGCGAACACGCCAGCACCTTCGGGGGCAATCCCTTTGCCTGCAGGGCCGGACTCACGGTGATCCAGGAGATCGAGCGGCGCGAGCTGCTCACCCACGTGGAGGCCATGGCCACCCTGTTGCGGGAGCAGCTTGAGGCCTTGGTGCAACGGCATCCGACCCTGCTCGAACGCCAACGGGGCTGGGGCCTGCTGCAGGGCCTAGTGCTACGCGAGGAAGCTCCCTCCGCCCCCGATCTGGTGAAGGCGGCCATGGCTGAGGGGCTGCTGCTGGTGCCGGCCGGGCCGCGGGTGGTGCGCTTCGTGCCGCCCCTGGTGATCCGGCCGCGCCACATCCGCAAGGCGATCAAGCGGCTTGAGCGGGCGCTGCTCACCCTGGCGTGAACGCCACCGCTCCCGCGCCCGAGCGCCCCGAACCGGTGGATCGCCCCCCTGAGCTGGCCTCGCAGGCGGCTGAATCGATCACCACCGAATCCCCGGAGCCGGTGGTGATCGATGACCTCCTGGAGCCCTTCGCCAGCCGAGGCATGGACCTGGGCCTTCAGCGGCTGGAGGGGGCCCTCGCCGCCGGCGGGCACCCGGAACGGCGGTTCCGCGCCGTGCAGGTGGCGGGCACCAACGGCAAGGGTTCGATCGCCACCTTCCTGCACGCCATCCTGCGGGCGGCGGGCCTGCGCTGCGGCATCTACCGCTCCCCTCACCTGGTGAGCTGGTGCGAACGGATTCAGCTCGATGACCGCTGGATCGCACCGGCCACCCTCCGCGCCGATCTGGTCCGCTGGCGGCCGATCGCCGCAGCCCACCAGCTCACCCCCTTCGAATGGCTCACCGCCTCAGCCTTCGATCGTTTCGCCCTGTCAGACCTCGATCTTTGTGTGCTCGAAGTGGGTCTGGGGGGCAGGCTCGATGCCACCACGGCCCATCCGCACCGCCCCGTGGTGGGCTTCGGGGCGATTGGCCTCGATCACTGCGAACACCTCGGCGCCGATCTGGCCTCGATCGCCCTGGAGAAGGCGGGGGTGCTCACTGCGGGCTGCCTGGCATTCAGCGCTCCCCAGGCCCCGGAGGTCGCCACCATGCTCGAAGCGGAAGCCCGAAGGCTCGGGGCCGAGTTGCGCTGGGTGGCGCCCCTGGCCGATCCCAAAGCAGGTGGACCGGAGCTGGGCCTCAGCGGGGTGGTGCAGCGCAGCAACGGGGCCGTGGCGGTGGCGATGGCGCGGGCCCTGGCGGAGCGGGGCTGGCCCCGGCCGGAGGCCCCCCTCAGCGAGGCCGCGATCCTGGCCGGCCTGGCCGCCGCCCGCTGGCCCGGGCGGCTGGAAACCCGCCACTTCCGGGGTGTCCCCCTCCTGCTCGACGGGGCCCACAACCCACCGGCTGCCGTGGTGCTGCGGCGGGAACTCGATCGGCTGGGGGGAGGCGGGCGGACCTGGCTGATCGGCATCCAGCGGCACAAGGATGGAGCCGCTGTGCTGCGGGCACTGATCGGGCCAGAGGACAGGGCCCTGATTGTGCCGATCCCCGATCACCGCGCCTGGAGCACCGATGAGCTGGCTGCCGCCTGCCCGGATCTGGCCGGCCAGCTGGCCTCGGTGCTGGAGCTGGAGGACGGCCTTCAGCAGCTCAGCGGAGCGGCGGCTGGAAAGGGCTTGCCGGGCAGCGCGCTGCCAGTGGTGGCAGGGTCCCTCTATTTGCTGGGGGCCGTGATGCCGCTGCTGGATCCCTACCAGGCTCCACCTGGACCACGCCCCGCCCCGCAGGGGCGCGGGGTCGGACCGTAAGGAAGCGGTCAGGTCGCAGCGATGACGGAAGCAGCTGCCCTGGCCAAGCTGGAGGGGTAGTGGAATTTTCCCTTCCATGGCTGTTGAACTGACCAAAGAAGAACGCAACAAACTGATGGGCGGTCCCCTGGCCGCCGCCATGGCCATGATGGCCGTGGACATGGGCATCTTCTCGAGCGCCCAGGAAGCCATGGCCCTGGGCCGTGAGCTGGCCGGTGCCGCCGGCCGCTACGCCTCGAACCCCCTGATCTCCAGCCTTTTCGATCCGGAGGCCCTCAAGCAAGGGATCCAGCCTCAGAAGCTCGCGGTCACCCCCGAAGATGTGCGCGACGGCAAGGTGCTCGACCGCGCCCTTGAGGAGGTGGATGGAGCCGTGGCCCTGGCCCGCGCCAAGGGCGATGCCGCCTCCGCCCAGCAGTACTGCCAGCTGATCGTGGAGGGCTGCGAAGCGGTGGCCGCCGCCGCCGGCAATGGCCTGTTCGGCTCCGGTGAGAAGGTGAGCTCCGCCGAGAAGGCTGCCCTCGATCGCATCCGCCAGCATCTGGGGGTGAGCTCCACCTCCGTGTGACCCCGGCTGCGCCACGATGGAGGCCAGGGTCACCCCAGCAACCGCGGCCCCGGGGGCCAGAGTAGATCCCAAGGGGGTCGGCCGGCCCTTTGTCCACAGCCGCTCCGGAGGCCCCATGTCCAGCCTTAGCGCCCTCGCCCCCTGCCTGGCCCTATTGCTGAGCCTTGTACTTGCCCTGGGCACCCTGGTCGGCGGAGCGATTGCCCCGGCGTGGGCCGAATTCCAGGGGGTGGATTACACCCTCACCAACCAGAACGGCCAGGACTTCAGCGGCCAGCAGCTGGCCCAGACCTCCTTCGCCGGCGCCCAGGGCCGAGGTGCCCGCTTCGCCGGTGCCGATCTGCACGGCGCGATCCTCACCCAGGCGGCCTTCCCGAAGGCCGACTTCAGTGGCGCCGACCTCAGCGACGTGCTGATGGACAAGGTGGATTTCAGCGGTGCCAACTTCCACAATGCCGTGCTGCGCGGCGTGATCGCCTCCGGCAGCAGCTTCGCCGGCGCCGATGTGACGGGGGCGGATTTCAGCGATGCCCTGATCGACCGGGCCGACCAGCGCGCCCTCTGCCGCGACGCCAGCGGCACCAACCCCACGACCGGGGCAGACACCCGTCTTAGCCTGAACTGCGGCTGAAACTGAGCAACGGGTTCGCTCCCGAACGCTGCCCCTGAGTGGCAGGCAAGAAGCTTGAGGAGGCGCAGCAGAGAATTGATGGTGGCCTGACCACTCGAAGGGCTTGTTCGACACCCCATTAGTTTGGGCCAAAGCATTCACAATGATGCAGGTTTAAACCTCTGATCATCTCGTACGGTGTCCCAAATGGGATCTGTCATAAATCTTGGTTTTATCTTGTCGTCCAAATGTATCCCGATAGAGAGCAGTCTAGCCGCCTCTCCGAGATTTCCTTGAGAAAGACGATACGCCGCCAAATAGTAGTAGTCTTCCGCTTCTTCCGGTTTTAAGTGCAGTAGTAGTTTATCGATATCGTTGATATGTTCACTTGCTCCGGTAGAGAGTGCAATCAAGCCCAGAACTGATTGTCCGGCCACTTTTGTCGGTGCTTCCTTTACATAGGTATTGCATCTCGCATAGCTGACTCGAAATCATTAATGTAGTAGCTACATAATGATCTCCAGCGCAGACGCACAGAGCTTCTTGGTGCCACGTTCGAGTAAATGGGTCGCAAACGAATGACGTAAGCTGTGAGAGGTGGCGGCTTTTCTGATCTTTGCCTCGATCACGGCGCGGCGAATCGCTTTTTGCACCAGGCTCGGATCGCGATGATGCCGACCCTGCTCTCCTGTTTGGTTATTGCGCCAGCGTTGGTGCTGGGGGAACACCCACTGCCAGTTCAACTGCTTGTCTGCATTCCGGTATTTACGGCGGAGCGCTCCGGGTAGTTGCACACTTCCGTACCCCTCCGCAAGGTCTTTCTCGTGCAGGCGTCGCACCTTCTGTAACTGCACTCGCAACCGCTCTCCTACCCCCATAGGAAGCATCGTCCGCCGATCCTTGTTGCCCTTTCCATCGCGCACAGTCAGTTCTCGGCGCTCGAAATCCAGATCCTTTACCCGCAGCCGCAGCGCTTCCATCAATCGCAGTCCACTGCCGTACAACACTTCGCTCACCAACGCTTCCACTCCGTCCATCCGTTCCAGCACCGCCCGCACCTCCCC
>CALRXC020000017.1:0-69707 GCA_943372025.1 Synechococcus sp. UW140 | reverse complement strand
CAGTTCAGCTGTTCTGCAATCGATCTCGGGCTTTTGACTGGCCTGAAGTGAGGACACCGGCAAGACCCAACTGAGACCGAATTTGGCGCTGGCGTGGAGCGAGACGGGTCTTTTCGCCCGAAACGATCTATGTGCAACAGCCTCCTAGTGCCCCCTCCAACAGCAACGTAAACTGGCCAGGAGGCTCAAACTATACAAATAACTTTGGCATCGCATTTCAGACAGGATCTGGAAGCCCAGACTTTCTGATCGATTGACTGAATCTTGGACTGAACACTTCTACCTCAACTAGTGGCTCGGGCACAATCACAGTCGCCCTGCGCAACACCACGAATTCAACCGCCTATTCCGCTGTTGCCGGAACCACGGAGTATGCCCGGGACGTGGTTCCATTTACAGCGCCAACCACGACCAGCACTGGTTTTCAGCTGACACTCGACTCCACCCTGCTCCCCAATATCACGGGGTATGCCATGAGTCCGTCAACCGCCTATTCCCTTATCGTGTATGCCCCCACCGGCGGGAGCTGGGGCATGGGACGCACAACCGGCTACGCCAATGGAACAACCAACAACTTCTACACCACCTCCGAAGGCTTTTTAGCACTTGACACATTCAGGAATAACAGCCCCAATTACTCCAATAATGCCAGTAGTTTTCCCACCTTATCCATTTCTTTTGGTGCAACCAGCTCCCCTATCCCGCAAGCCCCCGGCCCTCTCCCTCTGCTCGGGCTTGGTGCTGCCCTCGGATGGAGCCGCCAATTGAGAAAGCGCATCCATGCACAAAAAAGGTAGGAACTCCCTGTGGTCAATGGAGAAGGGGAGGCACTTCGCCCTCTCGTTCGTAATTGAGGCGCACACGATTGAGAGCTAAAGCATCCTTGATTGCCGCCGGATTCTCGTCTAAACGAGTCATCGTCTTCGTGTCTCTCGCACTTCTCCCCTAGCCTGTATCTCATCAGGATTGCTCCGCCTCCCAAAAGCCTCAGGCCCTACCTCCAAATTCAGCACCGTATCGGCCCCTCTGGATCCCTGCCTGCTGTTGGACCTCCAACGCCGATCGATTTCCTCTCCCCCCCAGGACAGATCGGACCAAATGCGCCGCAAGGGCTGCCACTGATGGGTGCGCAAGAGCCAGAGCAAGGCTCGGTGGCAGGCTCCACGAACCCCTTAGAGGAGCCGGGGCGGCGTCCGCCGCGCTCGCCGGGAGTCGATGCCAAGATACAAGATATAAACCAATCCTTGACGCCGACGCGGATGCTCCCTTCCCCAGAAGCCCCGGCCCGCGACCAAAACCGCGCCCACGCCCCCAACGGAGCCCGCGGCGAGGGGGAAGTCCCCAGCGCCCCCTTCATCAAACTGGCGATGCGCAACATGGTGCGCAAGGGCCGCCAGAGCCTGCTGCACTTCGGCCTCACCGCCCTCGGGCTCACCGCCTTCCTGGTGCTGATCGCCTGGCTGGGACGACCCAACCTGCCCCAGTGAGCGCTCGATCGGCGGCAGGACCCACCCCCACAGCTGCCGTGCTGGATCTGGCCTTCCGTCTTGAAACCACCGAGGGCACGCCCCTGGCACCGGAGCTTGCCCCCCTGCTGGCCGCCGCCGGCTCCCTGGCCGCCGGGGCCGCGGCTGAGGAGCGCTGGCAGGACCTGCTCGAGGGGTGGCTGAGCCAGCTGGCGGCGGATCTTCCCGCCGAACTGCTGGCGGGAACTTACAGCCTCGGGCTGCTGCTCACCGATGACGCGAGCATCGCGGCCCTCAACCGCACCTGGCGGCACCGGAACGAACCCACGGACGTGCTCTCCTTCGCCGCCCTGGAGAGCGACCGGGAGGCTGGCCTCTCACTGCCATTGCCCGCCGGCCTGGTCGAGGAGGCTGGCCGATTCGAGGACGACGAGGACGGCAGTGAGAGCGACGACCCCGAAGGAGATGACCCCGAGGGAGACGACGTGGAGGGGAATGATCTCGATAACGAGCCCTTTCTCGATCGTGAGCCCGGCGTTGCCTGGGAGTCCAGCGGCGAGCCGCTCGAACTGGGCGACATCGTGATCTCCCTGGAGAGCGCCGCCCGCCAGGCGGCTGCGGCAGGCACCAGCCTGGAGGCGGAGCTGCAGTTCCTCGCCAGCCATGGGCTGTTGCACCTGCTGGGCTGGGACCATCCCGATGAAGCCAGCCTCGCCACCATGCTCTCCCGGCAGGAGGCGCTCATCACCGGTGCGTGACAGGGAAACCTCCGGGAACATGGACAGCTCCGCCCGCGGCCCCAGGAGCTCCGATGTTGCAATGGTGACAAGGGCGTTCCGGCCGGGGGCATTAAAGTGCAGATCTGTGGGACCGGTTTCCGCGCACCCATGCTCGTTCCTGATCCCTCCCACCCCCCCCTCCGGGATGGGACACGCCCACGCCCCATCCCTCTGGAATCGGATGGGCATCGCCGGGGACGCCGGATGCGGGTGGGGGCCTGGAAGGTGGCCGGAGACCTGCCCGCCAGTTTCCGCTACGCCGCTCAAGGGCTTGCCTACGGCTTCGCCAGCCAGCGCAATTTCCGCATCCACGTGATCACCGGAGCCCTGGTGTTCTTGCTCGGTCTTTGGCTGCGCCTCAGCTTGGATCGGCTTGCGGTGCTGGTGCTCACCGTGGCGGCCGTGCTGGTGCTCGAACTGCTCAACACCGCCACCGAAGCCGTCGTGGACCTGGCCATCGGGCGCCAGTTCCATCCCCTGGCCCGGATCGCCAAGGATTGCGCCGCCGCCGCCGTGCTGGTGGCAGCCCTCTCCTCCATGATGATTGCCCTGCTGCTGCTCGTGCCGCCCCTCCTCACCCGGCTGGGCATCTGAGTTCACCCTCCAAGCAGCCTTCCGGGCACCCCATCCGCCTGGCTTGCTCCGACAAGCTGAGAATGGGGGGGCACTCAGGAGCCTCTGCCGGGCCTCGCCAGGGAAAGCATTCAGCCTTCAGCCCGACACCCTCGTAGATCGCCGCTTCGCCAGAATCCAAGCCCCGGGCTGCCCTTCGGCGTCAGCCCGGCGCTCGGCCCCTTCTCCCGCCCCATGTTCCTGGTTCTCGACAACTACGACAGCTTCACCTTCAACCTGGTGCAGTACTTGGGCGAGCTGGCCTCCCACCATCCCCTCGCCGCCGACCTGCGGGTGGAACGCAATGACGCCTTGGATGTCGAACAGATCCGGGCGCTAAATCCGGCAGCGATCCTGATCTCACCCGGTCCCGGCGATCCAAACCAGGCGGGGGTGTGCCTGGAGGTGCTGCGGCAGCTGGGGCCCACGGTGCCGATCCTGGGGGTCTGCCTCGGGCACCAATGTCTCGCCCAGGTGTTTGGAGGCAAGGTGGTGCGGGCCCGCGAACTGATGCACGGCAAGACCTCACCGGTTCACCACAGCGGCCGGGGGGTGTTCCGGGGGCTGCCCGATCCCCTCACCGCCACCCGCTACCACAGCCTGATCGCCGAACGCGAGAGCCTGCCCGACTGCCTGGAGGTGACGGCCTGGCTTGAGGACAGCACGATCATGGGCCTGGCCCACCGGGACCATCCCCACCTGCAGGGCGTGCAGTTTCACCCGGAAAGCGTGCTCACCCAGCATGGCCACCAGCTCCTGGCCAACTTTCTCGAACTCGCGGCCGTGCGGCAGCGCTGAGAGCTCTCCAGGGGGCAAGCCAACCGAGTGCGGAGATGGGACACCTTTCAGCGCTGCTAGTTTCGCGCCACTGCCGGGGCCCCTGGGCCCATGCCCGCCCATGGCCTTCGCCGCCTCTCTCCGCGCTGCCACTGCCAGTGCCCTGATCCGAAGGGGCCCGATTCCTCCCGCCCAGAGGCGTCCTGGACGATGGCGATCGATGCTGACGGCGGCGGCGGCGGCGGCTGTGCCCCTCAGCGTGCTCCTACCTCTGGCATCCCCTGCAGCGGCCCGGGCAGCGGGCGGCGGTGTCACGATCACCAGCTACGGCCACAGCGCCCTGCTGATCAGCGGGGGCGGTGTCCGGGTGTTGCTCAATCCCTTCCAGGCGGTGGGATGTGCCGCCGGCCTCGCCGAGCCGCGACTGAGCGCCGATGTGATCCTGGCCAGCAGCCAGCTGAAGGATGAAGGTGCACCAGTGGCCTCGGGCCGGTTCCTGGTGAAACCTGGCTCCTACCGGGTGGCGGGCCTGGCCATCGAGGGCATTGGTGCTCCCCACGACCGGGTGGGCGGCAAACGCTTCGGTGCCTCCACTCTGTGGCGCTGGCGCCAGGGGGGCCTGGAGTTTGCCCACCTAGGGGGCACCGCCGGCACGATTGCGCCGGACGATGCCGTGCTGCTGGGGCGCCCTGATGTGCTCATCATCGGCGTTGGCGGCGGCGCCAAGGTGTACGACGGTAAGGAGGCTGCTGCGGTGGTGCGCCAACTGCGGGCCCGCCGGGTGATCCCGGTGCAATACCGCGGCGGCGGGCCCACAACCAGCTGCGATCTCAGCTCCGCCCAGCCGTTTCTGGAGGCCATGGCCGGTACCCCCGTGCGACGCTCCGGCAGGATCCTCACGGTGGTGCCACCGGTTGGCGATGGCACCGTGATCGAGCTGTTGCGCTGAGGCCCAGCGGCCGGTGCAGGATCAGCACAGGCCCTGAGATAGGTCCACCGTGCTGGCGATGGCCCTGGCCTGGTCGATGAGCTAAATCGGCAGACGCTCAGGCGGGCCGGGCGTCGCAGATTGCGAAAGCCTCCCAAAAGCGCCCCATCTGCTCCAGGGTGCCCAGGCTCACCCGCAGGGAGCCATCGATCAGGGGCTTGCCTGCCATCGAGCGCACCAGGATCCCAGCCTCTCGCAGGGCCTGATCCACCTCGGCGGCGGGCCGCTGCGGCCAGATCAGCAGGTAGTTGCCACCGTCCACATGGTGGCGCACCCCCGCCGCCGCCAGCCGCTCCACCAGCCATTGGCGGGCCGCCAGCACCTCGGCCACATAGGCATCCACATAGGCCTGATCCGCCAGGGCCGCGAACGCCGCAGCCACCGCAAAGCTGTTGATGTCATAAGGACCGGTCACCCGGCTGACCCGATCCACCACAGCCGCCGCTCCGATCGCAAAGCCGATCCGCAGGCCCGCGATACCGGCGGTCTTGGAGAGGGAGCGCAGCACCAGCAGATTGGGACAGGCGGCGAACGGGTCGGCGCCGGCTGCGGTTTCGGGGGCGGCAGTTTCGGCGGCGGCCCTTACCGAGGCATCGCCAGGTTTCTGCCCCTCGGGGTCCTGCCCCCCCCCGGGGGCCAGCAGCAGGGGCAGCACGCTGTCCCCGGTGAAGGCCTCATAGAGTTCATCCACAACCACGAGGGTGTGGGGCGCTGCGGCGGCCAGGGCCAGCACCGCATCAGGCGCCAGGCGGGTGCCGGTGGGGTTGTTGGGGTTGCAGAGCAGCAGTATGCGGGGCGGGCTCCAGCTCCCGTCCGCCCCGGCGGGCGGCGTGGTGAGGGCCGCGTGAATCTCCTCGAAGGGGAAGGCGAAACCGGGCATGCGGTAAGGAATCGCCTCGATCACCATGCCCTGCATGCGGGCGCAGGGGGTGTAGTAGCCGAAGGTGGGACAGGTGGTGAGCAGGCGATCGCCGGGCGCCCCGTAGGCCTGGAACAGCGCATGGATGGCCGCATCCACCCCGTTGAACAGGCCCACCTGCTCGATGCGGAGGGAGGGCCGCCGAGCTGGCTGCTGAGGGAGCGACCCCATGACTGGGGCCGGAACCTGATCGGCCCTGTTGGCCGGGGCCACTGCTGGGACCGCTGATGGTGCCGGCGCCGTGGAGGGAGCAGCAACGGCAATCGCTCCCGGCATGTCCACCAGCGAGGCCAGCACGGCCTCCCGCAGACCGTCGTATTCCGGATAGATGGCGTATTGATCGGCCGGGATGGCGCGGATCGCTTCCACCACCTTTGGACTGGGGCCCACCGTGTTCTCGTTGAAGTCGAGCCGCAGCAGGCCCCGCCGACCCTCGAGGGGAGCGCTGTAGGCCTGAAGGCTCTCCACCTCGGGGCGGGCCTGGGGCGGAGCCGGCATGGGGATAGGCCCCTCCGATGGCCCCCCCCGCGGGGCTGGGGCCGATGCGGTTTCTAGAGCCCGTGGGGCCGGCGAGGCCGCCTGGGGTGCAGCGGATCGATCCATCTCCCGACGCTACGGTGCGGGCTTATGGAATGTCGCCGGGGTCTGGCCATCGGCCGAAGCGATCTGGCCCTGCGCAATGCTGAGCCGATCGAACCAGGCAGCGAAGCTGCAGAGGCCAGGTCGTCGCCCCATCAGTGACCACTCAAGGCTGGGATTCCTTGCCAATCCGCTCCCTGGGGCGGCCCTACATCCGCTCCAGGGTGGAAATCCCCAGCAGGCCGAGCCCCAGCTTCAGGGTGTCCGCCGTCAGGCGGCAGAGCGCCAGGCGGGAAGCCCGCGTCTGGGGCGGGGCCTTCAGCACCGGCACCTGGTCATAGAAACGGTTGAACACCTGGCTGAGCTCAAAGAGATAGGTACAGAGCCGGTTGGGCAGCAGTTCCTCCTCCACCTCGGCGATCACCGCATCGAAGCCCAGCAGGTGGCGCACCAGGGCCCACTCCTGGGGTTCGCTGAACCCCAGGGCAGCGTCAAACTCAGCGTCAGATGGCCGAGGCTCCAACAGCGCAGCCTCGCCCTCAAGACCCAGGCCGCCGGACTCCCCAGGATCGGAGCCCAAGGCATCCGCCTTTGCTGCTTCCAGCCCCTTGCGGGCAATGCCGGCGATGCGCACCACGGCATAGAGAAGGTAAGGGGCCGTATTGCCCTGCAGGGCCAGCATCCGGTCGAAGCTGAACTGATAGTTGGTGGTGCGGTTCTGGCTGAGGTCGGCGTATTTCACCGCCGCCAGCCCCACGGTGGTCGCCACGTGAAGAATGAAGGCCTCACTCTCGCTGCGGCCCTCCTCCTCCAACCGGCGCCGCAAATCTGCATCGGTGCGCTCCACCGCCTCATCGAGCAGATCCTTGAGGCGCACGGTGTCGCCGGCGCGGGTCTTGAGCTTCTTGCCGTCCTCCCCCTGCACCAGGCCGAAGGGCACGTGCTCCAGCCGGCCTTCCTCGGGAATCCAGCCGGCCCGCCGCGCCACCTGGAACACGCCGGCGAAGTGGCTGGCCTGGCCCGCGTCGGTCACGTAGATCACCCGGCGGGCGCCATCGCCGGCGGGGGCCGCCGCGAAGCGGTAACGGATAGCAGCCAGGTCGGTGGTGGCGTAGTTGAAGCCGCCGTCGCTCTTCTGCACGATCACCGGCAGGGGCTTGCCCTCCTTCCCGCTCACCCCCTCAAGAAACACGCAGCGGGCACCCTCGTCGATCACCAGCAGGCCAGCGGCCTCGAGGTCGGCCACCACAGCCGACAGATAGGGGTTGTAGAAGGATTCACCGCGCTCCTGGAGCTCGATGCCCAGGCGGTCGTAGATCAGCTGGAACTCGCGCCGCGACTGGTCGCAGAGCAGCTGCCAGGCCCGGCGGCTCACCGGATCGCCGGCCTGCAGCTTCACCACCTCCTCGCGGGCGGTGGCCTGAAACACCTCGTCCTCGTCGAAGCGCTGCTTAGCCTGCCGATAGAAGGCCACAAGATCGCCCAGGTCCACCGCATCAGCGGTGGTGAGGGCCTCGGGCGCCTCCTGCTTGAGATGAGTAATCAACATGCCGAACTGGGTGCCCCAGTCGCCCACATGGTTGAGCCGCAGCACCGTATGGCCGCGGAAAGCCAGCACCCGCGCCAGGCAGTCGCCGATGATCGTGGAGCGCAGGTGCCCCACGTGCATCTCCTTGGCGATGTTCGGGCTGGAGAAATCCACGATCACCGGTTCCGCTGGCGGCGATGGCGCCACAATGCCGGCCTTGCCCCCCGCATCCGAAGCTGCACCGGAGCCCCCCACGGCCGCGGCCACCCCCACCAGGGGCACCCCCAGCCGGGCATCCGCCAGTCGTGACGCCACCTCGGCCACCAGGGCCTCCGGCCGCAGGGTGAGGTTGATGAAGCCCGGCCCCGCGATCTGGGGGGGAAGACACAGGGCCTCAAAGATTGGATCGTCGGCGAGTTGGGCCACGATCGCCTCAGCCACAGCCCTGGGCGCCTGCCGCAGGGGCCGGGCAAGGGCCAGGGCGCCATTGGCTTGAAAGTCGCCGAATTCCGGCTTGCTGGCGGGGGCCAGCTGGGGATCCAGGGAGTCGCCACTGGCCCGGGCCGCAGCAGCCGCCACCGGGAAGGCCCTCTCCAGGGCTTCCTCCAGCTGGAGGGTGAGGGCTTGGAGAACGCGCAACATGAGAGCTCCACCAGGCCGCAGGGCGGCCAACACCGACCCCGATCATCCTTCCCCGCCCAGCGCTGGAGCGGAGGGCAAGGCGCAGGTCGAGCGGAGAAGGCAGGAAGAAAGCCATAAGAAATCCACCCAAATCCTGGCGTCAAACGCCGCCAAGACATGGCTCCCGCCAGCCGCCCACCCGTGCACAACAGGAGCAGCAGAGAATACAAAAACAGCGGCGATGAACACTTACAGAACGTGCTATCTGCATCAGGGCACCTCGAAAAATAAGCGCTTTCCAGTGCTTCTGCGGACATAAAAAGCCGCCAATCAGGCGGCATAGCAAGAAGTTCTTATCAACAAAAAGGGCAAAATTGAGCCTGCAGCTTCGATGTTGACGCAGAAATCATTCACATCAACAGAAGCGCAAAGGGATCTCATGCGCTGTTCTCAGCAAACCCTTAGCTGGCAAATCCGATGCAGATTTACGCTAATTTCATCCGAGTTCCGCAACATCTTCATGGGCGCTTCCACTTCCTACCTCGTCCTCCTCCTCCAGGCCGGCGGCAACGGTCGACACGCCGGCGAAGCGACTCTCCTGGGGGCGGCCGCACCTGAGGCCTCCCAGACCGGAGCGGAACCGAGCGGCACCTTCGAAGGCGATGTCGCCCGGGAATCGGGCGGCCGAGCGGCCGATGGCACCCCGCTGCTCGTGTGATGCCATCGTGGAGATCACCGGTTACACCGGCTCGCTGAGCAACCTGGCCGTGATCTGAGTTCAGGCCGCGGGCAACCCCAGCATCGATTCCAGGCCGGCGAGCACCACCTCACTGGTGAGTTTGATCCGGTAGCGGCAGGCCTGGGTTTCACTGCAGTCGAAGCTGCCGTGCTCCCAGTACTTGTTGCTGCCGGCCCCGCCGCCGCAGACGCCGAAGTACTCGCATTCGGCTCGGCAGCGCTCGATACCGGAGCGCAAATCCGCCTGGATCCGCTGAAACTTCTCGGTGGCCACGATCGAGGCGAGGCTGTCATGCTGCACATGGCCGAGCACGAAGTCGCCGTATTCCTCCGTGTGCACCGAGAGCAGTTCTGGATCGAAGGTGGAGAAATTGCCGCGCGCATCCACATTCACGATCGCAAAGGGATTGTTCATATCGGTGCGCTCGATGCGGCTGTCACTGCCGGCCAGATAGCAGAGGCCCTCAAATTCCCGCACCCGCAGGTCCTCGTGCCGCTCATGCCAGAGCTGCCAGAACCGCTCCAGGAACTGGGTGTACAGCGCTTCGGTGTTCGGACGGCTGAGGGTGGATTGCAGGTTCTCTCCCTCGGTTTCCTCCATGTTGAAGGCCACATCGCGGATGCCGTTGTCCACGAAGAAGTGGAACATCGCCTCGGGATGGTGCAGCGCCTCCTCAGTGAGCACGCTGATCACCTGGAAATGGATGCCGTGGCGCTGCAGGGCGGCGATACCCCGCATTGTGGCCGCATGGCTGCCGAGACCCGTGCGGGTGCGTCGATGGCGATCGTGCAGGAAGGCCGGTCCATCGAGGCTCACGCCCACATGAATGCGGTTGCGCGCGAAGCAGTCGCACCAGGCGTCGTTGATCACCATGGCGTTGGTCTGCACCGACTGGCGGATCTCCAGCGGCGGCCCCGCCCAGCGCTCCTGGGCCCGGCGGATGTGTTCACCGGCCTCGTCGTAGAAGGCGATCGGCAGGGTGAGGGGTTCACCCGCATGCCAGAGCAGGGTGAAATCACCCCCCAGGTAGGGACTTTCCAATACCCGCTCCAGGGCCGCATCGAGGATCTCCATCGAGAGGCGATGGCGGTCGTTGCGGCTGGGCAGGTAGCAGTAGTCGCAGTCGAGGTTGCAGTAGGGGGTGGGCTGGATCACCAGCAGTTCCAGGGGCCCGTAGCCCTCGGGATTGGCCGGCGCTGCTCCCTCCGGCCAGGCCTCCCCCGCCGAGAAGCATCCGGGTATAGCCCCGCCGTCCTCTCCCCTACCAATGTTTTCGCCGCAACCGTCACCCTCGCCGCAGCCGTCGCCGAGAACACCACGCTCGCCGGGAAAGCTGCCTGCTGCCGGCTTCGTGGGCGTGTCATCCGAGGCAGCGGGCCCGCTGGAGACCGCTGGGCCGCTGGCTGATGGAGGTTCGGGCGAGCGCTGGCGGTTGATCACCGGATCACCAGCGATTCAGGAAGCCCCCATTGCGGAAGCCTCCGCCGTTGCCCCAGCCGCCATTGCGGAAGCCACCGTTGCCCCAGCCGCCATTGCGGAAACCGCCGTTGCCCCAGCCGCCAGCGTTGCGGAAGCCCACCCGTGGCCCATTGGCGAACACCCAGGCGAGTTTGCCATCGGCGGAATCGGCAGCCCGGGGAACGGCTGGATCGATCGAATCGCGGGCGCGCAGGGCAGCGCTGATGCGACGCAGGCGCCCCTCGATGCTCTCGGCGGCGACCGGCTCAATCGGGCCGCTGCTGATGGCAGGGGAATCGGGAAGGGCCTGAGCGGCACTGCTGGCCGCCAGGCCCGCCGAAGGAGCGAGGGCAGCCAGCAGCAGCAGGAAACCGAGCAGACCAGAGCGGGGGATGTAGGCCATCGGATGCAGGGGGGGTGCCGAAGGGGGAGCGAGAGAGCGGGGGAGGGCGGCCGATCAGGGCGCCGGCTTGGCCGCAGGGACAGGAATCAGAAGCAGGGCTTCGCGGCTCAGGAGACTGCTCTGGAAAAAGCCACGGATCCGCTCGACAGGGATGCCCAGAACCCCATTGGGGCCGACCCAAGGATCGATGCTCGCCACGGCATCGGGCTGTCCCTCGAGGTAAGCAGCCTGTTGCTTGGCGATGGCGAGATTCACCACATTGATCAAGTCGGAGCTGTTCTGCGGCACGATGCAGCCCACGCCATAGGTGGCGAAGGGTTCATCGGGCACGAGGCGTGTGGTGCTGAGGTTGCGGACCTTGCGCAAGCCGGCCAGCACATTGGAATCGCCCAGCACGCCATCCACCTTGCCCTGCTTCAGGGCGGTGACGGCATCATCCAGGGAGTCGAACGACACCGGCTTGGCCGCGGGCTGCAAGGTGGCGATGGCTGTCGCCCCCAGGGAGCCGCTCACCGTGGCCACCCGACGACCCGCCAGGGAGGCGGGGCTGCCATCGATAGCAGCCGATCCCGCGAGCAGCCGCAGGCCGGAGAGGCCGATCGGCAGGGAGTAATCCACCACCATCTCCCGCTCCCAGCTGAAGGGAACACCACAGGCCAGGGCTGCGCCGCCTGTGGCGACGGCCTGCACCATGGCGGCGGTGTTGGCAACCGGCACGAAGCGGATCCTCACCTTGCCGCCGAGCTGGGCGTTGAGCTCCTTGTCGATGCGGCGACCCACCTCGATGGCGTAGCCCACCGGTTCACCCTTGGCATCCAGGGTGAGCAGGGGGGGGGAATCGGTGGTGCCCACCATCACCAGCTCGCCGGTGCGCAGGGCCTTCTCCAGCACCGTCTCGGCTGAGGCGGCGAGGGGAGAGAGGGCCAGGGCGAGGCCGGCGGCCATGGGGAGCCAGCGGAGAATGCGCTGGAGAGGGCTGCGCTGGGGCCTGGGGCCGAACTTGATCACGGAGGGCACGGCCACAGGCGGCTCGGATCACACCTCGACAAGGTATGGAGGATCCCACGGCTGGTCAACGGAAAGTGAAGCTGTGTATGCCCTTCTTTCTTCCCCTCTTCTTGATCGAGGCCCTCTTCCTGATCGAGGCGGGGTGGCCCCGGCCAGCCTGGTCAGGCCAGCACCGGCTCGAAGCGCATGCTCAGATCCAGCCAGGCGGAGCGGGTGATCGGGGCACTGGTGGAAATCAGGTCGATGCCCGTGGCTCCGTAGGCCCGCAGCTGCTCCGGCCGCACACCGGAGGCCTCCAACACGAGTGATCCGGTACCGCCGGCGGCCATCCGCTCGGCCGCCAGGGCCCGCAGCCGCGGCACGAGGGCTTCTAGCGCCTCCGGGCTGAACTCATCGAGCAGCACCGCATCGGCCCCGGCCCGCACCGCCGCTTTGGCCTCGGCCTCCGTCTCGGCCTCCACGATCACCCGAGCCGGCCAGGGGGCCGAGGCGCGCACCGCCGCGATCGCCGGGCCGATGCCACCGCTCCAGGCCAGGTGGTTCTCCTTGAGCATGGCGGCATCATCAAGGCCGAGCCGATGATTCACGCCGCCACCGCAACGCACGGCGTACTTCTCCAGCAGCCGCAAGCCGGGGGTGGTCTTGCGGGTGTCCGCCAAACGCACGCCGGTGCCGGCCAGCTCCGCCACCAACGCGGCGGTGGCTGTGGCGATCCCGGAGAGCCGCATCGCCAGATTGAGGGCGGTGCGCTCCCCCGCCACCAAGGCGGCGGCCTGGCCCTCAAGGTGGAGCAGGCGCTGGCCGGCGCGCACCGGCTCCCCATCGGCCACCAGCAGGCGCACTGCCACCGCCGGATCCAGCAGCCGGAACAGGGGCTCCACCAGCACGCCACCGCAGAACACCCCGTCGCCCTTGGCGAACCAGGCCCCCCGGCCACGCCGGCCCGCCACGGCGGGTGCGGTGAGGTCACCGCGGCCCAGATCCTCCGCCAGCCAGGCCCGCAGCAGGGGCTCGATCAGGGCGGCGGGCAGGGTCATGGCGGCGCCGGTGGCAGGAACTCCGGAGGATCTGATCCCCGGCACCCCTGGAGCGAGCCCCAGCGGGCTGGGGACGGCAGCCACGGCTGGCGGAGCGGCTGGGTGAGCACCAGCGTCACCTGCCGAGGCTGAATCGGGCTGCGACACCATGGACTGCGGGGCCGGGGATGAACAGGGCCGGAGGCGACCCCGCGAAGCCGCCGGGAATGGCAGGGAACAGGAACCAACAATGCCACCGGCCCCGAACAGCCGGGCCACAGCCCCCAACCTGGTCCGACGGCGACACCAACCGCTCAGGAGGGTCGCCGGCTCACTTGCCGATGCAGAAGCGGCTGAAGACCCGATCGAGCACCGCTTCACTCACCTCCTCACCGGTGATGGCGCCCAGGCTTCGAGCCGCATCCCGCAGATCGATGGTCCAGAAGTCCCAAGGGAGGCCCTCATCGGCCGCCGCAAGGCTGCGCTCCAGGCCTTGGAGGGCCGTTGCCGCAAGCTCCCGCTGCCGTTGATTGAGGGCCACCGCGATCCCTTGGAGATCCTGCAGCCCGCAGCGCCGCAGCAGCAGCGGACCGAGGGCCTCGGCGCCGGCGCCGGTGTGAGCGCTCATGGCCAGATCGGCGGCACCTGCTGGCATCCCGGGAGTTGCTGTTGCTGCGGCCGCATCCAGCAGATCCGCTTTGTTGCCCACCCTCAGCAGCGGCACCCCCGGCGGCACGAGGGCCTGCAGGGCCTCGTCCTCGTCGGTCCAACCGGCGCTCAGATCAAAGAGCAGCAGCACCGCATCAGCCGCCGCCAGGGCCCCCCGGCTGCGTTCAATGCCCAGCCGTTCCACCGGATCGGTGGTGGCGCGGAAACCGGCGGTGTCGAGCAGGGTGAGGGGAACGCCCTCCAGCACCAGCTCACTTTCCAGCAGGTCGCGGGTGGTGCCGGGGAGATCGGTCACGATGGCCCGCTCGCGCCGGCTGAGGCGATTGAGCAGGCTGCTCTTGCCCACGTTGGGACGACCCACGATCGCCACCCTCAGCCCCTCCCGCAGGATCTCGCCCTGCCGCGCCCCGACCACCAGACCCTCGAGCTCGCCGCGCACCGCCTCCAGTTCGGCCCTCACGGCCAGCGGCTCGAGGCGGGGCAGGTCCTGCTCGAAGTCCACCCGGGCCTCCAGTTCGGCCAGCTGATCGAGCAGGCGATCCCGCAGGGCGCCGATCCGCCGCTGCAGCCCCCCATCGAGGCCCGCCATGGCCAGCTGGGCGGCGCGGCGGCTGCGGGCCGCCACCAGCTCCATCAGGGCCTCAGCCCGGGTGAGATCGAGGCGACCATTGAGAAAGGCCCGCTGGCTGAACTCACCGGCAGCGGCCAAGCGAGCACCGGCCGCCAGCACCAGCTCGAGCACGCGCCGCACCGCCACCAGGCCCCCGTGGCAGTGGAACTCCACCACGTCCTCGCGGGTGAAGCTGCGGGGGGCGCGCATCAGCAGCAGCAGGGCCTCATCCACCCGCTCGCCGCTGGCTGGATCCACCACGTGGCCGTAGAGCACTCGGTGGCTTTCCCACACCTGCTGGCCCGGCGCCGTGAACAGCCGCCGGCCGATCGCTTCGGCCGAGGCACCCGAGAGGCGCACGATCGCCACGCTGCCCGCACCGGGGGCCACCGCGGTGGCGATGGCAGCGATGGTGTCACCGGGATCGATGGTGTCCTCGGGATCGATGGTGTCCTCGGGATCGCCAGCTTTTCCCCTCGCGCCCTTAGGGTTTGGATCCGATTGGGTTGCAGCATCAGCCACCGGATCCATGCCGCGTCATGATCGCCAGTCTCCGCCCCGGCCAGGATCGCCCGACGCTGGGTCCCGGGCCCGGCCACGAGCCTGGCGCTCGCTGATGCGTCAGTTGAAGAACCGTAGCGGCGCCCTTGGGCCCTGGCTGATCCATCGGCTCCGCTGGCTGTGGCGCCAGGACGGCAGCCCCGGCCACCGGGCGCGGGGGCTGGCAGCGGGTGTTTTCACCGGCTGCCTGCCTTTCTTCGGACTTCAGATCGTGCTGGGAGTGGCCCTGGCGGCAACAATCCGCGGCAACAGGATCTTGGCGGCGGCCGGCACCTGGATCAGCAATCCCCTCACCACCCTGCCGATCTGCTGGATCAATTACCAGCTGGGTGCCTTCCTGATCGGGCCGGGTCCGGCCTGGCCGGGGCATGCTGAGCTGAATCTGGAACGGCTGGGAGATCTGGGATGGGCCTTCACCAGCCGTCTGCTGCTGGGCTCGGTGGTGGTGGGGATCCTGGCTGCCGCTGTGGTCGGGGTGGGATGCTGGCGCTGGTTTCATCACCGCGAACGCCTAAATCGGTTGGAGCGGAGTTGAAATTCCTGATCGCTAGCCCATGACAATTAATTGTTTCTGCACGAGCGACGAAACTGAGATAAGCACTTATCTCGAGTCAAGGAGTCAAGGAGTCAAGGAGTCAAGGAGTCAAGGAACATAATATAGACTTTCAGCGCCTAAAATCAAAAAAATAAAACAATCAAAACCAAAGATAAGCGGCACAGCGCTAGATAACGATATCAACACTCAAGACGAACAGCAATCCGTTCGCTCAAGAATTGCTGAGCCCCGGAAACACCATCAAATCGATGTGGCCACCCGAAGGCTGTCGCCATTCGCGAAATTCTGCCGCCAGGGCCTTGTGCTCCTGGGGAAGGGCCTGCGCCTCGAGATCCTGCAGGCGCTGATGCACCAGATCCAGGGTGTTGTCGATCAGCTGGGCGGCCTGTTCGGAGGTCATGGCACGGCTGGTGATGGGACGGGTGTTCGGGCGTAGCGATGTTGTAGTCGTGCCTTTCCGGCGGGGTTGTAACACCCGACACGCGGGCAGGAGCCTGTGCGCGGACCCGCACCCGCCCGCTGCGACGGTGGATCGCAGCCTCTGCTGGCAGCGAGACAATGCGGTTGGCGCTGACCCCGATGCGATGCAGGGTCTCCGAGTCGATCAACGCGTGCACACCACAGTTGAAGGTGCGGCGGTGCCGAGCGGGTGCTTGGGAATTTCGGCGTTGAGGCGAAAGCCGGATGACGCACGGTGGCCAGAAGCGTCCGAAAGATTCACCCATGCAGCGTTGCGAACCTTGGCGAGCACCGATGCCTATGGCCCGGCCGAGCGGCCCCATTGTGGCGACGTGGGGAACCATTTCTTCTCAAGCTCTCCTGGCCGATCAGCGGAGGGGTTGAACTGAGCCTCAACCGATCCCCGTACGAGCTAGATCGAGCACATCCGCCATCGAGCGGATCTGGTCCATGGTGTCGCGCAGTTGGCTGGCGCCCACCAGCTCGACCCGCAGATCGATGCGGGCCGGCTTGCCGGGATTGGTGCGCACGCGGGCATCGCTCACGTTGATGCGGTGGTCGGAGAGGCGGGTGAGGATGTCCTTGAGCACCCCCACCCGGTCGAGCACCTCGATACGCAGCTGCACGGGGTAGCGGCGGCGCTGGTCGTCGGCGAGGGGGTTCCAGCGCACCGGCAGGCGGCGCTCCACCGGCACCTGGGCGAGGTTGCCGCAGTCCTGCCGGTGGATCGTGATGCCGTGGTTGCCGAGGGCCACGCTGCCCACGATCGACTCGCCGGGCAGGGGGGAACAACAGCCGCCGAGGCGATACTCCAGGCCCTCGAGGCCGAGGATCGGACTGGCGCTGCCGGCTTCGGTGCGGTGCACCGGAGGCGCCGGGGCCGCCTGATCGGCCTGGGCCGTCACCGAGCGGGCCAGATCTTCGTTGCTGAGCACCGGCGCGGCGGCGGCGCTGGCCAGCCGCAGCTCCTCCCGCAGACGGTTGAGCACCTGCTGCAGCGTCACGCCGCCGAAGCCGATCGAGGCGAGTAGGTCCTCGCTGCTGATCAGGTTGCAGCGCCGCGCCACCCGTGCCATGGCCTCGCCATGGAGCAGGGCATCGAATCCTTCACGGCCCAGCTCCCGCTCCAGCATGGCGGTGCCGCGGCTGATGTTCTCCTCACGGTGGCTGCGTTTGTACCAATGGCGGATGCGGTTGCGCGCCGTGGGGGTGGCGACGAAATTGAGCCAATCGAGGCTTGGATGGGCTGCCTTCGAGGTGATGATCTGCACGAAGTCGCCGTTCTGGAGCGGCGTAGGCAGGGGGCAGAGGCGGTCGTTGATGCGCACGCCCTGGCAGTGATTGCCCACCTCAGAGTGGATGCGATAGGCGAAATCCACGGCCGTCGATCCCTTGCGGAGGCCCACCACATCACCGGAGGGAGTGAACACGAACACCTCCTCATCGAAGAGATCCTCCTTGATCGAGCGCAGGAAATCGCTGCTGTCCTCGCCAGCGTCCTCCTTCTGCCAGTCCACCAGCTGCCTCAGCCAGTTGAAGCGCTCGGTGTCGGCGGCGGCGGGTGAACCACCCTCCTTGTATTTCCAATGGGCGGCGATGCCGTATTCGGCCACCTGATGCATGTCGGAGGTGCGGATCTGCACCTCGATCGGGCGGTGGCGACCGATCACCGCCGTGTGCAACGACTGGTATCCATTCGGCTTGGGCAGACCGATGTAGTCCTTGAAGCGCCCCGGGATCGGCCGAAAGGTGTCATGCACCACCGCCAGGGCCCGGTAGCAGCTCTCCAGGTTGGGGCAGAGGATGCGTAGGGCGGCCACGTCGTAGATCTCGTGGAAGGCCTTCTGCTGGCGCTGCATTTTGCTCCAGATGCCGAACAGGTGCTTGGGCCGACCGCTCACCTCACAACTGGTCAGCCCCACGGAGGCCAGGCGATCCCGCAGCAGCTGCACCGTGACCGCGAGCCGCTCCTCCCGTTCACTGCGCTTGGTGGACACCTGCTGCTGCACCTCCCGGAAAGCCTCGGGCTCCAGGATCTTGAAGGCCAGATCCTCCAGCTCCCACTTGAAGCGGCCGATGCCGAGGCGGTTGGCCAGGGGGGCGTAGATCTCGCGGGTCTCGCGGGCGATGCGCTGCTGCTTTTCGGGCTTCAGGGCGCCGAGGGTGCGCATGTTGTGGAGACGGTCGGCCAGCTTCACCAACACCACGCGGATGTCGCTGGCCATGGCCAGGAACATGCGGCGCAGGTTCTCGGCCTGGGCTTCGGTCTTGTTGGTGAAGTGGATGCCGCCGAGCTTGGTCACACCCTCCACCAGGGCCCGCACCTCGGCGCCGAAGTGGGCCTCGATGTCCTCTGGAGTGACCTGGGTGTCCTCCACCACGTCGTGCAGGAAGCCGGCGGCGATCACCGCCGCACTGGCGCCGATGTCGCGCAGGAGATCGGCCACCGCGATCGGGTGAATGATGTAGGGCTCGCCGCTGGCCCGGAACTGCCCCGCGTGTAGCTGGAAGGAGAAGTCGAAGGCGGCCGCCAGCAGGGCCTCGGTGTCAGTCGGGCAGGTGTCGCCATCACCCGGGGGCACGTGCCGCACGCATTGGGCGAGCCATTCGGGCAAGGGGATCCCGTAATCCTCAGGACCCGCGATCGAGCAGCGCCGGGCGGATGGCTGGGTGAGAGCTTCCGATGCTGCAGAAGGAACACGGACCTGCACCTCTCCGGTGGGGGCAGCCTCCAGAACCGATGGTCCGACCTCACCCACCACCACATCGGAAAACCCGCCGGAACCATTGCGGGAAGCGGCCTCAACGAAACGGGGGCCGTGGGATTCGGCCCGGGTCGCGGAAGGGGGATCGGGAACGGCCCTGCGCATTCATTCCCGCGGTGGATTCCCATCGTATTCAGATGTCGGCATCCGACCGCGCCAGCGGGACCGGTTGTGGGCATCCAGCCATCGGGAGGCGGGCATGACCTCCGCCGGCCCATCAAGCTGGTGCCAACCAAACCGCGGCGTCCGGCCCATGGCCATGCCCCCATCCGCCCCCAACTCCGGCCCTAAGAGCCCGAGCTCGTCCCCGCGGGGCAACACGGCGGTGCTGGAGCTCCGGCAACTCCAGGTGCGGTACCCCGGCGCTACGTGCCCCACCCTCGATGGCCTCGACCTGACCCTCCATCCCGGCGAGCGGCTGGCCCTAGTGGGTCCCTCGGGTTGCGGCAAGAGCACCGTGGCCAAGGCGGTTCTGCACTTGCTGCCCCCGGGAAGCGCCTGCACGGGCGGCCTGGAACTCACCGGCCAGGATCCCCGCCGCCTGGGCCGCGCCGATCTGCGCCGTCTCCGCGGTGGGGCTGTAGGCCTGGTGTTCCAGGACCCGATGACCCGCCTCAACCCCTTGCTCACGATCGGCGAGCACCTGCGCGACACCCTGTCCGCCCACCACTTTGGCGCGGGGGAGAGGAGCCGACAGCGGCAGCGGGCCCAGCAGCTGCTCGAGCAGGTGGGCATCGATCCCTCCCGCTACGGCAGCTATCCCCATGAATTCAGCGGCGGCATGCGCCAGCGCCTGGCGATCGCTCTGGCCCTAGCCCTCAACCCGCCCCTGGTGATCGCCGATGAACCCACCACCAGCCTGGATGTGGCGGTGGCGGGCCAGGTGATGGCCGAGCTGGCCAGCCTGTGTGAGGAATCCGGCAGCGCCCTGCTGCTGATCAGCCACGACCTCGCCATGGCCGGACGCTGGTGCGAGCGAATCGCCGTGCTCGATGGTGGTCGGCTGGTGGAGGAGGCCCCCAGCCACACCCTGCTCACCACTCCCCGCTCGCCCCTGGCCCAGCGGCTTGTGGGGGCGGCCCGTCTGCGGGAGGGGGGCGTGGCCGAACCGATGCCGGAGCGACCACTGCTGCTGGAGATCGACGAACTCCGTAGCTGGCACCCCCTACCCTCGCCGCCTTGGCAGCCGCGCTGGCTCAAGGCGGTGGATGGGGTGAGCCTGAGCCTCCAGGTAGGCGAAACGGTGGGTCTGGTGGGGGCTTCCGGTTGCGGCAAGAGCAGCCTCTGCCGCGCCCTGCTGGGCCTGGCCCCGGTGCGGGGCGGATCCGTGCGGCTGGAGGGCCGCGACCTGCGGAGCCTGAAGGGGGCCGAGCTGCGCCGGGCTCGCCGCCGCATCCAGATGGTGTTCCAGGATCCGCTGGCCTGCCTCAATCCCCAGATGAGCGTGGGGGAAGCGGTGGCCGACCCACTGTTGATCCACGGCCTGGCCAGCCATGGTGGGGCCCGCGAGCGGGCCCGGGCCCTGTTGGCGGCGGTGGGCCTGGAGCCCCCGGAGAGCTTCGAGCGGCGCCTGCCCCGCCAGCTCTCGGGCGGCCAGCAGCAGCGCGTGGCCATCGCCCGAGCCCTGATCCTGGAGCCGAAGGTGCTGCTCTGCGATGAGAGCGTGAGCATGCTCGACGCCGAGGTGCAGACCGATGTGCTCAACCTGCTCAAGGAGCTGCAGCAGCGCCTGGGGCTGGGCCTGCTGTTCGTGACCCACGATCTCAATGTGGCCAGCGGCTTCTGCCACCGGGTGATCGTGCTGGAGGGTGGCCGGATCGTGGAGGAGGGCACCGGCGATCAGCTGTTGCGCCATCCCCGGGCCGCGATCACCCGCACCCTGGTGGAAGCGTGCCCGCGGCTGCCGGCGCTGGTGTGAGCGAGCCCCGAAGTACCCGCAGCAAGGTGGCGAACCGCTCCGGCAGCGGCGCCTCCAGCACCAGCCGCTCACCGCTGATCGGGTGGTCCAGTCCGAGCTGCACCGCATGCAGGGCCTGGCCAGGCAGCTCCACCGGCAAATGGCGGCAGCGGCTGTAGGTGGCGTCCCCCACAATCGGGTGGCCGATGTGGGCGCAGTGCACCCGAATCTGATGGGTGCGGCCGGTGTCGAGCTTGAAGCGCAGCAGCGAGTAAGCGCCGAGCCGCTCGATCAGGCGCCAGTGGGTGCAGGCATGGCGGCCGGAATCGTCCTGCACCACCGCATACTTCTTGCGATCGGCCGGATGGCGGCCGATCGAGCCGATGATCGTGCCGGAATCCCCAGCCGGCGCTCCGTGCACCACCGCCAGGTATTGGCGCGAAGCGATTCGCTTCTGGATCTGCACCTGCAGCCGCACCAGCGCCTCCTGACTCTTGGCGATCACGATGCAGCCCGTGGTGTCCTTATCGAGCCGGTGCACGATGCCGGGGCGCATCTCACCGCCGATACCGGGCAGGTCTGGGCAGTGGTGCAGCAGGCCATTGACCAGGGTGCCGTCCTTGTTGCCCGGCGCCGGATGCACGGTGAGGCCGGCCGGTTTATTGATCACGATCAAGTGCTCGTCCTCAAATAGCACATCGAGGGGAATGTTCTGGGCCACCAGGTAAGGCAGGGGCTCGGGCGGCGGCATCCACAGCTGCACCGCATCCCCCTGGCGCAGGGGGGTCTTGGCGCGGCCGGTGACCCCATTCACCCGCACGTAGCCCGCCTCGATGAACTTCTGGATCCGGGCGCGGCTCTGCTCCGGCCGCTGGGCCACCAGCCAGCGATCCAGCCGCATCGGCAGGGGTTTGGGGTAGTGAAGCGTGAGCAGCTCGCCTTCGCCTTCGCCGAAGCTGGACATGGGCGCGGCGGAACGGCAGCGGAGCAGGCTCCACCTTAAGAATCTGCGCACCAGCCCGTTCACCAGGCCCCGCCGGCGACCCGCCTGAATCCAACCGATGGCCCATCCGCCACGGATGCGACAAGCTTCCGTGGGGCTCCTGCCATGCACAGGGCCAGCCTGAGGACCCGATCAAGGCCATCCCCCGAGCCCACCGGGAGGCCATCCACTTCCCTCGCTCATCCCGCCCAGGGTTTCCACTGACGCGCAAGCCGTTCACCCCGGAGGAGAAGCCGCGCATCCGCCAGCGCGATCGCGGCTACGCCGACCTGCTGCTGGCGGTTCTCGTGCAGCCCTGGCCCTGAACTAGCCGACGCTCACCTGGGTGGAGTTGATCATCATGGCGATGGTGATCATGCTTTTCCTGACCAGGTACTCACTGATCCAGGTTCACAAAGACTGATCGATGACCTGTTCAACTCCCTCAACGTGAACTCCAGCTACGGACCCACCAGCGAGGTTCCGATCTCAAGACCCGCCAAGCTGTTTCTATTGCTCCTGGAGATCCTGATGCTCAAGGTGCGGATCGCTCGGGCGGTGAGCGCCTGAAGCGAGGGCGGCGGGCAACTCCAGGGCGATCGGCCCCAGCAGGGAACGCCGGAAATCATCCAGCACTCTCTGGGCCATCCGCAGCGTGTCGCCGCTGGTGTGCCGAGCTGCCGCGGCCGCCAACCAGGCATGGGCATCGGGTGCGGCTGGCATGGCCGAAGCCTCAGACGGCATCACCAGCGAAGACTGCCGGGGGGGCAGGCCACCCTCTGCGGCAACGGCGGCGGCCCCGATCGCATCGGGCAATGGGGTGAGGGCCATGCCGTAGCGCCGCTCCAGCAAGCGGGGCTCGACCCCGGCGGCATCCAGGGGCTCCAGGGCCGCCAGCAAGCGCACAAAGGCCAGGGCCACCGCCTCGGTGTCGTAGGCGGCCTGGCCGATGTCGTCACAGAGGGCCAGACGCAGGGCTGCCTGCTGGTTGTCGAGCCGGGGGGGGAGCACGCCGGGGGCATCGAGCAGGTCGAGGTCCTGGCCCAGCCGCACCCAGCGCAGGCTGCGGGTGACACCGGCCTTGCGGGCGCTCTCCACCACCTTCTGGCGCACCAGCCGGTTGATCAACGCCGACTTGCCCACATTCGGGAAGCCGAGCATCAGGGCCCGCACCGGCCTGGGTTTCATGCCCCGGCCCCGGCGGCGGGCGTTGAGGGCCTCACCGGCCCGGATCGCCGCCTGCTGCAGCTGCTTCACCCCCGTGCCGGCCTTGGCATCGCACCACCAGGGGGTCTGCCCCTGGCTGCGGAACCAGGCGTCCCAAGCCTGGCGG
Organism: Synechococcus sp. UW140; assembly: GCA_943372025.1. Classification (GTDB taxonomy): domain Bacteria; phylum Cyanobacteriota; class Cyanobacteriia; order PCC-6307; family Cyanobiaceae; genus Cyanobium. The sequence goes on along the minus strand of CALRXC020000017.1, from coordinate 46,982 downwards.
GCGGCGGGCGTCACCATGTCTCGTCGGTTGAGCACCAGCAGGTGGGGCTTGGCCCCGATCCAGCGGCGCAGGTGGGGGTGGCCGGTGGCCAGCGGAATGCGGGCATCCCGCACCTCGATCACCAGATCCACCTTGGCGAGGTTCTCCGCGAGGGCCTTCTCGGCCTTGGCGATATGCCCCGGATACCACTGAATCGCCGGTGCGGCGCTGCTCAGGGTCCCGGCCGCCTGCACCCTGGCCTGATCGGCCTGCCTGGCCACGAACGCCGCGACATGATCGCCTTCCTCGTCGGGCCGGGGGAGCGGCAGGCCCTCCGGGTCGGGCCCGGGCGGCGGCGTGCCCTCCGGATCCTCCACCTGCGGGTCCACCATCAGGGCACCACCAGCACCGGACAGGGAGCCAGCTGGATCACCCGCGCCGCGGTGCTGGGCTCGTTGCTTTCGAGGCTGATGCCCCGGGTGCCCATCACGATCACATCGGCATTGATCTCATCGGCCACATCGCCGATCACGAAGGCGGGCTTGCCCTCCCGTTCGAGCATCTCGCAGGGCACACCCGCCTGCTCGAAGCTGGCTCGGGCCTGCTCCAGCAGCTTGGCCACAGCCGCAGCGTCGTGCATGGCGCCCTCCTCGGCCTCCACCACCGACAGCACCACCAAGCGGCTGCCGTGGGTCTTGGCCAGCTCCAGGGCCACCGCCGCCGTTTCCATCGTCTGGCGGCTCTGGTCGATGGGAAAGAGAATGGTCTCGAACATGGCGGGCACGTCGGCCCTCACGTCCTAGCAACGGCCCGGTCCGCGGGCGCGAGCTCCGGCGGGGGGAATGGACCCTCTGGGGGCTATTCTCGCCGCGCCTTTCCCTACCCGTACCCATGGCGAAGCGTTCCCTGGCCAGCCTCAGCGCCGATGAACTCCGCGGCAAGCGCGTTCTGGTGCGGGTCGACTTCAACGTGCCCCTCGATGACGCGGGCGCCATCACCGACGACACCCGCATCCGCGCCGCCCTGCCCACGATCAACGATCTCAGCGGCAAGGGCGCCCGGGTGCTGCTGGCGGCCCACTTCGGCCGGCCCAAGGGGCAGGTGAACGAAGCGATGCGCCTCACCGCCGTGGCGGCCCGCCTCAGCGACCTGCTGGGCGTTCCCGTGGCCAAGACCGAGAGCTGCATCGGCCCCGACGCCGAGGCCAAGGTGGCCGCTCTGGCCGATGGCGGCGTGGTGCTGCTGGAGAACGTGCGCTTCTTCGCGGAGGAGGAAAAGAACGACCCCGCCTTCGCCGAGAAGCTGGCCGCCCTGGCTGATGTGTACGTCAATGACGCCTTCGGCGCCGCCCACCGGGCTCACGCCTCCACCGAGGGGGTGACCAAATTCCTACGGCCCAGCGTGGCGGGCTACCTGATGGAGAAGGAGCTCCAGTACCTGCAGGGCGCCATCGATGAACCCAAGCGCCCCCTGGCGGCGATCGTGGGCGGTTCCAAGGTGAGCAGCAAGATCGGCGTGCTCGAGGCGCTGATCGACAAGTGCGACAAGATCCTCGTGGGCGGCGGCATGATCTTCACCTTCTACAAAGCCCGCGGTCTGGCGGTGGGCAAGAGCCTGGTGGAGGAAGACAAGCTCGATCTGGCCCGCGAACTGGAGGCCAAGGCGGCCGCCAAGGGAGTGCAATTTTTGCTACCCACCGATGTGGTGCTGGCCGACAACTTCGCCCCCGATGCCAACAGCCAGATCGCCAAAGTGGAGGCCATCCCCGACGGCTGGATGGGGCTCGACATCGGCCCCGATTCAGTGAAGGTGTTCCAGGACGCTCTGGCCGATTGTAAGACCGTGATCTGGAATGGCCCGATGGGGGTGTTCGAGTTCGACAAATTCGCGGCCGGCACCAACGCCATCGCTCACACCCTCGCCCAGCTCAGCGCCACGGGCACCACCACGATCATCGGCGGCGGTGATTCCGTGGCCGCCGTGGAGAAGGTGGGCGTGGCCGAGCAAATGAGCCACATCTCCACCGGCGGCGGCGCCAGCCTGGAGCTGCTCGAAGGCAAGGTGTTGCCCGGCGTGGCGGCGCTGGATGAGGCCTGATCGGGCCCAGGGCCTCACCCGGCTAAGCCCTTAAAAGTTCGATTCCCAATCCTGCCTGGACTCCCGCAAGGGAGTCCTTTTTCTTTGCCTCCGAGGCTGCAATGCCAAGGCTGAGCACCATGGCAGCTGATGCCCTCTTGTGTGCGGTTCCCAGTAAGGACTCAGGCGCCGCGGCCATAGGCCACAACGCAGGCGGCATTGAGCACGTGCACCCCAAGGCCACGCGCAGGCCGACCGTTGAGCAGGCCGAGCTGGCATTCACCGACCCCCCGCTGCACCACTCCTGCATGGCGGAAATAGAAGGAGATGCGGCCATTGGGCAGCGCCTCCACGGAGGCGTAGTTGAGCCAGCTGCTGGTGCCTGGCACCTCAATCGCAGCCTGCCGCTGGGCCAGGGCACCATTCACGGCCTCGGTGATGGCAGCCCCCGAAGCGAGCCCCTCCACCGACCAGGTGGCTGGCGTGGTCCGATACCAGCCCCAGGGCCAGGGCCGTCCGACCCAGTAACTGCCGAGCAACCAGGCGGGATGCAGCTCCGCAAAGCCATAGGCCGCAGCCGGTGCGTGGGGAATGCCGGGCACAACCCGGGTGCGGGCCTGGCCCGGCAGGGCGGCAAGCAACGCGAGCAACGCCACGGCTGGCCAACGGGTTGTCAACGCCCTGCGGGCCCTTGAGTTGACCGAACTCAGCATCGCAAAGGGGTCGGGAGAGTGGTCTGGGTCGAGGCGAAGATTGTGCCAGACGAGCGTTTCCTACGCTCCAGCGGCCAGCCGAGCCAGCGCCCGTGATCGGGGCTGTGGCTCGACTGGTAAAGCTTTTCAGCCACTGCTGATAACCTCATCAAAGTGCGAAATGCTTTACACGGTCTCGACAATTCTCAGGCCAAGGTTCCCAAGGCCCATCAGGCTCAGATGCCGATGCGACCGCTACCCCCCCAACAGGGCCCCTCTCCCCCTTTGCTCTGCGGCCTTGCACCTGCGATCGCTGATTCCCCGATCCCTGGCTGCCCGGCTCCAGGCCGTTAGCTTCCGACCAGGAGGGAGCCCACTCGGACTGGCGCTGCTAGCCGTCTGCAGCATCGGCATGAATCATCTTCCGGCCCGGGCTATGGAGGTGCTCAAGCTGCGGCTCCCCCTCCTGGATGACACCCTCTCGGCCCGGGTTTCGGAACTGGCCAGCCCCGATGCCCTCTGGGCCGGCAACAGCGACCTCGCCGAACTGAACCGGGCCACGGATGGCACCTTCGCCGCTGCCATCGAGGATCTCGTTAACTTCCCCCTGCCCCAGCAGGACTACCAGAACAGTCCGATGGTGCAGCAGATGGAGGTGCTGCTCAAGCAACTGATCGAGGTGGATCCCGGCCAGCGAGGCCTCGTGGATCCCGAACCGGTCCGTACGGCCCTGATCCGGCTGAAGGCCTCAGGCCAGAAGCCCACCCTGCTGAATCTGCTGCGGGAGATTCCGGGCCGCCAGGTCACCATCCGGCTGGATCGGGCCGTGCCCCAACTGCGCCGGATCGAACGACACCAACGAGAGCTGGATCGGTTGGTGCTCACCTATCCGAAGCTGCCACCCGCGAGCCAGGCCGCCCTGGGACGGGGCCCATTCCCGATCCAGACCCGAATCAGCACGATCACGGAGCCGTACACCGGTGAACCGCTTGAGGTCACCGTGGTGCGGCCCACCGGGACACCCACCCTGCCGCCGGTGGTGATCTCTCACGGGCTCTGGGATTCGCCCCCCAGCTTCCTCGGCTGGGCCCAACACCTGGCTAGCCATGGTGTACCGGTGTTCCTGCCCAGGCACCCCGGCAGCGACATCAGCCAACAGGCCGACATGCTGGCGGGCAAGTCCGCGCCACCGGATCCCAAGGAATTCCTGCGGCGTCCCCATGACGTGCGGGCCATGCTCGATGCCCTCGATGCCGGCAGCCTCCCGGGAGCTGAAGGAGTGCGGGCCCGTGACGTGACCTTCATCGGCCATTCCTGGGGCGGCACCACCGCCCTGCAGCTGGCCGGGGCCCGCAGCTTGCCCTCCGCCCTATGGAAAGACTGCGCCAGCGCCAGCAGCCCGCTCCGCAATATCAGTTGGGTGCTGCAGTGCAGTTTCCTGCCTGCCGCCACCGAGTCCTCCCTCGCCGATCCCCGCATCGTGCGGGTGGCAGCGGTGAGTCCACCCCAAGGTCTGGTGTTCGCCGCCGGATTGGTGGATCTGAAGGTGCCGGTGCTGCTGGTGAGTGGCAGCCGTGATTTCGTAGTGCCCACCCGGCCCGAGGCCCTGCTGCCCTACGGCGCCTACCCGCGAGGCCGTCATGAACTGGTGCTGGTGGAAGGGGGCACCCACTTCAACCTGCCCGCCGATGCCAGCAGCAACGGCGGGCCCCTGCGGGCCCTTCTCCTGCGCTGGGCCCGGGGTCAGGAGATCACCCCCACCAGCGGACTGAGCGATCCGCAGGGCCTACCCATGCGGCTGATCCCGCTGGCGGCGTCCCAGCCGTAGGGATCAGGAGGGCTGAATCGACGACCATGACGAACTGGATCGATTCGCGGATCGGCTGAACCAGCCCTGATGATCTGAACCTGGTGAGCTGCACAGGGTGAAGCCTGAGCCCCCGGCCGATGGAACCAGTGGGCTCAGACCAGGAGGCGACTCATCGCAGCGGCAGGGGCTCCCGAGGCTGACCGGGATGGTCCCACCCGTAGCCGCCCCCAGCTGGCCGGGGGGAGGGCCCGCCCTTGCGCTGGCTCCAATCCGGAACCGGAATGCCGTTGCGCACGAACATCTGGCGCAGGGCATCGCGATGTTGCTGGCGTTGGTTCTGGAGCGCATCACGCTCCTGGCGCATGCAGCTGCGCAGGCCATCGCCATTGGTGGCGGCGTTGATGCAGCGCTCCCCCTGCTGGAGGATGGCGATGCGGGCCCGGTGGTCCTGGGCGGCCAGGGAACGGGTTTCGGGGAACAGCTTCTGCCGCTGGGCCTCGGTGAGCCGGGGGCCTTCGCCCCTGGGCTTCGGGGGAACGGTGGACTGGGCCTGAACGGCGGTTCCCAGCCCCAGCACCAGGGCTGCGGCGATCAAGGGGCGTTGCCAGCGAGAGATGCGTGCCATGAAGGGGAGACTTGAGGGCCTGGGGTCCTCGCCATCGTGGGCAGCGCATGCCCCCGATCTGTAACCGGAGCCGAAGCCATCTGTGACTGGATGTGACCGGCAGTCGTGGCGTGTCAGTCGCTGCGGGACTGAGCCCGCTGGCCCGGATCCACGGACGGCAAGGAGCGGCCCGTGAGCGCCACCCCAAATCCCCCCCCACCCTCCAGCCGGCGCAGAGCACCGCCATGCAGGCGGGCGATGCGGTCGGCGATGGCCAGGCCCAGGCCACAATGGCCCTGACCACCCCGGGCGACATCCAGCCGCTGAAAAGGCTCCAGGGCGATCGACCAGGCCGCCGCGGGGATGCCGGCCCCCCGATCCCACACCTCAATCACGAAACCGTGCGGATCCGGATCGGCGGCGCGCACCGCCAGCCGCAGCGGCGGCGTCCCGTACTGAAGGGCGTTCTCCAGCAGGTTGCCCACCGCCCGGGCCAGGGCCGTGGGCCGCACCCGCCTCTCCAGGGGCTGGAGATCCAGCTCCAGCGGCACCTCTCCCACCAAGGCGGCGACCTCGGCCAACAGGTCGTGGAGGGGCACCAGAACCGCCGGCTCGGCCTGCTCCGCACCGGCAAACAATAGAAACTGACGGGTGATCCGCTCCAGGGCGTTCAGGTCGGCGGTGCTGCGGTGGCGATCCACCTCCGTGAGACCTTGGGGGGACTCGGCCAGATCGAGGCGCAATCGCAGCCGGGTGAGGGGGGAGCGCAGGTCGTGGGCCATGCCGGCGAGCATGGTGGCGCGTTCACGCCCGCTCCGCTCCAGCCGCTCCACCATCCCGTTGAAGCGGGCGGTGAGGCTGCGCACAGCGGCGCTGCCCCCGGCCGGCAGGGGAAGGCTGCCGGGCTGGTCGAAACGCACCTCAGCCAGGGCCAGCTCCAGCCGCCTCAGGGGGCGTTGCACCTCCAGGGCGAGATAGAGCAGACCGGCAGCCAGGCCACCGCTCCCCAGGGCCAGCCCCAGCAGCAGCGGATCGGGTGGCCAGCCCGGCAGCGGCGGCAGGGGGGCGAACAGCCACACGGTCTCGAGCGGAGCGGCATCCGGTGGGGCGCTTTCGCTTGGGGAAGCCATCCGCACCCACACACCGCGAGGGGCCTGGACTGACGGCCGCACCAGCGGACAGGGGCTGAGGCGGAGGCAGAGCTGGCGCTGCAGATCGAACGCCTGGCGGCGCAGCAGGAGATCCGGCGCACCAGGGGGAAAGGGCGCCCCCTCTGGGGCTGTCCCTGAGGCCACCGGCTCGGGCACGGAGCCCACAGCCAGCCGCAGGCCGCCGATCTCCGCCAAGGCGGCGGGGGTGAACCGCTCCAGGGCCACCTCCGCCAGCAGCACCTTGGACGCCACATCCGCCCCAAGCTGCTGCTGGCGCTGCTCCAGCAAGCGCCGGCCCACCAGCAGCTGAAGCAGCGCCAGCACCAGGGCGCCCAAACCCAGAGCGATCAGCCCGTAGACCAGGGCCCGGGCGGCCGCCTGAACACCTGGTCGGATGGAGCCCGCTGACTCAGCCACGGCGGGGTTGGCCATCGGGAACGAACACGTAGCCGTAGCCCCACACGGTCTGCACATAGCGAGGGCGGCCGGGATCGGGTTCGATCAGCCGCCGCAGCCGCGACACCTGCACATCCATGCTGCGGCCGTCGGTCTCGCTCTCGGGTCCGCGGGCCAGCTCGATCAGCCGCTCCCGCGACAGGGGCCGGTGCGGATGGGCTGCAAAGGCCTCCAGCAGGGCATATTCGCCGCCGGTGATCGCCACCGGCACCCCGGCCCGCTCGAGGCGGCGACCCACCGGATCGAGCCTGCAGTCGCCGAAGAGGATCGGCTCGGCGCCGGGGCGGGGCGATCCCGGCGGCGTGGGCTGGCGGCGGCGCAGCACCGCCTCGATCCGGGCGGTGAGCTCACGGGGCAGAAACGGCTTGGCCAGGTAGTCATCGGCGCCTTGCTCCAGCCCGATGATGCGATCCACACCATCGGCGCGGGCCGAGAGCAACAGCACCGGCAGGTCGTCGCCGTCGTCGCGCAGGCGCCGCAGCAGGCTGAGTCCGTCGCTGCCCGGCAGCATCAGGTCGAGCACCAGCAGGTCGGGACGCTCTCCGCCTAGGTGCCCCTCAAGGCGAGCCCTCAGCTGCTCGCCATCGGCGAGGGCGCGCACGGCGTAGCCCTGTTCCGCGAGATAGCCCGCGAGCATGCTGCGCAACTCAGGATCATCATCGACAATCCAGATGCGTCGGGGGCGGGCCATGGGGGCCTGGGGGGTGATCAGGGATCGAGGGCCCGCCGATCCGCCACGACCCGCACCCGCTTGGTAGCGCTCACCACCCCCTGGGGATGAACCAGCAGCACGGCCCAGGTCTGGGATCCGGGGGTCTGGGGAGCCCGCACCGTCTTGAAGAGCCCGCCGCCGCCGAGGGCACCGAGTTCGAGCGGAGGGCTTTCCATGGCGGCCACCTGCTGGGGCGAGACAGCGGCGATCCCGCCGGCCACCAGGGCGCCATTGAGGGGCTCATCCACGATCAGATCCACGTCGTAGCGCTGGCCGGTGAGCACCGCGTCGGGAATCTGCAGCAGCACCGGCAGAGCCTTCTCACCACTGCGCAGCAGGGACGACTCGCTCAGCAGGGTCTGGCCGGCGAGATGGCTGCCGTCGCTCTGGAGCACCAGGGTCTGCTGGGCATCGAGGCGATAGGTGCTGCCCGCCAGCACGCGGGTGCCGCTCACCTGCAGATTCACGGTGGCCCGTCCGTCTTGGAGGGGTGTGCCGGCCCGCACCCGCCAGGTGGCATCTGGGAATTGCTGCCGCAACAGCTGGCGGCGTTGACGCAGCTCGGCGGGATCGAGGCCAGGGCCGGGCTTGAGCAGGGCGACGAGGGCCGCTTCATCCCGGGCATTGAGGGCGCTCTCCAGGGTCTGGAGCAACACGGGGGAAGGGGCCAGAGTCCCCTGGGCCACCGCACCGGGGGGAAGGATAGGGCTGGCGGCCTGGGGCATCGCTGCCCCGGCAGGGGGGGCGAGGGCCAGAAGCGAAACCCCGAGACCAGCCATCAGTCCAGCCAGCAGCAGGGCGGAACGGGAGCGGGACGGCGGGCGACAGGGCATCGGAACGGGGAGCGAAAGGGTAGGGAACCGAAACGGAGCCGCAGGGCGGCCCGGGGGTGGCCGGATCGGGCCTGGTGCTGCCTTTTAAGTTAGGCGCGCCTGGCGCCGCCACCATGCCCACGCTCCTGATCGCCGCCAGCGGCACGGGTGGCCACCTCTTCCCGGCTCTGGCCGTGGCCGATGCCCTGCCCCAAGACTGGCGGGTGCTGTGGGTGGGGGTGCCAGACCGGCTCGAAACCCAGCTGGTGCCGAGCCGCTACCCGCTCCACACCGTGCGGGCCGGGGGGCTGCAGGGGAAGGGGCTGCGCAAGCTCATCAACCTGAGCCAGCTGATCCTCGCCGCCCGGCCGATCCGCCGGCTGATCCGGCGCGAGAAGGTGAACGCGGTGTTCAGCAGCGGCGGCTACATCGCGGCTCCGGCCATCCTGGCGGCCCGCTGGTGCGGCGTTCCGGTGGTGCTGCATGAAAGCAACGCGGTGCCGGGCAAGGTGACCCGGCTGCTGGGGCGCCTCTGCAGCCACGTGGCCGTGGGGCTGCCGGAGGCCGCTGAGCGATTGCCCCAGTGCCACCCGATGCTGACCGGCACCCCTGTGCGCCAAGCCTTCCTGGAGCCCGCCCCCCTGCCGGCCTGGGTGCCGGGGGGCGATGGCCCCCTGGTGCTGGTGATGGGGGGCAGCCAGGGGGCCGTGGGTCTCAACCGCATGGTGCGCCCCCTGATTCCGGAGCTGGCCGCCGCCGGCTGCCGGGTGGTGCACCTCACCGGCAGCAACGACCCCGAGGCCGGCCACTGCAACCTCGCCGGCGTGGTGGAACGACCGTTCAGCGATGAGCTGCCGGGCCTGCTGCAACACGCCGACCTGGTGATCAGCCGCGCCGGCGCTGGCAGCCTCAGCGAACTGGCTGTGGCCGGCAGCCCCACGATCCTGGTGCCCTACCCGGCCGCCGCCGACCGTCACCAGGATGCCAACGCCGCCGCCGCCGCCGCCCAGGGGGCCGCCGTGATCGTGTGGCAGCACGATCCGCAGGAGCCGGCCCTGGCCCAGGCGGTCTGGCGGCTGCTGGGACCTCGGCTGCGCCATGCCGATCAGACCGCCGATCCGCTACTGGAGCTGCGCCAGGGAATGGACCGGCTAGCGGTGCGGGACGCCGACCGCCGCCTCGCCGACCTGATCACGACCCTGGTGAGCGAGCCCCGGGCCCTTCCCGCCGGATCGCCCTGAGCAGCCGCCGGTTGCCCGCGCCATCCAGCAGAGCGATCCGCAGCCAGTCCTCCCCCAGTCCCTCAAACGAGCGGCAATCCCGCACCAGGATCCGGTGGCGCTCCTGCAGGGCCAACCGCAGCGGCTCCAACGACAGCGGCTGGCCGCCCAGCTCCCCCCGCACCAGCAGGAAGTTGGTGGCGGAGGGGAGCGGCACCAGGCCAGCCACCGCCGCGAGCCGGTCGGCCAGCCAGGGCCCCTCCGCCGCCACCCAGCCCTGCACGCGCGCCAGCCAGCGCTCCAGGGCTGGGCCATCGCCCAACAGCACCTCCCCCGCCAGAGCCGCCAAGCCATTCACGGGCCAGGGGTCGCGCCAGCGGGCCCAGCGGGCCAGCCGCACCGGATCGGCCAGGGCATAGCCGAGCCGCAAGCCGGCGATGGCGAACAACTTGGTGAGGCTGCGGATCACCACGAGGTTGGGGTGGGCGGCCAGCAGCGGCGCCAGCGACTGGGCCTCCCCCCCGGGCACCAGAGGGAGGAAGGCCTCATCGGCGATCACCAGGGCGAACCGCTCCAGCAGCGGTTCCAGCGAGTGGCGGCTCCAGAGCTGGCCGGTGGGGTTGTGGGGGTTGGTGATCCACAGCACGGCGCCCGCGCCGCAGGGATCGGATGCTGCACCGCCGAGCGGAAAGGGCTGGGGGAAGGCCGCCGGCCAGCGCAACGGTAAGGGCAGGGAAAGGCTGGCGCCCTGCCAGCAGGCCAGGGCGCGGCGGTAGTCCGCGAAGCCGGGGCTGGGCAGCAGGCTCACGCCGGCAGCGGCGGCATCGCGGGCCGCCCAGGTGAACAGCTCGGCGGCGCCATTGCCCGGCAGCACGGCGCTGGGCTCCAGCCCGTGGTGGGCGGCGATCACCTGCCGCAGGGCGCCGTAGTCGCGGTCGGGGTAATCGCGCAGCAGGGGGGCGGCCACCGAAGGAGCGCCGGGAACCCCGAGCGCCGCCAGACCGGAGAGCAGGGGCGATAGGGCGCTGAGCGGGCCCGGCGGAGCGCCTGCGCCAGCCAGCGCCCGCCGCAACGCCCGCCTCAGGCTGGCGGGCGGACCGAAGGGAACGAGCGAGGCGCTGGACTCAAGCAGCTGTTCCGGCCGGCAGCCCAGCCGCCGGGCGATGGCGATGCGGTTGCCGCCGTGGGGATCGGCGGCCGGGGGCCCGGCCATCGGCGGCGAGGTCGGCAGGGGGCCAAGAGCTACCACGGGTCGCCCCGGCGCCGTGGATCGGTCAATCTGGTGGGACTCGCAAAACCACTCCGGTGTCGTCTCCGAGCCTGCAGCCGGTGATCCACGGCATCGGCCGGGTGCTGCTGGGCAAGGAACGCCAGGTGCGGCTGGCCCTGGCCTGCCTGCTGGCCCGGGGCCACCTGCTGATCGAGGACCTGCCCGGGGTGGGCAAGACCACGCTGGCGGAAGCCCTGGCCCGCAGCTTCGGGCTCAACTTCAAGCGTGTGAGCTTCACCAGCGACCTGCTGCCCGCCGACCTCACGGGCCTCAATGTGTTCGACCAGACCAACCTCCAGTTCCACTTCCAGCCCGGACCGCTGTTCAGCCAGGTGCTGCTTGCCGATGAGATCAACCGCGCCAGCCCCCGCACCCAGAGCGCCCTGCTCGAGGCGATGGCGGCGGGGCGGGTGAGCGTGGATGGCACCAGCCACCCACTGCCGCGGCCCTTCCTGGTGATCGCCACCCAGAACGGCCTCGATCAGGGGGGCACCAGCCCTCTGCCGGAATCCCAGCTCGACCGCTTCCTGATGCGCCTGAGCCTGGGATTCCCGGAGCGGCAGGCGGAGCGGGCCCTGCTGGAGGGGAGAGGTGAGCCTCCCGAAGCGGTCGGCTCCTGTCTGGCTCCGACCGACCTGCTGGCCCTCCAGGGGCAGGCGGCGCGGCAGCACTGCAGTCCGGCCCTGCTGGACGACGTGCTCGACCTGCTGGAGCGGAGCCGCATCCCCCAGGGCGATGGCCTGCCGCTGTCACCCCGGGCCGGGCTGGCCATGGTGGCCGCCGCCCGGGCCTGGTCGTTGCTGGAGGGGCGCAACCATGTGATTCCCGACGACGTGCTGGCGGTGCTGGAGCCGGTGTGTGAACACCGGCTCGATGGGGGACGAGGCCTGGGCCTGGCGAGGCAGGCTGGAGGGGGCCCTTACAGCCGCGCCTTGCAGGAAGGCATCCAGCTTTTGCGCTGAAACCTGCCCCCTGAGGACGGTTCGCTCGATGAACTTCGGAACAACCCAGCAGGGCGACCCCCTGAAGCTGGGGATGCGCAACCTCTACATCCTGCCCACCCGCTTCGGGCTGCTCTGGCTGGCGGGCATCGGCCTGCTGCAGGTGGTGGCGATCCAGCTGGAGAGCCATGGGCCCCTGTTGCTGAGCTTCCTGATGCTCGGCCTGTTTCTGCTCACCCTCCACCTCACCCACTTCAACCTGGAGGGGCTGGAGGTGCGGAGCGGCGAGCCGGCCGCGGGATTCGCGGGCGACACCCTGGCCTATCCGCTGCGGCTGCGCTGCCGGGGTCGCTGCGAGGGCCTGCGGCTGCGGCTGGGCCCCGGCGAACCAGGCGAAGCCCGCAGCCTGGCCCCGGGTGAGCACCTGCTCACCCTGCCCTGGATGCCGCCCGAGCGGGGCAAGGTGCGGCCTGGGACGCTGCGGCTGCTCACCACGGCGCCGCTGGGGCTGTTCGTGTGCTGGAGCCGCTGGGCTCCCCCCGTGCCCCAGCTGGTGATCCCGGCCCCACGGAGTGGGCCGGTGGGCCAGGCCCCGGCACCGGCCGAGCCAGAGGAGGGGGCCCGCACCAGCTCCCGGGGGGAGAGTGGGGGAGACCTCTGGCATGATCTCCAACCGCACCGCCCCGAGGATGGAGCCGGGCGGCTGGCCTGGAAGCTGCTGGCCCAGGGCCGGGGAGCCCATGCCAAGCGATTCGTGGCCCCTCTGGCGGAGGCCCCCCTGCTCACCCCGGCTGCTGGGATCCCCCTGGAGCGGGCCCTGGAACACCTCAGCGCGGCGATCCTGCGCCTGCATGGGGAGGGGGCCAGCTACGGCCTGGTGCTGGGGCCCACCACCATCCCGCCTGGTCGGGGGCCCGGCCATCGGGACCGGTGCCTGGAGGCCCTGGCCCTTGCGCCCCGGTCGCTGTGATCGACCGCCCCCCCACCGCCGCCAGCCGCAGCCGCCAGCGGCGCCCAGCGGCTGCACCCGAAGCCACCAGCCCCGAGGCGCGTCGCCTGCAGTGGCTGGCCGAGGCACTGCTGATCGTGGGCCTGCTGGGGTTGCAGCCCGCCCTGATGCTCAGCTGGGTGGCGATCGGTCTGACGCTGCTGGCGGGCCTGAAGCTGCTCGAGGCGCAACGCCTGGCGGAACGGCGGCTGGTGGGCCTGCTGCAACTGGTGTGCGCCGGGGTTCTGGGGGCGCTACAAACCGATCTGGGGCCCAGCCTGCTCCTGGGGCTGGCGGTGGTCCTGACCCTGGCCGGCCTGCTGGCCCTGGAGGCGGGCCGGGGACCCGACTGGCGGTTGCTGCTGCGCCGCAGCCTGCAGGTGCTGCTGGGTGCCCTGCCGGTGGCCCTGGCCCTGTTCGTGCTGCTGCCCCGCGTGGCCCCCTTCGCCCCCCTCAGCGACCTCGGCCAGGGCGGAGCCCGGATGGGCCTGAGCGAAAGCCTCGCACCGGGCAGCATCGCCAGCCTGGCCGCCAATGGGCAACCCGCGGCCCGGGTGAGCTTCGAAGGTGATCAGCCTCCGGCGGCGGCCAATCGCTACTGGCGGGTGCTCGTGCACGACCGCTTCGATGGGGAGAGCTGGCAGACCAGCCCCAGCCGGCCTCGCACCGACCCCGGGAGTGCACCAGCTCCGGCCGGCACAGGGTCTTCGAAGGCCCAGCAGCTCTGGGTGGCCGAAGCCAGCGGACTGGAGGCCGTGCCCTGGGACGGCTCGGCGCTGCCACTGGGCCGTGGGCTGCGGATCAACGGCCGCGGCGAGCTGCTGCACAGCGGCCGTGCCTCCCAGCGGCGGCTCTACGAAGTGCGCCCCGGCCAGGGAACGGAAGGGGGTTGGCGGCGCATCCCCCCCCGAGCCCAAGAGCTGAGCTTGCCCGCCGGCACGAACCCACAGCTGGAGGCCCTGGGCAGGAGCTGGAGGGCAGCGGGGCCGCCCGGGGCACGGCTGGCGATGGCCGAAACCTGGTTCCGCACCCGGCCCTTTCGCTACAGCCGCAGCCCCGGCACCCTGCCGAAGCTGGCCCCCCTTGATGCCTTCCTGTTCGAACGACAGGAGGGTTTCTGCGGCCACTACGCCAGCGCCTTCTCCGCCCTGATGCGGGCGGCGGGGGTGCCGGCCCGGGTCGTGAGCGGCTACCAGGGCGGCACCTGGGTGCAGCCCCTCGGCGGCCCTGGCTACCTCGACCTCCGCCAGGACAACGCCCACGCCTGGAGTGAGGTGTGGGTCAACTCCGAAGGCTGGCGGCGGGTGGATCCCAGCACCTGGATCGCGCCAGCCCGGGGCGGAGGCCTGCGCGCCGCCCCGGCTGGGGGCGCGGTGGGCTGGCTGGAGCGGCAGTGGTGGGCATTGGATCTGGCCTGGGGCCGCTGGTGGCTGGGCTTCGATCGCGAGGGGCAAGAGGCCCTGCTGCAGAGGCTGCTCGGGGAGCGCAGGAACCTGGTGGGGGTGCTGGTGCTGGCGGCGGTGAGCGGGGGACTGGGGATCTCGGTGAGCGTGCTGGGCTGGCTACGAAGGCGGCCCGAAGGGGATCCACCGCGGCGGGAACTGGAACGGGCCCTGGCCGCCCTGGCCCGACGGGGCGTGATCCCAGAAGCGGGCGAAACCCTGGGCGGCTTCAGCGCCCGCCTAGAGCAGAGCGAGCCCGAGCTCGGCGCCCTGCTGCGGGCCGTGGTCGACCCCTACCAGCTCTGGCGCTACGGCACGGGCGCCCGGCCACCGCGGCAGGCTCGGGTGCTCAGCGCCAGGCTGCGCCGCCAGCGTCGCGGACTGGAGAGAGCCCTGCGGCGCCAGCCACGGCGCCGGCCAACAACCTGACTTGCAGCCGCCGCCTGCGGTTACAACGGGTGCACTGCAGCAGCGAATCGATGGCCATGCGGCGCCCAGGCTCGCCGGCCGGCGGCAACCCGATCACCGGAAGGAGCCTCAGGAGAGTGGTGCTTCCCTCCCGCGGGGCCCAGGCGCTGCTGCTGCTGGCCTTCACCTGGTTGCCCCTGCTGACGCCGCCGGGGGCCCAGGCCGCCTCCGGCGACGACCTGATCCGCCTGCTGGAGCGCAAGGCCTGCCCGGGATGCCGGCTGCAGGACGCTGACCTGGTGCAGGCGGACCTGCGGGATGCCGACCTGCGCAACGCCCGCCTGCAACGGGCCAACCTCAGCCAGGCGCTCCTCGATGGCGCCGTGCTCAGCGGCGCCGATCTCCGCTTCACCAGCCTGCAGGGGGCTTCCCTCCGGGGCGCCGATCTGCGCGGCGCCCAACTGGAGGGCACGGATCTGCGCCGCAGCGATCTGAGTGCGGCCCAGCTCGATGAAGGAGCGCTGAGTCGCAGCCATTGGGATGGGGCGATCGGGATTCAGCCCAACCAGCTCAACTACGCCCAGCTCCACAACGCCGGGGTCAAGGCGGCCGCTGAAGGTCGCTTTCCCGAAGCGGAAACCTTCTTCAGCCAGGCGATCCAGCGCCAGCCCGAAGCCCCGGTGAGCTGGGCAGCCCGGGGCATCAGCCGCCAGGAGCAGGGCCAGAACCAACTGGCCGCCCAAGACCTCAACCATGCCGCGGTCCTGCTGGAGCAGGGAGGCGATGCCAAGGGAGCCCAGGATCTCCGCAAGGCCGCCAGCGGCCTTGTGAAACCGGATGGCAAACCGCCAGGCGGCAATGGCTTTGGCGGCCAGCTGCTTCAGGGGGCCGCCGCTATGGCGGGAGCCCTGGCCCCCCTGGCGGTCAAGTTCCTGGTGCCGTTGGCGTTCTGATCAGGCGGGCATGGTTGTTGGACACATAGGAGAACCGGAACAAGATTGAGGCCTTAGCTTCGCCCTCTTCCTGAGCCATAGCGGTAAGGGAAAGAGCGGTAGCGCTGCCGCGGGTGAAGCGGGTTCGGGCGGACGCCCTGGATCATTCGCGCGTGTTGGTGCCCTATCTGGCAGCGTAGTTGCTCGGCATCGGACAGGACCGTAAAATGGTGGCGGCAAATACGACTGCGTGACCCGCTCAAGCGAGAGCGCCAATTCCTTCTCCCGAGGCACGTCCACCCCATCAAGGGCTCCATCCGTAGAAGGTAGAAACGCTATGCCCAATGCTCCTTCCACCAAGCCGGCGCTGATACTATGCTTGTGAGAATTAACCCTAAATGCCGCTTATTCTGGCATTCCCAAGTCCGGCATAGAATCAATAGCAAGGGTTAACTTATCCGCAGCCTTATGCCTATGGCTTCTGCCGTGACTGCCTTTCAGGGCCGGCCCCTCTTTCGTCCCGCAGGGCGGTTCGTAGCATCCGCTACATGAGGATATCGGGTCCGATAACCACTGTTCACAACGAACATATCTGCCATGAACTGGCTGCGGTGGCTAGAATTGGGTTGTCAACAAAGAGGTGGTTATCGGACAAAAGCAGGAGCGACGCCGTGGTTCTCGGAAACCATCCAATAAGCGTTAGCCGAATCTCTGGGAATGGCGCCGGGTGAGGCTGAAGGAATGGATGCGCTCTAGACTGGGGTCTGGCTACAGTGGTATCAGCTGAGAGGTAAGCATGAATTTCACGTTGGAGTGCGAACAAGAAGTAGACGGTCGTTGGATCGGTGCGGTGCCTGAGCTACCCGGAGTACTTGCTTATGGAAGATCCGCTGCAGATGCAATGTCAAAAGCTGAAGTCTTAGCCCTTCGAGTAATCGCTGATCGGCTTGAAAATGGCGAATCCGAGCCAGTCAGCATCCGGTTTTCACTTCCACTCTCTGCATGAGTAATTGGCCGTCAACCAAAGCCAAGAAAGTATTGGCTGCCTTGCAGACCATTGGGTGGAGAGTTAAGCGTCAGTCAGGATCTCACAAGACCCTTGAGCATGCAGTCTATCCGGACTATGTCTTTGCATTTCATGATGGCGAGGAGATTGGCCCCAGGATGCTATCTCGAATCGCCAAGCACACCGGCCTCGAACCAGGTGATCTGTGATGCAGGCCGGAAATCGGCTAACAATGCCATTCACCTGAGCCGCCACCAAATGACTCTTGTTTGCCCCAAGCTCAGTGCGGCCAGGTGATGGCAAGCGTTAGGCCTGTCGTGCTCAAGCCTTCAGGTCATTGCTAGAATATCACAAATGATGAGGGCCACAAATGTTAAGCCAAGAAGCTCGATTACCGGTGAAAGATGCGGTTACTGCCGCAATCGCTTATGTCAAGGAGCTTTATGAGGGCGTTAGTTTACGCGACCTTCTCCTGGAGGAAATTGAGTACAATAATGCCTCCGATAAGTGGTTGGTCACTATTGGGTTTTCACTTCCCGAAACCAAGGAAGTATCGTCCCCTGTAATTTTCCCAGCCAAAACAAGTCGCGAATTATCTCGTCGCTACAAAACAGTGATCATAGACGCCATTTCCGGGACCCCAGACTCAATGAAGATTAGAAATGTGTAGCGCGAAGGTGAACATTCAATTCTCTAGCGAGCTTTTGCTCGACACAAATCTCTTGGTTCTTCTCTTTATCGGAGGAAAAGATACCTCGCTCATCAGCAAGGCCAAGACACTCTCGGCATATACAGAAGAAGATTATGAGCTGTTGCAAGAATTTGCAAGTCTTAACCGATTTACAGGCCTTCTCACGACTCCTCACATCATTACTGAGGTCTCAAATCTACTAGGAAAGGAACGAGACGATATAAAGCGAGTTGGCCGAGAAGCGGTGGTTGAGTTTCTTGCAAGATGCAATGAGCGCTTGGATTCATCGGCAGAACTAGCTTCAAAACCTGAGTTCAATAGACTTGGCATTACCGATACAGCAATAGCATTGGCGGCCAATTCAACTGTATTTGTCTTGACTGCGGACCTGCTATTATATCTTCACTGTGCGAGATCAGGTCTGAATGTGGCAAATTTCAACCACGTTCGCCAAGGTTCATGGAGCTAAATCGAAGCCCTAACATCAAGATCCAGCGGGCGGGAGAAGAGATGCCTGATTTCCATTTTGAGCTTCCACCCGCTCCTGATCTGGAGCGTTAGTAGGGGGACTGACCAGCGCTGGTGCCGAGAAAACGACGGCTATCGCGGGTGCTGGGCTGGTAGCCATAGCCCCAGCTGCCGCCCTGGGTGTCATCGATGATCCGGGGGGTGACCAGGATCACCAGTTCGCGCTTGGCGCGGTTGCTGCCGCTGTTGCGGAAGAACTGGCCGATGATCGGAAGATCTCCCAAGATGGGCCACTTGGTCACAGCCTCCGTATCGCGATCGGAGATCACACCCGTCAGGATGAGGGTTTGGCCATCGCGGACGCGCGCGCTGCCGGTATCAAGACGGCGGATGGCAAGAATATCAATCGGACCGCAACCCTGCACCGGGAACTGACGAACCGTTGCCGAAATCGCCGGCGACATCGAAAAGGTCACGAAACCGTTGTCATCGATCTTGGAGACTCTGGCCCCGAAGGTGAGCCCGGCAATCCCAAATTGGGGCTGACAAGAATTGCCATTGCCCTGTGTTCCGGTGGTCACGGTGTAATTGGTGATCACCTGCTCTCCCACCGTCACATAAGATTCATTAGCTTTGGTGCGGCCAATCGCGGCCGATGCAGCACCGCCACCGCCACCGGAAGACCCGCTAGAGCCGCCTGAGCCGCCGCTGGAGAGAGACTGAATGTTGACGGCTAACTGATCATCACCAGTTCGCAACTCCTCGCTATTCTCGCTTAAGATTAAGGTGGGGCTGGCTAGAACCTTGGTGGAAGTGGATTCAATCTTGGCCTTGACAAAGTTGTAGAAGTTTTTGGCGTAAGCGGCGCCGGGATTAATCGGAGCTGGTGAAAGGGGATTAACAATGATACCGGTCGCATCAGTGGAAAAGATCGGCTTGGCGCTGGAAGCCCCACCGGAAAGCGTGCCGAACTGATCGGCGGTGGGAGGTAAAAGTCCCCCAAAGGCTCCTAGCATCTGACCGGAGTCGTTGACAATAAAGTTGTTGCCATAACGGAAGGCAAAACTGTTATCAATTTCCTTCTGATTATCCAGCGACACATCCAGAATCTTCACCGAAAGCGCCACCTGCCGCTGGCGCAGATCCAGCTGGCGCAGGTAGGTTTCAGCCACCGCCACCACCGCCGGGCTGCCAACCAGGGTGATCGTGGACAGGCGAGGATCAGTAGTAACAAAAACCCCCACCAAAGGCCCGCTATTGGCCCCATAAGCCTCTACCTTGGTAGTTGTACTAGATACTGTTGTAGAGCTTGACTGGGTTTGTGCAGGAGCGTTCAATTGGCTTTGGCCAGTACTAACCGAAGTGACCACTGCGTTTGTTTTCTTAACTTGCGCGCCAAGGTTGGCCAGGTAATCAGCAGCAGAATTAGCGCTTACTTGATTTAGTCGTATAACTTTGGAAAGCTGGGCACCGAAACCCTTACTGAGCACGTCAGGCCCAGCAAGCAAAGTGTTGCCCTCAACCTTTCCTTGCAGGCCGGCGGCCAACAACACCGAATTCACAGCCTTTGCATAATTTTCCTTTTCAAAGGAGATTGAAACTTTACTGTCTGAGCCTAAACTCTTGGTCTGTGCAGGCTGATTGGTTTGGTCCGCAGCTCCACCTTGACCAGAAGAGTCGCCATTCACAAACACAAAGCCGTAACCACCCATCCTGCTTAAAACCATCAACACAGAACGCACGGATGCGTCCTGAAGTTTCATGGTTACCGGCGGACCACTCACATTCACGAAGCCCGAATTCGCGATCAGGATCGATCCCACCGCCATATCGCCCACCGGCGGCGCCACCGCCCGGGGCTGCAAGGGCGGCACCATGTCCGGCTGGGGCACCCGGCCGGGGATGGTGAGATCCCGGCTGAAGGTCTGCTGCGAAGCCTGGGGCGCCGCGGCGAAGGTGAGGATCAAGTTGTTACCGTCGGCGCTCACCAACGGGCGCCCCAGGGGGAAGCCGGGCACCGGTGCCACCTGGATGTCGAACTGGCTGCCGATCCCCGAAAGGCTGATCGATTGGAAGCCCGCCTCCGGCAGCGAGAGCGTCTGGGATCCGCGGCGTAGGCCGGTGGGAGTGGCCACGTAGAGACGGCCGAGCCAGACGGCACCGCTGCTGCTCTGCTGCAGCTGAGGTGCGGCTCCCACGCCGCTGATCACCACATCCACGGCATCGCTGCGACGATCCACCCGCAGCTCCAGCGGGGCGGTGCTGGCTGGAATGGACATCCTGCGAGGCGAGCTCTGGGCTGGGCCGGTGGCCGCACCCTGGACCTGGGCCAGCGCGGGAGCGAGATCCAGACCGGAAACCCATACCAAACTGACGACCACGCCAGCAGTACAGATCGGCGAAACGGTTCGGAACACAGATCGGGAAGCGCGAAGGGCAGGAAGGGGAGGCACGGAGTTCAGCGGGCTGGGGCGGGGGTCTGGGTGGCCGGAGTGGGGGCGTCAGCGCCGGCAGGGGTGGTGGCTGGGGCGGGAGGTGCTCCCGAACGGGGGGGGCCCGGCGGCGGGGTCACGATCTGGGGCTGTCCGGCGGCGGCCGCACCAGCAGAGGGGGGCGGGGAAGCCTCACGGCCATACAGTTTGAGCTGAAGCTTCATCAGCACGGGCTGCGGCCTGGACTGCTGCGATCCGGAGGCGGGAACCGCCCCCTTGGTGTTGGCCTGAAGCACGAGATCGCTCTGAACCACCAGCACATTGAGCAGTTCAAGCCGGTGCAGGAAATTCACCAAGGCCGGGTAGGCCCCCGATGCGTTGAGCAGGATCGTGGTGGTGCGCAGTCCCTTGATCTCTCGGCTCGCCGGGGCTGGGGGCTGGTCCGGCTGACCGGGCTTGGCTGCCGTTCCCCCAGCGGGCGCCTGGCCGGGGGGAGCTGCCGGAGCCCCGGGGGGCGGAACCGCCGATCCGGGGGCAGCAGGCGGGGCCGGCGCGGGGGCCAGCTGAGGTTGAAACAGATCAAGCCGCACCCCAGCGAGCTCGGCTTCGCGGTCCACCATCGTCATGAAGGTGGAGAGATCGCCATTGCCGGTCACGATCTCGAACAGTTTCGACCGCTGGGCCTGGACCTTCTCCTCGGCAGCATCCAAGGCCTGGAGCTGCAGCCGGGTGCGGGCCACCTGATCCCGCAGGGCTTCCAGCTCGGAGCGACGCTTCATGTCACGTTGCAGGGCGAGCCACTGGGGCAGCACGGCGGTGGCCAACAGCAGGAAGGCCAGGAGGCCTCCGAGAGCGATGGGCACACCCAGCCAGAAGCGGCGCAGCCAAAGGCCAGAAATCTGGGAGCCACCCTCCTGAAGATTGGTCATGGCATCAGACCTTCAGACCGAAGCAGGTTGAGGCGCCTCGCCATGCCATCGGAACCGAATTGCTGCAGCAGGGCCAGCTGTCGCTGGGCATCGAGACTGGCAAAAGAAGCCCGGATCTCAAACGCCAGGGGGCCCGGTTCCGGCGGTGGCTCCGGCCCCTTGCCCGACCGGGGGGCGGCCTGAACCACGGACGGCTGCCGCTCCACCTTGGTGAGCTGAACCGACTCAGGTTCAAAGAACGCAAGGCCCTGGAGCCTCAGCTGGAACGCATTGATGAGCTCCAGGGCCCGGGGATCGAAGGCCTGGCCTTTGATCAGCAGTGCACTGGTTGTATCCACCGAGAGAAGCTGCACCCCCACGGGCGTGTTGAGCTGCAACGCGGTGAGCAGGGCTGAGGACGTGCGCCCCGAAGTGAGGGCCTGGGCGAGTTCCTGGTTCGTGTTCTTGAGGGCCGCCAGTTTCTGGTTGCGGGCGTCGATCTGGGCTTGTAGGTCGGCGGCCTCGGCCTCAAACGGTTCAAGTTGATTCAACTGGCTACGCACCAGGGCGCCCTGCAACAACAGCAGGGTCCAGAGGCCGAACATGCTGCCCAGAAGGGTGAGGCCGATCAAGGCACCCCGCTGCAGGAGAGCCCTCCTCTGGGCGAGGGTGGCAGAAAGGGCTTCAATGCCGAGGGTGCGTCGCCGCTCGCGCAGCAGGTCGAGCACCAGGGATCCCTGGGCCTTGCCATGGATCCGGGCGGGGGACGTCATGGTTCCAACTCCGCAACGGCGAGACCTTCAATCACCAGGGAGTCGAAGGGGGTGGAGTGAATGATCTCCGGCTTCACCCCCAGCCGTGCAGCCAGGGCATCGGCTTCGGGCAGGGGCGCGGCCAGCAGAAGGCGAACGGCGCGGACTTCGGGATCCATGCGGCGATAAAAGGCAACGCTGCGGGCCACATCTTCCAGCAGCTGGTGGCCTGCGGCGGCGACGGAGCGATCGAAGCGGGGCGTGCCGTCCCGCACCATCAGCAGCCGGGTGGTGGAAGGTCCTGGGGTGAGCAGCAGCACCAGATCCCGGCTGGACACCCCCTCCAGATGGGCGCGCAGGGCGAGGAACTCGCAGGACTGGGCCGGGGCCAGTCGCTCCAGCCGGGCGCCGGCATGGTTGAACACCTGGATCCAGGCATCCACTACCTGGCGGGAACTGGCGGCCAGCAAGGCCTTGGAGCCGGAACCGGCGATGGGCCTAATGTCAATCACGGCCTCACTGAGCGCAAAGGGAAGCCGCAGGGAAACGGGATCGAGTTCACGAACCGCCTGGATGGGATCATCCGGAACCGCCGTACCGGCTGGCCATTCGATCACCCGCCAGGCCGCCGCTGCAGGGGGAAGCGCCGCCATCACAAAGGCTTCCATCAAGTTGTCGCGCACCATCAGGTCACCGATCAGATCGCCGATGGGCTCGCGCTCCAGGGGCATGCCGTGGCGACAGGTGAGGGGGGGAAGTGGAGCCTCGAAACGCACCTTCCCAGGGCTGCCATCGGCGAGCACCTGCCCCTGGACCCCATCATCGCGGAGCTCAAGCAACACCTGGCGAGGGAACAGACGGGCCTGCAACGGCCGTATCCGGTCCTGCAGATCCTCTATGAGGCTCGCAATCTCCAACGCCATACATCCATGTGCGTAGAATCTATGGCCATTTAGCGAATATTCAGGATTCCGTCGCCAGATTGAAAGCTGTTACCAGACACCCCTTAAGAGGCTGATCGCCAAGGCAGCCCCGTACCCACCGCCTCCGCCAGAGTTGCCAGACCATGGCGATCGAGCTGCTGCAGCAATCCCTCCAGGATCTCCGGCACTAAAGAGGGGCCTTCATAAATCCAACCTGTGTAAATTTGCACCAAAGAGGCGCCGGCGGTGATTCGCTCCCAGGCGGCCTCCGGTCCATCAATCCCCCCCACACCCACCAGGGGCAGGGCAGGCCCCGCCGTGGCCCGAAGCCTTCGCAGCACCTCCACGGCCCGCTGCCGCAGCGGCCGGCCGCTCAGCCCCCCCGCCTCCTCCTCCAGCAAACGGCCCGTGGCTGCCAGCCGACGCTGGCCTAGCCCCAGCCGGGCCTGGCTGGTGTTCACCGCAATCACACCCGCCAGTCCCTCCTCATAGGCGAGACGGGCGATCGCATCGATGGCGTCGTCCTCCAAGTCGGGGGCGATCTTGACCAGCAGGGGCGGGCAGGCCGGCAGACGCCGCAGCCGCTCCACCAATCGGCGCAGCTGGCTTTCCTCCTGCAGCTCCCGCAGGCCCGGCGTGTTGGGGGAACTGACATTCACCACGGCGTAATCCGCCAGCGGGGCCAGCAGCTCCAGGGAGGAGGCGTAATCATCGGGAGCCAGCTGGAGGGAGGTGAGGCGCGATTTACCGAGGTTGAGGCCTAGCACCGCCGGCCGCTGACCCGGTGGGGGCAGCTTCTGTCGCTCGAGGATGCGGCGCACCGCCCGGGCACCCACATTGTTGAACCCCATGCGGTTGAGGGCGGCCCGCTCAGCCGCCAGGCGAAACAGCCGCGGCCTGGGATTGCCGGACTGGGCCTCCCAGGTCACCGTGCCCAGCTCCGCGAAGCCGAAGCCGAAGCGGTCCCACAGGGCCGCGGCCACGCCGTTCTTGTCGAAGCCGGCGGCCAGACCCAGCGGATTGGCGAAACGACAACCGAAGAGGGTCTGCTGGAGCCGCGGATCACGGCGCTGGAGCTCCAGGGCCAGCCCCTGGAGTGAGTCCCGCACCACCGGCCAGTCGCGGCGCAGGGCGGTTTCTCCAAGGATCCCGAGGGTGATCCGACTCAACTGCTCGGCGTCGGCTCCCTCATCGGTGCGGAGCAGCGGCTCCACGAAGCGGCGGTACAGCCCGCCGGTGGCTCCCGAGCGCGGCGGGGGGGGGGATGGATCACTCACCATGGCGCGACGGTGGTCACTCCGGCTGCGCCAATCCTCCCGCGCCACGGTCCAGGCGCCAGCGTCCATCGCCGAGCGGCTGCACAAGCCAGTCACGCCAGGTCCAGGCGGATCTGCGGGATTCCAGCTGACCCAGGGGCAGATCCACCAACTGGGCCAGTTCCACCAGGTTGAGCGCATAGCCGCCCCGGGCCAGCCGATCGGCCACTTCAAGGCGCTCCAGCAGGCGCCCGAGGGCCGGAGGGGCCGGATCGGAGGGCGCGGCTGGCAGGAGGTCGGCCTGGACCGCCTCCGCGGCTGGCCGCTCTCCGACCTCCAGCTGGGGGCTCTGGCCGCGGGAGAAGGCCACGGCGATGGCGTCGCAGCGGTCGTTGTCGGGATCGCCGCTGTGGCCGCGCACATGCTGCAGCTCCAGGCCCCGGATGCGACTGCCATCGAGCTGCTCCCAGAGATCCCGGTTGAGCACCGCGCCACCGGAGGCGGTGCGCCAGCCCTTGCGTTTCCAGCCCGGGAGCCATTTCTGCAGGCCGTCGATCAGATAGCGGCTGTCGGTGCGGATCACCAGGCCCGGATGGCGGGGCAGCTCCCGCAGTTGCCGCAGCAGGGCAAGGGCCGCGGTGAGCTCCATGCGGTTGTTGGTGGTGGCGGCCTCAGCCCCTCCCAGTTCGTGCACGGAACCATCGGAGAAGCGCAGCAGGGCACCCCAGCCGCCGGGGCCTGGATTACCGCTGCAGGCCCCATCACAGGCCGCTGCCACCACCTGCGCTGGCCCCTGACTCTCCCCATTGCCCATCGGCCCCCCTTGTCAGGTTCGCTTGAATTGGAGGCCCTTCCCGGCGGCTGACCCGGATGCCCCGGGGGCTTCTGAGACCCTGCCATGCAGCGAACTTACCTGCCCCTGGCCGGAGCTGCCCTGGTGGCCACGGCCGCAGTGGGGGCCGTCGCCGGCATCGGACTGACGCTCCGGGGCCAGGCCGGAGAGCTCTTCGAAGCCGGGCCGGTGGATCCCGGCCGCTACGCCGTGCTGGGTCGCCCCCTCGGCAATGGCGACTGGACCCTGCTGGTGCTGGAGCAGATCCGGCCAGCGCCCCTGTGCTGGCAGAGGCGCCCCGACGGGCTGGTGGACCCCAGCCTGAACCGCTTCAACTTCACCGGCATCTGCGGGCGCTACCTCGACAGCAACGGCTATTCATTGCGACTGGGCAACCAGGAGGGCAGCGGCCTTGGCGGCGGCCCCTTGCGGCTGCGCCTGGAGCAGAGCGGCCAGGACCTGCGCTTGCTGGCCAGTTCCCCCGCCCTGAGCCAGGATCTGGTGGTGGGCCGCGCGTCCGTGCCAGCCCGCGACCGCGACGCCTTTGTTGCCCTACGGCTCAATCCCGGCTGGGAACTGCAGCGGCGCCGCTATGGCGGCCAGACCCTCAACCACCTCTACTTCGCGAACGCGGCCAGTGCCGAGCAGCTCGTGGCGGCCTCCCGGCCGGAGTCCACGGGCCCCCTGGGCGCCCGCCGAGCCTGGAGCCCGATGCCGCCGCCGCCACCGCCGCCCAGCGCCGTGCTGGCGCCCCCTGCGGATAGGGGCAGACGCGCTCAACCGGCGATGGCAACCGGAGGCGAGAGCCGGGCGATCGCCCTGCAGGTGATCCCCTTCCGCGAATGAGACGCCAACGGGGGCGGCCACTTGATGATCCGCACGTCTCCCCATGGCCCTCGGGAAGCTTCTGTTTAAATTCTTAGCGTGTGAGGAGTGAGGAACCAACCCGGGGGTCGAAACGAGGACAGACTCCCCAGGAACGTTCCAATCTTCAGGCCCTGCTATCAGCGGGGCTTTTTTTTGGTCTGGCGCCGACACGACCGCCGGGAGCAAGCGCCGGCGCGCCGAGCCGGGCACGGACACAAAAAAGCCGGCCCTAGGGACCGGCTTGATCGCATCGGGGCAGAACGCCCGGGCATCACTTGATCGTGACCTTGCCGCCCACCTCTTCGATGGTCTTCTTGAGGGCCTCGGCATCGGCTTTGCTGATGCCTTCCTTGACGGCCTTGGGGGCAGCCTCCACCAGGGCCTTGGCTTCGCCCAGACCGAGGCCGGTGGCCTCGCGGACGGCCTTGAGCACCTTGATCTTGGAGGCAGCGTCGAAGCTGTCGAGGATCACGTCGAATTCGGTTTGTTCTTCGACGGGCTCAGCGGCGGCGGCGGCGCCGGGAGCGGCCATCACAACGCCGGCGGAAGCGGCGGCGGAAACGCCAAAGGCCTCTTCGATCTGCTTGACGAGCTCGGAAGCTTCCAGCAAGGAGAGGGTCTTCAGCTGTTCGAGAATTTGGTCAGTGGTAGCGGACATGGTTTGGGAATCAGCAACAGATCTGTTGGGTTGAACAGTCGGATCGGTGGAGCTCGGTGGACCGCTGGCCGGTGTGCCCGAAGGCGACAAAGGGGCTGATCCTCAGCCTTCGCCGGATTCGGCGTACTGCTTGAGCGCCCGGGCGAGGCCGGAGGGAACTTCGTTGATGCCCACCGCCAGCTTGGTGGCCACGCCGTTGATCGCACCGGCGATCTGGGCCATGAGCACCTCCTTGGAGGGCAGATCCCCGATGGCCTTGATATCGGCGGCGGAGAGGAGCTGACCTTCGAAAAGGCCTCCCTTCGTTTCCGACTTCTTGCTGTCCTTCTGGAAGGACTGCACGGCCTTCACCGCACCACCCACATCCCCTTTGACGAGGATGAAGGCATTGGTGCCGGTGAGCAGGGATTCGAGTTCCGACCAAGCGCTATTGCCATCAATGGCCCGGCGCATCAAGGTGTTTTTGGTCACCTTGCACACACCGTTGCTGGCCTGCAGACGGGTCCGCAGATCAGACATTTCCTTGATGGAGAGGCCTTGAAAATCAAGGACCAGCGCCATTTCGGCTTCACCGAGGAGCCCCTTGAGCTCTTCGACGATCTGTTGCTTGCTCTCCAGCGTGCGGCCCATGGGATGAGGAACGGATCGAGGGGAACAAGCCGGGTACGCGGCCCCTGGATTGCTGAATTCCCTGAAGGGAGACTCCGCCATCCATCCCCTGCGCCAATCAGCTGAGGGGACCATCGAGGCCGCTGGCCTGTTCCGCTCTCCGTTGGGACAACCCCCAGGGATCGCAAAGTCAGGTCACGGGTTTGCCGTGAATGCGTGCACCTCGGCAGGACTTACGAACGAGAGACCCCGGCGAACCCGGGCCTTCCTTCACCTGCTGTCTTGGGTCAGGGCGCGTGCCCTTCTGGCCGAAGCCAGCTGATCAATTTACAACATGGCCCGCAACTTCCCAAACCAGAGGCTGTAACCATGGGGCCCGAGATGCAGGCCATCCACCCCCCATGGAACGGCGCAGACCGGCGCCATCGGCCAGCGGGGCGGTGAGATCGAGGAAGTCTGCGGTGGGAATGGCGCCACGGAGGGCATCCAGACGCCCGAGCCGATCCACGGTGGTGTTGCCGGAGATGCCGGCCTTGAGCACCGAGCGACCAGGAAACGCCTCACTCCAGGGCCCGGCCGCGGTGATCGAATCCCCCCAGGGCGATCAGGGGGGCTGCAGGCGACACGGTCTTCTCGGCCCAAGGAGCGGAGGAGCTCCAAACGATCAACGCAAAAACCCCGCCACCGGCGGAAACCGGAGACGGGGCGGCGCTGGCCGAGGGGACGCCACGGCGGGGAGGCCTCTTCAGCCTTCCTGCTTGATGTCCTGCAGGGCGGAGAAGTCCACCGGCACCGAGGGACCCATGGTGGAGGTGAGATACAGGCTGCGCCAGTAACGGCCCTTGGCACCGCTGGGCTTATTGCGGTCGATGGTTTCCTGGAGGGCCTTGAGGTTGTCGAGCAGCTTGGCCCCATCGAAACTGGCCTTGCCGAAACGGACGTGCACGATGCCGGCGCGGTCGGCACGGAACTCGAGTTTGCCGGCCTTGAACTCGGCAATAGCACCGGCCAGGTCGGTGGTCACGGTGCCAGCCTTGGGGTTGGGCATCAGGCCGCGGGGGCCGAGCACCCGGCCCAACTTGGCCACCTTGGGCATCATGTCGGGGGTGGCGATCAGCAGGTCGAAGTCCATGGCGCCAGCGGCGATGGAGTCCACCAGCTCATCGTCGCCGGCCAGGTCGGCGCCGGCGGCCTTGGCCTCGGCCACCTTCTCGCCCCGGGCGATCACGGCGATGCGGATGGTCTGGCCGGTGCCGTGGGGCAGGGCCACGGTGGTGCGCAGCTGCTGGTCGGTGTACTTGGGATCGATGCCCAGGCGCACGTGGGCTTCGAGCGTTTCATCAAACTTGGCGGTGGCGTTGGCCTTCACCAGTTCGATCGCTTCGAGCGGGGCGTAGGTGCGGTCTTCGACCTTGGCGGCGGCGACGGCAAAACGCTTGGAGATCTTTGTCATGGCGGGAATGGGGTGCGAGCGACCGGTGTGGTCTCCCCCGGGGGGTCAATGGAAGTGGGACAGGTATTCGGAGGCAGACCCGCAGGCGGGCCGACCCCGGGGAGCGTCAGTCGTTGATGGTGACGCCCATGTTGCGGGCTGTGCCGGCGATGATGCGCACGGCCGACTCAACGCTGGTGCAGTTGAGGTCAGGCAGCTTGGTCTTGGCGATCTCCTCGAGCTGGGCGCGGCTGATGGCGCCGACACTGCCCTTAGAGGAAGTGGCGGCACCCTTTTCGATGCCGGCCGCCTTGGAGATCAGCACCGAAGCAGGCGGGGTCTTGGTGATGAAGGTGAAGCTGCGGTCTTCAAAGACCGAAATCTCCACCGGAATCACATAGCCAGCCTTCTCCTGGGTGCGGGCGTTGTACTCCTTGCAGAACGCCATGATGTTGACGCCATGCTGACCGAGGGCTGGGCCCACGGGGGGAGCTGGGTTGGCTTTGCCGGCATTGAGGGCCAGCTTGATCACGGCTACGACTTTCTTGGCCATCGGCTGGGCTGGGGTGGGGTCTCCTAAGGGAGACGGGGGAACGGGGCCCCCGGTGGGAACGGGGAAGGGTCTGCGGATAACCAGAGCCCGAAGGGTCCGGCTGGGTGGTGCCCGCCCGTGGTTGGGAAGCACCGGGGCCGTCCTCCACAGGGAGACGGCCGGGGGTGATCAGCTCTGCTTGCTGATCTGGGAGAACTCGAGCTCCACCGGGGTTTCCCGGCCGAAGATCGATAGCAGGGCCTTGAGCTTGCTGCGCTCGCCGGAGACATCGATCACCTCACCCTGGAAGTCCTTGAACGGACCGGCGGTGACGAGGATCTGATCGCCTTCGGCCAAATCGACCTTGACCACGGGCTTCTTCTCGGCGGCCCGCTTGAAAATGCGGTTCACCTCCTGGCTGCTCAGGGGGCGAGGACGGATGTGGCCCCGGGTCTTGCCGGTGGCGCGGCGCTCCTCCTGCCCCACGAAATTGATCACGTTGGGGGTGCTACGCACCGCCATCATCGTGTCCTCATCAAGGATCATCCGCACCAGCACGTAGCCCGGGAACACCTTCTCCTCGATCGACTGACGGCTGCCGTCCTTCTTCAGCTTGACGCCGGGAGTCTGGGGAATCTCGATCTCGAGGATGCGGTTGTCAACCCCGAGGGTGACCGCCCGCTGCTCCAGGGTGGCCTTCACCTTCTTCTCGCAGCTCGACGCCACCTGCACGGCATACCAGCGCGCCACCTGGGGCTTGCCCGCGGCATCCGGATCGGAGGCCCCCTCCGCTCCCTCAGGGGCCTCGGTCAGCGTGAGGAGATCGGCAACCGCGTCCGACGGGGACTCCGGCGCCGCGGGGAGATCGTGGTCAAGATCGGACACGGGACTGGGAGCGGAGGACATCAACGGAACACCAGTTGGGACAGCCAGCCGTAGAAACGATCGATCGCCGCGATCGCCGCGGCCGAAAGAGCCACCATCAGAATCACCGCCACCGACTCGCTGAACAGCTGCTGACGACTGGGCCAGACCACCTTGCCGAGTTCCGCCAGAGTGCTCGCCAGGAAGCCGGACCTGGCATCCGGATCGAGGGAATCAGCCAGGCCAAGCTCGGGCTCCTCTGCGGCCGACTGGATGGGGCGGCTTTCGGCGGAGCCTTGGCTGCCTGCGGGAGTGGGAGAGGCCGGATCCACGGAGGAGGCGCGCACCGACAAACGACCACCCTACCGGACGTCCTCACCCTGGTTGCGTTGGGGCACGAAGCGAAGGCTGCCGGCCTCCCCCTCGCTCGCGGCAACCGCCTCAATCAGCACACCGCTGCAGCCCCGGAAGCGATCCTCCAGCAGATGGGTGGCCAGAGGGTTCTCGATCCGCCGCCGCAGCACCCGCCGCAGGGGCCGGGCTCCGTATTCGGGTTCGTAGCCCTGCTCGGCCAACAGGGCCACCGCCGCCTCCTCCACCTCCAGCTCCAGCCGCTGCTCACGCAACAGCGAAGCCAGCTCGGCCAGCTGAAGTCGCACGATCCGCTGGAGATCGGCGGGCCGCAGGGGGCGAAAACGGATCACCTCATCGATGCGATTGAGGAATTCGGGACGGAACTGGCTTGCCAGGGCCTCGTCCACGGCCCGCTCCAGCTCCCGATCCAGCTGCTGCTCGCGGTGAGGGTCGGAGGAGGCGGAGCTGCCGGCCCGGGCCCGATCGAGAATCGCCCGGCTGGCCAGGTTGCTGGTCATGATCACCACCGTGTGGCGGAAATCCACGGTGCGTCCCTGGGAATCGGTGAGGCGGCCGTCGTCGAGCACCTGCAGCAGCAGGTTGAACACCTCGGGATGGGCCTTCTCCACCTCATCGAGCAGCAGCACCGCGTAGGGCTGGCGCCGCACCGCCTCGGTGAGCTGCCCCCCCTCCTCGTAGCCCACGTAGCCCGGGGGCGCCCCCACCAGGCGGGCCACGGCATTGCGCTCCATGAATTCACTCATGTCGAGCCGCACCAGGGCTTCTTCACCATCGAAGAGGGAGCCGGCCAGGGCCTTGGCCAGCTCGGTCTTGCCAACCCCGGTGGGGCCTAGGAACAGAAAGGAGCCCACCGGCCGGGTGGGGGCCTGCATACCGGCCCGGGCCCGGCGGATCGCCGCGGCCACGGCGGCCACGGCCTCGGGCTGGCCGATCACTCGCTCGCCCAGCCGGTGCTCCAACTCCAGCAGCTTCTGGCGCTCGCCCGCGAGCAGCCGCTGGATCGGAATACCGGTGGACCGGGCCACCACATCGGCGATGTCGCCTTCCTCCACCTGCTCGCGCAGCATCGGATCGGCCTTGAGTTCGGCCTCCAGATCGAGGCGGCGCTGCTGCAGGCCCTGGAGCTGGTCGTGCTCCAGCCGGGCCGCCTCCTCATAAGCTCCGTCGCGCTCGGCCTCGGCGATGGCATGGCGCAGCTCCTCGTCCTGGCGGAGCAGCTCCCGCAGCTCGGCCAGCCGCTCCCGCTCGCGGCTCCAGCGGCTCTGCAGGGACTCCAAGGCCTGCTGGGCGAGCCGGCGCCGCTCCTGCAAAGCCACCCGTTCCGCTTGGGGCGCACCCTCAGCCGACAGCAGGGCAAGCTCCACCCGGCGCAGGTCGGCTTCGGCCTCCTCCACGGCCCGGGGCTTAGAGGTGGCCTCCATGCGCAGCTGGGCCGCGGCCTCATCCACCAAATCGATGGCGGAATCGGGCAGGCAGCGGTCGCTGAGGTAGCGGTCGGCAAGGCGGGCCGCCGCCACCAGGGCGCCATCGGTGATGGTCACGCCGTGGTGGAGCTCGTAGCGCTCCTTGAGGCCGCGCAGGATCTGCAGGCAGGTGTCGCGGTCGGGCTCGCGGATCTGCACCTGCTGAAAGCGGCGCTGCAGGGCCGGATCCTTCTCGATCGTGCGGCGGTAGTCCTCGGGGGTGGTGGCGCCGATGCAGCGCAAATCGCCCCGGGCCAACACGGGCTTGAGCAGGCTGGCCGCATCGGGACCGGAGCGCTCGCCCCCCACCACCGTGTGCAGTTCATCGATGAACAACACCACGCCACCACCGGCATCCCCGGCCGCCGCCTCCCCATCCCGCACCTGGGCCAACACCTCCCGCAGGCGCTCCTCGAACTGCCCCCGGAACTTGGCGCCGGCGATCAGGGCCCCCAGGTCGAGGGCCACGAGCCTCAGGCCCCGCAGGGCATCCGGCACATCGCCGGCCACGATCCGCTGGGCGAGGGATTCCACCACGGCGGTCTTGCCCACACCGGATTCACCCACCAGCACGGGGTTGTTCTTGCCGCGGCGCGAGAGCACCTGGATCAGGCGGCGGATCTCGCCATCGCGGCCGATCACCGGATCGAGTTCGCCGGCGCGGGCGGCGGCGGTGAGGTCGCGGCCATAGCGATCGAGGGCGGAGAGGGCGGCCTCTCCGTCGAGCGGCTCCAGGCGGAGGCCGTCGTCGGGGGAGGTCGCCTCAAGCCGGCCCTGGGGAGATCGGCTGCCTTCGGCCCAGCCCATACGGCCAGCAGCAGCGCGGCCAGCGGCCGGGTCGGCCGAAGGGGCGGCCACGGGGGCCGAAACGGGGGCCGTGACAGGGGCCGTGACGGTGCGGGCGGCGGGCTCGGCGTCTACCCAGCCATCAGCCCCCGGGCCGGTGGCCGGGGCAGCGGCCGGACGCCACTGCCGCAGCAGCAGGTCTTCGCTGAGACCCTCCTCCACCAGCAATCGGGCGCCGATGCGAGGCTCCGCCAGCAGGGCCAGGAGCAGGTGGGGCAGCTCAAGCAGGGGAGCGCCCCAGGCCTGACGGCGCCGGTCGGCCTCCTCGAGCAGATCCTCCAGGGCGTCGCCGATGTAGAGGGTCTGGTCGGTGGCGGGGGGCTGGGCGGCGCAGAAGGCCTCGAGCCGATCCAGCAGACGGTTCTCATCCACCGGCAGCGGCGTGGCCGATTCGGCGAAGCGCGGATCGGTGAACAGGGTGAGCAGCAGGTGCTCCACATCCATGGCGCCGTGACGCCAGCGGCGAGCGGTGTTCTGACTGGCGACCAGCAGATCCCAGGCCGGAGCGCTGAAGCGCTCGGGATCGGCGGTGAGGCTGGCCGACAGCGGAGGTGTGGAGGTGGTGGGCATCGGCAGGGGGATCGCGGCGCGGGAGCGGGTCAGGGGGTGGCGGAGGCCGCCGGGGTGGCAGCCGGAGCGGCGAGCTGGATCAGTTCCACCTTGTAGCCATCCGGATCCTCGAGGAAGGCGATCACTGTGGTGCCGTGCTTCATCGGGCCGGGTTCCCGGGTGATGCGTCCACCGGCTCCGGCGATCGCGGCGCAGGTGGCGTGGATGTCATCGACGCCGATCGCGATGTGGCCATAGCCGCCGCCGATCGCGTAGGCATCGGTATCCCAGTTGTGGGTGAGTTCGATCACCGTGTGGTCCCGTTCTTCGCCATAGCCCACAAAGGCCAGGGTGAAGCGTCCCTCGGGGTAATCGCGGCGCCGCAGCAGGCGCATGGCCAGCACCTCGGTGTAGAAGCGCAGCGAGCGCTCCAGATCACCGACCCGGAGCATGGTGTGGAGCAGGCGCATCAGAGTGGAATCGTTGTGGTCAGGGGAGAGCGGCGAGCGGCTAGGGGAGCGGCCAGAAGCTGCAGGGTCAGCCGCCACGGCGCCATTCTGGCCGGGGCGGGCCGGCGGCTGAGCTGGGGAGAACCCTGTACCCGGAGGCGACCGGTGGGGGTTGCCTAACGGAAGCTGGACACGGTCCTGGAGAGAGCCGCGCCAATAAACGCCAAAAAAGACGTGTTCGACCCAACGGCCGGGCCAAGCCGTAGGGATCGGCACATCTGGAAGGGAGGGGGGCCCCCATAGGATCGCGCCATCTCCAAGCCGCTCTAGCCCCTGTGTACGACTCCCTCGACCTCGTGATCGATTCGATCGTGGCCCGCGAGGTGCTCGACTCCCGCGGCACCCCCACGGTGGAGGCGGTGCTGTATCTGGAGGGGGGAGCCAGCGGCAGGGCGATCGTGCCCAGCGGCGCCAGCACCGGCGCCCACGAGGCCCACGAACTGCGCGATGGCGACGGCGAATACTTCGGCAAGGGCGTGAAGAAGGCGGTGGAGAACATCGAAGAGCGGATCGCCCCAGCCCTCTGCGGCCTCAGCTCCCTCGACCAAGCCGCCGTGGATGCGGCCATGAACGAGCTCGATGGCAGCGACAACAAGAGTGCTCTGGGGGCAAACGCCATCCTGGCGGTGAGCCTGGCCAACGCCCACGCCGCAGCCAACGCCATCAACCTGCCGCTCTACCGCTATCTGGGCGGTCCGCTGGCAAACCTGCTGCCGGTGCCGCTGATGAATGTGATCAATGGCGGCGCCCACGCCTCCAACAGCCTGGATTTCCAGGAATTCATGATCGTTCCCCATGGCGCCGACAGCTTCCGCAAGGCCCTGCGGATGGGTGCCGAGGTGTTCCACACGCTCAAGGGATTGCTCAAGGATCGCGGCATGTCCACCGCCGTGGGTGACGAGGGTGGCTTCGCCCCGGACCTGGGCAACAACGAAGCCGCCGACATCCTGATCCAGGCGATCGAGAAGGCGGGCTACAAGCCCGGAGAGGAAATCTCCCTGGCCCTGGATGTGGCCAGCACCGAGTTCTACAAGGATGGCCGTTACGCCTTCGGCGGTGGCAGCTACAGCAGTGCCGAAATGGTGGACCAGCTGGCGGCTTTGGTGAGCCGCTATCCGATCGTGTCCATTGAAGATGGGCTGGCCGAGGACGACTGGGAGGGTTGGCGCCTGCTCACCCAGAAACTGGGCTCCACCGTGCAGCTGGTGGGCGACGACCTCTTCGTGACCAACACCAGCCGCCTCCAGCAGGGCATCGACCGGTGCGTGGCCAACTCGATCCTGATCAAGGTGAATCAAATCGGCTCCCTCACCGAGACGCTGCAGGCGATCGATCTCGCCGGCCGGGCCGGCTACACCAGTGTGATCAGCCACCGCAGCGGTGAAACCGAGGACGTGACCATCGCCGACCTGGCGGTGGCGACCCGCGCCGGCCAGATCAAGACCGGCTCCCTCAGCCGCTCCGACCGCGTGGCCAAATATAACCAACTTCTTCGGATCGAGGATGAGCTGGGCAGCCAGGCGATCTACGCCGGCGTTGAGGATCGCGGGCCGCGGGGCAAGGGCTGAACAGCGGAACCGGAAGGGCCCGAGCTCTTCCCCTGCACCGATAGGGTGGGTCTGTTGACCAAAGCAGCCAAGCTGCACATCCTTCTTCATGGCTCTCCTCGATAACCTCATTGACGGCGTGATGTCCGCCGTTGCCGGCGACAAGGCTCCGGCCCTGAAAGATTTCCTCAAGACCAACGGCGGCATTGCCGGGCTTGCGGAAAAGTTCCAAAATGGTGGTGCTGGAGAAATGTTCGCCAGCTGGGTCGGCACGGACAAGAACGAGCCGATCACCTCCGAGCAAATCAGCAAGGTGCTTGGCAACAGCCAACTCCAGGAGATCGCCACCAAGCTCGGCATCGATACCACCGCCGCCACCGAGTTCATCGCCACCAACCTGCCGGTGCTGATCGACAAGCTCACCCCCGACGGCAAGGTGGAGGTCAACCCTGCCGCCCTGCCCCCCACCGCCCAGCCCCCCGTCGCCTGAGCCTGGCCCGGGGGATGCGCCAAAGAGCACCCTTCTGCCAGCGAGGGACATACTCCAAGACCCCAGGATCCAGAAGATGGCGCCTGGGGTCTTTTTGATCCGTGCCCTGCGAGGTGCTGGTTCTGGGGTTATTGCCCCGGCAGCTGGTCGAGGCGGCCGTCGCGCTTGAGGCGGGCCTGCAGCTTTAGCCAGCCAAGGCCCACCGGCACTCCCAGCACTAGGGGAACGGCCACCAGCGCCGGCCGGGTGCTGGCCGCCAACAGGGCCGCCGCCACCGCCAGTCCACCCATCAGGAACGACTGGCCGGCGCTCTGCTGGGCCAGGGCGAGCCGCCGCAGCAGGCGATCGGTTTCGCCGGCGCGGATCTGCACCTGGAGATCACCCTGCTCGATGCGGGCCAGACTTTCATCGAGCCGCCGCGGAATCCCCAGGGCACGGCTGCCCACATCGGCCGCCTGGCGGGTGATTTCGTTGAACAGATCGTTGGGGCCGTTACCGCTGGCGGTCATCAGGGGCAGCAGGTAGGGACGGGCAATCGCCATCAGGCTAAAGCCAGGATCGAGGCTGCGGCCCACCCCCTCGAAGGTCGAGAGGGCGCGCATCACGAAGATCAGCTCCGGCGGCAGGCGGAAGGGCTGGTCGTAGACGAGGGCGTAGAGGTCGCCGGAGAGCTTCTGCAGCACATTGGAGCTGAAGGGCGGCGTGAGGGCTTCGTTGAGCATTAGCCGCACGAGGCGCCGCACCGGCCCCAGATCGATGCCGGCGGCGATCACGCCGGCCTGCTGCAGTTCCTCCACAAGGGCGGCCGCATCGCGGGCTGCCGCCACGCGCACCATGCGACCGATGCGGCTGCGCAGACGCTCCGAGAGCTGACCCATCATGCCGAAGTCGTAGTAGATGAGCGCCCCATCAGGGGCCACCGCCAGGTTGCCCGGGTGGGGATCGGCGTGGAAGAACCCGTAGCGCACCAGCTGCTGCAGGTAGCTGGCGGCTCCCTTCTCGGCCACGGCAGCGGGGTCGACCCCGGCCTCCACGAGGGCGGCCCGGTCGGTGATCTTGATGCCGGGCACGTAGTCGAGGCAGAGCACCCGGCGGGAACTCAGCTCCCACACCACCGCCGGGATGCGGATGCCGGCATCATCGAGGAACTGCTGGCGGAAGCGGGCGGCATGCTCGGCCTCCAAACGGAAATCCAGTTCCCGCAGCAACACACGCCGGCACTCCTTGGCGATCGCCACCCAGTCGCGGCCACGGCCCCAGCGGGGATGGCGCTGCACCGCCCCCGCCACCTGCTGGAGCACCTCCAGATCAAGGCGAAACAGGGGCTCCAGACCGGGCCGCTGCACCTTGAACACCACCTGCCGGCCGCTGCGGAGGCTGGCGCGGTGCACCTGGGCCAGGCTGGCGGAGCCGAGCGGTTCCAACTCGAGATCGATGATCTCAAGGCGGCGCTCTCCGAGTTCATCGGCGAGGATCCGCTCCACCACAGGAAATGGGAAGGCGGGCACCCGGTCCTGCAGGTGCGAGAGCTCCTCCACCACCTCGGCGGGGAAGACATCGGGGCGGGCCGAGAGGATCTGGCCGAGCTTGATGAAGGCCGAGCCCAGGCCGAGGAATTCGGAGGTGAGCCAGCGGGCCTGACGGCGGCGACGCACCGCCAGCCGTTCGGCGCTCCAACCATCGGGGTAGCTCCAGCGGCGGCTGTCCCACCAGAGACCCACCAGCAGCAGGATCACCACCCGCCAGATGCGCAGGGGCCGGCTGAGGCGGGTGCCCCAGGGGAGAACCGGGGGGGTGGTCATCAGGCCTTCGGCCCCGGGCCCTGGTTGGAGGAGGCTGCAGCACCGGCCGCACCATGGGCGGAACCTTCATCCAGGCGACGGGCGAGCTGGGCCACCTGGGCCCGCAGGGCATCGATCGCCTCCTGCGGATCATTCTGGGCGGCTCCCCGGAAGGGTCCGGCGCCGCCATAGAACCCGCCCCAAGCACGGCTGGAGGAAGCCGTGGAGCCCTCCGGAGCCGCGGCGGGGGTTGCCGGGTTGCCCTGGCGATCCAGCCGAGCTGCCTCCTGTTCCACCTCCTCCCAAAAGAGGCTGAGCTCCTGCTGAACGCGGGCCGGAGCGTCCTGGGCCAGCAGGGTGAGTGTGGCAGCCGTATCAGCCAGGCCACTGCCCAGGCGGGCCGCCAGCCGATTCACGGCGGCCTGGAGGAGGGATTGGGGGGCACTCATGGACGAAACCGGCTGGAGGGCCACAGGTCTGCTGGAACTGTGGCAGATCAGGGACGGGTTGCGGGACTCGGCGCCGGTGGGGCCTCCGGCAGGGCCGGCAGTTTCAAGCCCGTTCCGGCAGCTGGCTCCGGGCTGGAGCCAGTGGAGGGGGCGGGAACCTCGAGATTGGGTGCGGCGGGCTGGGGCAGCGACTCCAGCGGCATGCTTCCCCCTGCAGCGGGGGTGGAGGGTGCGGACCCATCAAGGGCATCGAGGCGGGCCCGTTCCGCCTCCTGCTGGGCCTGTCGGGCTTCGGCCCGCTGACGATCCTCCAGCTCGGCGCGTTGCTTCTCCGTATCCGCCTGGTCCTGCTGGTTGCGTTTCTCCTGCTCCAGGGACTCGAAATCGACCCACACATCCCGCGGAGCACCGCCGTAGCGGCGGCGGAGGGCTTCGAGGGTCTCGCCGGGGAAGGGCTGGACCCCAAAGTTCTGATGGCCAGCGGGAGCGCCCCCCTCGCCCTGGGTCCGGATCAGCCGCTCGGCAATGCCATGGCCAAGCCCGAAGCACAAGCCAATAACCAGCCAGTAGATCCACTCCCGACGGGCGGCGGAGCGGGGGGGAGGAACCGCGACCATGGGCGCAGGGAGGTGAGGGTGGAATGGCGCGGGCCCCATCCTGCCCGATGCGCCCGACCCCAACGGAGTCCACGTTGGCGCCATCGGGTCATTCGCCATCGCACCGGAGCTGGGCCGGAGTGGGGATGGCGAAAGGGGCTCCACGATGATGGGAATGACCAAGGGGGGCCTGGAGCCCACCGGCCCTGCCCGCCAGGCACGTGACACCATGACGTTCAGCATCCGCACCCACGACTCCTGGGGTGTTGTGCCGGTCGGTGACTTTCAGAGCCTCGAGGAAGCGCGGCAGGTCTTCCGTGATATCTGCCAAGACCCCTGGTACAAGAGCGACGGCACCGTGAAGGGTGTGGAGTTGGTGCAGGCCAGCCCGTCGGGAGAAGCTCAACGCCTCGAGTGGTTTTGCTTCCAATAGCAACCCAAAGGCAACAGCTCCCGGCCACCGGGAGCCGCTCAATCACTGGATGTTTGCTGCATCGATGAGACGCGGAAGATGGCGCACGCCATTTTCGTGGATCAGGCTTTCGAAGCCAGCGAGCTACATAAGTGTCTTAAAACATTCAACCGCAAAGGCTATGCCTGCGCACATCTACGTTTGCAACAAAAAAACTAATGATGCCAGAAATCTGGTTGGCCCACCGACAAAATGAGATACCGCTAAAACGGTGAACAAAATTTCAACAAGAAAAAAATTCACGTGGAAATTCTCGAGGTGTCCTTAGGCACAACAATCAGTAATCGTCGCCATATTTAACGTTTGAGTCGGCATTCATGAGCTCCACAGTGGTCTGGTAACCCTTTGAAACGGTCACTTCGTGCTGGGCGCCAATGTCATTCAAAGCGGCGACATCAAATTCAGGAGCAGTGATCCAACTGAAACCCTTGCCAAAAGTGTTGTCGGGATTCACCACATACCAATGACAAGCAGTGTCGGGAACCGAAATAGAACACTTGGTCCAGTCGTTGTCCCATTGAGGAACTTGAACAAAGACAAGCGCCGCAAACAACATTCCTAGAAGACTCTTGATCACAATGGCTTCACGAATTGAAACCATCCTACCTGATTTTGCCGTTTCCTGCGTGAAAACCGTTGAAACGGATCCTTCAGGGACGGTCCGATGGTGGTCCAGTCCTCGATTCATGGTTGGCTGCCCGCTCGCTCGTCTGCTTCGACGTCATTTCCCTGCCAGTGTCCACCACCCGGAGCAAAGGGAGGATCAGAGTGCGATGTGGGGCGGGGGGGATGGTGCCGTCGGGCGCGAGATCTGGAGCAAAGGCATAGACGTATCCCAGTTCCTTGAACCACTCAAGGCACTGCTGCTCCAGATGGTCTTCGGTGATCAGTGCCATGGGATAAGCCTAAAGAACCTGCCAATGGCCGGCACAGGGTGAACCTTGACGCCGCAGGCGCCCGGCCCGCTGCAGGGCTGCCAGATGCTTCTCCACCGCTCTAGGACTGAGCTGCAGCCGTTCGGCAAGGCGGCGGGCTGAAAGGGTAGGTTCGGAGGCGAGATCCCACAGGATCCGCTGGTCGATGGCCAGCCCCCGCTCCGCTCCGATGACCCCGCCAAGCTCCGCAGCCATCTCCGTACCTTTCTCCGAACGGATCTCCGAACCGATCTCCGAACCGATCTCCGAAGGGATCTCCGCAGCCAGGGCATCGTGGATGGCCTCCAGCT
This sequence comes from Synechococcus sp. UW140, assembly GCA_943372025.1. Taxonomy (GTDB): domain Bacteria; phylum Cyanobacteriota; class Cyanobacteriia; order PCC-6307; family Cyanobiaceae; genus Cyanobium. Next base: position 6,957 of record CALRXC020000017.1, on the reverse strand, counting down.
GGTAGGCCACGAAGGGCTCCAGATCAACCGGCTGATCGGCCTGGCCAAGCGATTCGTCGTAGCCCTGCTGCCGGGAGCGGATCACTTCCTCGATCGGCAACCAGGCCAGCAGCGGATTCCAGCGGCTGAGGATCAGGGTCTGCCAAAGGCGGCCGAGGCGGCCATTGCCATCGGCGAAGGGATGGATGAACTCCAGCTCGTAGTGGGCCACGCAGCTCACCAGCAGGGGATGCCAGGTGCTGGCGGCCAGCCAGGCCAGTAGGTCGCCGACCAAACCCGGAACCCTTGCGGCTGGCGGTGCCATCTGCACGAGCTGATCGCCGCGGTAGATGCCTACGCCACCGCTGCGGAAGCGGCCCGGGGCGTCGATGAGCCCCGCCATCAACAGCCCGTGGGCTTCCAGCAGATGCTGGGGATTGGAGGGATCCCAGCGGGGCAGGGCGTCGTAGGCGGTGATGGCATTGCGCACCTCCTGGATGTCGCGGGCCGGACCGATCACCCGCTGGCCATCGAACAAGGCGCTCACCTGCTCCAGGCTGAGGCTGTTCTGCTCGATCGCGAGGGAGGCCTGGATCGTTTGGATGCGGTTCTCGCGGCGTAGGCGGGGGGATGGCAAAGCGTCCTGACGGGCGCTCCAGCGGCCGAGGGCTTCGGCGATGGCGGCGACGCGGTTGAGCAGCGCCGGGGTGAGGGTGGGGCGCAGGGGGCGTCTGGGGGCATCAGCCGGGAACCACGACCCGTGGCGGCAGATTGAGCTGACGGATCCTGCGGGCGAAGCCGCGGTCATCGAAGGAGGCGATCGTTTGGCAGCTGCGGCAGCTGGCGTGATGGAGGGCATCGGCGAAATCCAGCCCGGCGCGCAGGCCAGCCACGGCCTGCACCACGGCGGGCCTGTCTTCCAGGGTGAGGGAGGGATGGCCGAGCAGGAGGTCGAACACCGCGAGCACCTGGGGGGCTGCAAAGCCGTAGTAGCCCCGCAGCACCCACTCCAGTTCCAGGGCCACGGTTTTGGGCAGAAAGAGGGGCTGGCCGGATTCGATCAGCTGCCGGGCTGCCTGGCGCTGGGTTTCGGTGGCGGTATCGGCGCCTGCTTCGGCCACGAAGTAGCGTGCCAGCACATTGGTGTCGAGGCCGATCACGGCTCCAGCAGGCTGGCGGGATCAAAGTGGGCCGGCACGGGCGGCCGCTGGCTGGACAGCACCCCGAAACCACTGGCGCTCACGGCTTGCTCCTGCCTGAGGGGGCGCACCTCGATGTGGTCGCCCACCAACTGAAAGCTCACGCGGCTGCCCCGTGCGAGACCGAGCTGCTGGCGCAGGGCCTTGGGAATCGTCACCTGGCCCTTGCTGGTGAGGGAGCTGGTGGCCTCGGAATCCATGGCGGCCAACCGAAGGTCTTACGAGGTAATACTAGCCAGCCCTAGCTTCGGTCTCCATCGGAGCAACGCCAGCAGGCCCGCCAGCAACGGTTGCTGCGGGCGGCCCAGCTGCCGTGGAGCAAAGCGCTGGCGGACTACGACCACAGCGGCCGGATCGAGGCCGGCCCATGGCAGGAGCTGGAGAAGCTGACCCACCAGAGCGACTGGCTGCAGCGGGGTGAGAACGTGCTGTTGTACTGCTTCGCAGAAGCGCAAGCGCTACGGCCCCAGCGGCGTGGGCAAGACCCATCTGGCCATCGGCATCGTCCTGGCGCAGATCGGCCTGGATCAGCCCTGCAGCTTCTACCCGGCCACGGCGCTGGTGCAAGAGCTGCAGAAGGCCCGCGCCGACTACAACCTGCCGCAAGCGCTGGAGCGGCTGGATCGCTATCCGCTACTGCTGATCGACGACAACCGCTTCGCGGAAGCCAAGGGCTACGGCTACGTGCGGCGCGATGAGCAGGAGAGCAGCGTGCTGTTTGAACTGATCTGCCACCGCTACGAGCGCCGATCGCTGCTGATCACCGCCAACCAGCCTTTCACGGCCTGGGATGAGATCTTCCCCAGCAGCTCAATGACCGTCGCGGCGGTGGACCGGCTGGTGCATCACTGCCACATCGTCGAGATCAGCGGCGACAGCCACCGCCGCGCCGATGCCGACCGCCGTGCCGGGAGGCGGCGCAAGGAACCGGGGTAGGGCGAGGAGACATTGACGCGAGGCGCCAACCTGGCGCCGATGAATGCAGCCCCCGGTGGGGATCTCCGCGCTGCCGGCGGACTGTGGGGTCTGCCGGCTCGTGCGCTCCGCGAAATGTTGGGGCGGAGATTCCCCGAGGAGCACCGGCCAACCAGGTTGTCGCCTGGTGCCGATCAAGAAAACCCAGTGCTGATCGGGCTTCTGGTAGCGGGGGGGGATCACTTTTCGTGTCGCCGCCCCCAGGTTGTCGCCGGCCAAGGGGGTTGACGCGGGACAGGCCGCCCTGGGGATCAGCACCCCCATCGGCAGCGGACTGGAAGGCGTAGTTGTCGTCAGCACCCTGGCCGCCGGTGGCGGCAGCGAGGCTGGGGGGGGAGGAAGCAGTGGTGGTGGCCATGACCCATCGCGGCTGTCGTGGAGGAGCACCCCAGAGGATTTGCTGGCGCACCTTTCGGTGCGACGCTGTGCTCACCAGCTATTGCCTGGTCAGCCAATTGGCGGGCGCTGCCAGCAGAGTGGGGCGATGGACAGGCCCAGTCTGGGTTCAATGCAGCGCGAAAACACGGAGGCGATGGCGGCCAACATCAGCCGCGAGGCCGGTGAGCTACGAGCCGCCCTGGCTGACTGCCGGGGGGGTCGGGTTGCGGAGCCCAAGATCACGGCGGCGCTGTTGGCGCATCTGCTGGTGAGCACTCGGGAGTTGCTGCAGAACCTGCTGATCGACACTGTCCGGCGCCCGAGGTTGCTCATGGCCGTTGCAGATCCGGATGGCGACCCACCGGGCAGAGGCGCTTAGCCTTGAAGCATGAGCAGCCGCATCACCCACAATCCCGACCAGTGCGGGGGCAGGCCCTGTATCCGTGGCATGAGGATCCGCGTGCAGGACATCCTTGAGCTCTATGCCGCCGGGCAGAGCAGCGAGCAGATCCTGGCCGATTTCCCGGATCTGGCAGCCGAGGATCTAAAAGCAGCCCTGGCCTATGCAGCCCGTGAGATCGACCATCCCGTTCTGGTGGGATGAAGCTCTGGCTGGATGCCCAGCTTCCGCCGCTGCTAGCGGGCTGGATCGATGCGCAGGAGTGGGGCATCCAGGCATTTGCCGTCCGTGATGTCGGACTGCGCGATGCCAGCGACGCGGCGATCTTTCGTGCCGCACGAGAGGCAGGAGAACTGCAGCAACACTGCCCTGCAGGAGCTTCTTGCCACCACCCTGCTGAGGGCAATGGATCATCCGCAACATCCAGTGGCTCAGCCTCAAAGTGCTGGCTTGCCAGAACGGCAGCCCGCTCGATCAGCACGGGAGGGTGACCTTTGAGGCCCGCTGGCGCGATCGCGATCGCCGAGAAGGCGTGCTCAGGGAGTGTTCCCGTTTCGGTCGTGGAGAATCCGGCGAGTGGCTTTATCTCGAAGCCCTCAGCCTCGGTGATGGACTCGCGGGCTGAGCAGGAAAGCGGTTTGCTGGGGGTCTTGGGTACAACCCTTAGGCATCCCACCTGCGGCTACGGATTTGGCAGCCGCGTGCGTCATTGCTTCGTCCGGCACGTGGCGTAGAGGAAGTAGGCCGCCTCGTCTGGTCGGCGACTACTTGTTTCCCTTTCCGTCACCACGCTGATCTCGTCGAACCCCGCCGCTTCGAGGAGGCTCGTGAGTTCGTCCACCGTGAAGTGGTGGGTCACATAGAGCACCTTGCCACGGTCGTTTCGCGAGAGGTAGCTGTGTCGCTCGCCGGTCAGCGGAAGGTCGTCCGCGTAGAGCCGCGCGTAGCCGGCGTTGATCGTGTCGGAAACGCCCGAGGCCGACAGGAAGAGCCGAGCACCGAGCCGGAGATTCTCTCGCGCATGCCGGAGGAGGTTTGCCCGATGGCGCACGTCGCCGATGATCGAGATCACGAGTTGGCAGACGACCACGTCGAACGGCCCGCCGTCGAGCTGCGGCGAGGCATCCTCGGCGAAGTCGGCCACTGCAAACCGCAGCGAGCGGCCAACGGTATCGGCGGACGCTGCGGTGTGCTCTGCGGCGTCAAGAGCGCCCGCGTTGATGTCCACGCCGAGCACGGAGAACCCCAGCTCGAAGAGCCTCCGACTCAGCCGCCCGCTGCCGCAGCCCACGTCGAGGAGCATGAGCGGCCGGCCCGCCGCTTCGGTCTTCACCTCGTGCAGGAACGAGTCGAGGTGCGGCGTGGAGTCCTTGCTCGGAATCGCTGCGGCGTCGAACCGCCGCCAGTCGTCGCGAGGGTCGCGCATGACGGGCTTTTCTCGTAAAGGATATTGTCGGGGCGTTCATCGAGAACGCAGCCGCTTTCGTAGCACAGGTTTCGATTCCCAGCTTCTGATCTTGAGCGTTAATCCTCCCGCACCTCAAACGCCACCATCCTCTGCTCGCAAGCCTGCACAATCTCCCGCCACCGCTCCGCACTGACCCCCAACCGCCCCGGCACCTCCGCGGCCTCCACCCCCAATCGCATCAGCTTCAACCCTCTGGCATGTAGCTCCCGCCAGCTCGCCGGCACCTTGATCAGAAAGCCCTTGTCGCGGAGGTAGTGATACACCTCCCCGTTGGCATAGGTGCGGGCATAGGGCCGAAAGGATCCCCGCTCCGGTGAGTAGCGGCGAGCGGCTTGGATGATCCCGAGCATGGCGATCTGATGCAGATCCTCCCGTGGGTGGCCGGTGCGCCTGGCGATGTTGGCCGCCACCCGTTCGGCGATGTCCTGATGCTGCGGGGCCTGGGCATTGGCGGCCGCATGGGGATTCACCGGCCGGTGGCGCCGCGGGCGGGCCGGTGTGGCGACGGCATGGGTCTGGGGCCGATGCGGCGTTATGGCCTGCGGCTGTGGCTGCGGTTGTGGCTGCTGATCCATGGCCTACCGGGAGAACACCATCGGCAGCGGCGCCGAGCTGTGGCCCCGCCCGCGCCAGTACTGCGCTTCGATCCAGAGCACGCCCTGGCAGAAGGCGTCCACCTGGTCGTCCACGCCTCCGCGGGGCGAGAAGGCCAGCAGCTCCTCGATCAGCGAGTCGGCCTTGCGGGCAAAGCGCACCTGGCCCGCCTCCACCAGGGGCGCCACGGCATGGGCGCGGGAGGCCTTGCTGCCCCTGGGCGGGATCGCGATCAACCCGGGCACCTGGCGCTTGAGCAGCTGGCAGACGGCCGGGCCATTGGCGGCGTCCTCGATCAGCACCGCGTTGGGCCGCAAGCCCTGACGCTCCAGCGAAGCCAGGGACGCGAGCAGGAACTTGATCACACCGGGCAGATCGAGCCGCTGCCGGTGAGCCCAGAGGGCCTCGATCTGGAGTTCAGCCCAAGGGTCGGGCGGGCGCGCCCCCTGTGCGGTGTGCTGCCCAGGCCGATGGGCGTTGCCAGCGTTCGTGGCCAGCGCAAGACCCTGCCGCCGTGCCTTGGCCGCCGGATGACGATGGGGCTCCAGCAGACCGAGCAGGGCAATGCCACAGGCGTCGTTGTCCTTGCCGTCCTTGAAGCTCAGGTCGCAGCTCAGCACCAAGGGCGCATAGCGCCGGGGTTGGCCCGGGGCGACCGGCAGGGGCCCTGGGATCCAGTCCTTCCGGAACAGCAGACCCTCAGCAGGGCTGGGGCGCTGTTGGTACAGGGCATTCCACCAGTAGGAGCCCAGGCGGGTGCGGATGCGTTGCAGCACCTCCAGCGGCACCCGCTCCGGACTGAAGTCGCAGAAGCGACGTGCATAGCCTGGTTCCCGTCGCCCTTTCATCTGCACGATGAAGTCAAGGTCGCTGTGGCCTGGATCAAACTCACCCCGGGCCGCTGAAACGAACAGCTCCAGTTTCTCTACGCCATAGTGCTCGCACAGCTCCCTCAATGGCTGCAGCTTCGCCTGCAGCAGCTCTGGCAGGGGCGCTGCGGTGGTCATCTTGCCGATGCACGACCCAAGACTGCATCCTACCGAGATCTGGCAGAAGCCCCATCTATCCTCAACCCAGCCATTCCTGGGCGAGGCTGTTGATCGCCTGGAAATCCGGATCCTTGTGCACCAACACCGCCCCTTCCTGCCGGGCGGCGGCGGCAATCCAAGCATCGGCCACCGAGAGGGCATGGCAGGCCTTGATGGCGGCTGCCCGCTCCAGCAACGGATCGTTGGCGGCCACCCAGCGGATCGGTAGCGACTGGATCTGGGCATCAGCCAGGCGCGCCTGCCGTTCGTCTTCGTCCTTCCAGACCCGATAGAGCACCTCCATGCGGCTCATGAAGCAAGCCAGCACCATGCCGTGCCCGTCGATGACCTGCCGGAGCAGGTCGGCCACACGCTCCGCACCCGCTTCGTTATCGCGCAGAGCCAGCAGAGCGGAGGTGTCGAGCAGCCAGCGGCTTGCCATCAACCCTCCCTCTGCCGCTCAGCCTGGCGCTCCGCCAGGAGCCGGGCGGTGGAGCCGCCGGGACCGGAGCCTTGGAAAGCGGCGATCGGATCGGCAGCCACCGGCACCACGCGGATCGAGCCATCGCTCTCCACGATCCACTCCAGCCGGGTGGCGGGCCCCAGCCGGAACCGTTCACGGATGGCCGCAGGCACCACCGTCTGCCCGCGGGAGGTGATCGTGCTGCGCATCGATGAATTACGGAAGCTGTTTCATGGTAATTCGGCTGGGCGGGGTCTCGGCTCCGGGTAGATCACCATCCCCACCCGCGCAATGTGCTCCAGCAGCGGCGTGTAGCTAATGGCCGCTAGGAGCGTGTTGCGCATAGATCACCGAGCAGAAGATGGTGACGTTTCAGCTGCCGAAGAGATTCAGACCGGAATCAAACTGAGAAAGACGTGAATCGATTGCGGGTCGATGATTCGCTCAGTTCAGCTGTTCTGCAATCGATCTCG
>CALRXC020000016.1:0-71445 GCA_943372025.1 Synechococcus sp. UW140 | reverse complement strand
TGAATTGAGGGGCATATGCCTCTTCTATCTCGTCTGATGGCATCAGCGTGGTGAAAAGAACCCAGCGGTTCTCCGGATCTAACGTGCCGCCAAAAGGCACATGAAACTCCTCGATTGAGAGCTGCCCGTTGTGATGTTTGCGATACATAAGCAGCTATCTGCAGTTACAGCAATCGTCAATTGCCCTGTTCGTCGCCAGTTTATCGGATCTCGATGCCTGAAACAAGTTGCGCTGCAATCGATTTGGCTTTCTCAGTAGTCCCTAAGTCGCAATTTGTGCTGAATGAACAATTTTGAGTCGCATCTCAGGCTTGTTGGCCTGATTTGAGCTTGTTTGAAGCTGAATCTTGCCCATGTGGGGCTATTTTTCCCTTCAATGGGCACACTACTCCCCAGATCACGTACTGCATAACAACCTGCTACGTGCCATGAATAGGTTCGAGAGGGCTGCCAGCACATTCACCTTGCAGCGGTTCTTGAGCAGGCCCCGCAGCCGGGTTTTTTGAAAGCCGAACTGACGCTTGATCAACCGAAACGGATGCTCGACCTAGTGGCTCCGCCACGCTCGGCCTTCGGCCTCGGTAAGGCGCGGATATGCGCTTTGGCGGTTTCGACCAGATCATCCAGTCGTCCCTCCGGCGTATCGGGTAGAGCGCGGCGCTTTCCTGGCCGCATGGCAACCCGAAAGCCGATTCCCCGACCTTGCATCTCGGAGCGCTTCTCAATTCCCTGATATCCGGCATCCGCGTAGACCACCGTCTCCTCGCCGTGCAGAAGATCAGCCGCTGGGGTGAGGTCATGCACATTGGCGGCAGTGGTTTCCACCGAATGGATGAGGCCGCTCTCACTATCCACGCCGATATGGACTTTCATCCCGAAATACCACTGCTTGCCTTTCTTGGTCTGATGCATCTCCGGATCTCTCTCCTTCTTCTCGTTCTTGGTGGAGCTGGGTGCCGCGATCAAGGTGGCATCGATGATCGTTCCCTGCTTCATGGCCATGCCATTGGCTTTGAGGTGGGCTTTCACCACCGCAAAGATCTGTTGGCCGAGATCATGCTTCTCCAGTAGGTGCCGGAACGTCAGAATCGTGGTCTCATCAGGGATTCGATCGCCGATCATGTCGATCCCAGCGAAACGGCGCATCGTTGGCACCTCGATCAGTGCATCCTCCATCGCTGGATCGCTGAGGTCGTACCACTGCTGCAGAAGATGGATGCGCAGCATGGTATTCAGCGGATAGGGCGGCCGCCCACCCTTGGAGCTGATCTTGGGATAGTGGGGCTCGATCAGATCAATCAGCGCTTTCCAGGGCACCACCTTCTCCATCTCGGCCAGAAAGCGCTCGCGTCGGGTGCGCTTCTTAGCCGTGGCCTGCTCGTAATCGCCAAATCCGAGCTGCTTGCTGCCCATGAACCCTGTCCGCGCCTGCGATTACAGGGGCATTCTCGCGCCGATGGCTTGGGTTTTCCAGGGTCTCCTTAGGCCTCAGAACCAAGATTTAACGCTTCACAGCACTCTGGTTATTCCTCGCGAGTCAGATGTCGGTAACCGTGAAGTGCCACAGACGTACGAAAAGGTTGACATTGCGCGCGGTGGACGACTGGGCTAGCTCGGGATCGATTGGCTGGTCGCAGCATCGAATTGCGCTGAACTTTCTACACTACTGCCACACCGCCACAGCTTACCCCGTTTCAGAGCGTGAAGATTTGCATAGTCGGACCGGCAGTCGCGGGAAAGTGAAGATTCAACAAGGAGGACGCTATGTATAGCACCCGTTTTTTTCGCCCCGAAGCGCTGACCCGGCGCACCTTATTGACGCAGGCCCCCGGCATTGAGCTGCCCAAGGCGCCCCCGCAAGCTCCCGGCGACTCACTGTCGCCCCGACCCAACCGCGCAAAACCCACCGGCTTTGTGGTGGTTCAACTTGCCGAGCGCGCACTGAATGCGGAGGCCGACGCGGCCGACTCGCTGCTCGATGTTCTCAAGCTCGCGAAAATGGACGCCCTCGCCGGTGTCCTCAAGGCGCTGGGCCTGGAGAAGGCCCGCCGGCTGATCACTTCCGTGCCGTCCAAGCGGCTGCGCGAAATGGAAGAGCGCGCCGAACGCAGCGCCTTGCCGCCGCTGCGCAGCCTGCGCGGCTACTGGCTGCTGGACCTGCGCCACCAGTCCGACGCCACAGACGATGTGGTCAGACGCCTGCTGGCGGTGCCTGGCGTGGCCAACGCCTATGCCCACCAGGCCGGCGACGACCCGGCCAACAACCCTGGAAACGACCCCTACAACGGAACACAGGGCTACCAGGACGCCGCGCCTGACGGCATTGACTCGCGCTGGGCCTGGACCCAACCCAGCGGTTTTGGCCAGGGCATCGGCGTTTGCGATGTGGAGCAGGGCTGGCGGCTCACCCACGAAGACCTGGCGCCGGCCGCACCCACCTTGATCTTCAACGACAACAACACCGGCAGCTTCAACCACGGCTGTGCTGTGCTCGGGGAGATGGTGTCGGTGGACAACGCCCTGGGCGTGGTGGGCATTGCCTCGGCCGCATCACCCGTGCTGTGCTCCAGCCATTTCGACGCCGGTCTGGGTATGAACGGCTTCGTGGCCGACGCCGTGGTCGCTGCCCTGGACCAGATGAACGCGGGCGACGTGATGCTGATCGAGGTGCAGACCAATTTCCTGCCCGCCGAAACGGTGGACGACACCTTTGATGCCATCCGCCTGGCCTCCGCGCTGGGCATTGTGGTGTGTGCCGCGGCCGGCAACGGCAATTCCAACCTGGACACCTTCACCAACGCCGGCGGCCAGCAGATCCTCAACCCCGCCTCGGCTGACTTCCGCGACTCCGGCGCCATCGTGGTCGGTGCCTGCCTGAGCCCGCTGCCGCACAACCGCAAGGCCGCCAGCAACTTCGGCGCGCGCGTGGACTGCTTTGCCTGGGGCGAGGACGTGGTCACCACCGGCTACGGCGATCTGGACAACGGCGGCGGCAACGCCGACCGCGCCTACGCCGGCGATTTCCAGAACACCTCGGCGGCCACGCCCACCATCGCCGGGGCTGCGCTCATCGTGCAGTCCATGCACCTGGCAGCCACGGGGGCGCGCCTCTCGCCCATGCAGATGCGCGCCATCCTGTCCAACCCGCTCACCGGCACGGCTCAGGGCGCCGGCGTGGCCGGGAGCATCGGCATCATGCCCAACCTGCGCGCCATCCTGGACGGCAACCTGGGCCTGGCGGCCGACGTGTACCTGCGCGACAACGTGGGCGACGACGGCAGCGTGCCCACGGCCGGTGGCATCAGCGCCAGCCCCGATGTGATCGTGCGCCCCACCACCGTGCCCGACCCCGACGCCGCCTTTGGCGAAGGCTCCGGCACCGAAAACGCCAACAACCTTGGCTTCGAAGTGCGGGGCGGGCAGGACAACTTCATCTACGTGCGCATGAAAAACCGCGGCGGTACCGACGCCACCGGCGTGAGCGCCCGCGTGTTCTGGAGCCCGGTGTCCACGCTGGTCACACCCGCGCTGTGGACGCCCATTGGCAACACCGCGCCGGTGGACGTTCCCCTAGGCGAGACGCTGGTGGTGACCGACCCACTCACCTGGCCCGCCGCCGGCGTGCCGGGCACCGGCCACTACTGCTTCGTGGCCGTGCTGGACCACCCGGCCGACCCGGCCCCGGTGCTGCCATCGCCCACCGACTTTGATGGATTCCGTGCCTTCATCCGCAACCAGAACAACGTCACCTGGCGCAACTTCAACGTGGTGGAAGCGGTGGCTGAGCCGTCTGCCGACCCGTCCGCCCACCCCTTCCTGATAGCAAACTTTCCGAAGGAGCGGCGCTATTTCGACTTCGTGATCCAGCGCCGCCTGGCGCGCGAGGTGCGCGTAACGCTGGACGTGCCGGCCGCCCTGGCCAAGGCCTTCATGGCCGGAATGGAGATGGACTACAAGCTGGACCGCAAGCGCCAGCGTGCCCGATTCTTACTGCCGAGCGCGCCTTACTTGCGAGCCCACCGCGTGCTGCTGCCGCCCGATGCTCGGCTGGACTGCCTCATCACGTTCAGTGGTGTGTCCAAGCACGCCAAGCCAGGGCAGATGCTGTCCATTTCGCAGGTGTTTGAAGACGAAGAAGTGGGGCGCGTGACTTGGCGCTTTGACCGCAAGCGCAAGCTGGGGCGCTGAGCGTTGCAACCCTTCTGCTGGAAAGGGCTCTGGGCTTGACCGTTCTTGCCGCTGCGGCGTCGGGGGATCCCGACCGCCGCAGCGGGTCCACCAAGATCTCCGCGCTCCTTAGCGGATTGGCGCTCAGGATCGGCATGCCTGCGATCGAGGCCCTCGGGGTAGCACTCGGCCTTTCCCAAGGCTCACAGAACTTGGCATTTCTCTTTGGCCTTGTCGTCTTGTTCTTTGGTCCCGTACTCGCGTTCGTAGTCGGCGAAGCTCACCTCGGCATCAAGTCTCGAGCAATGCTTAAAGGTGTCTACTGGGCGTCGCCTGGTCAATTTGGGCTTCACTCCATCTTGTGGATTGTCGGTTGTGGGCTTGGCTTTGCCTGGCTCGCTGCTGTGCGCGGCCTGTCGCCTTAGGCTTCACGTCTACCGCATGCTGCTCGTGGTTTCGCCCATTGTTGTCGCGTGCCCAATGCGGCCTAACGAACACGAGGACGAAGCTTGATGACTAGAGATTCTGATGACCTACGAGAGATCTACTATGAGTTCGCTCGTGCTGCGGAGATCGCATAATCGATGGAAACGGAGGATGGAAACCTTGCCTTGGTCTATTCAACTATCCTCATTGAAACAAGCAAGATTACAGAGGAGCAATGTGCATTCTTCCGTTCACTGATTCAAGACATAAACGCGCGCACCTTAGACGGGAGCGCAGGCTGATTAACAGGGCCAAACCTCTTGCCCGCTTCTGATCTGTAGCGTTAGACGAATACTTGTCATATACACTGATCCAGGCAGCTGGGGATGGCGCCTATGCCCGAGCAAGAGGTTGATGGACGCTGGATCGCAGAGGTCCCTGAACTACCTGGTGTTCTCTCTTATGGTGACTCGGCTTCAGATGCAATGTCAAAGGCTGAGATATTGACTCTTCGTGTTATTGCCGACAGGCTTGAAAATGGCGACTCCGAGCCTGTGAGTATCAGCTTATCGCTCCACACCAGTGCATGAGCCCCTGGCCCTCAGCAAAAGCCAAAATGGTGCTGGCTGCTCTCCAGTCCATCGGATGGCATGTAAAGCGCCAGTCTGGCTCTCACAAGACGCTTGCTCGTGATGGATTTTCCGATTTTGTTTTTCCATTCCATGCTGGTGAGGAGATAGGCCACAGAATGTCGTCTCGCATTGCAAAGAACACCTGTTTACAGCCGAGTGACCTGTAAGATGCGTGTGAAATCGCCCTGCATAACAAACAGATGCAGAAGAGGGGGTGCGGATAGTGCCTATCTGCTCTCCGAGCTGCCGGTGGTGCTGATCGGCGAACTGATAGGCCGCCTTATCGGTTGGGCACGGGCAATCGCAAGGGGCTCGAACTGATCTTCCGCTATTTGCTGATCGCTGCGGCGGCCAGCGGCGGCCCGCTGCGGCACCTGGAGCCTTCCAGGCCTTCAGCGCACCCCCAGCCACTTGTGGCTCTGCAGACTCAGCCGCCAGGCCGGATGGCTCTGCACAAAGGCCACCGCTAGGGCCTCGCCCGTGGGGTTGTCCCAGGCCGGCTGCAGCAGCAGGTGGGGGGGTGTTCCACCCGCCGCCATCCGCGGACCTGCCGCCGCCAGGGCTGCGCGGGCCATCGCCTCGGCGAACTCCAGATCCTCGGCCTGCTCCACCACCACCTTCAGCTCCTGGCAGGCCCCCAGCAGTTCGGCGGTGGGGGGGCGGTGGCGCTTGGGCGAGAGGGTGATCCAGTCAAAATCGCCGCTGAGCAGATCCACACCGCTGGTTTCGAGGTGCAGGGGCATGGGAAGCCCTGTCTGCCGCAGCGCAGTGCAGAGGCCGCTGAGATCGTGATGGAGCGGCTCCCCGCCGGTGATCACCACGAAGGCGGCCCCGGCGGCGGCAGCTTCGCCGGCCAGCTCCGCCAGGCTGCGGTGCGGGTGGCTCCCCTGCGGCCAGGAGTGCTTGGTGTCGCACCAGGGGCAGCCCACCGTGCAGCCCGCTAGCCGGATGAAGAAGGCGCTGCGGCCGGCATGGAGCCCTTCGCCCTGCAGGGAGTGGAAGGTCTCGACGACGGGCAGGGACAACGAAGCCAAGGCGGACACGCCTGCAAGGGATGACAGCGTCAGCCTGCCAGCCGAGCCGCCGTGGCGGCAGGATCCGCCGCATCACGGCTGACCAGCTCGCGGCTGAAGGAGTTGCCGGCGGACGGGTCGCCGCGGAGTCCCAGACGAATGAACTACGCGACCAGTTGCTTGAGGCTGCAGCCCTGCTGCAGAGCCCGCTGCTTGGCCTGGCGAACCGTTGGTGCCACACGAACCGTGGCCTTTCGTGCAGAACGATCAGTGAGCCCGGTCATGGTTGCCGCAGCCCACCCCGCCGCGCTGAAGCTTGTTGGCAGCAACGGGCAGATTTCCTTGGGCAAGCAATACCGGCCGCCATGTGTTGGTGGAATGGCCTGGTCCGTCAGCCATGGGCCAGCCGATGCTGGGCTGCAGGACACCCTGATGCGCCTCGGCCATGGCGAGCCGTGATGCTGAGGTCAGGCTCGATCTGAATAATCCGGTGTTCCAGGAGCAGCTGCTGAGCCTGCAGAAGAACGAGCGCCATGCGGCGTTGGACACCCTCAACAAGATCCGCAAGCTGACCTGGAATCAGCTGGTCCGTGACCAGGGCATCAAATGGGAAAAGATCACGAGCATCAAGCCCCCTGCAGGGATTGACGCTGTTGATTCACTTCGGATCAGTCAGTCACGCCGTGCCACGGCTCACCGAGACGGTGATTTCGTTCGCCTGCTGACGATTGCCCCAGATCACGATGCCACCGATGGCAAGAAATAATGCAACCAGCTCGCTGACGGATCGATCACGAGGCGAAGCATGGGTCAGCAAGTCAGCTCAATCATCCGTTGGCTGTTCAGTTGGCTGACGCTGTCGTCGCCGCCGGCGGTTGGACGCTCGTGATCGCCTCCTGCTGATGGTTCCCATCCCCATGCCGCAACTGCGCCGCCTCGATCAGACCGCGGAACAGCGGGTGGGGCTTGCCGGGCCGCGAGAGGAATTCGGGGTGGTACTGGCAGGCGGTGAAGAAGGGGTGGCCCTCCAGCTCGATCAGCTCCACCAGGCGGCCATCGGGGGAGGTGCCGCTGATCCGGTAGCCGGCCGCCAGGAACGGGTTGCGGTAGGCGTTGTTGAACTCGTAGCGGTGGCGGTGCCGCTCGTACACAACCTCATCGGCGTAGAGCCGCTGGCCCAAGGTGCCCGGCGCTAGGCGGCAGGGGTAGACCCCCAGGCGCATCGTGCCGCCGAGATCCACCACATCCTGTTGTTCGGGCAGCAGGTGGATCACCGGATGGGGGCTGGCCGGATCCAGCTCGGCGCTGGTGGCGCCCTCCAGACCCGCCTGGTTGCGGGCCCACTCGATCACGGCGCACTGCATGCCCAGGCAGAGCCCCAGGAAGGGCACCCTTTGCTCCCTTGCCCAGCGGATCGCGGCCACCTTGCCATCCACGCCCCGGTTGCCGAATCCTCCCGGCACCACCACCGCATCCATCCCCTCCAGCAGGACAGCGGCCCCCTGCTCCTCGATCTGCTCGGCGCAGATCCAGCGCAGATCCAAGGAGGCGTTCCGCTCCAGACAGGCGTGGCGCAGGGCCTCCACCACCGAGAGGTAGGCGTCATTGAGCTGCACGTACTTGCCCACCAGGGCCACCTTCACCGCCGGGCCGGGATCGCGCAACCGCTGCACCAGCTCGGCCCAGCGCACCATGTCGCTGGGGTGATCGGGCAGGTCGAGCACATCGAGCACCTGGCGGCAGAGGCCCTCCTGCTCCATGGCCAGCGGCACCGCGTAGATGCTGTCGGCATCGAGGGCCTGGATCACGCCGCCGCTGGGCACGCCGCAGAAGCCGCCGATCTTGGCCTTGAGCTCGGCGGAGATCGGCCGGTCGCTGCGGCACACCAGCACATCGGGCTGGATGCCGATCGAGCGCAGCTCCTTCACCGAGTGCTGGGTGGGCTTGGTTTTGAGTTCGCCGGAGGTGCCGATGAAGGGCAGCAGGGTCACATGCACGTAGGCGAGGTCGCGGCGGCCCACATCGCCGCGGAACTCGCGGATCGCCTCCAGGAAGGGCAGCGATTCGATATCCCCCACCGTGCCGCCGATCTCGCCGATCACCACATCGGCGCTGGAGTTGGCGGCCACCCGATGGATGCGCTCACGGATTTCGCCGGTGATGTGGGGGATCACCTGCACGGTGCCGCCGTTGTAATCGCCGCGGCGCTCCTTGTTGATCACCGCCTGGTAGATCGAGCCGGTGGTCACGCTGTTGAGGCGCGACATGGCGGTGTCGGTGAAGCGCTCGTAGTGGCCCAGATCCAGGTCGGTTTCGGCGCCGTCGTCGGTGACGAACACCTCACCGTGCTGGTACGGGCTCATCGTGCCCGGATCGACGTTCAGATACGGATCGAGCTTTAGGATCGAAACGTTGTAGCCGCGGCTCTTGAGCAAGCGCCCCAGGCTGGCGGCCACAATCCCCTTGCCGATGCTGGAGACCACCCCGCCGGTCACGAAGACGAACTTCGTGCTCTGGCTCCTGGAGGGGGAGGTCATGGCTTCTTCGGCTGACCTCTCAATCTACCGGGCGCCTCAATGTGAGGCGCCCCTCGGCGGGCCCTCAGCCCTCCAGCAGGCTGCGCAGCATCCAGGCGGTCTTTTCGTGGATCTGCAGGCGCTGGGTGAGCAGGTCGGCGGTGGGCTGATCGTTGGCTTCCTCGGTGAGCGCGAAGACGCCGCGGGCGGTGCGGGCCACGGCCTCATGGCCGGCCACCAGCTCCCGCACCATCGCCAGGGCCTCGGGCACGCCCTGGGTTTCGGGGATCGTGCTGAGGGCCGCGATCGCCTGGGCGCCGTAGGGGGCGGGGAAGCCAAGGGCACGGATGCGCTCGGCGATCCCGTCGAGGGCGGTCCAGAGCTCGGTGTACTGGTCCATGAACATCAGATGGAGCGTGTTGAACATCGGTCCGGTCACGTTCCAGTGGAAGCCGTGGGTTTTGCCGTAGAGCACGGTGGTGTCCGCCAGCACCTGGCCGAGGGCGGTGGCGATCTGTTGGCGCTGCTCGGCGGGGATGCCGATGTCGATGGGGAGGGCGATGGATGGCATGGCTGGATGGAAGGAGAGAGTTTTGGGGCTTGATGGTTGGGTTCTAGCCGGCTGCGTCGCCGTTGGTATGGATCCCTTGGCATGGGATCGTGCGAAGCAATTGCCGCGATCGTTGCGGGTTCAGCAGGAATCCAGGAGTGCAGTGATTGAGAAGATAAAGTGGTGGGTTAAGGCTGCTGGCGATAAGCGGTCCGCGTGTTGATAGCCAATGATCATGATGTCAATCATGTGGCAAGCGTGATTGGCGAATGGTTCGAATCTTCGATGTTCGTCGACGTTGGTCGCCATCTCCGCCTCAAGGAGGCTCCGCAACCGCTGCATTCATTCGATGCTGCTGAGGTGGTCCCGCATCCTGTTGCGGTGGCGGGGTTGGCGCAGCTTCAGCAGGGCCTTTGATTCGATCTGCCGCACCCGCTCCCGCGAGAGGTGAAGGTTTTCGCCGATTTCGGTGAGGGTGCGGGGGGTGTCGTCCTCTAGGCCGAAGCGCTGGCGGATCACGGTGGCCTCCCGCAGGCTGAGCTCCTCCAGCAGCAACTCCAGATCATCGTGGAGCTGTTCGCGGGCGAGTTCCTGCTCCGGGGTGGCGTGGTCGTCCTCCAGGAGGTCGCCCAGGTCCGTGGCCTGGTCGCGGCCCACCCGCACATCCAGCGACACGGGCCGCGGCTGCCGTTCCAGGGTGAGGCGCACCACGGCTTCGCTGAGGTCGAGCTCGGCGGCCACCTCCCGGATGGTGGGACTGCGGCCGAGGCGGGAGGCGAGCAGCCGCTGGGCCCGCCGGATGCGGTTGAGTTTTTCGGTGACGTGGACGGGAAGGCGGATGGTGCGACTCTGGCTGGCGATCCCGCGGTTGATGCCCTGGCGGATCCACCAGTAGGCGTAGGTGCTGAAGCGGAAGCCCCGGGTGGGATCGAAGCGCTCCACCGCCCGCTCCAGCCCCAGGGTGCCCTCCTGCACCAGGTCGAGCAGCTCCATGCCGCGCTGCAGGTATTTTTTGGCCACGGCCACCACCAGGCGCAGGTTGGCCTGGATCATCCGCTCCTTGGCGCGGCGCCCCTGGTGCAGGGCCAGGCGCAGTTCGGCGGGGCTGAGCTGGCAGCGGTCGGCCCAGAGCGGCAGGTCGCCATCGCCTTGCTGCTCCAGCAGCCGTTCGCGCCGCTGCACCAGCCGGGCCAGGGTGAGCTCCTCCTCGGCGCTCAGCAGGTTCACCCGGCCGATCTCCTGGAGGTACTGCCGCACCAGATCGGTGGAGGAGGAGCCAGCCAAGAACGCACGTCAGGATCCCTCCACCCTGAGCAGAGCCCCCGCTGAAGGGGCACTTTCATCGGGATAGCTTTCGGATTGGATCGGAGTGCAGCTCCGTTCAGCCCTTGTTCAGTGGGCAGAGGTTGCGCTTCGCCTGCTTGGGGGGCCTGCCTGGCTCGATCAGCCCTCCTCCTCCACCCAGGTGCTGGCCACGTGCAGCTCCTCGAGCTGCTTGTCAGCCACGCCGGCGGGGGCCTGGGTCATCAGGCAGCGGGCTTGCTGGGTCTTGGGGAAGGCGATCGTGTCGCGGATCGATTCCTCACCGGCCAGCAGCATCACCATGCGGTCGAGGCCGAAGGCCAGGCCGCCGTGGGGTGGGGCGCCCATGTCGAGGGCCTCCATCAGGAAACCGAACTGGCGCTCCGCCTCCTCCGGGGGCAGGCCGATGGTCTGGAGCACCTGGTGCTGCAGTTTCGAATCGTGGATGCGCAGGGAGCCGCCGCCCAGCTCCAGGCCGTTGAGCACCAGGTCGTAGGCCTGGGCGCGCGCGGTGGGCAGGGTTTCGGCCCAGCGATCGGGGTCGGTTCCCAGATCCTCGGCGTTGGGGGCGCAGAAGGGGTGGTGCAGGGCTTCGAGGCGGTTTTCGCCGGCGTTGAACTCGAACATCGGGAAATCCACCACCCAGAGGAAATTCCAGGCGTTGTTGTCGCGGTCGGCGGGCACCAGGCCCAGCTCGCGGGCCAGGAATTGGCGCACCCGATCAAGGGCCTTGTTCACCGTGGCGGTGTCTCCGGCTCCGAAGAGCAGCAGGGTGCCGGGGGTGGCGCCGGTGCGGGCCAGCAACTCGGCCTTTTTGGCCTCGCTGAGGTTGTCCTTGATGGCGCCTATCGTGTCGATCTCGCCGTTGTCGCGCACCCGGATGAAGGCCAGGCCGCCGGCGCCGGCCTTCTGGGCCTCGCTGAACACATCGCCGCCGGGCTTGATGCGCACGTTGCTGATGGCGTCGTTGCCCCCCGGAATGGGCAGCACCTTCACCGAGCCGCCGGCCGCCACGGCGCCGCTGAACACCTTGAAGCCCATGTCCGCCACCAGGTCGGACACGTTCACCAGCTCCAGGCCGTAGCGGGTGTCGGGGCGGTCGGTGCCGTAGCGCTCCATCGCCTCGTGCCAGGTGAGGCGGGGGAAGGGCAGCGGCAACTCGACCCCCTTCACCCCCTTCCAGATGGCGGCGATCAGACCTTCATTGAGGGCCAGGATCTGCTCCTGGTCCAGGAAGCTCATCTCCATGTCCAGCTGGGTGAACTCCGGCTGGCGGTCGGCGCGCAGGTCTTCATCGCGGAAGCAGCGGGCGATCTGGTAGTAGCGCTCCAGGCCGCCCACCATCAGCAGTTGCTTGAACAGCTGGGGCGACTGCGGCAGGGCAAACCACTCGCCGCCGCACACCCGGCTCGGCACCAGGTAGTCGCGGGCGCCTTCGGGGGTGGAGCGGGTGAGGATCGGCGTTTCCACCTCGATGAAGCCCTCGTTCTCCAGGAACTGGCGGATCGTCTGGGTGGTGCGGTGGCGCAGCCGCAGGTTGCCGTTCATGCGCTCACGGCGCAGATCCAGATAGCGGTGGCGGAGCCGCAGCTCCTCGCGGGTGTTCTCCTCGTCGTGCACCGACACGGGGAAGGGGAGGTTGCCCTTCACGGCATTGAGCACGGTGATGGCGCCCGCCAGCACCTCGAAGCGCCCGGTGGCCAGCCGCTCGTTCACCGAGGCGCCCGGCCGCTCCCGCAGGCTGCCCTGCACCTGAAGCACCGTTTCATTGCGCAGGTGGCTGGCGGTTTCGAACACGGCCGCGAAGGTCTCGCGCGCCCCAGGGTCGTTGCCGGCCAGCTCGGGATCCACCGTGATCTGCACCGTGCCGCTGCGATCGCGCAGATCGATGAAGATCACGCCGCCGTGGTCGCGGCGCCGGTCGACCCAGCCGCAGAGCTGCACGGCCTGGCCGACCTGGTCGGCCCGCAGATCGCCGCACCCGTGGCTGCGCATGATTGAACCGCAAGCAATCGGGGATTTTCCCACGGCGCCACCATGGGGCCGTGCGGCTGCAGTGCCGCGAGCCGACGCAGTGACTCCCGGCGAGGGCGTCGCTCGCCCCTGGCCGCAAGGTCGGATCCGCGCCAGCCTCCGTAGTGGCGATGCCCTCACCCAGGCCATTCAGGGCAACATGCGCTAAGCAGCCAGCCAGCTCACCGTCAAGAGCGCTGTGCTCAAGAAGGCAGCCTTTCCCCCACGTATCCCGATAGGCAATTTCTTCCAGGATGTTTGGCTTGTTGGTGAACGACTCGCCGCCGATCTCCCTGGGCTTCGATCTGCTCGCGCAGGGGTCCATTTTTGAGGGAGCTGAGGATCAGCTTGTTGTCGCCCCAGATCAGTTTGTTCGTCCAGCCCTTGAGCTGGCGGCCGCGGGGGTCGGTGCTGAACAGATCCGTCTGCAGCTCCTCCATCGCATCCAGCGGCTGCTCGGCGCGGGGCTCGTCCACCTGCTCGATCGTTTGGAACGGCAACATCACGTTGCAGACCGTGTTGGTCTTGCCGTTCCAGACCAGCTCCACCTGGCGTTTGTCTTCAAACAACAGGAAGCGGTATTTTTCTGGCAACGGTTGATCCGCCTCCAGATAGCGCATCACCTCCTGGCGTTCCTGGTCGCTGAGGCGGGCCATTCGGTGCGGAGGGGGCTGGCTGCTTACGCGGCATTATGAACCATGGCAGCTACTCTGGCCGCAGCGACTACGGTCTGGCTATTTGTTCCAGCCTCCCTGAGTCTTGGCTCATCCCTCCGCCGGCCGGAGATCCTCCAGCACCAGTGCCAGGGCTTCGTTCAACTGCAATCGGTTTCGGGTGGTGTCGGCGAGGAGGAATCGGCATTGAGCAACAAGGAATCGAGCCTGGATTCGAGAGCGGCGAGCCGTTTGTTCTCGTTCTCCAGCCGCTCGATCTCGTTCTCGAGCAGTTTCGTTCGCCTCTCGCTCTCGAGCACTCTGATCTGCGCGTCGACTGTTGGATGCCAATTTAACTTCGCCAACCAGCGCCGCCACGGCGGCAAGGAGGAGAGGAATTCCGATCTGCTGATTGACCTTGAAGTGGAGGAAACCGAAGAGATCGACATGGCTGTAGGAGGTGAAAAAGGTGATCAGAATAATCAGCAGGCCCGCCGCAAGGGAGATCCAGCCCGCCGGATCCAGCGGGGGCGCGTTGTCTGCCGATTCTTTGGCGCGGGCCTCTGTCGTGTAGGACATGAGATTAGCCGGGCCAGCCGGCAAAGCAGCTCTTTATAGTACATGTGTACGATGCCTGTTGTTCGTCGCGGCTTATCCCTCCGCCGGCCGGAGATTCTCCAGCACCAGCGCCAGAGCTTCGTTCAGTTGCTATCGGTTTCGGGTGGTGTCTGCGAGGAGGAATCGGCACTGAGCAGCAAGGAATCGAGCCTGCATTCGAGCGCGGCTAGCCGTTTGTTCTCGATCTCGAGCAGCTTCGTTCGCTTCTCGCTCTCTTGCGCTCGCCTCTGCCATTCTTTCTCTCGCCTCTCGCTCTCGAGCACTCTGATCTGTGCGTCGACGGTTGGATGCCAGTTTAACCTCGCCAACCAGCGCCGCCATGGCGGCATGGAGGAGAGGAATTCCGATCTGCTGATTGATCTTGAAGCGTATGGAATCCGAAGAGATTGACATGGCTGTAGGAAGTGAAAAAAGTGATCAGGATGACCAGCAGGCCCGCTGCCAGTGAAACCCAGCCAACTGGATCCAGAGGTGCCAGTGCTGGCCCGCCCTTCGGTGGCAGGTTCACAGGCTGGTGGGTCGGTTGCTGCTAGGGGTGGAGCACCTCCAGCTTGTGAGGCTGCTGATGCAGCGGCGTGATCTTCTCGGTGGCGCGGCTTGGACGATGGGGGTTGCGCTCGGGGGTCTGGGGGCCGCCGCCCGTGTCGCCGCGGCGCCGCTACCTGAACCCCTTGTTGCGGCGGGATCGGATCACGCAATGGCCGCCGCCGGCTCGGCTCCAGGGGGCGGGCCCGATCGGCGGGGCGCGTTGCAGGTCTGCACCCCCCGCGATGCCCTGGGGCGCCTGCAGGAGGGCAATGCCCGTTTCGCGACGGCCTGGCAGCAGGCCAGCGGCCTGGCCTCGTCCCAGGAGCGGATGCGCCAGATGCAGACCGTCTGGCAGCAGGGGTGTCAGATCGATCCGCTCGCCCTGGCCGAGGGCCAGCGGCCGTTCGCGGCCCTGCTGAGCTGTGCCGATTCGCGGGTGGATCCGGCCTGGCTGTTCGCCTGCGGGGCCGGTGGGCTGTACGAGGTGCGCAGCGCCGGCAACACCGCCTTCCGCGAAGCAATCGGGTCGCTGGAATTCGCGGTGGGCGTCCTGGGGGTGCCGCTGCTGCTCGTGCTGGGTCACAGCGGCTGCGGCGCTGTGAAGGCGGCGCGGGGCACCGCTGCGCTCTCGCCGCTGCTGGAGGAGCTGGTGGTGCCGATCCGCGCCCATCTGGTCAGCGGCGATGACCTCACGCGCGCCGTGCAGCGCAACATCGGCGCCGCCGCGGAAGGGCTCCGTGCGGGCAGTGCCCTGATCCGCGAGGCGGTGGCCGCCGGCCAGCTCAGCATCCGCAGCGCCTACTTCGAGATCGGCAGTGGGGTGGTGACCCTCCTCTGAGCTCCGGCTTTCTGGGGGTGGCCAGCAGCTCCGGGAGGCTCGGCGCCGCTGGCAGGGCCCGTGGTGCTGCGCTGCCTTGCTCCGGTTGCTGAGGGAGGTGCGGCCGCCTCGCTGGAGCTGCCGAGCTGACCCAGTCACTGTTCTAACTTCTGCCAATACTGGCCGCCGATGACCCCCCAATTCCCCCTGGCCACCGTGGGTGCCCTGGTGACCAACCCCGAGGACCAGGTGCTGATCGTGCGCACCGGCAAGTGGCGGGGCACCTGGGGGGTGCCGGGCGGCAAGGTGGAGTGGGGCGAAACCCTGGAGGCGGCCCTGCTGCGGGAGTTCCGCGAGGAGGTGGGGCTGGATCTGGAGCAGGTGCGCTTCGCCCTGCTCCAGGAGGCCGTGGACGACCCCCAGTTCCACCAGAGCGCCCATTTTGTGCTGATCAACTACTTCGCTCACAGCCCCGGCAGTGTGATCACGCCCAACCATGAAATTGAGGAGTGGGCCTGGGTGACGCCGGAGCAGGCCTTCATCTATCCGCTCAACAGCTTCACCCGCATCCTGGTGCAGTGCTTCATCGACGGGCTGCCCCCGGCGTGATGCCGCTCGTTTCCGTGATCACGCCGGTGTTGCCGGCCCATTCCGCCTGGCTCACCGACACCTGGCACAGCCTGCGGCAGCAGCAGCCGGAGCCGGATCACCCCTGGGACTGGGAGTGGCTGGTTCAGCGCGATGGCCCGGACCCCCTGCAGGAACCCCTCCCGGACGACAGCAGGATTCGCCAGCAGGCCAACCCGGTGGCCTTTGGGCCGGCCCTGGCCCGCACCCTGGCCCTGGCCAGGGCCCGCGGCTCTCTGGTGAAGGTGCTCGATGCCGATGATCAGCTCACGCCGGGTCAGCTGGCCCGGGAGGTGGCCGTGTTCCGGCGCTATCCGGAGGTGGGCTGGCTCACCTCGGCCGCCCTCGACCTGTTGCCCGATGGCCGCTGCGTTGCTCCGCAGGAGGACGGGCCGGAGGGGGCGATCCCGATCGGCTGGGTGGCCGGTTGGTGGCGCCAGCACGGCCGGCGGCTGCCGGTGCATCCCGCCAGCCTCTGTGTGCGCAGCGAGCTGCTGCGGGCCCTGGGGGGCTGGATGGCCCTGCCCGCCTCGGAGGACACCGGACTGCTGCTGGCCCTCAATGCCGTGGCGCAGGGCTGGCACCTCGGCCAGCCGGGCCTGCTCTACCGCAAGTGGCCCTCCCAGCTCACCGCCTCCTCCCTGCTCGAGCCCCGCCACTCCCACCGCCAGGACGCCTTCGCCATCGCCGAGCAGCGGGCCGAAGCCCTCGCGGCCTGGGGTGTGCGCTGGCCGGCGGAGCCCGATTCTCCTCAGCCCGATTCGCCTCAGAAGCCCGATTCGCCTCAGATCAGGTAGCCGCCGCTCACCTTGATGTTGGTGCCGGTGATGTAGCCGCTGCCGGGATCGGCCAGGAACAGCACCGCCCGGGCCACTTCCTCGGCGGTGCCGAAGCGGCCGGCGGGGATGCGCTCCAGGGGCGGCTTGCGCTCGGAGTTGTCGAGGGTGCCGGGGGAGACCCCGTTCACCGTGATGCCATGGGGCGCCTCGGTGACGGCCAGGGTGCGGGTGAGCATCAGCACGCCGGTCTTGCCGATCTTGTACGGGGTGAGGGCCGGCACGGCCCGCAGGGAATCGGCGTCCACGTCGATCAGGCTCACGATCCGCCCGAAGCCCTGGCTGCGCATGACCGGCAGCACCGCCTGGCAGGCGTGGTATGTGATGTGGAGGGTCTGCTCCACGGCGGTGTGCCATTCGGCGGCGCTGGTGTCTTCCAGCCGCTTCCAGATGATGCTGCAGGCGTTGTTCACCAGGATGTCGAGCCGGCCCAGTTGCTCGCCTGCCGCGCGGAAGGCGGTCGCTGTGGCCTCGGCATCGGCCAGGTCGGCTGCCACCGCCAGGGCCCGGCGGCCGATCGCCTCCACTTCGGCCACCACGGCCTCGGCTTCGGTGGCGCTCTGGTTGTAGTGGATCACCAGGTCGGCGCCGGCGCCGGCCAGGGCCAGGGCGATGCTGCGGCCCGTGCGGCGGGCGCCGCCGGTGACCAGGGCGACCCGGCCATGGAGGGGAAGGGTGCTCATCAGTCCTCGATCGTTTCGGCGTTGAGCAGGGCTTCGATCATGTCCGGGTGGTGGGTGCGGATGATGTCGGCGCCGGCGAAGAGCACGTTGGAGGCGAACAGGATGCGGGCCAGCCGCTCCGGCTTGCGGGCCGCGTAGAGCAGGATCGGACAGCCCAGCACCCGCAGCTTCTCCAGGTTCCAGAGCACGCTGTTCTGCAACTGCACCTTGCCGTAGTCGTCGGTGGAGGGGTGGATGATGCCGAGGTTGGGGTCGATGATCACCTCCTTCACCCCGGCGGTGCGGGCCTGCTCCACCCGCGGCTCGAAGTGGTCGAGCAGGCCCTGCAGGCGGTAGGGAACCGGCGCGGCGTCGCGCATGCGGTAGGCGTCGCCGTAGGGCATGTAGGTGAGCATCAACGTCGCTCCTGCCGCCGCCACCGCCTCCAGGGCCTCGGGGCTGATCGCGGCGCCGGTAAAATTGATGTCGGTGGCGCCGGCCTCCAGGGCCACCCGCACGGTGCTGGAGCTCCAGGTGTCGACCGAGATCCGGTAGCCCTCCTGGCGCAACCGGCGCAGGGGGGGGAGCAGCCGGCGCTGTTCCTCGGCGTCGTCGATCATCGCCGCGGTGGGGGTGATCGAGCGGGCCCCCAGGTCGAGGATGCCGCAGCCGTGGGCGCTGAGCCAGGCGGCCCGCTCCAGCAGCTGCTCCTCGCCCGTCACCACCGAATCGCTCACCATCGATTCGGGCGAGATGTTGATCACCCCGAGCAGGGTGCGGGGGCGGGGCAGGGCCATGGGCGGAGCGGGCGGAGGAGCGGAAGAAAGGTTGGGCAGGCGGATCAGCGGCCGCCGTGTTCGGCGGTGTCGGCCTGCACGGCGGCCAACAGCCTGGCGAGGGCCTGGGGCTGGCGGCGGCTCAGCTCATCCCAGGTGGGCGTGAGGGGCCGCTGCTGATCCTCCTGCACGAAGCTCCGGCCGGCCTCGAACAGGCTGGCGGCAAAGAATTCCACCGCCCGGGCCTCCTCGCCCCGGTCGAGCTGCAGGCCGTTGATCGCCGCGTCGTCGGCGTAGGAATCCATCAGGTCGAGCACGATCCGTTGGTAGGCCGTCACCAGGGTGCGCACCAGCCCCAGGTCGAGCACCTGCCCCTGGGAGGCCAGACCGCGGAACAGGCTCGTGGCGATATCCCGGCTCATCCGCCCCAGCCCGCCGCTGCCATCGCCGTGGCTCAGATCGAAGCGCTGGTGCTTGTGGTCGTAGGCGTCGGCGATGTCCACCTGGCAGATCTGGCGGGTGGAGTGATCGCGGAACACCTCGGTGAGCACGCCGATCTCCATGCCCCAGTCGCAGGGAAGGTGGAGGCGGCGGGCCGCCGCCATCCGCAGGGCGCATTCGCCGGCCAGGGGGTAGCGGAAGCTGTCGAGGAATTCCAGGTAGCGGCTGGGGGGCAGGCAGCGCCGCAGGGCCCGCAGCAGCGGCGTGACGAACAGCCGGCTCACCCGCCCGAAGATCATTCCCTCGCTGATGCGCGGGTAGAAGGCCTTGGCGAAGACAGTGCCGCTTTCGGGGTGCAGGAGGGGGTACACCAGCCGCGCCAGCATGCGGGGCTGGAAGCTCACCACGTCGCAGTCGTGAAGGGCCACCACCTCGGCCCGGCCGTGGGCCTGCACCAGCCCGAGACCGAGCCAGATGTTGTGCCCCTTGCCCCGCTCCCGGGGCGCCAGCCCGAGAGCCCCCAGCTCGGCCACCAGCGCTCCGATGCGGGGGCCGTCGTTCCAGAGCACGTGGTGGGGCTGGGGCAGCTGGTCGAACAGGGCGAGGGCCTCGCGGTAGCCGGCCGCATCGGCTCGGTCGAGGCCGATCACGATCTCGCCCAGCCAGGGCATGGCGGCTAGGTGCCCCACCAGGGGGCCCAGGGCCGGCCCCGCCAGCTCGGAGTGGAGGCAGGGCAGCACGAGACCGACCGGCGTGCTGGAGGCCAGCCGGCTCACTTCGGCCTCGAGGTCGGCCGTGCTGCGGCCCCCCAGCTCATGGAGCGTGGTGACGATGCCGTTCTGGAAGAAGTCGCTCATGGGGGCGGCGGCGCGGCTGGCCCTGCTTCGGCCAGAGCTGCTTCCACGGCCGCCAGCCATGCCGTGGGTCCGCCGGCGATCGCCGTGCGCGTGATCCGGGGCTGCTTCGCCGCCGGGGGCGCCAGGGCCATGGCCGGGCGATCGGCCGGGTGGAACACCAGGGCCAGGTCGGCACTCTCCAGCAGAGCGCGGTCGTTTTCGCTGTCGCCGCAGGCCAGCAGGGAGGTGGTGTGGGAAGCCTCCCCCAGCCAGCTCAGCACCTGGGCCAGGGCCTCCGCCTTGTCGCACGGCGGGGCGACATGCACCAGCCGCCCGCCGCTCACCGCCCCCAGACCCTCGCCGGCCAACTGCCGCCGAAGCCGCTCCAGGGCGGCCTCGTCGTCCTGCCAGACCAGAGGCATGGAGGCCAGCCGCTGCAGGGCCAGGCGGGCCAGGGGTTCCTCCAGTCCGATCAGCTGCTGGATCGCATCGAAGTTCAGTTCCTCCAGCAGGGAGAAGCGCAGGCTGCCGCTGTCGCGCAGGTGGTGGAGCAGGGTGCGCAGCCGCTGCGGATCCCCGCCGCGCACGATGGCGCCGTAGGCGCCCAGCTCCTGTTGGGGCGCCCCGGCGGCGGCGGGCCAGGCGGCCGTGGGCCAGCCGATGCCGCAGCCGTTCTCGAACAGGAAGGGTTGGGGCGGCAGGTCCGCCAGGCTCTGGAACGCCACCATTTCGGCAAACGTCTTACTGGAGGCCAGCAGGGTGGGGATGCCGCGCTGGCCCAGCTGACGCAGGGCCTGGCCCGCCGAAGCGGTCTCGCCTGGCTCCTCCAGCAGGGTGTGGTCCACATCGCTCACCACCCGCCAGGCCGCCGCGCTGCCGCCTGTTCCTGAGGCGGACCCTGGGGCCATCAGGCGCCCTCCTCCAGCCGCTCCACGCCGCCGTGATCGCTGAGGGCGGCGGCCAGCTCTCCCACCGGGCGGCCCGACACCGGATCGATCCAGTCCGCGGCGATCTCCGCCAGCGGCAGCAGCACGAAGGCCCGCTCTGCCATGCGGGGATGGGGCACCTCCAGCCGTTCGGTGGCGACGCGCTGGGCGCCGTAGAGGATCAGGTCGAGGTCGAGGGTGCGGGGGCCCCAGCGCTCGGCCCGCACGCGCCCGAAGCGGTTCTCGGTGGCCTGCAGCAGATCCAGCAGTGCCTCCGGCGCCAGGGCCACCTCCAGCAGGGCGCAACCATTGACGTAATCGGGCTGCACCGGGCCGATCGGGGCACTGCGGTACCAGCTGGAGCGGCGGATCACCCGCACGCTCTCGCTCTGGTTGAGGGCTTCGAGGGCCTGCTCCAGGATGCTTGGGCTGTCGCCCAGGTTGCTTCCCAGGGCGATAGCCACCCGCTGGAGCGGTTCCGGGGTCGTGGCCAGGATCGTGGCCATGGTGTTGGCGTTGGTGGTGGCGCTGGGGGTCAGGCGGGTTCGCCCTTGGCGCGGGTCATGGCGATGGCGATGTGGCCCTCGAAGCGGGGGATCGGCGGTGACACCTTCACCAGGCGCGAATGCACCTTCTGGACAGGATCGAAGCCCAGCACCGCTTCGATGATCACGGCATTGAGCTTCTCGATCGTCTTGAAGCGGGAGGTTTCCAGCAGGTTGGTCACCCGTTCCACCACATCGGCGTAGTTGAGGGTGTTCTCGAGCTGGTCGTCGGAGCCGGTGACCGAGAGATCCATCCAGATGGTGAGATCCACCTCGAACCACTGGCCGAGCACCTGCTCCTCCGGGAAATAACCCGTGTAGCCGTAGCAGCGGATACCGGAGATCTGGATGGCATCGAGGTCGCTCCCATCGGAGCTGCCCTCGGCCGGCGGGCCACCCGGATGGCGGACCGCCTGCGCCGCGGCTTCCGTGAGCGTGGTGCTGTTCATGGCTGCGATCCGCGGAACGAGCCGGTGGCGGGCCGACTTCTGAGCGGATCGTACTGGCCAGAAGCGATGCGCTTCAGCCGCGGCGGTAGAAGGGCCGTTTCACCACCACGGCCGGCTCGGCCTTGCCGCGGATCTCGACGGCCAGGGCCGTGCCCAGCTTGGCGGCGGTGGTGGGTACATACGCGAGGGCGATCGCCTGGCCCAAGGTGGGAGACCAGCTGCCGCTGGTCACCTCCCCGACCGCGGCGCCGTTGAGCAGCACCGGGTATCCATGGCGGGCGATGGCGCGACCCTCCAGGCGCAGTCCCACCAGCCGCCGCGTCACGCCGTCTGAACTTTGCCGCTCCAGGGCGGCGCGGCCGATGAAGTCGGCGGGCATCTCCAGGTGCACCAGCCAGCCCAGGGAGGCCTCCAGGGGCGTGGTGGCCGCATCCATGTCGTTGCCATAGAGGTGCATGGCCGCCTCCAGGCGCAGGGTGTCGCGGGCGCCGAGGCCGCAGGGGGTGACCCCCTCGGCCAGGAGCTGCTCCCAGAGAGCCAGGCCCGCGTCGCGCTCCAGCAGCAGCTCGAAGCCGTCCTCGCCGGTGTAGCCGGTGCGGGCGGCGAAGACCGGTGCCCCGGCGGCGGAGCCGCGGCCTCCTTGCAGCACCAGATCGCGATGGCCGAAGCGGGGCAGGCCCGCCAGGCTCTCGCCTACCAGCGCTTCGAGCCGCGCGGGGGCCTCCGGTCCCTGCAGGGCCAGCAGGATGCCCTCGGGTCCCTTGCGGTCGGCGATGGTGATGCCGGCGGGCTCCAGCTGGCTGCGGATCCAGGCGGTGTCGGCCTCGGCGCAGGCGGCGTTGATCACCAGCACAACCTCGTCGCGCTCGCCCTCGGGGCTCGGCCGCCGGCCGCGGTCGTACACGATCAGGTCGTCGCGGATGCCGCCGGCGTCGTTGAGGAGCACGGTGTAGCTGGCTTCGCCGGGGCCGATGCGGAACAGATCGGAGGGCACCAGGCCCTGGAGGGCGTCCTTGACGCCATCGCCCCGCAGCACGAGCACCCCCATGTGGGAGATGTCGAAGACGCCGCAGGCCTGCCGCACCGCCGTGTGCTCGGCCACCAGGCCGGCGAACTGCACCGCCATCTCCCAACCGGCAAAGGGCACCAGCCGCCCGCCGGCGGCACGGGCGGCGCCATGGAGGGGGGTGCGCCGCAGGTTGGTGCTGGGGGCCGGTTCGGTCTGGGGGGCTGCGGCCATGGGGGGAGAAACACCTGAACGGATCCTATGGAGACGGGCAGGGATTCGGATTTTCTCCCTGTTTATCTCTTGCCGAACGACCTAGTTTGAGCAACCCGATCCCGTGCTTGCACGCATCGCGCCATGGGTCATCGCCCCAGTTGCCGCAGCTGCCGCCATTGCATCCCACCCCAGGGGGTCACCCTGGGTCGCTGCCAGCTGCGCCAGTTGCCGATTCATCCCGACCTGGTGGGCGACCTGTGGTGCCATCACTGGACCGCCCGGCCTCCCCGGTTGCCGGTGGTGGCTCCGGGCGGGGCCTCCGCTCCGGTGCAGCCCCATCATCAACTCAGCCTGACGCCGATGCTGCCCGAGGGCTGAAGGCTTCGGGCCCAGCACCGCCTGAGCGGAAGAAATGCTTAAGATCGCCTTAGGTTTCTCATTCGGCCCCTGTTCTGCCAAGCGTTGTTTCTGCTGTTTAGTGCAGCAGAGCACAGGTTTGCAGATCGATAAGGGTCTAGGTTTCATTAAATGAAGTACACCCGCACCCCCGGAGGTGAACCACATTGGTCGCCACGCCCACCAGCACCACCCCCCTGGAGTTGCTCGCCGCCCAGGTGGATTGCGAATTGTTTTCCCTCCCCACCGGCTCCCATGTGTTTTCCCGGGGAGCCAGTGCTAATGCCATCTATGCCGTGAAACGCGGCATTGTGGAATTGGAGCCACCCAGTGCGGAGCGGATTTGTTACCGCCCCGGTGAGCTGTTCAGCTACCAGGACATCGTGTGGCGCCAGGGTGAACACCGCAGCGATGCCGTGGCCCGCACCCCGGTGGAGATCCTCAGGCTGGATCGGTTGCGGTTCCTCAACCTGCTCCACAACCACCCCACCCTGGCGGTGCTGCTGATCGCCCAGCAGCACGACCGCTTGCGCGAACAGCGCACCAGTGGCACCTGCGTGTATTGAGGCTTCAGGAACGGGCTAGCAGCAGCAGCAGGCTGCGCACCACCTTGGCGGCGAGCACTGCGCTCACCCCGCTTGGGTCGAGTTGGGGGGCGAGCTCCACCACGTCGGCGGCCACCAGTTGGTGGTGGCGCAATTCCTCCACTAGGGCCGCGAAGTCGCCCCAGTGAAAGCCACCGGGTTCCGGGGTTCCGGTGCCAGGCAGCACGGCGGGATCGAACCAGTCGAGGTCCACGGTGAGATAAAGAGGCCGTCCCCGCAGGGGGCCCAGGGCCACCGCCATCTGCTCGATCGGCACCAGCCGGTCGCTGCCGCGCAGTTCGCTGAATTCCTCGCGGCTGCCGCTGCGGATGGCGATCTGACGCAGGGTGCCACTGGGCAGCACCTCCAGGCAGCGGCGCATGGCGCAGGCATGGTTGTGGCGTGCGCCGAGCCATTCCTCGCGCAGATCGGCGTGGGCATCGAGCTGCACCAGCACCAGATCGGGATGGCGCCGGGCCACCGCCGCCACGGCGCCGCTGCTAATCGAGTGCTCGCCACCGAGCATCAGGGGGGCCAGGTCCAGGTTGAGCACGGCCTCGGTGGCCCGTTCCACGGCGGCCACCACCGGCTCCGGGGCGCCGTGGGGGATCGCCACGGCTCCGAGGTCGGTGAAGGCGGCCTGCTCCAGGTCCAGGTTGAGCTGCGGGCAGTAGGTCTCCAGGCCTCTGCTCACCTCCCGGATCGCGGCGGGCCCGAAGCGGGTGCCGGGCCGGAAGGAGGTGGTGCCGTCGTAGGGAACGCCGAACAGGCCCACGCGGCAGCCGGCTGGATCGCGGCGGCTGGCCATGTAGATCGCCCCTTCGGTGTCGAACAGCTCGCTCCGATCGGCGGCGGCGGCGGGGCTTGCCGGATCGCTGGACGTGATGGGAGCTCTGGGTGTGGTGGTGGCAGGACTCGGGATGGGGCTGGTCACGGTTGCAGGGCAGGGACGGTTTGGGAGGACGCCTGGAGCAGGTTCGGCTGGGGACCATTTGGCGCTGGGATGGGCTGAGCGGCTCCCACCGGATCGCAGATCCGCCCGGTCTGAGGGTTCGCTGGGAGGCTGTCGACGGCGCGGGTTGGCTCGAGGGCCTCAGCCGCGATCGGCCAGGGCCCGCTCCACAAAGGCCGGCACCGCCTCGAAGGCGCCGCTCTGCCAGCGGGGGCTCCAGATTTCACAGCCCGCCGCCACGCCGGCCGCCCGCTCCGGCTGGGCGTCGCGGTAGCGCGGGCCATCGATGGCGGCGAAGGTCCAGCTCCACCAGCCGCTGGGATACATCGGCACCCAGCCGTAGAGCGGGTCGGCGTGACCGAACACCTCGCGCAGCAGCCGCACCGTGGCGAGGTGAACCTCGCGGAAGGCCTCGGGCGATTCGCTCTGGGTGGCGAACACCCCACCGGGCCGCAGGATGCGGCGGCAGTGCTCGAAGAAGGCGCGGTTGAAGAGCCCTTCAGCCGGACCGGCCGGATCGGAGCCGTCCACGATCACCACGTCGTAGCTGGCGGCCTCGGCGTCGCGCACCCAGGCGATGCCATCGCCCACCGTGAGCTGAAAGCGGGGGTCGCTCCAGGCGGTGCCGCCGATTCCCGGCAGGTGCTGCTGGCTCCACTCCACCACCAGGCCATCGATCTCCACCATGTCGAGGTGCTGCACGCCGGCGTGGCGCAGGCACTCGCGGGCGGTGCCGCCGTCGCCGCCGCCGATCACCAGCACCCGCTCGACCTGGGCGGCGCCGCAGAGGGCCGGATGGACGAGCGCCTCGTGATAATGCCGTTCCTGGCCTTCGGCGGTCATCCAGCAGCCGTCGAGCAGGAGGCCCTTGCCGTAGCGAGCGCTCTCGATGATCGTGACCCGCTGGAAGGGGGAGTGTTGCTCGGCGATCACCCGACCGGCCAGGCCGTAGCGCACGCCATCGAAGATCTCATCCACCCACTGGGCGTTGAATTCGCTGGAAGCGGGGATAGGGGGGGTGCTCACGCGCCTGGGGCCGGATGGTGTTGATCCAGCTAAGCGTCTCGGGGTCAACCCCGTCGGTGCCGGGGAGCCGATCCGGGGGTCGTATGGACGCCCGGTGCTGCCGTGCTGCGATGGTTCAAGCTAGGCCCATGGAAGCTGGCATGGAAGGCGGGTCCGAGGATGCGGCACCCGGAGTCCGGGCCGCTCCCGATGCCGATCCCGCCTTGGCGCTCGGCCCCGGGCTGGCTCTGGTGCGCTCCGAGCTGAGCTGGCGGTTTTCGCGCGCCTCGGGCCCCGGTGGCCAGAACGTGAACAAGACCGATTCGCGGGTGGAACTGCGTTTTCCTTTGGCCACTACAGCGGCCCTGCCTGCCGTGCTGCGGGCCCGGGCCCTGGGGCGTCTTGCCCCCCGTTTGGTGGAGGGCGAGCTGGTGGTGGTGGCGGAGGACCATCGCTCCCAGTGGCGCAACCGTCAGGCTGCCCTGGAGCGGCTGCGGGAGCTGCTGCGGCAGGCGATCGCGCCGCCGCCGCCGCCGCGCCGTGCCACCCGCCCCAGCCGGGGTGCGGTGGAGCGGAGGCTGGTGGCCAAGCGGCAGCGGGCGGGCCGCAAGGCCCAGCGCCGCGGGGGGATCAGGCCGGAGGAGGACTGAGGGGAGTGGGCGGAGCGTCGGGACCGGCCGGCTCAGGCGTGGCCGGGGCGGCGCCGCTTTCGGCACGGATGGCGGCCTTGGCGGCCCGCCAGTGGCGTTCTAGTTCGGCGATCGAGTGGCCGCCGAGGTCCCCGCCGAGGGCCGCCTCCACCCGGCGGAAGCGATCGAGGAAGCGGCGGTTGGTGCCGGCCAGCCCCTCCTCCGGATCGAGATCGCCCCAGCGCGCCACATTGACCAGCGTGAACAGCAGATCCCCCAACTCCTCCTCGGCGTGGCCGCGATCCCCGCTGGCAACGGCCTCCTGAAGCTCGCCGAGCTCCTCCTCCACCTTGGCCCACACGCCGTCGATGGCGTCCCATTCGAAGCCAGCGGCGGCCGCCTTCCTGGAGATGGTCATGGCGCTGGCCAGGGCCGGCATTCCCCGCACCTTGCCGGCCAGCCTGTCGCTCAGGGGGCTGGGGCCGGCGGCGGACGCCGGGGCTTCCGGGTCGGTGCCGGCCTGGAGCGGGCCTGTGCCGCTGGCAGGGGGCGCCGCTGGGGCCATCACCGCCTGGGATTGGTCCCGTTCGTGCTGTTCCCGGAGTTTGATCGCTTCCCAGTGGCTGCGCACCGCGGCGCTATCGCGGGCTTCCGCCGTGCCGAACACGTGAGGATGGCGGCGCACCAGCTTGTCGCTGATGCCCCGGGCCACGGCGGCGAAGTCGAAATGGCCGCTCTCGCTGGCGATCCGAGCATGGAGCACCACCTGCAGCAGGAGATCCCCCAGTTCCTCGGCTAGGTGGGCCTCGTTGCCGTGGCGGATCGCATCGGCCACCTCATGGGCCTCCTCGAGCACGTAGGGGATCAGGGAGCGATGCGTCTGCTCCAGGTCCCAGGGGCAGCCGTGCTCCGGATCCCGCAGACGATCCACTACGGCCAGCAACTCCCCTAGGGCGGCGGCCGCCCCGTCGGCCGTCGGGCCGGGGTCGCCCGGGGGCGGGGGGGATGGGGCCTCGTTGGTGGAAGGGGGCATGGCGTCAGGCTCCGCCGGGGCGGTCCACGATCGCTGGATACCCTGCCACCTCCCGGGCAGGACTCCCGCCGGCGGCCGGCTTCAGCGCCGCCGCCGCCGGACCCGCACGGTCCCGGGCGGGGGCTCGGGGCTCTTGCCGGGCCGGTCGTGCCGCCGCCGCCGCCGCCGCATCCGCTTCGACAGCGTCAACGATTTGAACCGGAAGCGGGGCAGGGGATCGCCGTCTTGGAGCAGATGGAGCCAGGTGCTCATCTCCAGCCCCACCAGCGCCGCCACCACCAGGGCTTTCCGGTCCACCCAGTGCTGCTGCAGAGCGTTGAAGAGATTGTCCGGGCCGGGGCTGCCGTACGGCATGAGCAGCAGGGAGATGAAGATCACCAGCACGCCCAGATAGAGCAAACGGCCGGCTGTGCCGAGCACGGGGCTGTGGGAGAGGAGTGACCGGTGGGGCAGCCAGCGGCGGTAGGGCCACCAGAGGAGCCGTAGCGGACCCCAGCGCCGGGTGGCATTCGAGCGGGTGTCGAGGTCGGGCGACAGCCACAGCCCGCCGATCAGAAAGGCGGCGGCGGCCACCACGGTTCCCGGGGGCCCAAGCAGGGGCCACCAGAGCAGACCGAAGGGGAGGGCCAGCAGGCCGGTGGCACGGTCGTGGGAACGGCCACTGGCCATCGGAGGGCGGGGGCGGGGCGATGGCTGCCCATTTTCAGGCCCGCGGACCGCTTCTAGTGCTGAGCGCAAGCCACTGTCACGGGATTATCCGATGACACGGCAGAATGCAACCTGGCCCGATTAGCTCAGCGGTAGAGCGCCTGCCTTACAAGCAGGATGTCGCTGGTTCGAAACCGGCATCGGGCATCATCAGAAGTCGCAGCCAGACTGAGATCTGGAGCAGTTGCAGCAAGCGATCCGGGGAAACCGCCATCAGGGCAGGAGCGGCCCAAAACGCCATGAAACCGTCACAAGCTGGCAGAATTTCACGCAGTTTCCCGCAGCGTGAAAAGTGGCCGCCGACCGCCAGCAGTTGCTCGGTCGGTTCGGTGGTGTCGCTTCGGCCCCAGACCATCGACAAGGACGGCCGCACCGTGGCCGAGATGTTCTGCAATGGCCGAAACGTCTACCTGGCAATGGTGAGCAGCGGCCGAGCCCATCCGCTCCGCGGGCCTGCGGCTACGCCTACCGGAAGTATCTCGGCGCCTGCGATGGCTCCGCTTACTTGGGGGCTGAGGCCGCTGCGCAACAGCAGCGGGACGGCGTGTGGGCCGTGCCTGGGGGGGGGCAGCGGGCGTGGGATTGGCGCCATGGCACCCGCCCTCCTGCCGCATCGACTGCCGCCCCGTTCCCAGCTGCGGCTGGATCCGCCCAGCCTGCCGCGGCCCCTGGTGGCGGCTACAGCGGCTGGAAGCTGACCTGCAGGCAGATCGGCAGCTTTGCCCGCGCTCAGGAGCTGCATAAGCAAGGGCACGGCTCCTCCTGGGTCAATCCGGTGGAGCGCTGGTTTGGGATCGTCACCCAGCGTCCTAGCCCCAGGCTTTCGCGCAGCGGTAGGAACTGATCGCCAATATCGGGCAGTTCGTCTCCGCCTACAACAAGACCAAGGCAGCGTTCAACTACCGCCACGGCGGATTCAATCCTGGAGAAGCTCTAGCGACTTTGCGCACAAATCTCCGGGACGGCACACTAGAGCGTCGAGTTGGATTATGTAGCCGAGGAAGGCAATCAAGTTCTGCTTACCTTTCCCCGGCTGGCCACAAGGATTTCAGGCTGACCATCAGGATGGCAACGGCAATGCAACCTGGCCTCCCAGCGCCGATGTGAGGGTGGATCTTTACAGCTTCTTCAACTGCAGCAGCGCCCGCGGTTCGCTGCAGAATGTGGTCACCAACATCGCCGCCACCAACCATGTGGATGCACGCGTCTTGATCATCCGGGACATCAGCTGGCTGCAGATCTACATTCCCAAAACCACACCCAATGACCACACCCTATAGCCACATGATGACGAATGGCAAGGGCGAAGTCATGCTCAGTAAAATGAGCAGTATCCCAAGACAGTCCATCCCGTGATTGCACTCCGCAGAAGCGCGACAAAGACCGGTGGCAGTGCCATCAACACCGGCTTCGACATCGACAACAATCACCAAGGTCTTCTCGCCTACGGATGCCTCTATGGCGGTCATTGATCGTGCTGAATGCCACGCGCCACCAACTCCGTTGACAGTCGCGGATTGCAGGGCTGGTCGGAATCCTCCGGCCGGCCCTTTTGATCGCCGGCGCCGCAGCGCCGCCGCATAGAGTTTTGGTCTTGTGTGGCCTTGCGCCCATACCGCCACCACCGCATCGCATGCCCCTTTCCGTCGCCGCGGGATCTCCCCCTCCGGCTGGCTCCAGCGCCGACCACAGCCCCTTGCCAGGCGATGGCGATCGCTCCAGACCCTCCCCCCGAGATCTGCGGCTGCGGGCGGGGCTGGTGGCCGAGCGCCCCGCCTTACCGCCCCGGCAACGGAAGTTCAAGGGCGGCACAACCGGCTTCATGTTCGCGCTGCATGTGGGCGCGGTGGCGGCCCTGCTGCCCCGTTTCTGGAGCTGGCAGGGTGTGGTGGCCCTTGCGGTTCTGTACTGGATCACGGTGCTGGGGGTGACCCTGGGCCTCCACCGGCTCCTGGCCCACCGCAGCTTTGAGGCGCCCCGCTGGCTGGAGCGCACGCTCGCCTTCATGGGCACCCTGGCCTGCCAGAGCGGTCCGATTGAATGGGTGGGCTTGCACCGCCACCACCACCTCTTCTCCGACCAGCCCAACGACCACCACGACGCCGCCCGGGGCCTCTGGTGGTCCCACAGCGATTGGATGCTCCATAACATCCCGGCCCTACGGGAGATCCATCGCTTCACTGGCGATCTCCGCCAAGACCCCTTCTACCGCTGGCTCGACCGCTGGTTCCTGCTGCTGCAACTGCCCCTCGGCCTGGTCCTCTGGTTCTACGGCGAACACGCCGATGTGCATGGCGGCGGCCTCGGGCTGGTGCTCTGGGCCATCCCCCTGCGGCTGGTGCTCGTTTATCACGTGACCTGGCTGGTGAACTCCGCCACCCATGCCTTCGGCTACCGAAACTTCGATTCCCCCGATCTCTCTCGCAACTGCTGGTGGGTGGCCCTGCTGAGCTTCGGCGAGGGCTGGCACAACAACCACCACGCCTTCCCCCATTCGGCCCGCCACGGCCTGCGCTGGTTTGAATTTGACCTCACCTGGCAGCACATCCGGCTGTTGCGATTCCTTGGCTGGGCTCAGCGGATTCGCATCGCCTCAGCCCCTGGCAGCAGGTCCTGAGGCTTCCTATAGTCCGCCAACAACTCCACTACATCAGCACCTTGGCGCGCAAACAGGTTCATCTGTTGATGCCCGAAGACCTGCACGAATTAGTGCGGGCCCGGGCTGATGAAGCTGGTGTGAGCCTCACCGCCTATGTGCTCTCGGTTCTGGAAACCGATCTCAATGCCGATCCGAAGGGCCGCACCACGCTCTCGAACCTGGCCCTGCGGGTGAGGGCGATCGAGATGCACCTCGGCTTGGATTCCCGGCAACCTGGTTTCCTACGGGCCCAGGCCGCCGCCTCCGCCAGTCCGATCGGGCTCGATCCCACCGAGGTTCAAGCGGATCGCCGCCGGGCCTCCGACAAATCCGACGTCGCCGAAACGCTGGCCTAGGCGATCTCCATCCGGCTCAGGCGGCTCCATCCAGTTCTCGGCGGATGGCACTGGCCAGGTCCACCGGAACCGGACCCTCCCACGGGGACTGCAGACGAGCCCTCTGGCGCAGCAGTTCAAGGAACCGGTCGGCCCCCAGGTCCTCCTCGCCGGCCGCTCCGAGCACCGCAAGGGTGCGACGCAGGTCGAGCAGTTCCGCCTCCAGCTCCGCCGCGCTGTAATCCCCCTGGCCGGCCATCACGGCC
This sequence comes from Synechococcus sp. UW140, assembly GCA_943372025.1. Taxonomy (GTDB): domain Bacteria; phylum Cyanobacteriota; class Cyanobacteriia; order PCC-6307; family Cyanobiaceae; genus Cyanobium. Next base: position 40,344 of record CALRXC020000016.1, on the reverse strand, counting down.
GCGAACCGCTCACGGCGCTGGCGTTTCTCCACCGGATAGGCCGCCAGCAATTGCTCGCGGCAGAGCCGCCAGGGCCGACCGGCCGTGAACAGCAGGGCGAGGGCGGCGCTGAGATCGGCCGCCTCGGCGGCGTCGACGCGCAGATCGAAGGCGGAGGGGGGCTGCCGCAGGCCCACGAACACCTCCAGCAGCTCCCCCGGCCCGAGCACCTCGTTGCCATCGCCCCGAACGGGCAGGGCGGAAGCCTGCAGGGCCTCATAGAGCTCGGGATGGTGGCCATCCAGCAGCACCTCGGCGCGGTCGGGCCCCAGCCGGCCCTCCGGTGCCTCGACCGCCAACCAACGATTGATCCGCCCCAAGGCGAGGAACACCTCCGGCCCTGGCGAGGCCAGCTTGCCGTTACGCAGCATCGAGAGCTGGGAGTTGTGCACCCGACCTACATCAAGGGCCTCCGCCAGCCCAGGCAGCACCCGGTGGGACCAGCCATTGCAGCCGTGCCAGTGGCGGATCAGGTGAGCGAAGGCCACCCTTCCCGATGCGAGGTCATCTCGATAACCCAAGTGATCTGGATCCGTATTGCTACCATTCTATCGATCCACCCGGAGCCGGTCCTGCATGGCCGCCACACCCCTTCCCCGCCCAGCCGCCCTCCACACCCGAACGGCCGCCACCATCAGCGGCGGCGCCAGCGCCCATCGCCGCGCCACCGCCCTGCACCAGCCCCGCCGCGGTGAGCCCATCCCGATGGCACCGCCCGGGCGCCGCTGGGGCACGATCGGCTTCATGGTGGTGATCCACCTCCTGGCCTTGGTGGCACTGCTGCCCCGCTTCTGGAGCCTGCCGGCCCTGGCCAGCCTGCTGGTGCTCTATTGGGTCACCGCCTGCCTGGGCGTCACGATCGGCTACCACCGCCTGCTCAGCCACAGGGCCTTCAAGGTGCCCACCTGGCTGGAGCGCTTCTTCGCCACCTGCGGTGCCCTCAGCTGCCAGCACGGTCCGATCGACTGGGTGGGGCTGCACCGCCACCACCACAAGTTCTCCGATACGGACGCAGATCACCATGACAGCAACAAGGGCTTCTGGTGGTCGCACATGGGTTGGATGTTCGAGGAAATCCCCGCCATGGCGGCAGTGCCCCGCCTTACCGGAGACCTGGGCCGCGATCCCTATTTTCGCTGGCTGAACACCTGGTTCCTGAGCCTGCAGGTGGTGCTCGGCCTGCTCCTCTTCTGGATTGGCACCGCCACCGGCACCGGCGGCTGGGCCTTGGTGCTCTGGGGCATCCCCCTGCGCCTGGTGCTCGTGTACCACTGCACCTGGCTGGTGAACTCCGCCACCCACTGCTGGGGTGAGGCCCGCCACAACAGTGGCGACAACTCGATGAACAACCCCTGGGTGGCAGCCCTCACCTTCGGCGAGGGCTGGCACAACAACCACCACGCCTTCCCCCATTCGGCCCGCCACGGCTTCGGCCCCGGCCAGATCGACCTCACCTGGCAGCACATCCGGCTGCTGCAGCGCCTGGGCCTGGCCAGCCAGGTGCGCCTGCCCCAGGCGGCCGATCCGGGCAGCGCGGGGATGCCTGGCTGAATCAGGGTTTGGCGATTCGAACACTGGAATCGGCCGCAGGACGGACAGGGGGCAGGCCCGGACGCACAACGGGCAGGCGGTCCCAGGGAATCAAGGGTGTGGATTCAACCGGGGGCAGCCAAGGCTCGGCTCCAGGCAAGTACTCCGTCCTGAGGCTGAGTTGCGACACCCCCCGCAGGCGATACCAATCCTGCAGCAGTCCAGCCGTTGGCGACGGGGGCTCCCAAAGGATCAAGCGCACACCATCCACATCCAGATGGGTTCGACCGATGCCGGGGGGGTCAAGAATCACATTCAGCCCCAAGGCGGTGACATGGGTCGGCACGGTCAAATCGACGCGCACGGGGGTCCAGCGGTCTGGCCCCAGCAGAGTGATTGGACGCTCGAACCGGGCCTGGGAAGCCCCGCGCCTGGAGGAGTACCAACCAACCATTAACCGGGGCTGCACGCCAGCGGGGCCCCGGATCCATCCCAGGATCGAAAGCTGTTGACCCTGCTTCACCGGAATTCGATGCAAGGGGCTCAGGATCGCCGGCCGGCGATTGGCAGAACTACGCCATAGGCGCGCCCCGAGGCGTCCTTCGGCGGCAGCACGCCCCTCCACAACCTTGTCTGGTGCAGCGAGATTCCAGAGGACGCCGGTAGCAGCAGGCACACCAACCGCCTCATCTTCAAAGCCCCCCACCCAGAGCAGATCACGACCAGCCTGCACCTGGCCAGGACCCTTGGATCGGCTCATCCAAACGCCGGGGGCCGCCCGCAGAATGGTGCCGTTCTGCAGATCACCCCTGAGCTGCATAGTCCACGAGCGTTGCCTACGCCGGTTGGCCACATCAAGTTCCATCGTGCCGTTCTCCACAAGCAGAGGACCAGACTCCCGACCAGCAGCCCCACGGGCCACAAAATCGGCAAGGGATCCAACCACCGCATAGGGACGGTAGCCACTCAGAATCAACGGTTCCGCCATGGCGCGCACCACAGCACCGTGGCGCAGATGCAGCACAACCAGATAGGATTCAAAGGTGGGCCAAATCGTCTGATCGAATAGAAAATTTCCCAGGGAGCGAGCCACGAGTGCGTGGCCATTCCAGTGAAATCCTCCGACCACATGGGGGTGATGATTCAGAATCGCCGAGGCACCAGCGGCGAGGGCGGTATCGATGAAGAATTGAACACTTGGTGTGGAACGACGCTGATACTCATTACCACCATGAATCATCACAACCACCGTGGCATCGCGCTGGCGGGCCGAACGGATCGCCGCCGAGAGTGCGCGGGGCTCACAGGGCGCCGCGCCACCCTTGGCCCGGGATTCAGAGACAACGTAGTTCAGAGGATTCTGGTGGCCCGCAATCGTGGTGCAGCCTAGGAATGCGATCAGCTGCCCCTGACGGCTCTGGTAAGCCGGCCTCCATGCTTCCCCCAACGTCGACCCCGCTCCAAACACTCCATTTCCAGGCAGAAAGCCAGCCATACGGAGGTTTGAAAAGGTGGATTGCAAGCCTCCCTCAAGCGCATCATAGAGATGATTATTGCCCAGACCAAGCACATCAAAGCCACTCTCCCGCAGGGCATGAGCCGCAGCAGGAGCACTGGCAAACACATAGTCCTTACTCTGGTTGAAGCGATCGGGCCTCGCCGCAGCGGGATCTAGCGAAGGCTGGCTGATCAAGGGGGTTTCCAAGTTGCCTACGGTGAGATCTGCATTGGCAAGTAAGGGCTCAATCGGAGCTAACAAAGCCCGATGGGCAGCAACTGAATCGGTGGGATGGAGCTGGGGCTGAATCTCCTCTTGGGCTGTCTTGGATCCAAAGAAGCGGCGGCCAAACATCACATCCCCAACGGCGTGAATCACCACCGTTTCACCATCATCAGGACTGAGACGGACCAAGGCTGCTTCGCCGGCCACAACCGCCTTGATGCTCCGCAGGAAGCCGGGCCGTTGCACCTCCAACCATTGGGGACGCAAGGAAGTATCCGCCCGAAACCAGCCATCCGGCCCGCTGGTGGTTGTGCCATTGAGGAAGCGGATCGCTGCTCCAGCAATGGGATGGCCATCAAGATTCACCACGCGACCCAGCAGCACCCCGCTTTGGCCGTGATGTTGGAAGGAATGGGACCAGGTGCCGCTGCGACTAGCCGCAAAAAGCAGAGCAACGCTGCCCAGCAGGGCAAACACAGACCAGAAAGAAATCCGCGGCACAAACCACTAGCCATCTGGTAGATCTATCTAGGGCAGAGGCGATAAAAGACGACAAGATCAACACTCATCTGCCGCAAGAAGAAGCATATTTACCGTGATGAAGGACGAAGGGCGACAGGTCCAACCATGGCCAACGAAGATGGATACGCCAGTAGCAACTTGCGTGACCGTTTTTCTTCTCGTGCTGATTGGCTCCTACGGCTACACGGCGTGGAGCATTATCTCTTATCAAAAGTTTCTAGCCCGACTGCGGTCGATCGAGTGGCGCATTCACGTGAATGGAATCCGTGGTAAATCAACCGTCACGCGCTATCTAGCCGCCATCCTTCGAGAGGCCGGGTACCATACATTCGGCAAGACCACAGGTAGTGCCGCAAGGATTTTACAACCCAATGGGCAAGATGCTGACGTCGGCAGAAAGGGATTTGCCAATGTCAATGAACAGGTGCGAATGATCAATGATTTTGGCAGGCAGCATGCCGAAGCCGTCGTGATTGAGTGCATGGCCATCAACCCTGTCTACGCAAAATGGCTTGAGGATCGAGTTGTAAAATCGGATCTTGGTGTCATCACGAATGTGAGGTACGACCATGCTGAATACATGGGAGAAACGCTGGAGGAGATTGCAGGCTCGTTGGCCCATACAATCCCACGGAAAGGGATTATTATTACGGCCGAACGGGAAGCCAATCTTCTGAAAATTCTTGCAGAAGAGGCCAACAAGAAAGAAACCAAACTGATCGTCGCAGAGAACAATCTGGTCAGCAATGCTGACCTCATCGGCTTTTCACATTTTGCGATCGAAGCCAATGTCGCCATCGGCTTTTGCGTTGCCGATCTAATCGGACTCAACCGCGAGCGGGCACTGAGGGCGATGCAGAATGCGGCCAATGATCCGGGCGCTTTCCGCATCGAAAGACTGAAGCATCGGCATCATGAAGTGATTTGGGCTAATCTATTTGCCGTGAACGATCGCGAGAGCTTTATCAACCTCTGTGAGATCATCTTCAAGCAATACCCCAAACACAAAAAAGTGGTGATTCTCAATAACCGCCTAGATCGTCCAGCCCGGGTAAGGCTCTTTACAGAGCTATCCGTTGATTTTGGATTCGATCAGATTGTCACCTTTGGCGATTATGAAGCAGAGGTCAGTGCCGTGGCCGCCAATCAGCATGACCTGATTCAGAATCTTGGAAATTCAACCGCATACAGCGAAGCCGACGGCGAAGCCCTTCTGGATCAAATCCTTGGACCAAATCACCAACCCAGCAACATCCTATTGATCGGCACGGTGAATATTCATACACGGCAAGCCGAAAACCTCATGCATTACATCGAGCAAGAACTGCAAAAACAGGCAGCATGATCACAAGTATCGAATTCAACACTCCAGAGATTAACCGCATCATTCTGATCATCGGAGCCTTTACTGCGGTCAACTACAAAGATCGCAGAGGCGTGATTCCTGGCGGAGTCATTGTGCCTGGCTTCATTGTGATCCTGATGATCCTATCGCCGCTGTGGTGCCTAGCTGTGCTGGCATCCGCCTATGCAATATACGCGATTTACAGTAAATACCTGAAGCGGGTAGACCATCGGCGCAGAACACCCATGTACATCCTGGCGGGCCTATCTCTCGCCTTAACATATCCCGTGGCACTTCTTTATATGCAGATTGGAATTCTGCCGTCGACACTCGACAGCCTTTCGGGCACGATGATCCCCGCTGTGATTGCCTTGAGCTTCAGCCGTCAAGGGGTGTCAGGCGTCTGCAAGGGCATGGCCATCACCACGGCGATCACCGCATTGATCACGGCGCTGGTCCTGGCCTTTGGGCGCTGGGTTGTTGGCGGTGATTTTAACTATCTGAATAGCTACTATCAAACGGGTGAGAGCATACATTTCAATGTTCGCGTGATTCAGTTTTTGGTATGCCTATTAATTGGCTACCTGATTTATCGAAACACGGAAATGAGGGCGGGGGGCTACATGGTGGCCCCCATTGCGGCGGGACTCCTGCTACAGCCGCTTAGCGGGATCGTTTTTATCACGGGTTGTTTATTGACCTACCTAGCGATCAGGCTGGTTTCCTGCTTTAGCCTCATTATTGGACTGAGACGCTATGCTACAGGCTTGCTATACAGCATTATTTATGTATGGGGGGTGGAGCTTCTCTTCATCAAGCTAGGCATCAAGGAGCTGCCCTTTCAAGGCAACCAGCTTTTTGTCGTGATCGCCATCATGTCCTATGCCAACGACTGCACGCTGCACGGGGCCAGGAAAGTGGCTCCATGGATGCTGGTTTCGATTCTTGCCATGGTTGTGTGCTTGGTTCTCACGGGCAGCATCCCTCGCTAACTTTTAGCAGCGCAATCGGCTCCACAGAAACGACCGATCAGGAGAGAGTGCTCCGTTTGGGGGATGATCCTTGAGTGGGGCAAATTGCTCCAGCTGTAGGCCTGGATCTGACCTTGCCGATCCACAAGGAGGCCAATCTCACCACGCCCCACCCCGCCAGCGCCCCAGCCACCGCTGGCTTGGATACGGGTGTCCTTGGGGCCATGCCCGGATCGGGATGAATCGATCACCGCCAAGGAATAGCGACGCATCAATTTGGGGGAGCCAGAATGCTGGAGTTTAGGCTCATCAGCAACAAGCATAATGTGGCCTGTCGTGTCACGCATGGCGCCTGGATCACCAGATCGGGAACGCTGGTAATCGATGGCGATAACATCCCCGCGTTTAACTTGAGGAAGTGAAGCAATCTGTTTAAAGCGATTGCCAGTTTTAACCGCCTGATGGTATTGCTCGGCAGTGGGTGATGCGGATCCAAACCACCGCTTCACGTCATCAGCTCCATAGCCATAGGACTGCTTGATCAGGCGCGTGAAAAGGGTTGAACAGACCGTGCGATTGCGGGTCTCACTGGCACCATGAACTCCGCGCCATTCCAGCACCGTTGGCTTGGAACCATAGGAATTCTCAGATGGCCTAATCTCGCCAACCAAGCGCTCTGCCCAGTCCATGTGTAGACTTTCGTCGGCGGGCCCGGTCCAGCTGAGCAAAACCACAAGCGCAAGGGGCAGCATTAGATGACGCTCCTTGTGGACCAATGCCGCAGGCGCTCCAGCAGATTGAGCTGGCTCACAAATGAAAGCTTCACAGGCTGACCTTGAAGTGTCAAAATCTGCCTCGTGTCATTCGGCTGTATACCCACAAATTCAAACCTCAAGTCGGCACCATCATGGCTACGGGAATCGATACTCGTAACCCGCACGGCATAGCGCTGGCGAAGGGCGGGGATTTCTGCCGTTCCCTGGCTCCCCAAGGCCAACAAGGGGATCACCGAATCAGAAGTGTGCGCCTCAACCACTGGTGGCAACTGCTCACGTTGAAGCAGCAAGACCGTTTCATTCGGCTGCACTGAATCCCCAACTCGCTTCAGATGACGCAAGACGACCGCAGCAGAAGTCGCCTTATAGATATCGCGATCAAGTTGCGGCGTAGACGCTGCACCAAACGAAGGCAGCGGATGCTGATTTTTCTGTGCACGCAGTCCATCCACCCCGGCCTGGATGCGCCGCCGCGTCTGGGCAAGAGAGGCAAATCGCCGGCTTTGCTGCTGTTCCAGGCCAATCAACACAGCAATGCGATCGCGTCGAACCTGGTCAGTCAGATTCTGACGCGTTGCTTGCTGCTGCTTCGTTTCCAGATCCAGCACGCGGTCCACAGCCGCCTCATAGCTGTCCTGACTGATGCCACCATCGCGCAACAGCACGGCACGTCGTTGCTGTTGGACGCGGGCCAATTGCAGCTTCTGGCTAAGGGTTTTCAACTGAACCGTACTGGGTGGGAGCGCAGCCGTTTCAACGCGGCTCAAAGAAATCTGCTCTAAGAGCGAATCCAATTTTCCCTGAACATCGCGCATCTGAGCATCAAGACTGCTCAGATCTCTCGCAGCACTGCGATCCAACAAATCAAGGTCGATTTGGGGATCATGACGGGTGCTGAATAATGGCTGGCCTGGTACAACAGCCATCCCCTCCCTCGCATAAAGCTGATCGATCAAGCCCCTCTCCCGACCAACCACCGTTTCCACAGGGGCAACCAGAGGACCAGTCGGGACAGCCACAATCCCACTGTCGATCGTGACGGTGGTGATGGATGTGTAGATCGATCGCAGCATCACCAATGCGAATAGACCGCCAATACTTGCGAAAAAAATTGAAGTGGCCGGCGACTTCGAAAGGCCCGATAGGGAAACATTATCCTTTGAAAGGCCAATCTTTGAAAGGCCAAACTTCGCAAGACGAAAAGGGGCGGTCAAAGAGGTGCGATTCAGTGGTTTAGCCTCCGGCGCGGATTGGGCCAACTGCCGAAGCAAGCGCAAGTCCTCGTCCGTGGGCTGCTCAATACGACAGGACAATTCGGCGTTAGAAAGATTCACGCCAGTGACCACGACGAGCGAAGGAGTACGAGCAGAAGCTTCCGGAGAGGCTGAAAGACGTAAGCGCAGTAAGTCACCAGGCCTGGCGGGATGCCCATAGTTGCAAACGATGAGAGTATCCCCATCAATCGCCCAAACAGGGTATTCCGAACCAGCAATTTCAGCACTCGGTAAAGCTGATCTGCTTCCGCAGATACGGGAGCCCTTCGGTGTCACTTTCAATCAACAATCAAATTCCTTTGGTTTCTAGGCAGACCCGCGAGGAAGCAACGTCAATTGTGTGAAATGAACGCGTAATTCCTGCAGATCTGCGCTGCCTGTCCATGGCATCCCCTTCCGGGTCACGTCATCGTGATGCGCCCGCAAGCCAGCTCGGGGTGCTCCTGCCCGCCCGGGAATCCCAGGCCATCCCAGCGGGCCGCCCCTTGAGCGCCCTGCCGTGTCCTATGATCGTTGATCGGATTTCAAGTCGGTTCAAAGGGTTCGTAGCCATGGCCAAGCGTGTTCAGGTGGTGCTTAGCGAAGACGTGCTGAGCCTCGGCAAGGATGGGGATCTGGTAGAGGTGGCTCCGGGCTACGCCCGTAACTTCCTGGTTCCCCTCGGCAAGGCCGTTCCCGTGACCGCCGCCGTGCTCCGCCAAGTGGAGCACCGCCGGGCTAAGGATGCCGAGCGCCAGGCCGCCCTGAAGGCCGAAGCTGTCGCCTTCCGCACAGCCCTCGACACCATCGGCCGCTTCACCGTGAAGAAGCAGACCGGTGGCGACGACGTGCTCTTCGGCACCGTGACCAATGGCGATGTGGCCGAGGCCATTGAGGCCGCCACCAAGAAGGCACTCGACCGGCGCGACATCATTGTTCCCGAGATCCACCGCACCGGCTCCTACAAGGTGCAGGTGAAGCTCCATCCCGAGGTCACTGCCGAAGTGAACCTTGAGGTGGTGAGCCACTGAGGCTGGACTCCCCAGATCTGGAGGGGCCCCGTGCCCCAGCCGGGATCAAACCACCAGATCTGGTGACGGGATTGTTGGTCAAAATCGGATTGGAGGGCCAAAATGAATGTCCCCTCACGCCGCCGGATCCCCAGGGGTTCGGCTGCGTTGTCGCCTGCCGGTCCCCCGGCACCCTGCAGCGCCCGTGCGGCGCCTTCCCCCCCGAGATCCCATGGTGAGCGTGCCCCTGGCCGGTCCGACCTCGCCGGCCGATGACCCCAGCGGTCGCCTGGCGGGGGGGCGCTCCGGCGTCTCCCCGGGGAGACGCTCCCGAGCCGGTGGCAACGGCAACGCCAGCTTCGAAGCCCTGCCCGATTCCGTGCCCCCCCAGAACCTGGAGGCCGAGGAAGCGGTGCTGGGCGGCATCCTGCTCGATCCAGACGCCATCGGCCGGGTGGCCGAGGTGCTGCAGCCCGAGGCCTTCTACCTGGGCGCCCACCGCGAGATCTACCGCACCGCCCTGATGCTGCACAGCCAGGGCAAGCCCACCGACCTCACCGCCATGGCCGCCTGGCTGGCCGACATGGGCCACCTGGAGAAAGTGGGCGGCAGCAGCCGGCTGGTGGAACTGGTGGAGCGCACCCTCTCCACCGCCTCGATCGACCAGGTGGCCCGCCTGGTGATGGACAAGTACCTGCGCCGCCAGCTGATCCGCTCCGGCAATGAGGTGATCGGCCTCGGCTTCGACCAGAGCAAGCCGATGGATCAGGTGCTCGATGAGGCCGAGCAGAAGATCTTCGCGATCAGCCAGGAGAAACCCAGCGTGGGGCTCACCGCCACCGCCGAGATCCTCACCCGCACCTTCGAAGAGATCGAAACCCGCTCGCTTGGCACCGCCGTGGCGGGCATCCCGGTCAACTTCTACGACCTCGACGCCTTGACCCAGGGGCTGCAGCGCAGCGACCTGATCATCGTGGCCGGCCGGCCGGCGATGGGCAAAACCTCGATCGTGCTCAACATCGCCAAAAACGTGGCCCAGCTCCACAACCTGCCGGTGGCGGTGTTCAGCCTGGAGATGAGCAAGGAGCAGCTCACCTACCGCCTGCTCTCGATGGAGGTGGGCATCGAGAGCGGCCGACTGCGCACCGGCCGGCTGCAGCAGGAGGAGTGGCCCCTGCTGGGCAAGGGCATCAGCAGCCTGGGCGCCCTGCCCCTCTACATCGACGACAAGCCCAACGCCGGCGTGCTCGAGATGCGTTCCCTCTGCCGCCGCCTGATGGCCCAGCAGGGCAAGGAGCTGGGGCTGATCGTGATCGACTACCTGCAGCTGATGGAGGGATCCGGCTCCGACAACCGAGTGCAGGAACTCTCCCGCATTACCCGCAGTTTAAAGGGCATGGCCCGCGAGCTCAACGTGCCCGTGATCGCCCTCTCCCAGCTCAGCCGCGGCGTGGAGGCCCGCACCAACAAGCGGCCGATGCTCAGCGACCTGCGCGAATCGGGCTCGATCGAGCAGGACGCCGACCTGGTGCTGATGATCTACCGCGACGAGTACTACAACCCCGAAACCCCCGACCGCGGCATCACCGAGGTGATCGTGACCAAGCACCGCAACGGCCCGGTGGGCACCTGCAAGCTTCTGTTCGAGCCCCAGTTCACCCGCTTCCGCAACCTGGCGGTGTAACCCTGGCGTGGACGATGGAGCGCCCGCCAGGCCTGCCACACCCGATGCTCGCCATGGCCCTGGTAAACGATCCGGAACGCACTACGAAGTAGCCTTCACCTCAAGGCTGCTGGAGCGGGAGGTTCACCAACCGCTCCTCCGACCGCCGCTTGCCCCAGTTGCGCGGCAGCGCCTGCAGGTAGGCCCGGTCCGGATCTCTCAGATCGTTGGTGTTCTGGTGATGCTCCCGATCGTGCACCGCCTGCCACAGGGTCGGGGTCATCCAAGACATGCTCAAGCTGAGCAGGGCCTCCAGCCGCCGCCGTTCCCCGCACGACGCTGCCATGCAACAGGTCATGCATGGTTGTCCCGAGCATGAACACGCTGTTGCCCAGGTTCAGGGCGAAGGGCAGCCAAAGCGGCGCCCTCTGGTTCTATCGGTCGGCCTTCAGCCAGCCCAGCTGCGGGATCGCGCCGTTGATCCCCGCCAGGGGCAGCACAGGGTGCGGTCGGGTTCGAACGCCTCGGCGGGAAGCAGCTGGCGCAGCTCCCGGGCAAAGCCGGCGACGCAGGTGGGGCCAGGGGCCGGGGTGTCCCCAGGAGAGGATCGTGCAGTGAGGGTGATCGGGCCGCGGCGATGGCACATTCGCCGCGGCCCCTCAGGCAAGAGCGCGGGAATGCAGGGCGATCACGGCGCCATGGCGCTCTACCACGGTCCCGATCAACAGCAGCAGCCGTTGCTGCAGGTCGAGGGCTGCGGCCTGGTCGGCGGTGGCGGCATGGCACACCAGCCTCAGCAGCGGCCCGCTGGTGCCGAAACCCACCAGATGGACCCGTGCCGGCAGCCCTGGATCCACCGCCGGCTCCGCCGCCAGGAGCCCCTGCAGCTCGGCCACGATGGCCGGCACGGCGTCCCGGTCCCGGGGCCGCAGGCTCACCTCCAGTTCCAGGCGACGGCGGTCGATCTGGGCCAAGTTCTGGACCGCCTGGCTAATAAACGTGCCATTGGGGATGTAAACCGTTTGCCGCTCTGGATCCCGCAGGCGCGTGTGGAACCAGCCGATCTCCTCCACCTCCCCCTGCAGCTGCTGGGCGGGCAGGCGGATCACATCGCCCACCACGAAGGGGCGACTGAGGTAAAGCCCCACGCCGCTGAGGCCGTTCTCCACGATCGTGCGGGCCCCAAACGCCAGCGCTGCGGCGCCGAAACCGCCGGCGGTGAGCAGCACCCCCGCCGACACCCCGAGCAGCCGCAGCACCTGCCAGCCCAGCAGCACGGCCACCAGCAGCCTGATCAGCTTGTCGAGCAGATCGAGCAGGGCCAGGCGCTCCCGGCCCTCCAGAGCCGCCACAGCCGCCGTGCTCTCCATCCAAAGGAGCAGGGCCCCCCGACAACGGGCCAGGCTCCAGGCCAGGGCCACCACCACCAGCAGCTGGCGCAGGTCCTGGGCGCTGGGCAAGGGAACTTCGGTGGGCGGCACCAGTCTCAGCAGCCAGAGCAGCACGCCTCCCAGCAGCAGGGGAATGGCCAGGCTCAGCCGCACCCGCAGCAGCAGGGCACGCAGCAGGGAAGCGCAGCCCAGTCGGCGGGCCATCAGGCTGCACAACAGCCAGGTGATCGCCGCCAGCACCAGGGAGATAAGCGGCAGGTGCAGGGCCAGGGGCAGCTGCCACCCCTGGGGGAGTCGGGGATCCAACGAGGCACTCACCGGATGCATGGACAGCATGGTCGCCCACCAGGGGCTGGGACGGCAGACAGCGACAGCCAGATAGAACCCCAGCGCGGCAACGCCTCAGGGAAGCGGCCTCCACCTAGTGCTCAAGCGGCCCGGCCGGCCCCTGATCGCTGAGCTCTGGGATCCGTGCGGCTTCCCCAACCCGCACCGCCCCCTAACTTGAAGCCATGGATGCCTGCATCTCCACGGGCGAGCAGCCCACCGAATCCTTCGAGCTGATCGTGGTGGGCGGCGGCCACGCCGGCTGCGAGGCGGCGCTCACGGCGGCTCGGCTGGGGATCTCCACGGCCCTCTTTTCGCTCAACCTCGACCGCATCGCCTGGCAGCCCTGCAATCCGGCCGTGGGCGGTCCGGCCAAGAGCCAGCTGGTGCATGAGGTGGATGCCCTGGGCGGCGTGATCGGCCGGCTCGCCGATGCCACCGCCCTGCAGAAACGCATCCTCAATGCCAGCCGCGGGCCGGCCGTCTGGGCTCTGCGGGTCCAGACCGACAAGCGCCAGTACGCCCGTCAGATGCTGCAGCTGCTGCAGCACACATCCAACCTCCACCTGCGCGAGGCGATGGTGACGGGCCTGGTGGTGGAGGGGGACTTCGCCTTCGGCGGCGCGAGCGTGGCGGGCGATGCGTCTGGCATGGATGCGGGCGGAAGCGCGCCCGGCACGCCCGGGGCAGCCCTGGTGAGCCTGACGGATGCCCCCGGAGCGGTTGCCGACGCCGTCGCCACCAATCCCGTCTGTGGCCCCCTGGGCCGGGTGCTGGGGGTGCGCACCTACTTCGGCAGCGTCTACGCCGCCGGCGCCGTGATCCTCACCACCGGCACCTTCCTGGGCGGCCGCATTTGGGTGGGCGATCGCTCCATGGCCGCCGGCCGGGCCGGCGAGCAGGCCGCCGAGGGGCTTACCGAAGCCCTGGCCGCCCTGGGCTTCAGCACCAGCCGCCTCAAGACCGGCACCCCGGCGCGGGTGGACCGCCGCAGCGTGGCCCTCGACCAGCTGGAGGAACAGCCCAGCGACGCCCACGACCGCTTTTTCTCCTTCGATCCGGCCGCCTGGGTGAGCGGCGAGCCGATGAGCTGCCACCTCACCCGCACCACCGCGGCCACCCACCGGCTGATCCGGGACAACCTCCACCTCACGCCCATCTACGGCGGCTTCGTGGACAGCAAGGGGCCCCGCTACTGCCCCTCGATCGAGGACAAGATCGTGCGCTTCGCCGACAAGGAAAGCCACCAGATCTTCCTGGAACCCGAGGGCCGCGACACGCCCGAGCTCTATGTGCAGGGCTTCTCCACCGGCCTGCCGGAGCGGCTGCAGCTCGAGCTGCTACGCACCCTACCCGGCTTGGAGCGCTGCGTGATGCTGCGGCCCGCCTACTCGGTCGACTACGACTACCTGCCGGCCACCCAGTTGAAGGCCAGCCTGGAAACCAAGCGGGTGGCGGGGCTGTTCAGCGCCGGCCAGCTCAACGGCACCACCGGCTACGAGGAGGCGGCCGCCCAGGGCCTGGTGGCGGGCCTCAACGCCGCTCGGCTGCTGCGGGGCCAGGAGCCGGTTCACTTCCCGCGGGAAGGCAGCTACATCGGCACCCTGATCGATGACCTGATCACCAAGGACCTGAGGGAGCCCTACCGGGTGCTCACCAGCCGCAGCGAGTACCGCCTGGTGCTGCGGGGCGACAACGCCGACCGGCGCCTGACGCCGCTCGGCCGGGAGCTGGGGCTGATCGATGGGCGCCGCTGGCAGCTCTTCGAGGCCAAGCAGGCGGCGATCAGCGCCGAAGCCCTCCGGCTCGACTCCGTGCGCCTCAAGGCCAGCGACCCGGTGGCGGCGGCGGTGGAGGCGGAAACCGGCGCGGCGATCAAGGGCTCGATCACCCTGGCCGAGCTGCTGCGGCGGCCCGGCTTCCACAGCAGCGATCTGGTGCGCCACGGCCTGGCTCCGGCCGATCTGCCCGTGCCCGTGCGGGAGGGGGCCGAGATCGACATCAAGTACAGCGGCTACTTGGCCCGCCAGCAGCAGCAGATCGAGCAAGCGCGGCGCTCCCAAGGGCGCCCCCTGCCGCCTGGCCTCGACTACGGCGGTATCACCACCCTCTCCGCCGAGGCCCGCGAGAAGCTCAATGTCGTGCAGCCCACCACCCTCGGCCAGGCCTCGCGGGTGCCGGGGGTGAGTCCGGCCGATGTGACCGCCCTGCTGCTCTGGCTTGAACTCGAACAACGCCGGGCCAATACCGATAGATTGACCCATCCGATCGGCTGAGGGGCAGGTGGACGCACCGCGGGGAATCCCGACTTCCCGGGCCTATTGGGACCTGCAAGCCGAGAAGCTGATGAACCGGATCTTTGATCCGGTTCACACCATCGACCTCCCCACCGACACCGATCAGAGCGATCGCGACGCTCTTGGGGCTCCGGCGACGGCAGATAAAGAAGCCAACCCCGGTGCTGCAGCGGCTCCGGTCGGCAAAGCACCCCGCTGGCATAGGGCTCGCCGGCCCCAGTCCAGCCCACAGAGCGATCCCTTCAGGCCCGCCTCAGCCAGCCCGGCCCCCGGGGACAAGGGGGCGGTCAACCCGACACCGCAGCGGGGCCTTCAGGCAACCCTGGCGACCCTCACGGCCCACCAGCAGCCGCTGATGCTGATCGGAGCCTTTGCCGCCGCCGGCCTGGTGAGCGCCACCAGCGGCGTACTGGCCCTGAGCCAGTGGAACCGTTTCCAGGAATCCCTTCAGCAGGAACGCAGCCTGCTGCTGGTGGAGCGGCTGCGCAATTTCGGACCCGCCGCCCAGGCCCCGGCCACCCCACCGGCCCCCGTCCTGGCCCCGCCGACCGGCATGACCGCCCAGGGCAGCGGCCCGCAGACCGCCATGCAGGCCCAGGCCTACAGCCAGGGAGCCAGGCCAGCTGATAACGACCTGCCGCCGCCGCCGCCTCAGGAAGCCTGGATTGAACAGTTGGGCGAATTGCCCCAGCCCCAGCGGAGCGCACCGATCCTGCGGGTGCCGGTGAGCCCGAAGCTGGCCGCAGCGGCTGCACCGGTCCGCCGCAGCCCACCACCCGGCCCCCTGCCCCTGCTCGTGGGGGTGGTGGGTGCCCCGGGCAAGGTGGGCTCCGCCATCTTCCAGATGGGGGGCAGCACCAGCACGGTGTCGGTGGGTGAAACGATCGGCAACAGCGGCTGGCGGCTGCGATCCACCGATGGCGACAGTGTGCTCATCGACCACGACGGGGATGTGCGCCGCATCGCGATCGGTAGCGGTGGCTGATTTCGTTGCGCTAACCCTCAACCCCGACGCCGCTCCCGAGACCCGGCCCGCCACCGAATTGAGTCAGCGGCCCCAGCCACCGACCGCCCCCCCTGGCCGCCTCCTTGCCTCACCCGCGCCCCTCTGGCAGGCCCCCATGGCCGATGTGCTGGCGGGCCAGGCCGGCCAGCAGCTGAGCGGGGCCTGGAAACTGCTGCTGCTGGGGGATGGCAGCCCCACCCGCCACCTGCAACTGCTCACCGGCCAGCCGCTCGAGGTGGAACTGATCGCCATGGCTCCGGAGCCGGGCGGCGACCCGCTGGTGCCACCGGAGGTGGCGGAATTGGAGGAGCCCCTGCTGCGAAGGCAGGTGTGGCTGTCCTGCGGCGAGCTCACCCTTGGCTGGGCCGAGAGCTGGTGGAACCGCAGCGCAGCGGAATCCCATCTGCGGGATCGCCGCCAGCCGATCTGGCGCAGCCTCACAGAGGGCCGCACCGAGTTGTTCCGGGAGGTGGACGGCCTGGGCCAAGTGCAGGCCCCCTGGCTGGAACGCCGCTTCGGGCGCCCCGGGCCCTTCTGGAGCCGCCATTACCGCTTTTTCCGCCAGGGCCGAGAACTCACCGTGATCCGGGAGGTTTTCTCCCCCGCACTGGAACGGTGGCTGGGGCCTGCGACCGCCTCGATTGACAACAATTCATCAACTTGGTAACGGTGCGTTGGCGTTTCCACTTGACGGATTGACGCCCTACATGGGGTGGCCAGCATTCGCGTACCCATCCGTTCAGCCATGGCCACTCCGCGCCGCTCCACCTCCACCCCCGTTCGGGCCCCGAATGGCCGCTCTCCGGCACCTCCCACCAGCAGCAGCCGCACCCACCGGGCCGCTGCAGTCGGCAGCACCCCGCTCTCTGCCGAGTGGCTGAGCCTCACGGACCTCGGCCGGGTCTACGGGATCTCCGCCGTGCACACCGGCAAACTGCTGGTGGCCGCCGGCCTTCGCCTGGCGGATGGCGATCCCAGCCCCGCCGCCCTGGAGAGCGGCCTGGCCCAGCGCCAACATTCCGGCCAGCACCGCCAGGCCCTGTGGCACCGGCAGGGGTGCGCCCCCCATCTCGAAGGCCAAGGCGTGATCCCACAGAGGGAGCGCACCCTGGTGAGCCTCTGGGCCGACCTCCTGGCCGCCCTGCAGCAGGGAGCCCCCGACATCGCCACCTCAGCGGAGGAGATGGCCGACGAGATCCCAGGCGATCTGGTGCAACCGGTGAACAGGGAGCTGCGGGAACGGGGCTGCAGCTTCCAGGTGCGGCCGGCCCTCAGGCCGTCTGGCTTGCCTCAGCCTGCCCGCTCACATGCTCCAGCAGATGGCGCAGACGATCCTCATCCACATGGCTGAGGTTGGTGCGCAGCAGGCGCGCCTGAGGAGCGTGGGCCCGCAGGCGCTCAATCACCCGATCGGGCGCCGATTCCCGCAGCAGCACGCAGAGGGCTGCACCGCCGCTGGGCAGGGTGCCGCCAATCTCCCGCAGGAAGCCATCGTTGAGGCCGAGGTCACTCAGGGCCGCTGAGGCCGCCCCGACCCCGGCCCCTAGGGCCGCCCCCAGCAGGGGATTGAGAAACAGCAGACCCACCAGGGTGCCCCAGAAGCCACCCCCCACTGCACCGGCGGTGGTGAGGTTGAGAGCCTGGTGCAGATGCACCCGGCCCTCGGCGTCGTGCTCCACCACCACCGCATCCTCCAAGGCAACCAGGGCCTCCTTCTGGAGTTCCACCAATTCGCGCCGCACCTGTTCAGCCTCGGCCACCGTGGGGAAACCCACCACCACCAAGGTGCTGATGCCGCGCTGCGTCGGTTGGCTGGGGGATCGGGTGGTCATCGTGCCGCGTGCTGATCCCTGCACCGTAGGGAGATCGGATCGGCCCGTAGGCCCCGGCGCTCGGGCGGGATACGACGGATCCGCTGAACGGTGAAGCCACCGGGCCGGGGCCGGGACGGACCTTCGCCTCGCAGGGCCTGTCCGGGCTCCGCTTCCCCGGCCTGCGCCTGTCGGCGCCGCGCGGCAGTGGCGAAGCCGCCCCGCCGGGAGGGCGCGACGGTCATGCCGAAGGGCAGAACCGCAGGAATGGGTAGGGGCTGGGGTGGGCTGGCGTTTTTGCTCCGCTTCGCCAGCCTCCTAGCGGCGCCTGGTAGAGCGGGGCAGGGGCCGACCCGGGGCAGCGGCCCGCGCCGCCGGAGGCTCCGCTGCCAGCGGAGCGGGCCCCGGGGAGGGGGGGGTGCGTTGCCAGCGCTGCAGGGTGAAGGTGGTGTCATCGGGCCAGGCCTCCGGCCCGTCGGGAGCGGCCCCTGCGCCGCCCGAGGGATCTGCCGCAGGGTCGCCAACGGCGGCAGATCCCTTGGCTGTGGGCGCCGAAAGAGTGCCGGGTTCGGATCTGAGGCTGGCACCCCCGCGGGAAGGCGGCGGCGGGCCGGCCATGGGTCTGAAATCGGTGCCCCCGGATCGGGGCGACGAGGAGCCGGGCGGGCCGATCCGGGATGGGCGGCGGGAGACCGCCTCCAGGCCTTGGCGCTCCGAGGCCACCGAAGGGCGCGGCTGGGGGTCGTCGCTCCGCCGAGGTGAGGGGGATCCCGAAGGGGGAGCGGCCCAGGAAGCGCTCGGGCGCTCCGGCCGACGGGCCTCAGGAGAGCCGGCGCCGGCCGGGCCAGCCGGCCGGCGACCGGTGCCGCGGGTGGGCTCCTGCCAGGGCTCTCGCCAATCGTCGTCGGCGTCGTCCTCGAGCAGCCAGTCGAACCGTTCCTCAACCCAGCGGCCCAGCCGGGCGGGATTGAGACCACCCGCCCCCAGGCCCCGATGGCCCAGCCCGGCACCCTCGGGGCCGGGCGTCCGCGAACCGGGCCTGGCGCCGGCCACGCCATCCACCAACTCCCGGCCCCGGCTCACCCAGCGGTCCAGCCGTTGCTCGAGCGGTTCAGAGCCGTCGCGCCCGGGGCGACGGCCATCCCGGGGGACAGCTGCGACGCGATTCCGCGAGGAAGCGATGCCCGGCGGCTCCCGGAATGATCCGGAGCGGCGGTTCAGCCGCAGGGCGCCATCATCGGACGCTTGCTCGGGACGGCCATCCGGCACCCCATCCCAACGATTCCAGGCCTCATCCATAACGCCAGGTTACCGGCGGCGGCCCGCCAGCCAGCGCTCCCGGCCCAGCCCCACCAGGGCGATCGTGACCCCACCCCACTCCAGGGTCCAGAGAAAGGTGGCCATGGCCGGCATGCAGTGAGCCGACCCTAAGGGGGCCTGCGGTGTGCACGGCGCCGTTCTGGGAGAAACTGTTGGCCTCGGCATCGCCTGGCCCTTGCACAGCAGTGAGTCCTGCTACCGCGCGTCGGCCTGCCCGATGCCGGCGCTCCCGACCTGAAGGCACCCTTCAACTCAGGGCCCTGCACGGAGGCAGGGGTCTGAAGGAGGGTCACAAGGGGTTGCCGATCAGGCCGCCCCCGACTCGAACACCAGCAGGCAGCTGGCATCCCAGCGGCCGTCATGGAAGCGCTCGCAACAGGTCCGGCAAGCCAGGCCGTTCCGGCGGCGGCGGTAGGGGACGCTGTGACCGCAGCGCGGGCAGCGGGCAATCCAGCGGGCGGCCTCCACCGGCACGGGATAGGTGTGGCGCACGCTCACCGCGAACTCCGCCTGAGCGGCGTTGATCACCGCCATCCGGCTGCGGAAGTGGGGGCCGTGCACCTCCCGCACCCCCAGCACCCGGTCGATCCAGGCGTGGATCATCTCGTGGCAGAGGGTGCTGAGGGTGGCCTGGCGCGGCAGCGGCTCCAGCAGCGGCCGGGAGAGCACGATCTCGCAGAGGTCGGAGCCATCGGCGCGGCGGCCGCTGCGGTAGAGGCCGGCGGTGCGGGTGAGGCGGCCGTCGCTCCAGCGCAGATCCACCAGGGGCCGGCCCTCACGGAGCAGGGCGCCCTCGAAATGCTCGCGGTTCAGCCGGTGGAACAGGGGCGGAAGGGGTTCCAGGGGCACGGCGGGGGCACCGACGGGACGGGGAGCAGCCAGCAAGAGCGGCCGGAGCGGGCCCCACGGGCAGCGGGGGCCCGGGCAGTATCGCCACTGCCGGGCGGGGTCGTCGGTCAGACTCAGCTCCTCGCAACCCTTGAGACACCCCATGGACTGGGATCTGGCCCGCGGCATCGGCAGCAAGGCCCTGTTTGCCGGCGCCGGCGCGCTTCTCCTTTACTGGACGATCTCGGCGGTGAAGCTGGTGCTCAGCGCCCGCGGCATCAACCCGCTGATCAAGCAGTTCTTCACCCAGGTGGCCTCCGGCCAGGTGGATGGCGCCTATCTGCTCACCACCAAGAACTACCGCTCCCATGTGAACCGCCAGCAGTTCATCCGCTTCCTGGCGGGCCTGCAGCTCAACAAGTTCCGCAACCTCAAATCCGGCCGCCCCCGCTTGCAGGACGACCAGGTGATGCTCACGGTGAAACTCAAATCCGATAACAAGGAGGAGCTGCCGCTCGACTTCACCTTCGTGAAGGTGGATGAGGCCTGGCGGGTGGACCGGATCCAGAAGACCGCTGCCTGATCCCTACCGGCTACTCCAGCAAGGCCGCAGCAGCGGGCTGGGGCCGACCCTGTCGGCCGGCAAGGGGTTTTGCAGCCATTCATGGGCCGCGGCCAGCCGCTGATGACGCAACCACTGCATCAACCCACAACCGAAACGGCGCCGAAAAGGCAGTTGCAAATTGCGGCGTAGGCCTTGGCAGTGCCATGCATGTGGGCGAATGCCGGGTTGCCCATGAACAGCATATGTGGGGGCACAGCACACTCAAGATTTAGGCGATGCAATCTTGAGGCAAAGTTACGCTAATGCCCCGCTCAGCCAACGGCGGATTCCGCCCGGAAGTCGGCAGCTGGTAGGCATTCGCGTGGGGCCGATTCAACCATCATTTATCAGCTCCTAACGCGCCAGAGGTGGGAACCAATGCCACGATAGAACTCGCGGATTTTGCTCGTTGGGCGGCATCTGGGAATCAGGTGCCTGATACAGGCTGCGGACGCTCGTGGATCCATCGAGCTTGAGTGGGTATTGCCCTGAAAAGGATGGAAGGCTCAGCGAGCCTAGGAATATTCAGCCATTGAGCTCAAGTCCCTTGAAGGTGGCCGTCTTCACATCGTTGTAGAAGATCGGATCGATCTTGTCGATCACATCTGTGTTGACATCCAGAAAGCTGCGCTTGTTCTCTGCTGGGATAAGGGCACAGCGAGCGCCATTATCCATCGCCACCTGAAGAGGCTCCACCAGAGATCGTGCCGCCTTGATATTACCCTGGATACTCATATCGCCGATCACCAGCATACCGGCCCTGGCTGGGGAGCGCTTGATCGCTGAGAAGGCAGCAACAAAGAAGGCCACACCAACTTCGGCCTCCACTTTATTTCCCAGAAGATCAATGGCTTCTACGTTGAAATCGAAGCGGTCGGCTTCTTGGCTGATCGAGAAAGCTCCTTTGTTAGCTTGAAGAAAGGCGAACGCTCGGTTGATCGATTCCTTCATCGGTCCGCTGATGCCACCAGCAGGCTTGAGTTTGCCGCTACCTGAGGAGAGGGAGACTTCCAGACGGTAGAGGCCAACAGTGCCATCTCCCGTCACGGCGATGGCATAAACCGATCCAGGCGCCATCGGTTCAGCGGCGATCAGATCCTGGCCTCCCTGCTCCGGCACTCCCACAAAGTGCTCCTCGCCCGTTTCATTGTCGGAGTAGCTGAACGAGGTTTGGCTGTATTCGAAGGAGCCCATTTTTTTGAGCTGCTCCTTCACCCTGCGGCGGCACTCGATCGCAAGCTTCAGTAGGTCCTCCATGTCCTCCTTGGAGGGGCTGCCATGGGGATGAATGATCTTGACGAGTCCGGAAACGGTGCGACGCACTGCCTTGCGATCGCGAGCATTCAGATGCGTTCCCATCCCGAAATGGGTGTCGCATAGTTCGGTGTAGTTCACTTTGCGGAGGTCCTTGAGGGCCTCGGCCAGATAGTCGATCACGAAGCCATAGTGATCGGTGAAGAACTCATTGCGCATGTTTGGAATTTCCCAACCCGGCAGGTAGCAATGAAGCCTGTCGATGAAGGCCATGTCATCCCGAATCACATCCGGCATGGGTGCGAAGAGGTGACCGGTTTGCACCATCACATCGATGGGTTGCTGGGTGTTGCCAAACATGGCGATGCTTGCGTCACCGGCAAAGCTCTCGGCACCCCTCTGAAACTGGCCTGACTCGCAAAAGGTTTTCATTGTGGTGATCACCTCCTTGGGCATCTTCTGTAAGTCGGCCACTTCATCGAAACCGACCACGTCCCAGATCGAGACCATCCCTTTGACTTTGCCGTTCATGTGGCCGAAGAGATTGGCCACGGTGGTGGGGCCGGTGAGCAGAGCTGCATAGGGAGATAGCTCCTGCACGGCAAAGCTCTTGCCGGTGCCGCGGGGCCCTAGCTCCACCAGGTTGTAGTTGCGCTCACAGAGGGGGATTAGGCGCAGGAGGAAGAGCAGCTTTAGCCGGTGCGGCATCTCGGAGGGCTCATAGCCCATCGACCGCAGGAGCAGATCAATCCATTCTTCGGTGCTGAATTCAGCCCGGCGGGAGCGGTACTCCTCCAGATCAAAGGTGGCGAGCTGAATCGGCGTGAGCTTATCGATCCAGAAGGGGTATTTACCCTTACCTTCTTCGTCGTACTCAAAGCGCATGTCGATTTGCGCCCAGATTCCTCCCGTGAGCAGCCGATCAAAATTACGGACGTAGTGATCGGGGATGTGAATATTGCGATGACCGAAGTTTGCGAGTTCCGCCCAGTACTGCGAATCAACAAGCCGCACCTTCACCTTGTCGATGAAGGTGTGCTTGCCTGCTTCCTTCACCTTGCTCTGGGCTTTGGTGCTTTCATCTGGCCGGATGTAATTGTTGGCTAGGGTGTCATTGACAACCTGCATGCCCATCTGGATCGCCATCTCATCACTAGAGGCGCAATATTTGCCGAGCAGGTATTCGAGGACGAAGACCGGCACGTTGGCTCCGACCTTGACCTTGCGAACGAGATCCTTGCGGACCACCTTGCCCGCGAAAATGCGGTTGACCTTGTCGTCGAGGAAGTCGCGGGCTGGGGGCTGGGCGTTTGTCATGGTCACATCGCCAGGGAGACAGGAAGCGCAGCCGACTGGGCAAGCTCAGCATCGGTGAGCGGATCCACCACCACCACCCGAACGGAGGTGCAGTCGTCACGGAGCAGCATCAGACCCACGCTGGCTTCGGTGTTGCGCGTCACGTGGAGGAGGCCGGTATCGCGGTCGAGTCTGGCGCCGAGGGCCATGCCGGCCTGGCCCACTTGTTCGCCATCGGCCAGCAACACCACCCGCAGGGGCACCTCTGCGGCCTCGAAGAGGTCACCTGCTATGAGCAGGCGAACCCCGAAGGTGCGATTGGTGATCGCCTCGGGCAGCCCATAGAGCTGGAGGTCGGCCCCAGCAGCGCCTGCGGCGCTGGACTGGGAAGGAATGCGCAGGCTGAGAACGGGGATCACCAGCTCCTGCAGGCTGACACTGCCATGGTGAAAGCTGAGGCCGCCACCGGCCTTGAATACGCCCAGCCCAGTAGGGAACACGAAATCCAGGTCGGTGTCGTAGCCCAGCTCGGAGCCGCTGACGCGCACGGTGCCGGGAGGAGTGGAGCCGCCATGGCCGATCCAGCAGCGGCGGTGCAGCTCCAGGGTGTTGCCACCGGGGTTGTCGGTCTTCATGTCGTCGTCTTTGCGGATCGAGAACTGGTGGCCGTGATCGGCGGTGATCACAAAGCTTTCGATGCCGGCCTTGGCGAGCTTGCGGATGGCGCGGGCCACATTGCCGATCACGCTCTCCATCGCCGAGCGGGCAGTGAGCTCATCGACGTTCTCACCGAGGGCATCGATCTCCTGGGAACGCACCAGCACCAGGGCGGCCTCGGCAACGGTGGACTGCAGCTTGCCTGCGGACAGGCTCAGCAGGCGGCCAAGGGGAAGGTCGACCACCCCAGGTACACGAGCTTTGAGGTACTTCAGCCGTTCGTTTAGAGCAGGCATGGCGCTGCCATCGATGCAGGCGGCCAGTCGTCCCTGCACCTCATCCAGGGAGAAGCTGGCTGAGGCACCGGGTAAGAGGGCCGCCATACCCACAGTGGTGATGGTGGGCAGCGCCGCGATGGCGGGGCGGAGGGTGAGATCGCGGGCACCATCGAGGTGGCGGGCGAGCTCGGCCCCCATCTCGTAACGCATGGCATCCACAACCACATAGGCCACGCGGCCGGGCATGGTCTGAACCACTTCCGGGTGGATGCGGGCCTGTGGCAAGACCTTGCCGACCGACCAGCCGCCGTGGCGAAGCGCCGTGGTGAAACCATCGGCCATCCGCTTGAGCAACTCCTCATGGTCGCGGCGGAGGCACTCCAGTGCCACCGGATGTTCCGGGTCATCGTCCATGCGAGCGACCCAGGTTTCGAGGCGGCGCTGCAGGGCATCCACCAGGAACCAGCCGTCGTCTGCCGAGTAGAGCTCCACCCACTGACTGGCGGCATTGGGGGCTTTGGCAAGGGCAGGACGCACTTGTTCGATCTGCTGGCCGAGCTCCGCCATCAGGCGGCAGGCCTCCCATTGGGCCTGGCGGCTCACCTGCCGATCGACCCAGAAGCTGCGGCTGCGGCCGGCCACGATCGCCAAAGCCTTGGTGTAGTCCTTGGCGGCGATGGTTTCGCCCACGTAGGTGAGCAGGGCCTGCTCTTCAAAGCGGAAGGTGTCGATGCTGCCGAGGTACGCGGCCTCGATGCCGGCAGCCGCCAGCCCAAGGGAGGTTTCCAGCTGATCGGCCAATGCGGCATAGCTGTTGGCGTGGTGGGTGCGGAGATCTCCAGCCACGCTGCGCAGCCGCTCGGCTTGCTCCTTGAGAGCGGGTTCAGCTACGTGGGAAAGGGAAGCGGGTGGATCAGCCTGGAGATCAGCGCGGAACTCATTGATGAGCAGGTAGCGGATCGTCTTATCGCGTGCGGCAGCAATGGAGGTTGAGGTGGGCAGGGCGAGGCCGAGGCGGCTTTCAATTAGCTGCAGCAGCTCTGGCAGCGCGCCCTTGGCGTCGATGGAGGCATCGAGGCTGGTGTCGGCCAGCCAGCGGCTCAGCAGGGTTTCGCTCTGGGCGCCGCTGAACAAGGTGCGCAGCACGGAGGTGGGAGCACCGTCCTGGCTCTGCTGGAGCAGGGCCACGATGTCGGCGTAGCTGACCTGGGGCCGGAGCATGACATCGATCTGGCCATCGGTGAACTGCTTAAGCAGCACATGGCGCGCCAGGCGGTTCAGCTGGGGTTCGTAGGTGATGCCGGCCTTATCGAGCTCCATCAACACCGACATCTGCCGGTCGCGTTCAACGCCGGGCAGATAAAGCAGCAACGGCTCAGGCTTGGCCAGCCCGGCGATGGGCTCCACCGCATCCCGCAGCGCCAGCAGCGACCCTTCGAAGCGGGCCAGATAGGTGAGCCGCTCCTGGATCAAGACCCTGGGCAGGCCACAGCCGCTGAGCCCAACGACCTCCAGTTCGTCGTTGAAGAAGGACAGGAATTCGGAGCGCGGGTCGTAGAAGACGACGATGCGGTGCTTGGCGAGCAGCCCATCGAGCCGCTGGCAGAGATAGCTATGCAGGGGGTTCATGGGGTACGCCCTCCGCTGAGCTGGTAGCGGGCACCGCGGGTTTCACAGGTTTGGATCACGGCGCTTGTGGCGAGCAGCGCCCGGATGGCGGCGGTCCACTGGGCAGCGCTGATGCCGGTGGCGGCGAGCACATCGGCGCGGCTGGCGCCCTCTGGAACCGCACCGATGGCGGCCTGTACCTGATTGAGCAGGGCGGGATCGGGACCCGCTGGAGTGGCCGGCTGCCGTGGCGTGGAGCTGCGTGGTGCGCGGGCCGCTCTGCGGGTGCTGCGCCCCACGGGAGCGGGGGCGGCCCGAAGGTCTGCCAGCGCGGCCTTCACGGTGGCGGAGCTGCGCTCGGCAATCAGCTGCTGAATCGTGGCCTCAGCCACCTCCCTCTGGCGCCAGGTTCCGTCCTGGTCTTCGAACCAAAGGGTGTCTTCGAGGCCATGGGCGATGGCGAGGCTGCGGTCACCCTGGCACTTGGACACAACGCGCTTGGGCCAGAGGTGCATGGCGAGATGAGCCCAGTCGTAGTGCTCGTTGATGAGTTTGTCCCAGGCGTTGCGGCATTCGGTTTGCCAGCTGCTGAGCTGGGGCACCAGACGCCATAGGGGCGCGAAGTTGAGAAGCACGCCATCATCGAGATCAGGCCGCCAGAGGGGGGCCACGCGTGCCACTTCCGCTTTGAGGCCGCGCAGTTCGCTGAGAAAGCTCTCCTGCTGCTCCAGCTCGCGGCGCTGGGAGGGTGAAGGCGATGGGCCTGCCTCCTGCAGCAGGGCGGCGAGCCGGCCCTCCTCGTGGCGGAGCTTCTGGCTCGCCAGCTCGAGCACCCGGAACAGGCTGTCGGCCGTGGCGCGATGGATATAGAGCCAGATCGAATAGGAACCGGATGGCGTGGCGAACTGCCAGTAGATCGGCGCTTTGCGACGGCTCTTGCTGTAGCGCTTGATGTGCGGCCCAAAGAAATCAGACGCGAACCAGCTGCGCAGCTCGGTGGTGCCCAGCAGCTCGGCGGCCTCCTTCCAGCGTGCGTCGGCATCGTCGAAGACAACCTCGAACACGGAGCGCATAGCGGTGATCAGATCATGCGGGTGGCCAGGGTCGTCGACCAACAGGCCATCGGCCGGAAACGCCAGCGGGTAGCCGGCTGGCGGCGCGCTGAGCGGCAGGCCGTCGTCGCCCGTGAGCATGCCGGGGGAGCACACCGGCAGTGGATCGAACGGCTCGGGCTCTGGTGGTGCGGATCGCTCACCCGTCGCCAGGCGTACATCGAAACGGCCGAAGGCCACACCCAACGCCCAGGAAAGCAGCGAGGCGACCATCAGCTTGGCATCAACCTCCGCGGCCTCCTCTTCCCTGTCATCCGCGTCATCTGGCTCGGCATCAGCGGACTCGCTGGCGATGCCGAAGCCTTGCTCGATGCGCTGCCTGTCTTCTGTGGAAATGCCGTAGAGCCTGTAGGCATGATCGTCGATCTCGTTGCCGAGCGTGTCGAGTGCGGCCTGCACAATGGTGGCTTGATTTGCCCAGGCCTCGGCACGGCTTGTGAGGCCAACGCCAGACACCTGCAGGAGTGCTGGAAGTGAGAAGGCGTGGGAATTCTCTGTGCGGGTGTCGAGTTGCCTCTTCCGTGACCAGATTCGTTCGGCAAGCTTGGAAAGCAGCGATGTTGAGGCTTGATCAAGCTCTGGAACAGGTGTGCGCTGGATGACGCCTACCTCATAGGACCCGAAGGCCATCTGCATTTCAACGAGTGAGGAGAAGGGCCTACTGTTGGCAATGGCAGCTAGTGCGAGAAGCTCCTTTGAGTCATCCTCGGCCACGAATGCCGCGGGTCCTTTATGCCCAAAAATACATCCGCGGGGCATCACCCGAAATGAGAGCCCACCTTGCGTACGAAGCGGCCAGGTAAGTCCAGGTCGCAGAAAGAAGTCAACATTTTTCAATATTCGCGACCAATGACTTCCGCCATAAAGGGTCCCTGCCCAGGCCTTGGCCATTGCGCCTTGATTCTCCCATCGCAAAACGAGATGGACGTCTGTATAAACCTGCGAATGGGTTCCACCCTTGGCAAAGGGAATCCAAATAGCATTGCGGTCAATAGAAGATACTTCTGAGCACAACCGAATAAAACGGAAATCATCGGCAGTAGCTAAGCCCTGCTTGGCAGCTCGGCCTAAAGATGTGAACTGAGGATGTGCAGCAAAGCACTCTCGAACTTCGTCGCTCACCCAATAGGCAAAGGGCGAACGCGGCACCTGGCTAAAGGTTGAGACATCAGCATCGAAGCGTGATTGGGCGCCTGCCTGCACGGCTTCACGAAGGACAGCCGCCTTCTCGTCGACGGCGGCTTCAATGGCACGGATGAAGACGGTTTTCATCGGCTGATCTCCCCGTCGCGCTTCAGGGGGACGCCGCCTCGGCGGGAGAGGTTGAAGCTGAGGTGATCAATAGCGGCGGCGATTATGACTGTCATGGCAGAGGCGCAGGGGCCGGCGCCCTTGATGCGGATCCTTCCGGCAATGGGGACGCTCCCATTTCCTGCAGGAAGCGACAACTGCTGGACCCAATCAGAAGATTGAGAGGCTTCAGATCCAAGGGGATTGGAGCTGGACAAAACGAAAGGAAGTTTGCATAAACAATGGATTGCAGCATGATCAGCTCACCACGGCTATATTCGTAAGCGGAATACCTCCGCGCCGGCCCAATCGAAATTGCAATCGATAGATATCGGGTACATCGTACTTGCCCGTGCTCATCGGGCGGATCAAGCCAAGGCTGGTCAAGGCTTGTTTTGCCGCCTCAGGATTGTTGAGTCGGGCACGTTGGAGATCTGGATGATCGAGGGTGCCTTGATCGATCCAGATATCTTCGATCTCAGCAAAATCGAGAGGAACCAACTTCTGATTGGCGAGAGGCTGCATCAGCAGCTCAATCCAGGCATAGGCTTCGGCCATTTCACGCACCCTCTGATCAGAAGCCTGGCGCACTCCGGCATAGAGGCTCTTGTAGCCAATCGCCGTCAGGCAATCCGGGTCTGTTTCCTCAGTGTGCTGAGCCGCTGCACGAATCGCAATCTGAAAGCTGCGTGGGCTGATGGCCCCATGGGCATCAGCCAGATGTGTGGGCAGCCACTTATACGGGAAACCGCGACGGGGATTCTCTCCCATGTAGGGCCCCGTGAGATGGTGAAACAGACGTTCTTGCGTAGCGGGATCGAAGAATGCCGCTGACGGGAGCGACCAATCATCTGGCTTCACCAGGGAGAGTGCTTGTTGACGCGGTGGTTGACTCTTGAGAAAGTCCTGATTCCGTGCCGTAAAGAGGAGCGTGAACACATCCTGTCGATAAGCTGTGCCTTCGGTGGGATGGTTGGCCAGCAGCCGCCACAGCATGCCGTAAAGCTCCGTCACCAACCAATGCAGGCGCACGGAAGATGCCTTCAGCTTTGAAGCATCGGCAAACCGACCGATTCGCTGGGGATCAAACTGATCACTTCTCAAAAAGACTTTCGCATGCAGGCGGCGAAAGGACCGTAATTGCAGCGCACACTGGGACAATCCCTCCACGATGCGCTCCAGGCGGCGTGAATCGTTTGTGATCAAATCGAGAGCATCAAAGACGATCAGCATGTCGCGGTCGGCTTTCACTAACTCCAATTCCTTGCTCTGGAGCAATCGCTCTGCGGCTTCGGTGTTGTCGTTCAGCCATTTCACCTTCTGCTGCCAGCTCTCGAGCGCTGGGAGTGCTTCACCGCCAGCTTCGGTTTCACGACCGACCGCCCAGACAATGATGGTCTTCCAGATGGATTGTGCCGAGAACTGATCGAGCAACTCATCAATCAGCTTCGGTGCGGGATAGAAGTCCAGGCTGAGCTGATCCTGAATCGTGGCGGCATTGCCAAAACCGGGCGAGACGATCGTATTCGGCTTGATACGTGTATCGGGTGCCTCTCTGGCTAATTCTTCGCGGTGAGAGCGCATTTGCAGCGAGGTCCACCAATAGCTTTTGCCGGTGCCACGATCACCTACAACAATCGGCACTGATAGGTTCAGAGCGCGCGCATGGGACTTGGGTACAAAAAAGCGCGTCAGGTCGAGAAGGGACCCAAGCTCTGAAGCACCTTCAGGCTCGATAGCGCTGAAGATCGCGCCGCGAAGATCAGCAGGAGACAGCAGATAGTTGCTCATGGGTCTTGATCCCCACTGGCACTCCCAAAGAACTTCTGATCAAACCAGTTCAGAAATCCATCGTAAGCAATCGGCACGGCTCGCTCTGGCCAGCGAGACAGGGGATCGATCGCCATCATGCCACGATTCCAGACGATCTCGCGCGGAAAGTGATTGGCATTTTCCGACTCTCTGTTTGTGGGCACAAACTGAGGATGGCCGGTGACGGCAGGAGACCGATAAATCGTCTCGTCGAATAGTGCGTACGAGTTGTCTTTGAGTCCCTCGATGTAGGCCTCATTCTCTGTCTCAGGAATCAGGGCGCCAACGATCCAGAGTTTGTCGTAAAAGTCTTGAATATTGGGATGGTTCTGCCAGTGGCTGAATAGGAAGTGGTAGGCGCGCCAGGTCTGCTCAGTATTCACGGCGAACATCAATGTATTGGCACCCATGGCCAACACCAGAGCAGCGCTGCTGTCGTGCAGGCCCGTGCGACTGTCGTAGAGCACCACATCGGGTGGCTGGCCGTTGATGGCTTGGTAGTGCGTCTCGTTGGCTTGGACCAGCTCCTTGAGCCGATCAGTCCACGGTTTATAGCCCTGTGCGTTTCGTTCCAGGTAGCTCCGGCCAAGTTTGGGGAGATAATCGCCCGTTTCTGTTCCGTAGGCAGGCACAACAGTGATCGATCCTGGTAGATCTTCCTGAAGTGGGCTGGCCTTCTGCAGATCAGCGATGATCGGAGCGGCATTGCCGACGGCATCCTCGACAAACCAATCGACAACCCCATACTTCGGCAACTCGCTGCCCAACAATGAGGAGCTAATGCCAGGCGATTCAAGATCGAGGTCAAAAATCAGGATGCGTTTGCCCTGTGCGGCCAGGTGTCTGGCCAGCACCATGGCGGTGGTGGAACGGCCGACACCGCCCTTCATTGAGAAGAGCGTGAAACGCTTCGGAGCGGCGCTGGCTTGCGCAAACGAGGCGTCCCACTCGCCACCGATCAGCAGCCTGTCGTGCAGGTAGACAGAATAGGTTCCATCAGATTGAACTTCTTTTGCTTTGAGAGATCCCAGGCTGGGGATAAGGCTATTGAGCTTGTCTCTATAAATAACGACATCGGCTTCAGGGTAGGAATATAGGCCGAGGCTGCTCACGAACTCTTGCGCAATCTGCTCTGCGATAAGATGATAGGGAGAGCCAGGACCTTTGTATCTAGACAGCAGAACTCTGATCCTTCCTTGTAGGTCCCTTATTAAATAAATATCATCTCCAAGGGCTGCTAGCTTGCCAAGAGCAATCCTTGAGGCTTCGACCAATGCCTGATTAAAATCCATTAAGCTACCCTAGGCCTCCATCTAAATGCATCATTTCTAGGGTCGCCATGCATTCAGAAGCCGCTTTGTGGTGGTGGTCAGCTTGGCTTGGGGTGATATCTGAGCGATGCGCATATCTTTGCTCAATCGCCCAGCTGGAAAAGGTGTTTTGCGTGGACAATGGACGGAGATATCTGGCGGCTAATCTTCCTTGCGCAAAACTCTGAAACGCAGACCAGATGTGGGGCATGTGAATAGTATGTCCTGGATCTTTTGGATTCCCATCGGGGTGTACTTCCATGCCTAGGGAAGTCATCACCTGCTTCAAGGCGCATTCGGCCGCCACGCCAAACAAATGATCAGCATTGGCCCAGCTGTTGGGCTTCAGGCTCTCCGCATCGGCCATGTGCCTCTTGGCCGCATCCAAGTAGTCCGTGCTCATGGCCTGCCACCTTTGCGCAGGCAGTATGCCGCGACCTCCACCATGGCGCTGTCGAGCACGCCCTGGCCCAGGTCGGCGAACACGGTGGGAGGGGCTTCCTGCAGGAGCACCTCCTCGCGCCAGCGCTGGAAGCTGGAGAGGAAGAAGCCTGTGCGCGAGGTGATCGCCCCCAGGTAGCCGCCGGGGTGCAGCAGCTCGATGCCCCGCTCCACGAAGGCTGCGTAGAGGTCGTTCTTGGTGCGGGGGTAGGCCGTCTCGAACTCCCGCTTGGCCGCCAGGCTCGCCGCGCCGAAGGGGGGGTTCATTACCACCACGTCGTAGCGCTGACGGATCAGGTCGATGAAAGCGATGCCCTGGGCGGAGTCCTCGGCGAACAGGCGGCGCCGCACCGTCATCGAGGCTGGCGCCTGGGCCGCGTAGGCCGCCAGGGCCGCCACGATCCGCTCCTCGGCGGAATCGAAGAACGAGGCATCGGAAATGCCAGATAGGTCAAACCCCAGCTGCCGGGCGGGGTGCTCGAACCCCGGCAGCTGCAACTGCTGCTTCTCTTCCTTCTCGAACTGGCGCCGCGCCACGGCCACGGCACTCTCCAGGGCCCGGTCGATGCGCAGCAGCGAGCCCAGCTCGCCGGCCAGCTGCATCGCCTCCACCATCTGCTGGAACAGTTCTCCCAGCACCCGAGGCTCCAGGCCCGTGGAGAACTCATGCACCAGCAGCTGATCGCCGGGCATCGGTTCCGCCGTCACCACATTGGTGCGCCGGATCGGCGGGCGGTCTGCGGCTGGAATGCCAGCCTCCTGGAAGCCTCGCTGGGCTCGCATCCACAGGGCCAGCGCCGCGATCTGGGCCGCGCGGGGATCGATGTCCACCCCGTGGAGGTTGTGGCGCAGGATCAGTTCCGGCACGGCCTTGAGCAGGGCCTCTTCCGTGGGGTAGTCATGCCGCAGGCTGTTGCCGGTGGCCTGAGAGGGCGGCTGTTCCTCGGCCCGCCAGGCCTCCAGGTAGATGCCGGCCAGGCCTCGGCTCGGGTCACCCGCCAGCAGATCGAAGCAATAAAGCAGGAAGTGGCCTGAGCCGCAGGCCGGGTCCAACACCCGTAGATCGCGGGGATCCTTGGCGGGGCGCGGCAGCCGCTCGCTGTCTTTCACCAGATAGTCGAGCTCGGCCAGCCGCGTGGCTCCCTGGCGCATCTCCACCCACAGCTGGCCGAGGCTGTTGTCGGTGAGGAACTGCACCACATAGCGCGGCGTGAAGAACTGGTTGCGCACCGCCAGCTCTCGGCTGTTGCGTGGGGCCTGGCTTTCGGCCCGCATCTGGCGCCGTTCGTCCTCACCGTTGAAGTACTGGTACACCCAGCCGATCGTTTCGTCTTCCTGCCACACCGCCGCCAGCTCTGGATCGTTGAGAAGCTCCAGCAGGGCCGTGAAGGCCTGGCGTCTGGGCCACAGCAGCGTGGCCGGATCCAGCCGGTTGAACAGCACCTTCACCTGGCGGCCCAGCTCATCGAGCAGCGATTCGATGTAGAGCCGATAGCCCTTGCCTGAGACCTGCACCAGTCCCGGCGCCAGGCCGCAGAACTCCTTGAAGCCAGTCGACTCCTCGCCGCGACTGATGCACTCCTGCACCAGTTTGCGGGCCTCCAGCATCTTCAAGGCCACGAACCGATTAAGTGTGTGGAAGGCCGCCTCGCGCCGGTAGCCCATCACTGCATCTGCTGAGCTCACCCCTGGCCGGCGGCGGTGGGCGATCGCCGCCACGATCCGCTGCCACACCACCCGCTCCTGCTCGCTGAGATGGGCCCCGGGTGCCAGGCCGATCCTGCCGTCGAGCAGCACGTCGTAACGGCCCTCCAGCTGCTCGCGGAACTCCTGCTCCAGCAGGCGCCGCGCGGCCTGGGTGAGGCGTTCCAGTTTCTGGCGTTGTTCTTTCTCCACCGTTGCCCTACTGCACCAGCACTTTCTTGCCCGCGCCGATCAGCTCCAGGCACTGGTCTTTGAGGCCATTGAGGGCCTGCTCCAGCTGTTCCTCGCTTTCGATGCCGCCGCTGAAGAAGTCCGAAGCCTCCACCCGCACCAGTCGGCTGCCATCCACCAACCGCAGCATCTCCTCCACCGCTGCAGCCAAACGGCCCGAACAGGCAGCCAGATCGGCCCGCAGTAGGGGGATGGGCGTGGCGCCTGTGCCTTCGGTGCTGGCCCGGCTGGCCAGCGGCTGGGCCACACGCTGCTGCACCTCGTCGCCCAGGGCCGCCAGGGCTTCCCAGCCGGGTGTCCTCCTGAGCTGGTTCAAGGCAGCGCCATAGGCCTCGACCCTCTGGCTGGTGGCTTCCTGATGAAGCCGCTGGTATTCCAGCTCCAATGCCTTGGTGTGCTGGTCGATGTCGGCGAGCTGGCGGAAGAAGGTTTCCTTCTCCAGGCGGTCGCGGAGCTGCTCCGCGTGGTCCGCCACCTCATCAGCAAGCTCCGGCTCCTCCTGCAGGCATGGCCAGAGCTGATCGATCGCCTTGCGGGCCCGGGCCAGGTCCACAAGCCGGGTTTCATTGAGCTCCTGGCTCAGTTCCGCCCCCCGTTTGATCGCTTCTTTGAGCTCCTTGTATGAGGCGTTGAAACTGAGGATCGCCTGCTCCTCCTTGCCGGCCCGGATTGCTCGCATCTGATCCAGCGCAGTGCGCAGCACCTCAGCACCGGGAAGGCTGTGCTGCACCAGCGTGGTGAAGGTCTCCTGCAGACCCTGATCGAAGCGATGGATTTCCTCACGCAGCGCGTGGGCGACCACGCCTTGCTCGAGCTCGCTCACTTCCTTGCCGAACACCTCCTTGAAGTGATCAGCTGCATCCACGATATTGGTGAACTCCAGACCAACTTTCGGTCTGAACGAGGCCTGCCGGAACAAGTTGTTGTTCGTGAACGTGTTGCGGGCCTCCAGGGAGAGTGCAGATTCGAGCACCTGGCCCTTGCTCGTGGCTTCCAATTTGCCGGCGCGCAGCAAGGAGATCACCAGCAGCCGCACCACATCAAACTCCCAGCCAAACGGTTCTGAGGCGAACTCATCGGTGAGGTAACGGCCGGTAGCCACCTCGCCATAGCTGGTCCGGTTCTCGATTCGCGCCATCACCTCGGCCAGGGGACCGTTCTCCACGTTGAACACCGGCTTGCCGCCCTGATCCCGCACCAGCGCCAGGTTCGTGAACACGGGCGTCAGACCCCGCAGGTTTTCGGTGCTCATCAGCTCGTCGAGGTCCTTGCGGGCCACCCGAGCAGCGGCCTCCTGGAAGCGGTCGAACACCTCGGGCAGGGCCTGGCCGAGCACCTTGGCGGCCGCACGGTTGACATCGGCGGCTCCCTCATTGGGACTGCGGTCGTTGCCGCGGAAGAAGATCGCGCCGGCCAGCAGGCTCTGGCGGATTAGGCGCTTGAGCTCCTCCTGATGCTTGCGCTGGCGCAACTTCTCCTCAGACACCAGCGCCGCTTCATCTTTGGTCTGGGCGCCGCGTTCCTTGCGGGCCAGGATCTCCTTGGAGCGGAACAGCTCAACGGTTTCCCTGTCGATGGCCTCATCAAGACCCGCCACCCAGAAGATGGCTTTGGTTTCACTCTGGCTGCGTGTGCGGGCCTCAGAGACGGCATCGTTCAGCTCAGGCCCTGCTTCCGCCAAGGTGAGATGGAAGGGGAGATCGCCCTCCACCGTCAGCCGGCCGCCGAGCACCAGGCCGGCCTTGAACACCTTTACATCGAGCAGGCTGTGCTGGGGTTGGGGTTGCCAGAGGCCCACCACGATTTCCGCGTGGATTCGGCTGATGTCGCCCGGCTTCGCCGAGAGGCTGCCCCGTTGCCGCTCCCAGTCGTCTTCCGCCGGTGTCGGGATGCGGTAACCACCATCTCCAGGGCGCACCAGGTGGGCACGCTCCAGCTCCGCCAGGGCCGCCTTCACCTCAGGCATCCGCGAATCGGCATCCACAGCGGGATGCAATGCCGCTGCGATGTTCTCAGCCGTGCGATGGATGCTGCGCACGTATTGGAGCAGGCAGATCGTTTTGGCCACTGCCTGGGCCAGCGGATGCTCCACCTTTCGGCCGATGTCGTCGATCTTGCCGCGCACTTCACTGGCGATGTTGCCCGACACCAGGTCGTACACCTGATCGATGCGCGCCAGCGTCCCGATCGGTGCTGTTGCCAGAGCCACATCGGGATGGATCAGCAACTGCTGCGCCAGCTTGATGATCGTGCGGTTGGCGCCGCCCACGTGCTTGCTGGCACCGCCCTGGGTACGCAAGCCCGACACCACCTGGATGATCAGATCGATCTGATAGGGCAGTAGGGGATAGAGGTCAACGAAGCTGTCGGTGCTCAGTTCCGGCAGCTTGATGTCGGCCGAGAGGCGGGTGTTGTCGCTCAGCTTGCCGCGGTGCTGGCTGAACAGCTCCCGTAGCTCCTTATCTGCTTCAGCATTCTTGGAGAGCACCCGCTTGCTGGTGACCTCTGAAATATCTGCCGGCTCCAGATGCACCTGCAGCGGGAAGCGATCCATCAGCCGGGCCAGTTCCACCCGCTTGTCATCCAGCCCCCCCACCAGCTCCGTGAGCTTCTCCTGGGAGGTGACCACCAGCCACATCTTGCCGCGGCCGATCCTGCCGAGGTTCTGAACCACGGCCTGCAGATCGAGCATCTTCTGCACATCTCGGGCCACGAACTGACCCACCTCATCCACCACAAACAGAAGCGTTTTGCCGGGGCAGCGGCGCAACATCAGCTCCATGCCGCGCTTGGCCAGATCCCCGGGGGTGATGTCAGCCCGCTTCATGGCCGCTTCCCGCCAGCTGTCGGCCGTGGGATAGGTGGCCGGCTCCAGCTCGTGCATCACACGGCTGGCCTGTTGCACCGCAATGGCGATCAGCCCTTTGTCCGCATCCCAATCCTTGCTAAAGATCTCCTGGTACTTGGCCTTGAAGGCAGCTAGTTCACCCGTTTCTTCTAGGGTGATCTCCAGCTCAGAGAGGTCGAGATCCCGTGCATAGCCCAGGCTCTGGAGAAAGAGCCGGTACATGATCTCCGTGATGCTCTGATTGCCGTTACGGATTCCCCGATCTGTGGAGACATCAAAGATCACCGCCTCGGTTGGGATCTGCTCAGCGATGCTCGTCAGCAGAACCTGGGCTTTCGGATCGCCGATGCGCTGGGCCAGTCGAACCCCAGCCCCTTCGCCCTCGATGGTGCGGTTTTGCAGAGCCAGGCCCAGATTTTTGGCAAAGCTGGATTTGCCGGAGCCAAAGAAACCCGACACCCAGATACCGATACCTTCATGGGGCTTCTGGGGGGTTTCAGCATAGAGCTCAAACACCTCATTGAAGTAACCACGAATCGAATCCGTGACGACGTACTCCGTCAGTTCATCTTTGATGATCGCCTCATCGGCCTGGTCGACCTTGATCACCTCCTCGATCCGGCGGGCGATGTCGTTCGCGAAGAGCTTCTGGATGGTGTCGGTACTCATGGGTGGCTCCTCAGAAAATCTTGGGCCGGTAGTTGTGCTCGGCATCCAGCACCCCCATGAAGCGCAGACCCGCTGCACCATCCAATTCGCCGGGATAGAACAGCACCGCTGGCACCTGCACCTTGCCCTTCAACTGCTCCAGCAGCGAGGAGGTGCGATACACCGGGAATAAGGCCCCTGCCCGCACAATGAACACAATGTCTCGCAGAGGATCAGCGTCCTCCGGGATTCGGGCCGCCACCAGATCATCAAGGGGCTGGTATTCGCTGAGAACCTGATGGATCGTCTCGATCGTGGCCTCTAGGCCCACCGTTGTCTCCGCCTGGGCGAGGGCCTCCGGGCCAAGACCCTCCGACTCCAGCGCCGCGGCCTGGCAGGCAGCCAGCGAGATCGCCGTCACCCGCTTGCCTGCCGCCTGCTCCAGTCGCGTCCGCAGCAGAGCGGTCTGCTGCCTGACGGCGAACTCCTCCTCCGGCGGGTACTGGAACACGGCATAGGGCATGTCGTGGTACGCGCTGATCCCTGGCCTTGGATCGGCCTGCCTCAGCACGAGTTCCAGCTGTTGGACGAGCCGCTCGTTCCAGTCGGTCATGCGCAGATCTCGCTGGTGTAAGCGGCGGCGGAGGGGTGGGGGAGCTTCAGCTGAGCCAGGCTACCGGCTGCCTGGTAATCCAGCTTGCGGAACTGGTGTAGTCGCAACAGCTCCCGCTCCACATCGGCAGGGTCCAGCAGAAACAGGCGCCAGTCCCGGGCATCCACGATGCGTCTTGCATTGCTCTCCCTCTCGGCAATGGCCTGCAGGAGATACAGGAAGCTTGTCTCCGGGAGGTGGTACGAATTGAATTCCCTGCGAATTACGCCCTTCAGCAGGCCGAAATCACTGGCTATCTTCAACAGACCAGAGGCAACGCGTGCTGTGGTTTTCTCCGACCAATGGCCTGACCACTCGACACCCTTCTTCTTGCTCAGGGTCTGGAGATACGTCACAACGTCAGCCGTGGGAAGGCGAAAAGCTCCTTGGACGAACTGGTCATAGAGCCAATTCACCAGGAAGTCGCGTAATAGAAACTCATCTCTCGTCATGTGGAACAGAAGAATCGGCTTCCAGGCCTCCTGATCCAAGCCTGCTTTGGCCAACTCAACCAAGGGCCGATCGCGATCCGCAGGGTCAAAACGGCGATTGAGCACTTTGGCCACATCCCGCGCCCAATGGGTGCTTGTACCGCCGATACTGTTCTCCTCGCGAACAAGACGGAGGTTTTCAACCTTCGACAGACTGAAATCCCAGCCGCGGAATACGGCATAGGTCTCGTTTATTAGCGAGCCCTTGATGATGGTGAAAGACGAGATGACATTCGCGCGACTACTGCTCATCGTCTATGTTTCCAGCCTCGCATAGGGGATCGCTGGATTGCCTGGTTCCCCACGGCTGAACCCCGCAGCCAGAAGCGTGAGGATGTCGTCTTCAGGTAAGTAGATGCCGGAAATCGGCACGGCCCTGTTCTCAGCGGCACGCCGCAACTTGCCAACGGCCTCCCGTTGCTCCGCGGTGATCAGATCGAATTCGGCCAGAGCCTCAAGCAACCCCACACCGCTTTGGTTTTCGAGGGCCTGGAACATCGGCATCCAGTCTTCGGGCTGATCCAGCCAACGCTGCCACTGTTCCTGGAACTGCTCCTCGACTGCCGCCGGCAGGCTCCAGAGGGTCATGCAGCCCGGCGGATCGAAGAGCTCGTGGCAGCGGCTGCGGGCCACCTCGAACACAATCCGCGCCTGGGCAAAGGGATGGGTCTTCGGGAAGCCTCGCTTCAGCACCGAGACGCCGCGAGGTCCCAGCACCCCTTGGGTGTTCCACCAACGTGCGCCGTCCATCTCGCCGTGGCGGGCCACCACCAGGCGGAGCTTGAAGAGGCGCTTGAAGTCGATGGTGGGGGACATCAGGGGGGATGACTTCAGCGAACGAGGACGTCAGCGATGGACAGAGGGCGGAGCGTTCAAGCTGCTCCGCCTGAGTGGATTGTGCCCATGCTGGGCGGCGAGCAGTGGGGCGGCCATCACTCAGCCACCTCCGGATTCAGCTCCAGCCCCGGGTAGAGGAAGGCGCGGCTGAGCCGCTGGCAGTCGCCGTGGCTCACCGAGGCTTCGCGCAGGGTGGCCTCCCAGCTGCTGGCCACGGTGGTGAAGATCCGCGTGAGGATCGCTTCGGCTTCTGCCGGCTGGAGCAGAAAGCGCACCAGAAGAGTGATCTCTACGCCTCAAGCATTTGCTGTTTGTTTTTGCCAGTGCGCGACTTGCCAGGCTTGCTGGCCAGAGACGAAAAGGTGCTGATCTCAATGGCGCGGTCGGGGAAGACAGCCCTCACTTCCAGGTCACCACCCATGGCCTGCACAAAATTGCGCAGGGTGCTCATCAGCATGTCGGCCCGATTCTCGATCTTGGAGATCTCGGCCTGTTTGACATTGAGGGTTTTGGCCAGGGTGTCCTGGGTGAGTGAAAATGCCCGGCGCAGTTCCGCCAGGGTCATTTCCTGCCGCAGCTGCTCTTTGCGCTGCTCAATGCGCTCGCGCCGCTCGGGGCTGAAGTCCTTGGTGTGTTCAGAGAAGGAGCGCGTCATGGCTTGGGATGGGTTTGCAGGTTGATGAGGTGTCCGTCGTAGAGGGCGTCCGCCTTGGGGGTCGCCGTGGGACTGGATGCGCAGCTCGCGCATGTGGCTGTGCCTGGAACTCTCCACTCCTGAGGAGTGGGGGAAGGGCAGCTGGGGACCCATATCCTGGAGCAGCTCCACGATGGCCGTCACATCGTCCTGCTCCTGCTCGCTGAGCTCGCCCCACCAGTCTTCGAAGACAGCGGTCTGAGAGACATCCCACATCCAGTATTCCCTCCAAGGAATACTTCAGGGCTTGGTCGCCGCTGTCAAGCCGCGCCGCTCAGGAGCCAGCGCAGCGGAAGAGCAGCAGGAGCGCACGACCAAGCGATGCAGATGCCAGGCCTCAAGCAGGTCGGCCGTTGGCACTGGCCGCGGATTCCAGCTTGCACAGGCCACAGGCGTGTCCCTCGCCGCGACGAAGCGCCCCGAAGCCGCTCGGATGGAGGCCCACGCGAGTCGCCCCCTTCGAATCACACAGGGGGCGTCCTATAAAAGCAAGCCATAGCAAGGGTTTTGGCTCCGGATGGGGTAGTCCGCGATCTCCGAGCCGCTGTTCGCCCGCGATTGCTGCGCTAGGAGGCTGTTGCACATAGATCGTTTCGGGCGAAAAGACCCGTCTCGCTCCACACCAGCGCCAAATTCGGTCTCAGTTGGGTCTTGCCGGTGCCCTCACTTCAGGCCAGTCAAAAGCCCGAGATCGATTGCAGAACAGCTGAACTGAGCGAATCATCGACCCGCAATCGATTCACGTCTTTCTCAGTTTGATTCCGG